>NZ_CP037423.1:8493028-9113725 GCF_007754155.1 Stieleria neptunia | reverse complement strand
ATTCCGGCGGCTGTTTGCCGTATCCGACTTCGACCAGTGTACCGACGATGTTGCGGACCATGTTGTAGAGAAAGCCGTTGGCTTCGACTTCGATCGCCAGGTGCCCGCTGGTTTCGTAATCCGCCGCCGGCAAGACTTGGCAATCTCGCACGTCGCGGACCGATGACTTGCGTCGGGCGCCGGCCGATTCAAAGCTGGAAAAATCGCGATGCCCGATGATCTTGGCCGCGGCAGACTGCATCGCCGCGACATCGACCGCTCGGCGGAGTCGCCAGCGGTAACGATGTTCGAACGGGTCACGCTGATGGCGGACTTGGATTTGATAACGATAGCGTTTTCCGATCGCGTCACGAATGGCGTGAAAATCCGAAGGTGCCTGGTGGACTTCGGTCACCACGATCGTCTCGGGCAATCGTGAATTGATCGCCTTGGACAGCGCGTCGGTCGAAGCGGTCCAAGTCGGAAAGCGGCAGCTGGCGACTTGGCCGAGCGCGTGGACACCGGCGTCGGTGCGTCCGCTGCCGGTGACGTTGACGTCCAGTTTGGTCGACCGCTTGATGGCGTGCTGCAGCGTTCCTTGGATCGTTGCCTGGCCCGGTTGGACCTGCCAGCCGGCGAAGTCCGTTCCGTCATAGGCGATCGTGATCGCAAACGTTCGCGTCACCGATCAGCCGGCCGAGGCGACGGACTGCTGCAGCAATTCGGCGATCTGGACGGCGTTGGTCGCCGCGCCTTTTCTGAGATTGTCGCTGACGCACCAGAATGCGATCCCATGGCCGTCGCCGCTGATGTCGCGTCGAATCCGGCCGACGAAAACGTCGTCTTTGCCGTCGCAGTCGCGCGGCATCGGATACTGGTGGTTGGCCAAGTCGTCGACGACGGTGATGCCCGCCGCGGCGCGGAACAATTCGGTCGCTTCGGCCACCGTCAGCGGTTTTTCCGTTTCTACCAGGATCGATTCGCTGTGCCCGATCGTGACCGGAACGCGAACGGCCGTGGGGCAGACTTGGATGTCGTCGTCGCCCATGATTTTCCGGGTCTCGTACACCATCTTCATTTCTTCGCTGGTGTAACCCTCGAATTTCTCGCCGCCGATCTGCGGGATCAGGTTGAAACCGATCGGGTGTTGAAACGTTTCGTGGCCGGGGGTTTGCCCGTCCAGGATCTGTCGCACGCTGGATTCCAGTTCGGCGTTGCCGGCCAAACCCGCGCCGCTGGTCGCTTGGTAGGTGCTCACGACGACTCGTTTGACCTTGGCGGCTTGGTGGAGCGGTGCGAGCGCGACGACCATTTGCGTGGTGCTGCAATTCGGGCTGGCGATGATGCCTTGATGGTCGGCGATCGCATCCGGATTGACTTCGGGGATGATCAGCGGCACCTTGGGGTCCATCCGCCAATAACCGCTTTCGTCGACGACGATGGCGCCTTCTTTGACGGCGTAGGGGGCGAATTCGGCGGACACCTCATCGGGTGTGCTGGCGATCACGATGTCGACGTCTTCGAACGCACCGGGGGCCAGCAATTCAACCGTGATCGTTTCGTCTTTGAAGCGAACCTGCTGACCCGCCGAACGCTGCGAGGCCAGCAGTTTCAGCCGCTTGTAGGGAAAGTTGCGAGCCTCGAGTTGCTCAAGAACGATTCGTCCGACCGCACCGGTGGCGCCGACGACAGCTAAGGTTTCGTACACGGGATTCAAAAAAGGTTGGAGTGAAGTGGCGTAAGCTTCCGGCTTGCGACGTGTAGATTTGAGCTTTGCTTTATTTGATCTCTTCGATCGCCTTGGGCAAATCTTTGTCGATCACGCCCATGCCGCCACGTCCGCCATCCATTCGAGACTCGACATCCAGCACGGTGTCTTCGGCTTGGGCTTCCCAGAACTTGGTGATCGTTGCTTTGGGGAGCGGTTTGTAGGATCGGAAGATGCGGAATCCGACGCCGCGCGAGGGATCACTGGTGTGCCACCAGGGGCTACGGGGAAAGTTCGGGTCTTCCGACTTCCATTCTTCGTCGTCCGAAGCCATGCGGGCGGCGCTGCGGACGTCTTCGGCGTCCGATTCCCAGGTTCCGCCGCGAACCACACACGGCGAGGGGACTTCAGGCCATTTGACCAGGTCGGTCGCGTTGATGCCTTGCTTGTCCGCGAAGTCGACATAGCCGTCTTCGGTGTATTGGTTGACGGTCCATTCGCCGACGTTGCCGTGCATGTCGTAGAGGCCGAAGGGGTTGGGTTTCTTCGATGCCACGGCGACTTGTCCGTCGTCGGCGTTGTCAAAATACCAAGCGTAGTCATCGATGTCGTCGGCGCTGTCGCCCCACGAGTAAGCCGTCGTCGTGCCGGCCCGGGCGGCGTATTCCCATTCCGCTTCGGTCGGCAATCGGAACTGTTGGCCGGACACCAGGCTGATCCATTTGGTGAACTGTTGGGCCGAATACTGGGTCATCGTGACCGCCGGTTGGTCCTCGTCGTCGCCGTACTCGTAGGTAAACGTGGGGTCGTAGAGTTCGGTCGGTGCGGTGATCGAATCGACTTTGTTGTCGTCGTTGACCACTCGGATTCCGCTCGATTCAAACTCTTTGAAGATGCCATACAGGTCCATGAACTCCTGGTACAAGCCCCAGGTGACCTCGGTCTTGGCGACCCACATCGGATCGACGGTGACCTTGATCTGCGGGCCTTCGTCTTCGCCGCGATCCGCTTCATCCTCGGGGCTGCCGAACATGAATTCGCCACCCGGGACCGGGATCATTTCGACTTCTTCGTCGGTGCCGGGCACACGAAAGGTGTAGGGAACCATGTAACCTTCGTCGACCTTGACCGAAGGGCCTTCGGCGGGTTTTTCCGCCGCGATCCCCGGGGTTGCGTCGTCAGCGGACGCCGGGAATGCGAAAGAAACGAGTGCTGTAGAAAGGGAAAAACCGATCACAGCGAGGGCTCGGGGCATATTCACGGTGCTGGGGTCTCGCGGGTGAAAAAGAGTCGGGGGAACAAACATCGATAGTATAGCGCAGGGACCGAGGATTTTCGATCGCCTGTAGGTGGGATAACGGGCCGGAAATGGGGGTTCTGGGGCGGGATGGGCGCCCTGGATGCACGGGTAAACGTGAAAGAGGGTTCAGCAACCGTTGGTGTTTAGCCTTCAGGCGACCGCTTTCCCAGGTACGATGGCCCTTCCGGGCCGTCGTCCGTTGGACTCTCCACGACGACCTGGAAAGGACGTCGTACAGAGATCCACTGCTCCTCTCGCTCGTTCGGTACGATCGCTTGGAATCGCCGTGTCTCGCGGCACCCTCAGTCCAAAAGTTGACGCACTTCTAGCGAAGATCCAACGGCGGGGGGCGGCGGCCGAGCAGGACGTCAAATTCCAGCCCTTGGCCGTCGCGGATGACGCTCAAATGAATCGCCGTGCCGGCCATCGCGTTTCCGATCAATTGCATCAGGTGGTCAACATCACGCACTTTCTGGTCATCAAGTGAAATCACCAGGTCGCCCGATTTCAACCCCGCCCGTGCGGCACCGGAGTTTTGGTCGGCCAGTGCAGCGATCATCGCGCCGCGAATGCGATGGTTCTCGCCTTGCAGCCGGTCATTGGGGACTTCGACCAGCGAAACACCCAGCCAGCCCCGCTCGATCGATCCTTTTTCACGCAGTTGCAGATAGATTTTTTTTGCGATGCCGCTGGGGATCGCAAAACTGACGCCCTGGTAGGTGTCGCCCACGATGGCGGTGTTGATGCCGATCAATGTGCCCCGTGAATCGACCAGGGGGCCACCGCTGTTGCCGGGATTGACCGCCACGTCGCTTTGCATGAAATCTTGATAGCGGTCTTTGGCGCGGACCACGCGGTGTTTGCCGCTGAGGATGCCGAAGGTGACGGTGCGATCCAGGCCGAAGGGGCTGCCGATCGCCCAGACGGGAGAGCCGACCCGAATCCGCTCGCTGTCGCCCCATGGGATCGGCATCAAGCGATCGGCGTTGACTTTGAGCACGGCCAGATCGGTCAGTTCGTCGGTGCCGACAATCATCGCGTCGACGGTCCGGCCATCGCTGAGCGTGACGGAGATCTGGTCGCTGCCGGCGACCACATGCCGATTGGTCAGGATGTAGCCGTCGGCATCGACCACCACGCCGCTGCCCTGGTCGGAGATCAGAATCGCCGGCGCCCCCGGAACATCAGGGTGGGCGATCGCTTCGTGGGCGGTGCGATGAATGTCGATGTGGACGACGCTGGGGCCGGCCGCCGCGTTGACCATTTGGTAGGCCTGGCTGAGCGTGTCGAGCGAGACGTTTTTCAAGCCTTCGCCGGCGACTTCGAATTCTGCACGCAGTTGTCCGCGATGTTGCGCGTAGCGGATCTCTTCGACAATACTCGGCAGGACGTATCGGGCGGCAGCCAACATCACCAGTACGGTCACCAGCATCACCACGCCGTGACGCACCGGGTCGCTGCGACGCGCGTGCTGGCGGTGTTTCGTCGCGATCGAATGCCGTTCCGGTTCGGGGCTGACCACGATGTCCGACACGTCGATGTCGGTGATGTCGGAGCACGATTCCTGTGGGTCGCTGTCCTGTGGAACGCTGTCCTGTGGGAAGCCGCCGTCTGAAGCGGGCTGGGGCGAGACGGGCTGGGGCGTGGTGTCGAAAGCGAGCCGGTCGGAAATCGCGCCGCCGGAAGCCATCTCGATTGCGTCGTCTGTGATTGCGTCGTCTACCGGCTCGTCTGCGGGCTCGAAGTGTGGTCGGGCGGGGCCGGACGCTTGGGGGTGAAATCGATGAAAGATCACGGTCCGGGGCGTTTCAGACTCGTCCCGCTCGATCCGAAGCGTCCTCGGGGCGGCGGTCGATCCGTCGCCGTCGGGGCTGTCTGGGCCCGACCGACCTGCGGCGGGGTTGCACGTCGGGGCCGGAGGCGTGTCACCGGTCGACGGCAGGCGGTGGAGCGCGAAGGGCTGTTCGTCCGCCAGGTCGTCGCTGGGGGTTTCCGTCGTTGAAATCGGGACTTCGGAGATCGGGATTTCGTCGGATGGCTTTTCAGCCTGCGGGCCTTCTGGCGTTCGATCCATAATGGAGCTCGGTCCCACACGCAAACGGACGGAAATTGGAATGGCCCTATTCTAGCGCGACAGGATTACCAATCGGCAAGTTTTTTTCACGAAATCGCAACCAAATCCCTGTTTGCGGGCCGAAAAACCGGCCCGGGTGGCTCGCCTTCGGCCCGGGTTTGCGAGACAATTAGCGATCGTTTCCCAGCGGCGCCGACCGTTCCGGGGCCCTTCAAGTGCGGCCCGGGGGCGCGGGTGTGCGACGCAATCAAAACTGACCGCCTCTCTGTATCTTTCGGATTCGAATCCCCTATGGCTTCTTCAGCGGCACGTGATCGATCGTCGGCTCGCGAGACGATTTACCAGGCAATCTCCGCCATTCGTCTGATCGATCCCCATACCCACATCAACCCCTATTCGCCCGCCTCAAGCACGCTGGCGGACATCCTGGGTTACCACTACTACACCGAGTTGGTCCACTCGGCGGGGATGCCGCGACAGGAGATCGAGGAGCCGGGGATTTCGCCCCGCGAGCTGGTCGGCCGGATGGTTCACGGTCTGGGCAATATCACCAACACCGCCAACTACCACTGGTTGCTCCAAATCTGCCGCGAGTTTTTTGATTTCACCGACGACGCGATCACGCCGGACAATTGGGAGTCGTTGTTCGACACCGCCGAAGAAAAGATGAATGGCGCCGGTTGGGCGCAAACCGTCTTGGACAAAAGCAACGTCGAAGCGGTGTTCCTGACCAACGACTTTGACGATGAGCTGGAGGGGTTTGATTCGAGCACCTACATCCCCTGCCTGCGGACCGACGACTTGGTGTTTCATCTGGCCAAGCCCGAAGTCCGTCAACGTCTGGAGCGTTGCAGTGGCGTGCCGCTCGATGGGACCTTGTCCTCGTTGCGGGCGGCGCTGGAGCAACGTTTCGAACACTTCGTCTCCCACGGTGCACGCGCCTGTGCGATTTCCATCCCACCGAGTTTCCAACCCTCGATGGTCGGCGACGGTGAAGCGCAAAATGCACTGGATCACGTCCTCCGCCACGACAGTCAATCCGAAGCGTCTAAGCGCGATGCACTCTCTCGGCGTGTCTTTTGGACGCTCGCCGAATTGTGTGATCAATACGGGCTGCCGTTCGATTTGATGATCGGTGTCAACCGAGGCGTTTATCCGTCGGGGGTCTACCAGGGCCAAGATCTGTATGACAGCCGGGTGTCGTTGATCCAGTATCGCGAGTTGTTCAACGCGTTCCCCAAGGTCAAATTTCCGATCTCGGTGTTGGCCAGCGTGACCAACCAGGAATTGGTCAGTTACAGTTGGATCTTTCCCAACGTGTTGACCAACGGGCATTGGTGGTACAGCAACACACCGTCGTTCATCCATCGTGATGCGGCGGCTCGGCTGGAAGCGGTGCCGCGCAACAAGCAAATCGCTTACTACAGCGACGCGTACAAGTTGGAATTCGTGTTGCCCAAGTTCGACATGTATCGCCGCATCTTGGCCCGCGTGCTGGCCGATGAGTTTGTCGGCGAGAATGGTTGGAGCGAAGAGAAGGCGATCCAATTGGGACGTCAGGTGTTGCGTGGCAATGTGGATGAAGTCTTTCGGTCCCCGCTGATCGACGCAGAATCCCTGGACATTGCCAGCGGCGCGACCGATTCGCCGATCGTTGTCGGACCATCCAGCGATGACGGTGACAGCGGGCTGGCAGACGACGATTCGGAATTGTCCGCGTTCCTGGCCGGCGACTCCGACGAAAGCGACGATCAGGATGGATTCGCGACGGTCACCGATGATTCCGACCGCACCGTCGGTTCGGAATCCTTCGGCTCGGTCGGGCAGTTGGCCGAAACGATCGATTCCTCCGACGAACTGGGGTTCTTGGACCCGATTCCGACTGCCGAAGAGGTGGATGCGTCGGAGGTGCCCGACGTGGTGATCGAGGATGCGTCCCGCGGCTTTGATGCAACCACGCTGGACGCGGACGCCGATCCCGAGCCGCTGGATGTCGGTGACCTGTTGGGCGAGAGCGACGACAATCCGGCCGGACCCGACAGTCCCGGTTCCAGCATTCACATGCTGGCCGGTGACGGTGAATTCAAGCCCGACAGCGATTCGATGAAGCTCAAGCCCGATCCGATGACCGGGGAACTGCATTTTCCCGTCGGTGACGACGACGATGACGATGACATCGGTTTCGGAGCCGGCGTGTTTGACAAGTAGGTGCCCGCAAGACCGCAGGGCTCGCGCCCTTCCGCTACCATCCAAGACGTGATTCCGGCGGCTCAAACCCATCCAACGGCGCATCGCTTTGGGCATCGTCCGGTGCCAGCAACGACTGGTAAACGCGATAGTCCACCGTCTCGCTGAGGAACCGCACGGAGCCATCGGCCAGCGTGATGTTGACGCCGCCCGGGTGCAGCGAACTCGGTCGAGCGAGATCGTGGGCGTTGGCCTTCGTCATCTGCAGTTCGTCGAGCGCCCGCCCGCCGAGCGTGGAATTGATCCGGTGGATCGGTCGGACAGGCGGCAATCCGCTGGCGGGGTCATCCGATTCCCGGTGCCAGACGATCCCTTGGGCGTACCGGCTGGTCGGTTCGTACGACACGTGCTCGTGGCCTTCCTGCAGGATCAAGTCTTCGGCATCAATGAAGCCCGCCCGGTGCCACGGTAACGCTTGCAAGTTTTCGGTGAACAACAACGTGTGGGAGACTCCGTCGGCAAAGTCGTCCAAGCTGATCTCCGGTCCACGGGGAGCAGCGTCGCCGTTGGGCAGCAGTCCCGGGAACTGATTGTTGAAGACGCCGTTGGCCGCGGACATCGAACGTTCAAATTGTGGACTCAAAAGCGAAGCGTACATGCCAGCGTTGCAGGCGTAATGGTTCGCGCCAGCGACGGTTGTGGGATCGGTTGCTGCCGGACACTGCATGAGGCTGAGTGTGGCGGCTGTGATTGAGTTGAATCCAACGCCGGCCCGGCCTTCGGTTAATGGTCCCTCCGTCCCGAACGCAATCGGAAACTTGTTCAACGACCAGCGCTCATAGAGCGGTTGTTCGTCCAGATACGGCAACAGAGCAACGACCCAGGTGCCAACTTTTTCGTGCGCGTGGGTGCTGGCAAATTCAGCGGCGTGAGAATCCGTGGCAGCTGAATCCTGACCGGGCCGCCACGCACCATAGTGTTGGACGTAACCTGGAAGTCGGCCTCTCGCCGAGTGGAAAACTTGCGCTGCCAGCCCGAATTGCTTGAGATTGTTTTTGCAGGTGGCACTCCAGTGGGGACGCCGAGGTGTGCTGATGGCTGGGAGCAAAACGCCAACCACCATCACGGTCGCAACGACCAAGAAGATGATGTCAATTGGTTTTAGGTGTCGTTTTGAACTCGCCATCGCCTGGGCCTCGTCGACTGTCACGTTGATCGTTCTTCATCGTATCAGGTCGGCGGTGGGATGGCTTTATTGGATTCCCGTCCTGCGGATGCATCGCGTGATGCCATGGGAGAGTTTGGAAGTGAACACGCGGTGGAGTCGGATGGGAATTCACCCACGGATGGCAGCGCGAACCCACAGATCCCAGGCTGCTTTCCATCCGTGGGTTCGCGCTGCTATCCGTGGGTTTTAACTCGTTCCCAGGCTCCTGCCCTACGCCGTGAACGATTTATCTCCTGTGGTTGACGAGGTTTTAGCGGCAGGGCGCGAGCCCTCCGGCTTGCGCATCTTTGCCAACACACCGGAGGGCTCGCGCCCTGCCGCTAACAAATCGTTCACGGGGTAAGGCTCCGCCTCCGGCCGACGCGAGGCAGAGCCTCCCAAAACAGTGTGTTCCCAGGCAGGAGCCTGGGAACAAGTACTCGTTCACTCCGCGGCGATGCGGTTGATCGCGTTCAGCATGGCCAAGATGGTGCTTTCGACACTGTCGGTGCTGACGCCGGTGCCGCGATACAGCCGCCCCTTGTGTTCGACTTCCAAGTTGACTTCGCCGATCGCGTCGCGGCCGAGGGTGGCGCTGCGGACGCGATAGTCCTTGCAGACCAGTTGCACGCCGGTGATCTGTTCAACCGCCCAGAACGCGGCGTCGATCGGACCATCGCCCTCGGTGACTTCGGCGGACTTTTCATCGCTCCCGTCGCTCAGTGTCAACTTCACTTTGGGCGCCTGCTGTTTCGAGCAGGTGACTTCGTAGTCGACCAGGGACCAGGTTTGGCCACCGCTGGTGCTGATCTTTTGTTGCACGAGCGCGATGATGTCGCCGTCGTAGATTTCCTTTTTCTTGTCGGCCAGCAATTTAAATTGTTCGAAGACCGAATTGAGTTCCTCGCCGTCGATGTGAAAGCCGAGTGTTTTGGCGCGATCGGCCAATGCGGCCCGTCCGCTGTGTTTACCGAGCACCAGATCGGTCTTGGCAAACCCGACTTCTTCGGGCGACATGATCTCGTACGTGCTGCGTTCCTTCAGCATGCCGTCTTGGTGGATTCCCGATTCGTGGGCGAACGCGTTGCGTCCTACGATGGCTTTGTTGCGTTGCACGCTGATTCCGGTCACCTTGCTGACCAGGCGGCTGACGGGGACCAACCGCTCGGAATTGATTCGCGTGGTGCAGTCGTAGAAATCGCCACGCGTCTTCATCGCCATCACGACTTCTTCCAAGGCCGCGTTGCCGGCGCGTTCGCCGATCCCGTTGATGGTGCATTCGATTTGTCCGGCGCCCGCCGCGACGGCTGCCAAGCTGTTGGCGACGGCCATCCCCAAGTCATCGTGGCAGTGGGTGCTGAGCACCGCTTTGTCCATGTTGGGCACACGGTTGCGGAGCATGTCAAAGATCTTGTAGATCTCTGCGGGCGTGACGTAGCCGACGGTGTCGGGCACGTTGATGGTCGTCGCGCCGGCATCGATCGCCGCTTCGACCACGCGGCACAGAAAATCGTGTTCGGTGCGACAGGCGTCTTCGGGCGAGAACTCGACGTCGTCGCATCTGCTGGCGGCCAGTTTGACGCCGTCGACGGCGCGGCGGACGATTTCGTCCGGTGTCATCCGCAGCTTGAATTCGCGATGGATCGCGCTGGTCGCCAAGAACACATGGATGCGAGATTGTTCGGCATGCTGGACCGCGTCGGCGGCGCGCAAGATGTCCTTTTCATTGCAGCGAGCCAAGCCACAGATCGTCGAGCCCTTGATCGTTTCGGCGATTTGCTTGACCGCATCGAAGTCGCCCGGTGACGCGATCGGAAAACCGGCTTCGATCACATCGACACCGAGATCCGCCAACGCGTGCGCGACCTCCAGTTTTTCCGCCAGGTTCATGCTCGCCCCGGGGGACTGTTCGCCGTCGCGAAGCGTGGTGTCAAAGATTCGGATCTGACGCTGGGTTTGGGGGGTAGTGTCTGGCACGGCTTCGCGGGTGGCGATCGGAGAGTCGGGGGTGGCGGATTCCATGACGGTGTCCATAAAAGAAGTCGGGATAGTATGGGAAGCGGGTGGCATTTAAAAAACACGGGGATCCCAAAAACCCGGGACAATTGTTTCAGGAACAAAAAAACCCGAGTCCTCGGGGACTCGGGTTTTCGCTGTTTTGTCGTTTGATTCCGCGTGTCAGCGGCATGTCAAGCGAAGCGTGCAAACCTTCATCTCCCGCCCGAATGGCAGTAGTAGGAGGAGTAGAATGGTTAGCAGGCTGATGTTCATGCCATTAGGGTAAATCAGAGGGCCAAGGGGCGTCAAGTCATTTTGATCAGCAAAGTGGGGGAAGCTTCCAGCTTGCCGTCGCGTTTCACTTGGGAAACGCAAGCTGGAAGCTTACGCCACATTTGGGAAACGCAAGCTGGAAGCTTACGCTACGCCTTGCACCGCCTGGGTTCTGGCGGTCGCCGGAGGGGCGGCCCGCTGGGCATCACGCATTTCCTCGCGAAGCTCTTGCTCGGTCATCATCAGATCGCGTTCATGTTGCCAACGGGCCAGGGAATAGTCGACACAGGCCAACGCCAACAGGGTCGCGCCCATCCAAAAACAACACTCGATCAACGTGTCGAAGATCGTTGTCGCGATCGCGGCGATCGGCATCTGCGTCACGCCGATCAAGGTCGGCAGACTGGATCGCACCACCCCGATCGCGACCGCGCTGACGGCGATCAGTTTCAGCAGCGTGATGGCGAATCGCCCCAGCGAACGCGCCGACGTCATCGATTTCAATCGCGCCGCCGGCGAGATCCGATCCAACGCGGGGGCCAGCTTGGAAGGCGTCATCAGCAGACCGGTTTGCAACAGATTCAACCCGATCCCGCAGATCATCATCGCGACCAACAGCGGCAGCAGCAGGGTGCCGACGGCGGCAAACGCCTTGACAATCATCCGTTGCGATTCCCACCGGCTGAGTGAAAGTTCGCGCGGTCCGCCGAGCGTTTCGGCCAGCGAGACGGTCAATGATTGGGCGAGTTCCGGACCGAACCAGGCCAGCAAGCCGGTGGTCGCCAACAACAAGCCGGCGGACACCACATCGCCGCTCCGCGGTGCCCTGCCCTGCTCTTTCGCTTGCTTGCGTCGACGCGGTGTGGGGGGATGAATTTTGTCGGACATTATTCGAATCCCAGTCGCGCGATCGCGTGGGAGAGTTCGGTTTCAAACACCAGGCCCGCCGATCCGATCGTCAACGCCATCACCAACAGTGCGGCCATCACGTTGATGTTCAATCCGATCGCAAGCACGTTCAATTGCGGGACGGTTCGGCTGACCAACGCCACGACCAGGTTGGTCAGCAAGACACAGGCGACAACCGGTGCCGCAACACGCAACCCCGATTCGATCCCGATCGCCAGATGGTCGATCACCAGGGCGGACAGGGTTTGGTCGATCGAGACCGTCATCGGTGGGAATTGATAAAAACTGGTCAGCAAGGCATCGATCAACAACCGATGGCCACCGACGGCGAACAGGATCGCGGTGACCAGCAGCCCCAGTAGACGTGAGAGTTGCGGGACCGATTCGCCGCTGGATGGATCGGCCGTTTGAGCCAGTTGCATTCCCGTGGCGTTGGAGATCAGTTCGCCGGCCAGGGCGATGCCCGAGACCAGCAATTGAACGACGCCCCCGATGACCATCCCGAAAATGATCTCTCGGCCGGCAGCGATGACGATCTCGATCCCCACTGGCCGCTGGCCGTCGATCGGCACCGCGGCACCGACACCGGGGACCAGCACCAGCGTGATCGCCAGCACCAGCAGGATTCGAATCCGCATCGGCAACCCGCTGGCCAACATCGGCAGCGCCATCACCAGCCCGCCCAGTCGTGCCGCGACCATCGCAAAGACGATCAGCTGGTGCAGCAGCCATTGACCGGTCACATCGCCGAGCGTGTCGTTGAAATTCATCGAGCAATATTCAGTGGGATAGGCTTCTAGCCTGTCGATCTTGATTGTGGGATAGGCTTCTAGCCTGTCGATCTTAATTGTGGGATAGGCTTCCAGCCTGTCAGTCCGCATTGACAGGCTGGAAGCCTATCCCACTCTCTCGTTAGAACGGGCCGACGAACATGGTTTGTGTGAATTCAATCATCCGCGAGAACATCCAGGGCATGCAGGCCAACAGCACCAAGCTAGAGACGATCAATTTGGGCACAAAAGAGATCGATTGGTCTTGGATCTGAAACAGGGTTTGCAGCAACCCCGTCACGATGCCGACGACGGCCCCGATCACCAACACCGGCGCGGCCAACAACGCGGCCAACATCAACGCTTGGCGGCACAGATCAATCGCTTGGCTTGAATCGAGCGTCATTTAACCCACCGGTCCAAAACTGGCCAACAACATGCCCACGACCAAGTGCCAGCCGTTGACCAGCACGAACAACAACAGTTTCAGCGGCAGCGAAATCATCGCCGGCGGAAGCATGAACATCCCCATCGACATCGTCACACTGGCCACGACGATGTCGACCACCAGGAACGGCAGGTAGATGCTGAATCCCATCAAAAACGCGATCTTCAGTTCGCTGATCACAAACGCCGGCAGCAGCACGCGGATCGGGATGTCGGCGAACGAACTGGGGGTCGGCCCGTCGGGGACCGCGTGGCGATAAAACAGCACCACGTCGGCATGATTCTTTGCCGCCGCGATCTGCTTGGACATGAACTGGCGAACCGGCAACGCGCCGGCTTCATAAGCCTCGGCCAACGTCATCTCGGTTTCCGGATCGCTGTAGGGTTTGATCGCTTCGTCATAGACCCGCGTCCAAACGGGGGTCATCACCAGCAGCGTCATGAACAGGGAAATGCTGGTCAGCACCTGAGTCGGTGGCAGGGCTTGCAACCCGATCGCCTGCCGCAGCAAACTCAGCACGACGATGATGCGGATGTAGCACGTCGTCATCAGCAAGATCGCCGGGGCGAGCGAGATGACCGACAATAGCAGCATGGTTTGGATGCTGCCGCCGACCTTGTCGGGGCTGGCCCACGATTCGGGGCCGCCGGCGATGGTTTCAATCGTTTCGGCCGAAAGCGAGATCGTCGGGCGTGAAACGAGTTGTGGAACGGACTCTTCCGACGCCACCGCCCTGCCCTGCCCTGCAACGGTCCCGCCCTGCTCTGCGACAGCAAGACCCTGGCCGACAAGGGCCAGCAGCATCAGGGGCATCGAGAGTCGAAGAAAACGGTACAAAATTGCAGCCGAGTCGCGGGTGATCAGCGAACGCGGCGACCCCGTCGGCCGCCAGCGACCGGGACTTTAGGAAAAACAGGCCTGAAATCGAAAGATTAGTTTTCGCGTGTTCGCCCGAATGTGATGCCAGCACGTGGCGTCAGCCAGTGGCGCGTGGGGGGATCGATCACGCGCCGTTCAACAGACCGGCAAAATACGCGTCGTAGCCCGCCAGCGTGCTTCCCGGCACCAGCACAGCGGTCGCATCGGGGAAGATCACGCGGCAATCGCTGCGGACATATCCGGAAACTTTTTCGATCGTCGCTTCCGTCAGGGCACATTGGGACAGCACGGTCAGGCTGGCGGTCGCCCGATCGGCATCGCCCCGGAGCCGAAAGCAAATCAGCGAGGAACCGATTCGGGCCAGCGCGACCGGTTGGTCACCGGTTGCCAGTTTCGCATCGCTGAACACACAACGCACCGCTTGCTCCGAGCCGGTTTGGCCGACCAGATAGTGCAGCGCCGTCGCGATCTCCGGCGCCAGACTTGCCGGGTTGGTTTGATCGAGCAACTGCGCGGCGTCGCTTTGGTGATATCGCTTGATCAGCTCATCGGCGTCGGCACGCATGAAGTAGGCGGTCACTCGAATGGCTTCCTCGCCGGACCAAGACACCAGTTGGACGTCAGCGTCGTCCGTCCTTGGCCCCGTTTCGAGAAGCTCGGCTGGTTTTCGACCCCCGGCGGCCATGTGGATCAGATCGGTCAGGAAACGCTTGCAGATTTCACCGTCCGGACCCAGGCTGGGCGGGTGGTAAAGGAATGGCGGTTCCGCTTGGATTTCTCGAACCAGACGGGCGCGGCACGACGAATCGATTGCGTTGAACGTCTGGGTCGGTTTCAGCCGGTCGATCGCGGGTGCGGGTTCGTCGCCGAAGTGCTGCAGGGCGAACGAAGCGAGCGCCCAGATCGCCCGTTCGGTTTGTTCTTCGGGCGACACGTCGACTTGGCCGACACGGAATTGAATCTCCAGACGATCCGCCGCCGAAGTCTGCCAGGCATCGATCAGAGCTTTTTTGGGGCGTTGGTTCTTGTCGCCCAGAACGTGGGTCAGCAGGAACGCTTCCAAACGCTCGGCCACGAGCTTGCGATCCGATGCCGACAGGGATTGGGCGGGTTGGTAGTTGGCCGGTCGCGAGGTCGAACCGTCGGCCAGGTGTCGCAGCAACGAAACCCGGCCGTATTCATCGCGCAGGTTGAGCGCCGACAACTGGTTCATCGCCGTCACGCGGGCGGAGTCGGAGATCGCCAGTTCACTGGCCAGATGAACCAATTCGACGCCGTAAATCCAATGGACGTCTCGGTAGCGGACCATCGGGCTGTAGATCGACGCGACTTCGATGGCAATGATTTCGACGAGTTGGCGGATCAGTCCGACGGCTTGTTGGTCCAACACGTGGGCACCCAGCTTGGACGCTCCATAGGTTGTCGCTTTGCTGGCCGCCCACCAGGCGACCAGGGTCAGCGGGTTGGTGCTGCTGACGATCCGGCCGGCAAAAAGCACATTGGAGGCGACATCGATGTAGGGTTTGGCCGACTTGTAGATGCCGAATGTTTTGACCGCCCGCATGACCACGTTGTAGATCGATTGGAAATCGTAGTTGGCCAATCCGCCCGGCAGACTCTCCACCGCGACCAGCAATCGCAACGACGCCCGTCCGACGGCCCGCGAGACGGCATCGACATTGGTTTTCAGCAGCGGCGCTGTTTCCCCGGGCCGGTAGATCGCCACGACGTCGGAAACCAGGGCGACCAGATCGGTGCGGATTTTCTCGTTGTCAAAAAGTTTGCGGTCGCCGCTGTCTTTGCGGTAGGCATCTTGTTTGATGCTGTCAAATAGCTCCCGCGTTTTGGATTCGACCAATTCCAACAGCTCGCGATCGTGCCGCGCCATCGGGTCATCGGCGGAGATTTCCGGTGTGTCGCTCGGGCGCGCGCGGCGGCGAGCGTCATGGTCTAAAACGTCCGTGTTTCGGAAGTCGGTGTTTTTAAAATCGATCGCGTCGGGAAATTGCATCCACTGCTGCAGCGACAGCGCGCGGGCGTTGAGTTCCTGTTCTTGGGCGGCCAGCGATTCGGCTTTTTCGGCCAGCCACTCGCCCAGCTCTGACCGGTCCGCTCCGGCAAGGCCCGCCCCGCCCTGCCCTGCCCCGTCGTCCCGATCCGGCCCGCCGGATGCGAATTTGGTTCTCAAGCGAACGGCATCGACCAGCGCCGCGGCGAGCGGCAGCAAACCGAGCGCCCCGAGGCCGACGTTGGGAATCGGAGCCCCGGAGACCGCCACGACCATCAACACGATCGCGACGATCGCTCCCGAGGCGAGCGAATACAGCGGTAGACGTTTCAGGGTATCGCCACGCACGGGTGGGGCAGGTCGCTAGGAGTAGAAAAGAGGTGCAATGGAGGCCCATGATACAGCGTTGTCGCCCGGGCGTGCGGCGCAAGGAATTGCCCAATGTGGTCGAATCCTTGGGATGGGACGTATGCGAACAGCACGCCATTCCCTTAAAGTAAGTTTTCGGGAGGGCTGTGCCCCGCAAGGTGCTGCCGGGCGACTGCCTGGAGGCGTCTGGACGCGATTCTGATTAGAATCGGTCCTCAGGTCTGGAACTTGGCGGATCCGGCCCACCACCGAACGTCCTTATTTCCTCGTGTCGTTTCGTTTGCCGGTTGCGCACCGTTGAAGCACGCGCAGAAGAGTCCGCCATGCAAAAACAAACTTCCGGATCCGTGTCTCAGGTGCAGTCACTCGGTCCGATTCCGTCCCTGCCGAATTATCAGACGGATGGTTTCTTTGACGAGTTGGTCGACAAAAACAACGTCGCTCGTCCGGACGCGGAAGAGTTGGTTTCGTTGTTCAACCGATTTCCGCCGCAGGAATTGTCGCGCCGTCAGCACGCGATCGAACAGGCCTTGTTCCGGATGGGGATCACGTTCACGGTCTACAGCGACAATTCGGGCACAGAAAAGATCATGCCGTTTGACGTGGTGCCGCGGATCGTCTCGGCGATCTTGTGGAAACACATCGACGCCGGTTTAAGACAGCGGATCCGTGCACTCAATCGTTTCCTGTGTGACGTCTACAACGAGCGGGCCATCATCCAGGAAGGGATCATTCCGGCGGAGTTGGTCGACACGGCACCGGCGTATCTGAAAGAATGTCAGGGATTGAAGCCCTTCAATGACGTCTGGTGTCACATCACGGGGACGGATTTGGTCCGTGACAATACCGGGACCGTCTACGTTCTGGAAGACAATTTGCGTTGCCCGTCCGGCGTGTCGTATGTGCTGCAGAACCGTCACGTGATGAAGCGGAACTTTCCGCAGGTGTTCGGTGCCTCGCGGGTGCGCCCGGTCACCGATTACTCGTCGCGGCTGTTTCAACTGTTACGCGATGTCGCTCCGCCCCACGTTTCGGATCCGACCATCGTGGTGTTGACGCCCGGCGTTTTCAACAGCGCCTATTACGAGCACTCGTTCTTGGCCCAACGGATGGGGGTCCAATTGGTCGAGGGCCGCGACCTGGTCGTCGAAGGTGACTATGTCTACATGAAAACGACGCGTGGATTGCAGCGGGTCGACGTGATTTACCGGCGAGTCGACGACACCTTTCTGGACCCCAAGACGTTTCGCAAAGACAGCGTGCTGGGGGTCAAGGGATTGATGGACGTGTACCGCGCCGGCAACGTCTGCTTGGCCAACGCCCCCGGGACGGGAATTGCCGACGACAAGGTGATCTATGCGTTTGTCCCGGACATGATCAAATATTATTTGGACGAAGAGCCGATCTTGCCGAACGTCCCGACCTACGTTTGTCAAAAGGAAGAGGATCGGGAATACGTGCTCTCGCACATGGATGAATTGGTGATCAAGGCGGCCGGCGAATCAGGCGGCTACGGCATTCTGATCGGTCCGCACGCGAAACCGAAAGAACGCGAGGAGTTTGCCCAAAAGATCAAAGAGGATCCGCGGAACTGGATCGCCCAGCCGACGCTGGAATTGTCTCGCGCCCCGACCGTGATCGACGATCACTTAGAAGGCCGCCACGTCGATTTGCGTCCGTACATCTTGTGCAGTCGGCCCGACGACGTCTGGGTCTTGCCGGGCGGCCTGACACGCGTGGCCCTGCGGAAGGGATCGTTGGTCGTCAATTCGTCACAGGGCGGCGGCAGCAAGGATACGTGGGTGGTCGCCGAGCAGGGGCAAGCGATCGCCTCGGTGCACGGTGATGACACCGACCCGGTGGACCGCAAACCAGAGCCCGACGATCGCTGATCCGGGCCCAGCGATCCTTGATCAGAGCCCGGCGTTCACAGACCAGGGCCGACGATCGCAGATCAGGTGCAGCTCGTTTGACTCAGGCGAGTTGCAAGATTGTAAAGTGGACGACGACCGATTGAAAACCAACAGGCGAACATCAAACCGAGCCATCTATGCTTTCACGTGTTGCTGAATCGATTTATTGGATGAGCCGTCAGGCCGAACGAGCTGAGAATTTGGCTCGATTCATCGAAGTGACGTTGCACATGACGTTGGACCAACCGGAATACCTGGTCGATCCCTGGAAACCGCTGGTCCAGGTGACCGGAGACAACGAGTGGTTCAAGGCCAAGTACGGCACGGCGACCTGTCAGAACGTGGTGCAATTTCTGGCGTTTGATCGCGAGTACCACAGTTCGATGCTGACCTGTCTGCGGGCCTCGCGTGAGAACGCACGGAGCGTCCGCGAGGCTTTGTCGACTGAGGCGTTCGAGGAACTGAATGATTTTTATCATTTCGTTCGCGACAGCAGCCCGGCGCAGTTGACCGATCCGACGGCGGAATTCTTTGAACAGGTTCGCGACCACGCGTTGATGTGGACCGGCGTGCTGGACAACACCATGCCCCACAATACGGCCTGGCATTTTCTTAACGTCGGGCGTCTACTCGAACGGGCCGACAAGACGTCTCGAATTCTGGACGTCAAGTACTTCAATCTGCTGCCTCGCGTGGAAGACGTCGGCACCGCGGTCGATGATCTGCAGTGGTCGACGCTGTTGCTGGCGATCAGCGGGTTTGAAGCCTATCGTCGCGAACATCAATTGATGGATATCGAAAAGATCGTGGCCTTTTTTCTGTTCCACCGGACATTTCCACGCAGTATCTATTCCTGTGTCGCCGGTGTCGATCGATCGCTGCGGGAGATCGAAAGCGAATCCGACTCGGAGTTGCCCGGACAAGCCAGGCAGCGAATCGCCGCACTTCGTCATCGCTTGGAAAACACCAACGTCAAAGAAGTGATCGCCGGCGGCATGCATCAATTTGTCGATCGCTTGCAGATTGAACTCAACGCGGTCGGTGATTCACTCGGACAAGACTACTTTTACGCAACCCAATCTGCATGACCATTCGCGTCGCTCTCCACCACAAGACTCAGTATCAATACGACCGCGCCGTCGGGCTTGGCCCGCAAAAGGTACGGCTTCGCCCGGCCTATCACGGCCGCACGAAAATCGTTTCGTACGATCTGAGTGTTCGTCCCGAAGATCACTTCATCAATTGGCAACAGGATCCGTTCGCCAATCCGGTGGCGCGGTTGGTGTTCCCCAAGCGGGCGCGAGAACTGTCGATCGTGGTCGATCTGGTCGCCGACATGACGGTGATCAACCCGTTCGATTTTTTCGTCGAAGAGAGCGCCGAGTCCTGGCCGTTTCAGTATGCGACCGAAATCGAACGCCAACTGGCGCCGTATCTGGTCACCGAGCCGGTGACGCCGCTGTTTGCCGATTGGATCAGCGAACTGCCCAAGAAGTCCGAGCGGGTGATCGATTTTCTGGTCGACGTCAACCGCATGGCCCAGCAGCGGGTCGATTACAAAATTCGGCTCGAACCCGGTGTGCAAACGCCGGAGGAGACGCTGAAACTGGCCAGCGGATCGTGCCGCGATTCGGCCTGGATGCTCGTCCAGGCGTTCCGCCACATCGGCATGGCCGCGCGGTTCGTCTCGGGGTATCTGATCCAACTGGCGCCGGACGAAAAACCGATCGAAGGCCCGGCCGGCCCGGCCGCGGACTTCTGTGATCTGCACGCCTGGACCGAAGTCTTCTTGCCCGGTGCGGGATGGGTCGGGTTGGATCCGACCAGCGGTTTGATGGCCGGCGAAGGACACATTCCTTTGGCGTGCACGCCACACTACAGCGACGCGGCGCCGATCACCGGTGGGCATGAACCGTGCGAAGTGGAATTTGTCCACGAGATGACGGTCACCCGAATCTTGGAAGCGCCGCGGACGACCAAACCCTACACGAACCAACAGTGGTCCGACATTTTGGCGGCCGGTGATCGCGTCGACGAGGTGTTGGCGATCGGTGACGTGCGGTTGACGATGGGCGGTGAACCGACCTTCGTCGCCATCGACAATGTCGACGATCCCCAGTGGAACACCGATGCGGTCGGAGAAGAAAAACGCGTGCTTTCCAACGTCTTGTTGTTGAAGCTGCGCGACACCGTCGCACCCGGCGCGTTGCTTCACTATGGACAAGGCAAGTGGTACCCGGGCGAATCACTGCCGCGCTGGGCGCTGACCTGTTTGTGGCGCACCGACGGACAGCCCGTCTGGCAGAACCCCAAGTACATCGCCGACGAGGGCAAGGATTATGGGTTCACCCACGACGACGCCGAACGCTTCGTCAAACACCTGGCCGTCACACTGGGGATCGAAGCCAAGGTCACACTTCCCGTCTACGAAGACACCTTCCATTACTTGTGGAAGGAACAGAAGCTGCCGATCGATGTCGAACCCACCGATCCGAAGTTGGAAGACCCCAACGAACGGGCGATGATGGTGCGAACCTTCACCCAGGGGCTGAACAAGCCGGTCGGGTTTGTGATGCCGCTCAAGCGCGCCTGGTGGCAGGCCCACCCGGGTTGGGTCGGGGGCCGTTGGCCGGTCCGCGGCGAGAAGGTGTTTGTCATCCCCGGAGACTCCCCGATCGGTCTGCGATTGCCGCTGGATAGTCTGCCCAAATCCGCCGCACCCACGCCCGCGGACAATCTGCCCCGCGATCCCTTCGCGCCACGCAACCCGTTGCCAGAGGTTTCGACGATTCGGCAAGACCAGCAGCGGATCGAGAAGGTCGAAGAACAGTTGCGTCAACAAGACGACACGCCGATCGAAGCGGAAGTGATCCCGACGGCGCTGTGTGTCGAATGTCGCTTCGGACGGCTGCACGTGTTCATGCCCCCGACACAAAATCTAGAAGACTACTTGGATTTGGTGTCGGCGGTCGAAGAAACCTGCGTCGATTTGGACATGCCCGTGGTCTTGGAAGGCTACCTGCCGCCACACGACCATCGCATCGAAATGTTCAAGGTCACGCCCGATCCGGGGGTGATCGAAGTCAACGTCCAGCCGACGTCCTCGTGGCGTGAACTGGTCGGATTGACCGAGACGATTTATCAGGAGGCGCGCGAGAGCCGATTGACCGCTCAGAAGTTCGACATCGACGGAATGCACACCGGGACCGGCGGCGGCGCCCACGTCGTGCTGGGCGGCAAGACGCCAACCGACAGCCCCTTCATTCGACGTCCCGATCTGCTGGCCAGCATGATCCGATTCTGGCACAACCACCCTGCCCTGTCGTATTTATTCAGCGGCAAATTCATCGGGCCGACCAGCCAAGCGCCGCGGATGGACGAAGCCCGTCGCGACAGTGTGCACGAGATGGAAATCGCTTTGGTGGAAATGGAGCGGTTCTATGGCGAGGGGCAAAAGATCATGCCCTGGACCGTCGATCGGTTGTACCGCGATCTGCTGGTCGATTTGACCGGCAACACGCACCGCGCCGAAATCTGTATCGACAAACTCTATTCGCCCGATTCCAGCACCGGTCGATTGGGGCTGGTCGAGTTTCGCGGATTCGAGATGCCGCCGAACGCGCACATGAATTTGGCTCAACAGTTGTTGATTCGGGGGATCGTCGCCGCGTTCTGGAATCAACCCTACAAACAGCCTTTGGCTCGCTGGGGCACCTCGCTGTACGATCGATTCATGTTGCCGCATTTCGTCTGGAGCGATCTAGACGAACTGCTCAGCGTGCTGCGTCAGATGGGTGTCGATTTGAATCTGGAATGGTTCTTGCCCCACTACGAGTTTCGTTTTCCCAAGATCGGTGAAGTCGTGCTCGGCGATGCACGCTTGGAGCTTCGCGGTGCGATCGAGCCGTGGTACCTGATGGGCGAAGAGCCATCGGGTGGCGGCACGGCCCGTTTTGTCGATTCGTCGATGGAGCGTTTGCAGCTCAGTCTGGACGGGTTCGATCCCTCACGCTACGCCGTCTTGTGCAACGGCCACCGCGTACCGATGCATCCCAGCGAAGTGGCCGGGCAGTATTTGGCCGGAATCAAGTTCCGCGCCTGGCAACCGCCACGTTGTTTGCATCCGACGATCGGCGTTCATGTGCCGTTGCAATTCGACATCGTGGATCGATTCACCGAGCACTCGATCGGCGGATGCCGATACTTCGTCTCCGACCCCAGCGGGCGGGCCCACGAGATCTATCCGGTCAACGCCAACGAAGCGGAAACGCGGCGATCGGCACGGTTCCACACCCAGACGCTGACCGGAGGCCGGTTGGTGCTGCCGGATCTGCCGCCGGTCGATTCGCCCAACGATTTCCCTGTCACGTTTGATTTAAGAAAGACGGTCCGAAGCTAACACGCGCGAGGCGACCGCGTTTCGCATGTACGATGGCCCTTCCGGGCCGTCGTCCGTAGGGTTCGCCCCGACGACCCACGTGCATCGTCTGGTGATGCGCCGATGTTCAGCTTGTCGAGCACAACCAATCTGAACGAAGTATCCAGCACGAGAAGCTCCATCGATCACTGGCTGCCGGTCATCCACTGTCTCGCAGCCTCGACCTCGCCAACGGGAAAATGCTTGATCTCCGCAGCGACAAAATGGGAGGCCAACCGCTCGGCCATGTCGCCGAGGACGGAGTCCGTGACAATGGCAACCTTTTCGATACGCTTGTGGTGGTTTCGGACAAAGCAAAAATGAGCAACCATGGCGCCAAAACTCTCCCAGCCCGGGAACGTCGGCGCGTCAATGATCAGGCCACGGAGTCCGCCACTGGTCTTGATAAAGGGATCCACCTTCTCTGCGAGCTTCTCAAAGTCGGTCTTCTCAAGCGCGGCTTCGGGCCGCACATGCAAGATGGATTTCGTCGTGTCGAGGCTGGACTCAATCATTTGATTTCTTTCTCACCATGATTGTCAAAACTCTGAGGTTTGCCTACGAGAGTGGAGCACTCGTCCCCGCATGACGAATTGCGATCTATCCGCACCTGCGGAGCAGCGGGGATCGATCGTGCGCCCGAACTTTGCCGCCCCTCAGCTGGGTCGGCGACAGGACTGGATTAGAACGGATCCTGCCAGGGCGTGCCAGCATTTTGGTGCCCGATGAGCCCGAGCTGGATGGCGGACGGGCCGGTCCGCTTCGGCCGCGACCACCGTTGCACTTTCTTGTTCCGTTTTCGCACGACCAGCCCTACCAAGTGCGAAAAACCTTCCCCCAACACAGCGCCCGAGCTATCCCGGAAGGGATCACAGCGAGTAGCCGGAGGTCAGCGCAGCGCCACCTCCGGACCACGCCCCCAATCCACCCCTCGACCCCGGACGGGGTCGCAGCGTAACCCGGCACCGCGCCTCCAGCTCAATGGAAACCCGGATCCCGGCCGAAACATCGGGAGCGATCGCTGGGGTTAAGTCGGTTTCCAAACCAGCCGACTGCAGTAACAAGGTAGGAAGATTTCGGGTAGGAAAATGGGTGATTGGAAAACGAAGCACCCGCGCAACGATCGTGTTCTCTCTTCCTACCCAAAATTTTCCTGCCTCCATCTCCAACCCATGCATCACTCCCGGAGGCATCATCCATTTCCGTGAGCAATGGGAGCTAAGCGTCTAGGATGATAAGCGGCTCGTTGCCAGGGAAGAGCCTACCACGTAGGCGTGCCCATTTGTGGGTTCCATCGGGGAACACGACGCGAGCCCAACACTCCCTCTTGCGATTCGTGAGCCAGTATTTGAGCGGCGGCGTACCTGTTTTTTCGATCTCGAGGTTCGTTCCGTTCTGCTCGTTGGACCGCTTAATCGATTTGTCATTTGCCGGTTTGGGCTAAGGAAGAACGGCAAGTGTGCTGTCCAGCATCCATAATTCTTCACCTGCTCGAAGCTCCTCTTCTATCGCTTCAAGCAGACCAGTGCCATCTGCTCGATCAAAGTCGGAAATCATGTTGTCGGCGCCACCGTTGTCGTCGAAAAACCGAACAGCCCTCAATGCCTCATGAGCGCGCGAAAAAGCATTCGCTAGTGAAGTCGCATGTAGCCGATTCAAGCAGGTGATCAGATACTCAAGCTCGCTTTCGGAAAGCAATTGGTCAAAGACGGAGTTGAAGCCGCCCATGTCCATTTCGCAGCGAGTGGAGACAATGTAGTAGATCGTTCGATCATTTTCGGCCAAATCGTCAGGACGGGCACATCCATTCGACGCCATATCCGCAACGATGCGGTCGAAGCGTTCAGCAACAATGGTTGAGGGGTCGTTCATCTACAATCGAATAACGTCAGAAATCACGCGGGACGGGCGAAAGACGCGCAATCAGAGTAGAAACCACCAATCCCGTCCTACCGCGCAATTCATGCTTCACCGTCTGCCAAACATCATTTATACCAAAGACGCCACAAAACAGCGTCCACGGCATCCCGCCGGACGTCGATTGTCTAAGTGGCGGAGTTGATCGTAGCGGAAGCCGTCAAGACTTTCGCAAGCCGCCGGCCCTCTCTGGCGTTTGCTTGCTGCGCAAACGCCGTCTCTCCCAGAGGGAGAGAGACGAAATCGGTTGCCAAATCCTGCAGAAAAAGAATCGACGTCCCGAAGGGATTACAGCGAATAGCCGGAGGTCAGCGCAGCGCCACCTCCGGACCACACTTCGAATTCTCTCCGCCACAAGAATCACTTGCACGCCCTTCATCAGCGTCGCGGTGCAAGCCACGTCTTGATCTCATTGGTGCACTCGAAACATCCGTAGGTGGATGACTCCCAGGGATCGGCGCGTTGTGCGCAACCGTCAGGGTATTGTCGTATCGGGAGCGTCATCGTTCCATTCGAGGCATCGCTTTGCAACGTCGGGTAGATTAAGCGTTGTGATCCATTTCTCGTAGATGTCCTCGGGCACGTGACCGACGACCATTAACGTGACCTGTGCACGTGCGTCCCCAGTGCCAAAGAATCCTTCATCATTCAACGCGAGGATCGTTCGGACGCCCGAACTGTGTCGGCCCTCAGCTGGGTCGGTGACAGGACTGGATTAGAACGGATCCTGCACACGCTGATGCCAGAGCTCAAACTGCCGGGCCAGTTGCTGAACTCGACCGGGCTCACGCCGAGCGAGATCGGTTGTCTCGGTGCCATCTGCTTCCAAATCAAAGAGTTCCCAGTCGCCACCTCGCCGAGGACGAATGGCTTTCCACTTGCCCATGCGGACAACATGGTGTCGGGGGACGCTCCAGCAGAGCACGTCATGTCCCTGGCGGGGCTTGCCCTCAAATACCGGTCGCAAACTTTTCCCTTCAATTGGAACCGGATTTCGACCGCGAAACTCGGTGGGGTATTTCACACCAGCGATGTCGAGGCACGTTGCCATCAGATCCATGACATGGCCCACCTCATCGCTTTGTTGATCCCCGGATAGGACGGCAGGCCATTTCGCCAGCAATGGAGTGCGAATACCACCTTCGTAGCCTGAGAGTTTCGTACTGCGAAAGGGCGTGTTGCTGAGAGTCGCCCAGGCCAAGCCGTAGGCAGCAAAAGTATCAGGAGACCCCGGAAGGTTATCCGGGCCGCTTCCCGGGCGGATCGCAACCTGATCCAGTCGCCACCGGTTGTTGGGCTGGTTAGGGGCAAATCCAAAACCGCTTTTCGATGGACCGATGCCACCATCAGGTGCTGCGCCGTTATCCGAGAGAAACAGGACGAGAGTATTCTGTTCTTGTCCACTCTCTTTCAGAACGGTCAAGAGTTCCCCCAGACCTTTGTCAATCGCGGCGACTTGAGCGGCGTAAACGGCCATCCGTTCGGCCTGCCAGTCTTGATGGACGCCGTCCTTCCAATCCTTGATCTCTGGGGGACGCGGGGTGAGTTTCCAGTTCGGAGGGATGAGCTGCGATTTCTGTTGAGATTCAAATCGTGCGCCGCGCCATTCGTCCCATCCGCGTTCTCGATATTGCTCCCGGTAGGCGGCAATGTCAGCTTCACGGGCATGTAACGGCCAATGCGGAGCAATCTGTGCCACGTAGAGAAAGAAGGGTTTGTCCGTGGTCATCGCTTCTTTCAAGAACTGCACGGCATAATGATTGAGCGATTCTGTGAGATAGAAATCCTCGGGGAGCTGAAACCTTTCCCGATTGAGATAATACGGGTTCTGCTGCACTTCGTGGAAGTAGCTGATTTTTGCTTGGCACATCGGACCGAAAAACCGATCGAAGCCACGGTCGAGTGCCAGGTCGCGTCCCTGCCACTTGCCGACCATCATGGTGTGGTAGCCAGCACTTTGCAGCAGTTCGGAAATCAACACGCACTTGGAATAGTCCTTGGGCTGATTCCAGTGATCGCCACGGTGGCCAGTTTGCTGACAATAAAGCCCGGTCAACAGTGACGCCCGCGTGGGACCACAAACGGCGTTGTTGTAAAATTGCGTGAACCGCAGTCCCTCCCGAGCCAACGAGTCAATCTGCGGCGTGCGGATCTCACCGCCAAAGCAACCGATGTCTGACCAGCCCAAGTCATCCGCCATCACCAGAATGATGTTCGGTCGAGCTGCCTCGATGACCGTTTGGCACACCAGAAAGTACAGGACCAGCCCGCTGCAAATCAATCGTATCATCGATGGGGTCAGCATGAATTGGAATCGATCGGGATCGGTGCGATTCAGGAGTGAAAGCAAAATGGGGCTCCGCTTTGTTCGGCACACCGGGGTTTCTGTTCGGTGGAACGTTCTCTCACTGGAATACTCAAACGGGGCGTCAATCGCGACAAAAGTCGCGACTGTCAAACCGCCGGTGTCGAGTTTCTCGGCTACCCATTCCACGGTTTCGGCGACCAGATCCGAGTGAGTTCGTAAGCAAACCTGTCGAGGAACATTCTCGTGTTTGAGCCGATTCTCCGCCATTGTGTATTGTACGATTTTAAAAGCCTTCCGGTTGTGCCTCTTGCGTCGTCCACAAAAGATGGCCATTTCCCGATCGTTGTTTGAATCGGATAGGCAGTCTTAATGAGTTGAACGCTCAGAGGACTCAAGAAGCTGGCGTCGGCGAATGTTAACGCAACGAGCGTCCACGCTATCCCGGAGGGATCACAGCGAGTAGCCGGCGGTCAGCGCAGCGCCACCTCCGGACCACGCCCCCAATCCACCCCTCGACCCCGGACGGGGTTGCAGCGAATCTCATCACTGTGTCGAGCGCAACGTCCGGCTCAATGCCCTCCGAGACCGACCGGAAACTCGGGAACGATCGCTGGAGGCAAGTCTTTTTCCCAACCAGCCGGAAGCGTCAAGACGCGGAGCGTTTGGCCGCGAAAGAGCTCAAAGGGCACAAAAGGTAAGAACGCTACTTGCGTCGGCGGCCGCGCGGACGCCCTTTGGGCGCTGCCGCAACTTTTCGTTCGCGGTGCATCAAACGCACCATCGAATGGCGGTTCTATTCGTAATCCGCACGCACCTTTTGCGTCCTTTGCGCTCTATTGTGGCGATCTCTCCTAGCCAGACGTCTGGTGGATTGTGCTGACCGCGTTTTGATCTCAGTGGTGCACTTCAAACATCCCGAGACGCACGACTCCCAAGGATCGGCGCGTCGTGCGTTCGATCGGATTCGTCTCTTCGCAAAAGAGAAACACCCTCGGACCACACGACGCGAGTGACGGGGGCGTCCTGCGCCGGTGGATCACACGATGGGCCACAAGAGATCAAGACGCTTGTCGCACCAAAACGCGGACGACCTCGGGCCAGAGGGTTCAAGAATCTGGCGTCAGCCTATGGCCCGAAGTCCCACACCACCTCAGCCCACCGCGACCGCACGTTAACCGTCGAAGCGAAACGCAATTCGATTCAGTTCAACGGCGGCGATCAGCGGGCCGGGACGTTGGACTCTCCATTGGTGGAATCATGCAAGCCCGGCTCCGTTGCAGTACGCCCAACATGGGCGTGATCTTGTGGGGTGCAAGTCCCCTGTACTTAGTTCCGGTTCTTTCGAGAGGTCAGTCTACCAAATGAAATTCTAACGAAAGAGAGTACGAGGCGAGGGCAACTGCGGCGAGGTGACAGACCGTGGAGAGGAAGCCTGCGAATGTGTGCGTAAGTGTCGACCTGAACACCGCCGTCGACCACATTCTCGCCGAGACCTGCCAGGTTACGAACAGAAACCTCATACGAGGCCGACGACTCCAGGCGAGCGGGCTGCTGACCGCGAAGCCAAACCGGAAGAAAGGGCGTAGGTAAATGGGGAGCTTGGGCAGGGACAGATCACGATGCTCCCGGTTACGGGAGCCCCTTATTTGGGGAGATCTCAGACGCGTACCCGCGAGTAGGGCTTGCCCGAAAGGTGGGGCGGATGTGGTAACGCATTCCGTGCTCTGAGAAGTCAGCAAAAGCCATAGTAGCCATTGGCCGTATTCCAACGGCTTGGCGAAGGGCTGAACGTCATTTCACAAGGAACGAACCACCCGTGACCTCGAAGAATCCCAACGCATCGTGTCTTCCAGACACCGCGCACAAACCTCAGTCGAGCCTTGCGGCTTCGGCGGCCACGGAGAAGTCAGCCTTGAACCGTTCTCTATTTTCTCTGATGGAAGCAGTTGTCGACGACGCTAACATTGAGCGCGCTTGGAAGAACGTCAAAGCCAACAAAGGGGCCCCCGGGCCCGATGGCATCACCCTTGACGCATTCTTCGAGACCTTCCGGCACCATTGGCCAGAAGTTCGCCGACAACTCTTGGAAGGAACTTACCGCCCGGGGCCCTCCCGGCGTAAGTCGATTCCCAAACCGGATGGCGGCACGCGAGATCTCGGTATTCCAAACGTGATTGATCGCTTGATCCAACAGTCCATCCTGCAAGTCTTGACCCCGATTTTCGATCCCGGTTTCTCCGAATCGAGTTTCGGGTTTCGACCCAAGCGTTCCGCACATGGAGCTGCAAAGCAGATCCAACAAACGATTCGCAGCGGTTTCCGCTGGTGCGTGGACATGGACCTTTCGAAGTTCTTCGATCGCGTCCATCACGATGTCTTAATGGCACGCGTGTCTCGTAAGGTCCACGACCGTGTACTCCTGAAGCTGATCGGTCGCTATCTGCGTGCGGGCGTGATGGTCGATGGCATCCTCCAACCTTCCACCGAAGGCACGATGCAAGGCGGCCCGTTATCTCCCTTGTTGGCCAACATCTTGTTGGATGATTTTGACAAGGTTCTTGAGCAACGGGGTCTCCGCTTTGTTCGCTACGCCGACGACTTTCTGATCTTCGTACGATCGGAGCGCTCGGCCCGCCGTGTTTTCCACTCGGTGGAACGTTATCTCACTGGGACACTGAAACTGGTCGTCAATCGCGACAAAAGTCGCGGCTGCCGAACCGCCGGTGTCGATTTTCTCGGCTACCAATTCCATGGTTTCGGCGGCCAGATCCGAGTGAGGCCGAAGAGTCTCAAGAAGTTCAAACAACGGGCAAAAGCAATTTTGACCCGCAACCGCGGCATTTCGATGCGTCGGCGGTTTCGGGAACTTCGGCTGTACCTTCGAGGTTGGATCGATTACTTCGTATTAGAGCAACGCAAGAGTCTAACGCTCACTTTGGACAAGTGCCCCAACCCAACTCACTCGGGGCGACGGGTCCGAGCGTGCTACTGGAGCAATTGGCGCTTACCACGCACCCGATTGAAGAAGCTGCAAGCTCTTGGAGGCTCCTACGATGAAGCCTACCCTCCGGCCCATTCGGGCAAGGGGCCTTGGCGTCTCTCAACGACGTCTGGCGTTCACCGAGCCTTATCGAACGCCTGGCTGCAGTCTCAAGGCTTATTCACGCTTGAAGAACGATGGAGCGCGCTTGCTCCGAAACGGCGAACCGCACTGTGCTAGCCTGCCCCGGGCGGACCCGCATGCTAGGTGGTGTGGGAGGGAACCCGGAGCAATCCGGGTCCCTATCCCGATGTACGCCCAACATGGGCGTGATCTTGTGGGGTGCAAGTCCCCTGTACTTAGTTCCGGTTCTTTCGAGAGGTCAGTCTACCAAATGAAATTCTAACGAAAGAGAGTACGAGGCGAGGGCAACTGCGGCGAGGTGACAGACCGTGGAGAGGAAGCCTGCGAATGTGTGCGTAAGTGTCGACCTGAACACCGCCGTCGACCACATTCTCGCCGAGACCTGCCAGGTTACGAACAGAAACCTCATACGAGGCCGACGACTCCAGGCGAGCGGGCTGCTGACCGCGAAGCCAAACCGGAAGAAAGGGCGTAGGTAAATGGGGAGCTTGGGCAGGGACAGATCACGATGCTCCCGGTTACGGGAGCCCCTTATTTGGGGAGATCTCAGACGCGTACCCGCGAGTAGGGCTTGCCCGAAAGGTGGGGCGGATGTGGTAACGCATTCCGTGCTCTGAGAAGTCAGCAAAAGCCATAGTAGCCATTGGCCGTATTCCAACGGCTTGGCGAAGGGCTGAACGTCATTTCACAAGGAACGAACCACCCGTGACCTCGAAGAATCCCAACGCATCGTGTCTTCCAGACACCGCGCACAAACCTCAGTCGAGCCTTGCGGCTTCGGCGGCCACGGAGAAGTCAGCCTTGAACCGTTCTCTATTTTCTCTGATGGAAGCAGTTGTCGACGACGCTAACATTGAGCGCGCTTGGAAGAACGTCAAAGCCAACAAAGGGGCCCCCGGGCCCGATGGCATCACCCTTGACGCATTCTTCGAGACCTTCCGGCACCATTGGCCAGAAGTTCGCCGACAACTCTTGGAAGGAACTTACCGCCCGGGGCCCTCCCGGCGTAAGTCGATTCCCAAACCGGATGGCGGCACGCGAGATCTCGGTATTCCAAACGTGATTGATCGCTTGATCCAACAGTCCATCCTGCAAGTCTTGACCCCGATTTTCGATCCCGGTTTCTCCGAATCGAGTTTCGGGTTTCGACCCAAGCGTTCCGCACATGGAGCTGCAAAGCAGATCCAACAAACGATTCGCAGCGGTTTCCGCTGGTGCGTGGACATGGACCTTTCGAAGTTCTTCGATCGCGTCCATCACGATGTCTTAATGGCACGCGTGTCTCGTAAGGTCCACGACCGTGTACTCCTGAAGCTGATCGGTCGCTATCTGCGTGCGGGCGTGATGGTCGATGGCATCCTCCAACCTTCCACCGAAGGCACGATGCAAGGCGGCCCGTTATCTCCCTTGTTGGCCAACATCTTGTTGGATGATTTTGACAAGGTTCTTGAGCAACGGGGTCTCCGCTTTGTTCGCTACGCCGACGACTTTCTGATCTTCGTACGATCGGAGCGCTCGGCCCGCCGTGTTTTCCACTCGGTGGAACGTTATCTCACTGGGACACTGAAACTGGTCGTCAATCGCGACAAAAGTCGCGGCTGCCGAACCGCCGGTGTCGATTTTCTCGGCTACCAATTCCATGGTTTCGGCGGCCAGATCCGAGTGAGGCCGAAGAGTCTCAAGAAGTTCAAACAACGGGCAAAAGCAATTTTGACCCGCAACCGCGGCATTTCGATGCGTCGGCGGTTTCGGGAACTTCGGCTGTACCTTCGAGGTTGGATCGATTACTTCGTATTAGAGCAACGCAAGAGTCTAACGCTCACTTTGGACAAGTGCCCCAACCCAACTCACTCGGGGCGACGGGTCCGAGCGTGCTACTGGAGCAATTGGCGCTTACCACGCACCCGATTGAAGAAGCTGCAAGCTCTTGGAGGCTCCTACGATGAAGCCTACCCTCCGGCCCATTCGGGCAAGGGGCCTTGGCGTCTCTCAACGACGTCTGGCGTTCACCGAGCCTTGTCGAACGCCTGGCTGCAGTCTCAAGGCTTATTCACGCTTGAAGAACGATGGAGCGCGCTTGCTCCGAAACGGCGAACCGCACTGTGCTAGCCTGCCCCGGGCGGACCCGCATGCTAGGTGGTGTGGGAGGGAACCCGGAGCAATCCGGGTCCCTATCCCGATCGGCTTGGTTCTGCCTTCACTTGCTACGGAACCATGAAGTGAGAAGCATGTAGTAAAGTTAACGCCCCAGACGTCTCAACGCAAACTCGGCGTGAAAATCGGTCACCACTGTATGCGCCAAGCAAAAAGGAAATCACAAGCAACAATGTAAATCCCGCGATAGACAATCGCTCAATTTGGGCCAAAGTCAGCGAAACGACTGATGGTGAGTGCCAAATCGTTGGAAAAGCAATCGGGTAGAAGGTCAGTTCCATGAACAAATGCATCAAACAGAGGACGCCCAAGAATACTACGACGCAAAATCGAAGCGTCGGCAATTCGCGAACCGGGGTTCGGTATCGAACGAACGGCGAGGCATTGGTCAGTCGACCGGTTTGACGCGCAAGCAACGCAGCGTAGGCCAGTGCAAGGTACTGAAGTGCAATCACTGCAATGATCGCCAAATAGAAGGCGGCGCCCACCCAAATCAAAAACGCCGAAATCGTCATCCAACCCAAGCACGAGCGCAAACTGAATGTGACTGCTGAACTATCTCGCCGTTTGATTCTCATTTTGTGGTGGACAAAAACTCCATGGCAGAACGGCGGTGGTCACCGCGTCGGCGCGATGGACCTGAACTCAAAAACAAACTCAACTCGCCGACTGCGGTGCACCACATAGTTCACGCGTCCGGCCACGACGACAGCCCGAGCCATCGTCGCTGACGGCCAATGTACTCGATCGGAATCGCCGTGGGAAATCGAGTGTCCCAATCTGCGGTCGGCACTTCAGGCGTCGGTCTGTCTTGAATCGTACTCGTACTCAGCATCGCGGTACTCGTGCTCGTACTCGATCAACAGGCGTCGGTTTGTCTTCGTCGGTCGAGTCGACCGCGCACCTGTCGAACGATGACATCAAATGCGAATCTCAGGAAACAGAAGCTCGATGAAATCAGATGGGCGTCCTATGGGTCACGATCCAACGACGGCGAATCAATTGCCACAAAAGAACGCGAGAAGACGCAAAAGAAGAAGTGGACGCTGTCGTCAGGCGTGGGTTAGCAGCGTGAACGTCCGCGATGACCGAGTCGCGGCGAATGACATTGCGATGGCCAAAGGACCTGATTCGCGACTTCGTGTCCATCGCCTGGTTCTGGCAAACTCATTGTCGCAGATCCGAGAATGCCTAGCGAGCAGCTGTTGCTCCATATTTCTCGTTTAGGTCCAAAAGGTGGTGACCGTAAACACGCAGGTGCGTGTAGTCGGTGATGATGACGAGGTAGCAGTTCGGTTTTCCATAGTAGAGCAATACATGACCAAACGTCCGATCTCCGTTGATGTAAACATCTTGAAGTTGCAGATCTTCAATTGTGTCAGCGAGATCAAGATCAGCTTTGCAGTTTTCCAAGTAGTCAGCCAGAGGAACGATTTCAACGTATTCGTCTTCGTCGATACGCCGCATTGGTTCAACAAACGTTGCGATGTATTGTTCTTCTGTGAGCTGTGTAGTATTGGGCACTGCGTGATGTCGACTCCTGCTTTAGACCTATCACAATTCGTGCCAGAACGGCAGCGGTAACCGAGCCGCCACCAAGAAACTATGATTTCAGAAAACGCGTCATCGGCGGCTTCGGTTCACCGCTTTGTTATTTGTCGTCATCCCAGCTTGCTTCGATTTGCAGCGGAAACGTAGTCAAGATGTCGAGCAGTTTCTGAATTTCGTTTCGGCATTTTACCGTGTCCTGTCCGCCGACGGCCAGTATCCCCATTTTGTCGATTCGTGTGTCAAGCGTCGTTTCATCAGATATTGCAATCGAGAGGTGACGCTGCGTCCCATGTTTGAGGGCGGCCTGTTGGGTACTGCGAATCGGAGCACAGTCCACAGGCATTCCCTGTTGTCGTGCGATCGCTTTTTCGCGGCTTACTCGGTCCGCGTAGTAATCATCGGAAATAGTGGTTGTCTGAGGGAACGCTTCACGGAGACGCTGCACGAGTGCGTCGAAGTCAAACGCCGAATCAGCTCTACCAAGGACAAATGGCATTCGGGGAGGCCTAATCAAATCAAATAACGGTTGCCGTCACCTGGGACGGACGAGTGATTTTCCACTTGTGAAACCGCGCAAGCCGTCCTCAGGTGCACGGCTTGGTTCTGGCTTCCTGCCTTGCTCGTACTCGTACTCGTACTCAGCATCGCGGTACTCGTACTCGGTCCCTGTATTGTACTCCACCGGCGATTCGGCCACGGCATCGGATCTCGCGATCAACCGAGTCAGCATCGAAACGATCCGATGAAGCGAACGTTTCAGTTCGTGGTGGCGTTCAACATCCAGTCCATCGGTTGCGGCAAGCACGTCTTGAATTGCGACACATTCCAGCGCCGAGCCACGAGCGATGTCAAGAAATCGACTACGATCTTTGAGGCTTCGCTTCCCGTTGCCCTCGGCGATGTTCAGCGGTATGGATTGAGCGGCGCGAAGCCATTGATCACGAGCGTGGCGATGACAGCCGCTCAAATCTCTCGCGGCGGCGAATGACGAAGCAACGTATTCGATAGAGAAACGGTAAACGTCTAGTCGATCGTGGTCGAAGATGGGTTCGGTCGTTGGTGCCCCGAGTCGAGTAGGAGTACGAGTACCGGGCGGCGCCCTGAGTACGAGTACGATTTTCAATGCCAGAACGGCGGTGGTCACCGCGTCGGCGCGATGGACCTGAACTCAAAAACAAACTCAACTCGCCGACTGCGGTGCACCACATAGTTCACGCGTCCGGCCACGACGACAGCCCGAGCCATTGCCGCTCTTTGTCAATGTACTCGATCGGAATCGCCGTGGGAAATCCAGTGTCCCAATCTGCGGTCGGCACTTCAGACGTCGGTTTGTCTTGAATCGTACTCGTACTCAGCATCGCGGTACTCGTGCTCGTACTCGATCAACAGGCGCCGGTTTGCCTTCGCCGGCCGAGTCGACCGCGCACCTATCAAACCGTGACATCAAAGGCGAATCCCAGGAAACGGAGGTTCGATGACATCCGGTGGGCGACCTTCGAGTCACGATCAAACGACAGCAAATCAATTGCCACAAGAGAACGCGAGAAGACGCAAAAGAAGAAGTGGGCGCTGTCGTCAGGCGTGGGTTACCAGCGTGAACGTTGGAATTCACGGGGTGGCGGGAGTTGATCATCCACTTCGAATCGCACGGCCACCGCCACTCCCGTGCAATTCTCTGGTTATCCGCCCGTATTTGACCAGCATGCTTCCAGCAGAGTGGATTTTAGAATCGCCAGTGTAGCTGACCACAGCAAGTGCGATCAAGCGAAGGATCGACTCACCACGCATGACACCTCCGTTGACAAGGGGGGGCAATTGCCCACGGTTGTCGTTTAGATGAAATTGAGTTTGACCTCGAAATAGCGATTCGTGTATCAGACAGCAAAGGAGAAAGCCAATGCGTAAGTTGATTGTTGTATTCATTTTGGCGACCGTTTGCATGGCAGGATGCGCCGCCGTACGAGATATGCTTTTGCCGGGGAACTCCGCCTCGGATGTGAACCGCCGGTTTTGGGATCAAACGTCAGACAATCCATACCGATAGTCCATTTCAGTCGGATAACGAAATGCGATCTATCCGGGTACGGAGTACACGGATAGATCGTGCGTTGAAGTTTGTCGGCACGACTTGGCCGATCTGGGGGACGCTATTAGAACAGCATGAGTTGCTGCATGCCAGTTTCTGCGGTCGTCTCGGTCATGGCGTCCAAGCCCGGGGACTCTCTTGCACTTTCAATGCCACTTTTCAGATACCACTCGTACCACTCCGAAAAACCTTCCCCCATCGCATCGTCCCAGAACCGAATATCATCAAGTTTTTGGCTCTCTCGGTACCAACCTGGGCTACACTCCGAATCGCGTCCCAAGATCACGCTCCAGGATCGCTTCGGATACTCGTGCGTCAGACGAACCGACTCGCTGCCACAGTGCTCACAGCATAGCTCCGGCTCGGTCTCCAACTCGGCCTCCGCTTCTTCCACCGCAGCCATCACGGCCATGCGAGCCTCCGCACCGTCGACTGCACTCAGGGAGGCAAGGCAGCGTTGCTGATACGCCACCGCTTTCGTGCTCGACCAACCTCCGAATTGACGCGTTTTGGTTAGCTGATTGGGCTGGATGTGCAAGCACCAGCGGCAAATGAACTCCGCTGTCGAAAGAGTCAACGGAACTTGAATCGACTCACCACCCGTCGTGTATCCTTCACGTGCCCAGAACGTTACCTCCTGGTCATCGGCCGCGATGATTCGATGGTCGCTGATCGGCCCACCGGTCAGATAACGCGTCAAGTAACGAACCACATGCTCTCCACTACTGCTTTCGGTCGGCGGGGGCTCGATGTAGCTGACCCATTCCTTCGATTCAATCTGATCGATCATCGTGTCCCAGGCTTCATCACAGCGCAGGTACTCAACTGAGCCGTCAAGTTGAAGTTTGCCGTTCTTGCGCAGACGCTGCAGGTGAGCCACCGCGATTTTGCGAAACGACCGCCGGAGATTGATCGCATCGACAAGGTACTTGCGATCGTCGTCGTATCCTGCGGCCGCCGGAGCCTTTGATTCCGTCCAGCTCCCATCGACCAAGCTCGGTCCTGCACCGGGGACCAACGCGTGGACGTGCCAGTGAGCATCCAGCTTCTGGTTCCAGGTGTGAAGGACCATCAAGGCGGCCAGTTCGTATTGCTGTTCGGTTTCGACTGTCTTCTTGAGAGCTTTCCAAGCCGAGTGAAACAGCAACTCGGCGATCTCTTCGCGGTTCGCCAACGCCATCGTCGAGATCACGTCCGGCAACGTGAAGACGACTTGGTAGTAGTCCACACCGTCAAGGATCAGCTTCGAAGCACGATCCGAAAACGTCTGTCGTTTTCCTCCGCTGCATTGCGGGCAGTGACGATCACCACACGAGTTGTGTCGTTTCGTAAGCCGATCACAATCATCACACTGGTACCAACGACCACCAAGTGCAGACGTACGACACAGAGTCGTTTTGGCCAAGACACTTTGGACCGTCATCGTCGCTGCACCGTCGCGGTGCTCGTTGACGTAACGTTCGGCACCGCGACGAAGGAGTTGGTGGACGGTTAGCTTTTCTTGTCTGAATCGTCCTGTTCGCCGTTCTCCTGCGGCGGCGTGTACGTCGGAAGTTGCTTGACCGGCAACCAGTCCAGTGGGCTCGGGACACTGTGCAGGTGCTCCCGGCGGCAATGCAGATAAACCATCGTCGTGATGAAGCTGGCGTGGCCGAGCAGCTTGCTGATCGTCAACAAGTCCACCCCGGCTTCGAGAAGTCCTGTCGCGTAGGAGTGCCTCAGGACATGCGGATAAATCCTGCGTTTGATCCCCGCTTTCACTCCGGCGTCCTTCATCGCTTTGCGAATCGTGGTGTCGGCGTAGGGCTTCCCCGGTTTCTTGCCTGGAAACAGGAAGTCGGTCGGCTTGTACTTGAGCCAGTAGAGCCTGAGCTCTTTCAAGAGTCTCGGTGAGAGTGGCACCAACCGTTCCTTGTTGCCCTTGCCGTTGGCGACTCGGATCATCATCCGCTTGGAGTCGATGTCGTGGATCCTCAAGTTGGCCGCTTCGGAGAATCGAAGCCCTGCGGAGTAGAGCGTCATCAGAAAGGTTCGGTGTTTCAGATTGGCCGTGCATTGAATCAGCTGGTCGACTTCTTGTCGGCCGAGCACGGTAGGCAGCTTCTTGGGCCGTTTGCCGAAGGGCACCATCGTGACCGGCCAGGGCATGGGCTGGGTGTGGCGATAGTAAAACCGTAAAGCACAAACGGCTTGGTTGAACGAACCGTAGGCAAGCTTTCGTTCTTGGATCAAATGGAGCTGGAAGGTTCTAACGTCTTCGCAGGTTGCCTGGCCGAGCGGTTTTTCGATAAAGTCGGCGAATTTGCGAACGTGGTAGGTATAGGCGTCGATGGTTGCTTCGGCCATGTTGCGGATCAACATGTCTTCGGCAAGTCGTTTGGTGAGCTTGCAAGTTCGTTTTTTGTGTGACATCACGGTTGCTTGTCCTTGTTGTGAAACAGAGTTCAAAAGAAGTTCGTGCCGCAGCGTGCGGGGAACACAACAAGGGTGCGTCAACGAGCAAAAAGCGCAAGTTAAAACGTCAGGCAAAGCACCAAGAAAGAGACAGTAAGAACGCCTAGCGCGCACAACTGGCTAACCGAAAAAGCGCCTACAGGCGCGCCGAAAGACAGACACGTTGTGACCCTCACACACTCACCGCACCGACAAAAGAAAACAGTCGCGCCAATGAAGTCGCTGCCGATTAAGTTCAACGGCGGTGGTCACCGCGTCGGCGCGATCGACCTGATCTCAAAAATAAACTCAACTCGCCGACTGCGGTGCACCACATGGTTCACGCGTCCGGCCACAACGACGGCACGCGCCATCGTCGTTGACAGCCAATGTACTCGATCGGAATCGCCGTGGGAAATCGAGTCACCCAATCAACGGTCGGCACTTCAGGCGTTGGTTGTCAGCGTTGGCATCGACAGGCGTCGGTTTGCCTTCCTCGGCCGAGTCGACCGCGCATCTGTCAAACCGTGACATCAAATGCGAATCCCAGGAAATTGAGGCCTGATGAATTTGGGTGGGCCCAGTTCGCGCGTACCCATTGCGGCATCAGTGTGGATCAAGTGAAACAAGGACACGCAAAGACGCCAAGCCGCAAAGAAGTGGGTTCTAATCTTTGCGGCTTGGCGACTTTGCGTGAGCCCCTTCCAGCAAGTACGTCAGCGCACCAGTCAAACCGCCGCAGATCAATTGCCACAAAAAGCTCGAGAAGACATAAAAGAACAAGTGGGCCGTGCCAGTCAGGCGTTGGTTAGCAGCGTGAACGGCGGTGGTCACCGCGTCGGCGCGAATGACCTGATCTCAAAAACAAACTCAACTCGCCGACTGCGGTGCACCACATAGTTCACGCGTCCGGCCACGACGACAGCCCGAGCCATTGCCGCTCTTTGTCAATGTACTCGATCGGAATCGCCGTGGGAAATCCAGCGTCCCAATCTGCGGTCGGCACTTCAGACGTCGGTTTGTCTTGGATCGTACTCGTACTCAGCATTGCGGTACTCGTGCTCGTACTCGATCGACAGGCGTCGGTTTGCCTTCGCCGGCCGAGTCGACCGCGCACCTATCGAACCGTGACATCAAATGCGAAACCCAGGAAACGGAGGTTCGATGACATCCGGTGGGCGACCTTCGGGTCACGATCAAACGACAGCAAATCAATTGCCACAAGAGAACGCGAGAAGACGCAAAAGAAGAAGTGGGCGCTGTCGTCAGGCGTCGGTTAGCAGCGTGAACGCTACCGATCACTGAGCGGCGACGGTTGACTCTCATTTCGCAAATCGCTCGACTTCGCCGCTTCAGTGCATCGGATGGTTCGTCGTGATTTGCGGATCGTTCGACCGGAAGCCTTCTGATCTGCTTGAACCTTTGCAACCAGTCCCTCAAGAGTGCCGCCAGCATCTGCCAGCATTTTCTCTCGAACGGAGTGCAGTTCATCAAGTATTGGATTCTTCGTCATTATCTCCACCTAAAAACTCTGCGGGAGTACAGATCAGCAACTGCCCCAGCCCCTCGCTATCGAGCAATTCATAGACCCGGGGAAGCTCATGAGCGTTCGCGATGTGTTTACAGTTGAGTGTCAGCAGGTAGTTTACACCACCGAGTGCGGCAGCGGCCACATGCAATGCATCGGCAGCGGCTTTCTGTGGCATCAGATGGGCGGAAACGATCCTGGCGGCAAGGGCCTGTGCACCCTGCCCCACGTCGACAAGTTCTAGGCCATCCAGCAATTCGAGTCGATCCTGTGCGGCGGTTGGATCGCCAGCAGACGCTTCGTTGATCACGAGCTGCGATGTCACAAGATCAAAATTGGGTCCTTCCAAATTCCACCAATCTCGAGCCTGCTGTTGCATCGCCGCAGTTTGGATATCGCGACTCGGCCACGCGGTCGCGTAGCTCACGATCGACGTTTCGATGTAAACAGTATCCATCAGATCATCCTACCATCGACGAACGGCGGCGATTGATTTTCCATTGTCAAAAACCACGACTCCGCGATTTCGGTTGATCGCTTGGTTCGTCGTGTTCACTGTGTCGATGTACCGAATAAGGCTGGAACAACTTGGTCCGCCTTGCCAAACTAACAAACGCAAAACTACAGGCAAAAGTCAGAGCGAAGGCGATCGAAGCGAGTCCCCATGCAGTAACGACATCGCGAGGTATGTCCCAGTAAAGAAGCGGCGCTTTATTGCACCAAAACGCGTTTAGATTGCCAACGATGGCACCGCCCAAAAGTGATACCGGTCGGTTTCGGACCACAGGAAAATTAATTGCGAGCACACTGAGCAAGCCAAGCAAAGCGCCGCCCAAGGGTGGAACCTCCGTGCTGAAAGAATCGGTCCAGAACAGCACCCACTGCAGAGCGGTCCCTCCGAAAAAGCCTGTTACAAATGACGGTACTGCCCGCCAGCGCGATCCGCCCGCTGGCGCGACATCCACGGTGGACACGGGAGAGTATGGATTCGGATCTTCTTTCACGGCTTGCTTAGGCGTTTCGAATCGACGAACGGCGGTGGTCACCGCGTCGGCGCGATGGACCTGAACTCAAAAACAAACTCCACTCGCCGACTGCGGTGCACCACTTAGTTCACGCGTCCGGCCTCGACGACGGCTTGAGCCATCGTCGCTCGGTGTCAATGTACTCCATCGGGATCGCCGTGAAAATTTTCACTCCCCTTGCTGAACCGATTTCTTTGTGGAGTCGGGATGAAGCCCGGAGGGCTGGCACAATGCTTGCCGGTGGTGTCAGCCACCGGTATCGAAAGAACGCATTTGCTGAGGCCTGGAAGGCTGGCACAATGGAGCTCCCGGTCCACTCGAAGCCCGGGCATTGTGTCGGCCCGCTGGGCCTTGGTATTCTTTTGAATCCCCCCCCCGGTGGCTGACGCCACCGGCAGGCACTCTACCGGCCCTCCGGGCCTGAGACACTTCGCTCTGCCGGCATACCCGAATCCAATCGTCGGAATCAGCGATGTCACGATCAACCGTTGCAATCGACAGGCGTCGGTTTGTCTTCTTCGGCCGAGTCGACCGCGCACCTATCGAACCGTGAAATCAAATGCGAAACCCAGGAAACGGAGGTTCGACGAATTCCGGTGGGCGTCCTCCGGGGCACGATCCAACGACGGCGAATCAATTGCCACAAAAGAACGCGAGAAGACGCGAAAGCAGAAGTGGGCGCTGTCGTCAGGCGTCGGTTAGCAGCGTGAACGGCGGTGGTCACCGCGTCGGCGCGATCGACCTGAACTCAAAAACAAACTCAACTCGCCGACTGCGGTGCACCACATGGTTCACGCGTCCGGCCACGCCGACAGCCCGAGCCATCGCCGCTGTTTGCCAATGTACTCGATCGGAATCGCCGTGGGAAATCGAGTCTCCCAATCAGCGGTCGGCACTTCAGGCGTCGGTCTGTCTTGGATCGTACTCGTACTCAGCATCGCGGTACTCGTACTCCTACTCGATCGACAGGCGTCGGTTTGTCTTTCTCGGCCGAGTCGACCGCGCACCTATCGAACGATGACATCAAATGCGAATCCCAGGAAACGGAGGTTCGACGAATTCCGGTGGGCGAACTTCGGGTCGCGATCAAACGACAGTAAATCAATTGCCACAAAAGAACGCGAGAAGACGCAAAAGAAGAAGTGGGCGCTGTCGTCAGGCGTGGGTTGTCAGCGTGAACGTCAGCGATCACCTCGCACACGGACCTCTACGATTGAGTCGGCGTGAGCGTGATGACCGAATCGGAGTGAAAGTTTGTATCTCGCAACAATGAGCGTGCTGGGGTGCATCGCCGGGTTCGTGGCGTCGGTCGGCACGCCGGGTTAGAGCATCGTCGCGGTTTGCCAATGTACCCGATTCGAATCGCCACGGGAAATTCCAGCGTCCCAATCTCCCGCCGGCACGTCAGGCGTCGGTCGTCAGCATTGAAGTCGACAGGCGTCGGTTTGTCTTCGTCGGGTGAGTCGACCGCGCACCCGTCAAACCGTGACACCAAAAGCGAATCCCAGGAAACGGAGGTTCGATGACATCAAGTGGGCCAAATTCGAGCGCACCCGTCAGCAGCATGGACGACAGGCGCCGGACCATCGCAGCCACGTCTACCGCCACGAACGTTACCGATCAGCCGGCGGCGACGGTTGATCATCCATTCTAAAACGCCCGACTTCGCCGCTCGGTTGCATCGGATGGTTCCCCGCTTCCGCATCGAACGATGTTGAGGAGGCGGAAAGACATTAGAAGATAGTATAGAAGAACCAAGCTACGCCAACCAGCGAGACTGCCTGTGCAGTCATGAACATACGTCGGTAAGTGTCAGGCATTTCGAGAGCGAGCAACTTGCGTTGGTTAAGGATCGTACGAACGACGACGTAGACAATCAGGAGTCCAAAGTACGCTGTAGTGATCAGGGATTTGTCTAGTTCGGTTTTAGTCGTCAGATACCAAAACGCTGCGACGAGAATCAGGAGCGGAACCATTGAGTACATCCGCGTTGACGAAAACCCGTCCATCAACCGCAGTTTTTGGTCCGAATCAAGGTCACGGTATGCGCGTTCGCTGATAAACCGACTAACGACGATAGCGAAAATCAGTGCGATGAAGCCGGACACGTGCATTTGCCATGACTCTCATTCAGTCGGGGAACGGCGGTGGTCACCGCGTCGGCGCGATGGACCTAAACTCAAAAACAAACTCTACTCGCCGACTGCGGTGCACCACATAGTTCACGCGTCCGGCCACGACGACAGCCCGAGCCATTGCCGCTCTTTGTCAATGTACTCGATCGGAATCGCCGTGGGAAATCCAGTGTCCCAATCTGCGGTCGGCACTTCAGACGTCGGTTTGTCTTGGATCGTACTCGTACTCAGCATTGCGGTACTCGTACTCGTACTCGATCGACAGGCGTCGGTTTGCCTTCGCCGGCCGAGTCGACCGCGCACCTAACGAACCGTGACATCAAATGCGAAACCCAGTAAACGGAGGTTCGATGACATCCGGTGGGCGACCTTCGGGTCACGATCAAACGACAGCAAATCAATTGCCACAAGAGAACGCGAGAAGGCGCAAAAGAAGAAGTGGACGCTGTCGTCAGGCGTGGGTTACCAGCGTGAACGGGACGGATCACGCGGTCGGCGCGAAAGATCAACCACTTCAACAACCCTGACTCGCCGACTCGTCGTGCATCCGATGGTTACACGTCCCTAACCCGGATATTGCATCCGCTGAGTGGTTGACTGTGATTTTGGACTGAGTTACGGCGGCGTTGCCTATTATGGCCGATTTTCGCTGCAATTGATTGGCTTTGGGCAGAGGCCCCCCACCCCCAGAGGACAAAATTGTCGCTGGGTGATGAATCGCGATGCGATGGGGGTAGCTAGTCGCTACGACAAAGACGCGTCAGCACCTGATTGAACAGCGGTTCCCAGGGGCAGTGGCTGCAGAGATGAAAGATCACACGACGGCAAGTCACACGCACGCGTGCTGCAATTTTCAATAGACGCAATCGAATTGTGTCCACGCGTAGACGACTATGTTTCGTTCCACTCAGGCCCAGGCGACGCACCCCATCGAGTAGAACGTAAGCAAATGATGAAAGCATCACGCGGAACTGATTGGCAATAAAACGGGTGCAACTGGTGCGATCAGCGAACAGGCAAAGCTGTTGTTCTTTGATCCGATTCTCCATCTCGCCACGCATGCAGTAGTGCTCTCGATAAAACTTCTCCGGGTCAAAGGCGACAGAACACCATGTTCCTGGAGTCTTAACTTGCAACGGTTGCCTTTTGCCGTTGACCATCGGTCGATGGTAGGTCGTGTCGACAATGCCATCACTTGAGAAACGGTTTGTTACGACGAAGCGAGGATTGGGGCCTTTGCCAGTGTACTCTGCTTTGCCGACCACCCAGCGATGGCGGTCCCAAGTCCTGCCGGTGCGATAGCGAAACCATTTGAAGCAGGCTTGTTTCCCACCCCGGTGTGATCGAAGGATTCTTGCCCGTGTCATTTCGCAAGCAATTTCCTTGACTAAAACCTTATTTTTGGGCAAACCAAAGATGTAGTGGACATCGTTTTTGTCGCACCAACGCATCAGGCGTTCGATCGCAAAGCCTCCGTCACCACGAAGGGTAATTTTGACCTGAGGCCATCGTTTGCGGATCCTTGCGACGAGTAATTTTGTGATCCCGCGTGCGTGGTGTGCATCACCGAGATTGGCCGCACGAAGATAAGAGACGAGAAGTTGGTCGCCGCAAAATACGTACAGCGGTTGGAAGCAGTAACTGTCGTAGTAGGCATTGAAAGCCCTTCTTTCTTGCTCGCCGTGTACCTTGTCGTCCGTTGCGTCTAGATCGAGCGTGATTTCACCAGGCGGGGTGTCGAAGCTGTCAAGGAAAATGTCAACGAGGATCTTGCTGAGCTCGAAGAGTTCTTTTTTGCCGATTCGATTTTCAAATCGCGAATGCGTCGAGGGACTTGCCAGAGTGGGATCTTCATCGTCGTCCGCCCCGGCATTGATTCGAGGGGTCCGTCCGGCGGCGACTTGAAAGGCGGCATCGTTGCGAAGATGCTGTTGATCGTTTGCATCTTCGTATCCTGCAGCGATCGCAAAGATTCGACTGATGAGGATTTCCGCTTGCGAATGCTTGGTGTGAAACGGATCACGTGGGTCGTCGATGGCTTGGTCAATCCGCTCGATCAAATTGAGCTTTTTGTCGACTTCACGAAGCAGGACGAGGCCTCCGTCGGAGGTGAGCGATCCGCCGTTGAAATCCACTTCAACGGCCTGCCTGCGGAGGCGTTTCAATGCGGGACGTTTTCGATTACGCTTTGTCATTGCCGAAAGCCTTGGTTTCGTGTTCTGTGAAGTGTCGTAACTCCAATAGATACACGAACTAAGGCTTTCGCGCTATAGGGGGAATCGTATCAGCGGATGCAATATCCGGGCTAAGCGTCACGATACGGCGAGAGAGGCATGGAAGGATTGCATGGCTTGTCGATCGTAGGGCTCAGCGTTCAGTATATCCATAAATTCAGCCGTGGCGTCAAATCCAAGTATTGAGGACAGAGGCAGGCACTTGTCCATAAGGGCGGACTCTACGTATTCCAGCAAAATTGACGCTGCAAATTGTTGATAGCCGTTTCCCAATACGGAAATCGCGTCGCCGCCATCTAGGCCGTCCTCGTAGTAGAAGCGGACAAATTCGTTTGAGCGGGGGAGGTAACCAATCACCGCCTCTCCGTTCTGCTCGAAGATAGCGGCGATGCCCGTCAACTCAGGAATCTCTGTCGCGAGTAAGTCAGCAACATGCTGATTTGACGATGCATATGCGATGCAAAGAAGTCTTTGTGTAGTAGCGTCCCAATCGGCAGCAATGGATTCCGGGACTCCGGCGGCTCTAAGGATTGCGCGACGCTCAGACTCAAACATCGGTTCGTGTAACGGCGGTGGTCACCGCGTCGGCGCGATGGACCTAAACTCAAAAACAAACTCAACTCGCCGACTGCGGTGCACCACATAGTTCACGCGTCCGGCCACGACGACAGCCCGAGCCATTGCCGCTCTTTGTCAATGTACTCGATCGGAATCGCCGTGGGAAATCCAGTGTCCCAATCTGCGGTCGGCACTTCAGACGTCGGTTTGTCTTGGATCGTACTCGTACTCAGCATTGCGGTACTCGTGCTCGTACTCGATCGACAGGCGTCGGTTTGCCTTCGCCGGCCGAGTCGACCGCGCACCTATCGAACCGTGACATCAAATGCGAAACCCAGGAAACGGAGGTTCGATGACATCCGGTGGGCGACCTTCGAGTCACGATCAAACGACGGCGAATCAATTGCCACAAAAGAACGCGAGAAGACGCGAAAGCAGAAGTGGGCGCTGTCGTCAGGCGTCGGCTAGCAGCGTGAACGGCGGTGGTCACCGCGTCGGCGCGATGGACCTAAACTCAAAAACAAACTCAACTCGCCGACTGCGGTGCACCACATAGTTCACGCGTCCGGCCACGACGACAGCCCGAGCCATCGCCGCTCTTTGTCAATGTACTCGATCGGAATCGCCGTGGGAAATCCAGTGTCCCAATCTGCGGTCGGCACTTCAGGCGTCGGTTTGTCTTGGATCGTACTCGTACTCAGCATTGCGGTACTCGTGCTCGTACTCGATCGACAGGCGTCGGTTTGTCTTCGTCGGTCGAGTCGACCGCGCACCTATCGAACCGTGACATCAAATGCGAATCCCAGGAAACAGAGGTCCGATGAAATCCGGTGGACGTCCTCCGGGTCACGATCAAACGACAGCAAATCAATTGCCACAAAAGAACGCGAGAAGACGCAAAAGAAGAAGTGGACGCTGTCACCAGTCGCCGGTTAGCAGCGTGAACGGTTGCCGTCACCTGGGACGGACGAGTGATTTTCCACTTGTGAAACCGCGCAAGCCGTCCTCAGGTGCACGGCTTGGTTCTGGCTTCCTGCCTTGATCGTACTCGTACTCGTACTCAGCATCGCGGTACTCGTACTCGGTCCCTGCATTGTACTCCACCGGCGATTCGGCCACGGCATCGGATCTCGCGATCAACCGAGTCAGCATCGAAACGATCCGATGAAGCGAACGTTTCAGTTCGTGGTGGCGTTCAACATCCAGTCCATCGGTTGCGGCAAGCACGTCTTGAATTGCGACACATTCCAGCGCCGAGCCACGAGCGATGTCAAGAAATCGACTACGATCTTTGAGGCTTCGCTTCCCGTTGCCCTCGGCGATGTTCAGCGGTATGGATTGAGCGGCGCGAAGCCATTGATCACGAGCGTGGCGATGACAGCCGCTCAAATCTCTCGCGGCGGCGAATGACGAAGCAACGTATTCGATAGAGAAACGGTAAACGTCTAGTCGATCGTGGTCGAAGATGGGTTCGGTCATTGGTGCCCCGAGTCGAGTAGGAGTACGAGTACCGGGCGGCGCCCTGAGTACGAGTACGATTTTCAATGCCAGAACGGCTGTGGTCACCGCGTCGGCGCGAGCGACCTGATCTCAAAAACAAACTCAACTCGCCGACTGCGGTGCACCACCTGGTTCACGCGTCCGGCCACGACGACGGCATGAGCCATCGCCGCTGACGGCCAATGTACTCGATCGGAATCGCCAAGGGAAATTCAGCGTCACAATCAGCGGTCGGCATTTCAGGCGTCGGTTTTCCTCCAATCGTACTCGTACTCAGCGGACGCGGTACTCGTACTCGAATCAACAGGCGTCGGTTTGTCTTCGTCGGCCGAGTCGACCGCGTACCTATCAAACCGTGACATCAAATGCGAATCTCAGGAAACAGAGGTTCGATGACATCCGGTGGGCGCCCTTCGGGTCACGATCAAACGACAGTAAATCAATTGCCACAAAAGAACGCGAGAAGACGCAAAAGAAGAAATAGGCGCTGTCGTCAGGCGTCGGTTAGCAGCGTGAACGTTACCGATCAGCCGGCGGCGACGGTTGATCTTCCACTTCAAGACGCCCGATTTCGCCGCTCGGTTGCATCGGATGGTTCGCCGCTTCCCCTGCGTGGCGTTCCGGAAGCCGTACCGTTTGTAGATAAGAGTTTACCATTGCAGGCAGTTCGTCAATTGCAGCATGCGACCGATATGCGATCCAGTAGTTCGTGATTCCTACTCTCACGACAGCGGAAAATTCGAAAAGCCGATCCTCCGCAAACCATTCGCCCTCGCCAAGTTTCGTTTGTCGCGCTGGGAAGGTATCCTCCCCATATTTCCACTGTAGCGGATAGCCCGTGAGGTCTGGGGGTTCTAGCAATCGCTCGACGATGATTGAAGACGGATAACGACCGCCTCCGCCAGAAATCTGAAGTCTTATTCCTGCACGCTCTCCGTACCAAGTTGGTTCCCACCAGTCGGGTGGCGAGATCACCGACACACCCGATTCGTGGATCAACCTACGATCCTCTTTTGGCGGAAGAGTTGGAATTGGGTTTCCATGCGACGACGTTTCCCGCGCGGCTCGAATCGCCGGCAACAGCAATCCCAAAAATGCAGCGCCAATGAACAAGCATACGCACCATTCTACGATTGTAGGGCGTGGCAATTTCATTTCGCGTTGCTAACCAAGACAACAACTCTGTCGGCGAACGGTAGACATCACGGGGGACGGACGAAAAATTCTCCACTTCAAAAACCGCGCAAGCCGTCCTCCCGTGCATGTCATTGTTCTGCCTTCTTAGTGTACCGAAAAGTGGCGATGTACGATTCGATCATGTCCGGCAAATCGTCGTACGAATCAAAGATCGAGTACCGAATCTCGAACCAGATCCCCTCGCGTTGAAAGCACAGTGTATAGGACATTGCCGGTGGATCATCCATGAAGCTGCCGTCTCGCGTTGTGATGTGCTCGTGCGCAGGTTGCCCCTGAAACTCGGAGTGCCGAAACCCTTCAATGTCGACGCGATCTTCGGGTAGTTGCGTGACAGACAGCGAAACTCCGTATCGTCGTGTGACGCGGGTCGACCGTGGCGAAATTGCGATAGTAGGCGGCATGTACGGATCAGACGCCAAAATAAGCTTGGATTTCCAGTTGTTGGGATTGATGATTGAAAACCCGTTCGGGTGAACAATTCGATTCGACTCGCGTGGAGGCTCCGACGGAATGTCACGACCGTCATCTTGTGCGAGCAACCACGCAGCGGCGATAAATGCGAGAATAAAAAGGCTGGCGATGGCAATGCGGCGCACATCAATTCCGTGGCAGAACGTCCTAGTGGTCACCGGGTCGGCGCGATCGACCTGAACTCAAATACAAACTTGACTCGCCGACTGCGGTGCACCACTTGGTTCGCGCGGTCGGCCACGACGACACGTTGAGCCATCGTCGCTGATAGTCAATGTACTCGATCGGAATGGCCAAGGGAAATTCTGCATCCCAATCTACGGTCGGCATTTCGAGCGTTGGTTGTCGGCGTGGCAGTCGTCAGGCGTCGGTTGGTCTTCGTCAGCAGAGTCGACCGCGCACCTATCGAACCGTGACATCAGGAGCGAATCCCAGGAAACAGAGGTCTGATGAAATCCGGTGGGCGCAGTTCGAACGCACCAGTCAGACCGTCGATGAATGATCAACCACCGAGGTCACGGAGGGACACAGAGAAGAAGTGGGCGTTGCAGTCAGTGCTGACATCAGCAGTAAAGAGAACAACCACGAAAGACGCGAAAAACACGAAAGATGACGTGCGCGGCTGTCAGGCGTCGGTTAGCAGCGCGAACGATAAGGATCACGCGGCGGCGACGCGAAATCAACCACTTCAAGAACCCTGACTTCGCCGCTCGTCGTGCATCCGTTGGTTATGCCACGAGATGGGTCAACGCTTCTGCCAATTCAGCTTGGGAACCCTGAGGCGGTTTTCAAACGTCCCATCCCATTCGACCGCCAAGCCATTGCTTTCAAGTGAGTCGCGAACGATATTTCCCACCTCAATGCCGACAGTTTGTTCAACTGCGGGGTCGACGGGGCCAAACGCGAAGTATAACCCCTCTCCGTTTACCGCACGTTCCAGGTCCTGACCGTGGTAGAAACAATAGCCTAAAACGGACTCCTTGTTTGGATGCTGGTTGTAAGACTCACCGACGTCTTCGAACCCGTCGCTTTGCGTATAACCAGCATTCTGGATGGCGACGACCCCACGTTCGTTCATCATTTTAAACGCAGCGTCGAGTCGATCGCAGTCAGTGGTTGGCGGGTACGACTGTTTTTCCTCTTCGTATTGAGTAAATTGTGCATCCAACTCAGATGACACCTCTGCAGGGTCGAGTTCATTGGGCGCGTACATTTCCTCAGTAAATATTTCGAGCAATCGGTCTCGGGAATAGAACCCAGACCGGACCATGGCTGCAATCTCCGATTTCGTTTCAGGTTCGAGCATCTTCGCGTGTCATTCTGCTTGGTGGCATAACGGCGGTGGTCACCGCGTCGGCGCGATGGACCTGAACTCAAAAACAAACTCAACTCGCCGACTGCGGTGCACCACTTCGTTCACGCGGTCGGCCATGACGACAGCCCGAGCCATCGTCGCTGACGGCCAATGTACTCGATCGGAATCGCCGTGGGAAATCGAGTGTCCCAATCTGCGGTCGGCACTTCAGGCGTCGGTCTGTCTTGAATCGTACTCGTACTCAGCATCGCGGTACTCGTGCTCGTACTCGATCAACAGGCGCCGGTTTGTCTTCGTCGGTGGAGTCGACCGCGCACCTATCGAACCGTGACATCAAATGCGAATCCCAGGAAACAGAGGTCCGATGAAATCCGGTGGACGTCCTCCGGGTCACGATCAAACGACAGCAAATCAATTGCCACAAAAGAACGCGAGAAGACGCAAAAGAAGAAGTGGACGCTGTCACCAGGCGCCGGTTAGCAGCGTGAACGGCAGGGTTCAGCGGGGCCGCGCGAACGACTCCCCACTTTGAAAACGTCAGATCGCGGCCTCCGTTGCAACCCATGGTTCTGCCTCCATACATTGCAGAAGGTTTAGATTGAATCACCAAACCACCAAGTCTTTTGTTATCTGCGTGTTTCTCTCCAATGAGTGGATTAATGTGATGCCACGATCAGCGGACACGACTAATGCAATCGAGTTTGGAACTGATTCGCAAAGCCATTGAGCAGACGTGTGCCGCGCACCGCGTGCCTGCCGTGGTTGAGTCCTACAAAGTGCTGGCGCTGGCGACTGGATGATACCACCGAAGCCCAGCAGTCTTGCATCACGTGTCATGACAATTGCACCATCACAGTTTGCAAGTTTGGCGAAAGCAACACCAAACGCCTCGAGCGTTGACATCATGTCGTGCTCACTAACCATGCTCGGGGAAAGCGGTGATGTGGTGCTAAATCCTTCCTTGGCCGCAAGCAGACTCGCTTCACCAAATCGACGAACAAGAGTCGTCAGGTCGTTTGACAATGCTGGAAAACGTACGTCAATGCATTTCGCATCGTGAGCAGTCGGCAGCACCAATATTGTGCCTCCGTGGCCTCCGTTTTCAATCGTTCTAATCGCGCTGCAGAGGAATGTGAGCATCACGCCGTTCGGGAATTCCGGTCGCTCTTCGTGTGGTCCCCAAACTGCATCGCTCTTGAGCGATGATATGGCCTGTTCGTGGAGAGCACACTCTGTGTCGGCTATCCATGCGCGAATAGCTTCATTCTGCTGAAGTGGACGCAGCCTTATCTGGCGACCCTTGTTGTACGCTACTGCCAAGGTGCCTTCCTGGTATTCGATGTGCCCTGGTCCTTTGATGGAAATCTTTACACCTGGCACAAAACCGTCATTCCTGAGTGCTCCGCCGACAGGCCAACAGAACTCAATCCCAGATATGGCCAACCGATCATTATCGAGGACTAAGCTCAGATTGCTCGACATACCGTCTGCGACTTGCGCAAGTTGACGCATGTTCTTTGCACTGAAATCCACCGATGGACTGTCAAATCTGTGAACGTAAGCTCGGCCAAATGCGGGGTGCGTCCAATTGAGGACCGTACGTATGGTCCGGCCTTCATATTGTTCCAGACTCGCGTAATACGATGCGTGCAAAATCGTACTTAACGATTCCGAAGGCGGGAATCCATTCGGCCAATCGCCTGAAAACTGTGGTTGTGGTAGCCGAGCTAAACGCCGTCTGATCGTCAGCAGCCTTCGGATAAAAGTGTCAATCGATTCCAAGCGTGGATTCACCATGCAAACGGGAGACTAAATGGCAGAACGTTAACGATCACGTGGTCGCCGCGAACGACTCACCACTTCAACAAACTCAACTCGGCGACTCATGTGCATCGTCTGGTTCTGTCATTCTTGCTGCGTTGGAAACAGCTGACCGAGAACCCTTTCGATCACATCGCGACATGAGTCAGCGTCGTCAATTATCGGTGTAAATTTGGTAGTGTCAATTGTCCGGTCATGCACCGAACGTTTGGCAAACAGGACAAGACGCCAGAAATCGGGAGGTGCGAACAGTTGCCCAGGCAGTGTAGAGAAATCAAAATCAATCCCGCCATGTCCGTTGCTTCGTGTTACGTCGACGCCAATACCATGCGTTCGGTATGACCATCCCGTTCCGTCGAGATCATGTCGCCCGCGATTCTCAGGACGAAGCACATCACGTGGTGATTCCAGATTGAGTTCGGCCACAAGTAACGCTGCTGCCGCGTCACGATGTGTGATCCAATTCGCGATCAAATGCTGCGCAGTGTTTTCGTCGATACAACGGACTCCTCAGCGACAGAACGGTACCCGTCACCGAGGACGGACGATTGATTTTCCATTTGTGAAACCGCGCAAGCCGTCCTTCGGTGCACGGGATGGTTCCCCGCTCTTCACGGTAATCCAGCTCGGAACCGGTCGCGTTCACGAGCCAGTGTCTCTTGCGAGGCGCTGCCAATCCAGCCAGCTAGGGCGGGCTGTCCGAAGACGTGAAACCAAAGTGTGCCAAGGGAAACAAACACCAGTGCGTGAATACCAAAGATCCATCCGTTTGAATCGGGCGTTGCCTCAAATTGCAACAAAGAGATGAAGCAGCCAATCGCTGTAAGGGTCGACAGCGAGCTCGCAAGCGTGGAGTTGCGAAGTCGGACGCGTCGATGACAAGTCGGGCATCGTGAAAATGGAAGGACAAGGCGAAAACGTTTCAGCGCACCGTTGCATACAGGACATCGTGTTCGTGCCACGGGCGCAGTTGATGCTGGTGGCGATGAAGGAGTCGAATATGGGTTGAGGTTCGTCATCGCGTGCCGAGAGATGAACTTCGGTCGGGGAACGTTTACGATCAGCTGGCGGCGACGGTAGATCAACGATTTCAAAACGCCCGACTTCGCCGCTCGGTTGCATCGTTTGGTTCTGCCTCTTCGATCTCAATGACGTAGTAGTCCCTTTCGTCGTCTGTATCGGCCGTCCGAAAGCCACGAAATCGAATCCTTGCTATGCCAGGGTTAATCGTATACGAATCCTGAAGTTCCCAGGGCCAACCGAAAACACCGATCTGCCCAGATGGAACGTCAATCGCGGTCACAATGTCAAAATCAGCATTGTCATCGGGTTCACTCACCGCTTCGCGTGGGCCGTAGCTTATGACACGAGCGACAATGTCCCCGGCGGGACACAAAGCCGTAATGTGGTCATGCGTGTTGTGCCTCTGTTGGACATGGGTGTCAGTCCAGTCCTCGGGCGTCTCCGGTTCGAGAACCTGATCGGCGACATAGATTTGACGATAGGTGGAATCAACTTCGTAGGTCTTCATCTTCTTGGCAGAACGACGGTGGTCACCGCGTCGGCGCGAATGACCTGATCTCAAAAATAAACTCAACTCGCCGACTGCGGTGCACCACATGGTTCACGCGGTCGGCCACGACGACAGCCCGAGCCATCGCCGCTCTTTGTCAATGTACTCGATCGGAATCGCCGTGGGAAATCCAGTGTCCCAATCTGCGGTCGGCACTTCAGGCGTCGGTTTGCCTTGGATCGTACTCGTACTCAGCATTGCGGTACTCGTGCTCGTACTCGATCGACAGGCGACGGTTTGTCTTCGTCGGCCGAGTCGACCGCGCAACTATCGAACCGTGACATCAAATGCGAAACCCAGGAAACAGAGGTTCGATGACACCCGGTGGGCGCCCTTCGGGTCACGATCAAACGACAGCAAATCAATTGCCACAAAAGAACGCGAGAAGACGCAAAAGACGAAGTGGACCCTGTCGTCAGGCGTCGGATAGCAGCGTGAACGGTAACGATCACGTGGTCGCCGCGAACGACTCACCACTTCAATAAACTCAACTCGGCGGCTCACGTGCATCGTCTGGTTCGTCGTAAACGGAGTTTGTGCCAACTTTGTCGACAGCAAATCGCACGATCATGTTCTGCAATACGATGGATAGCAAGACCAAAGCAGTTGAAGCTCCAGCGATCACGAGCACAGTCATGAGCCGAGGAAATATGGGAGTCCGGTGCGAGATAAAAAATGGTGAGTAGGTGCTCTGGCCGGGTCGGCTCGTTTTAGTTTGGTTGAACTCGACAGTTTCTCCTGGCTTGGGCAGCACTTCGAAATCCGTGAGCCAGCTACTGCCAAGGTGTACTCGAATATTGCGATCTCCATCTTTCAGGTTACCAATATAGTCGTAGAGAGGCGGACCCATTCCGTCGAAGCTGGTGAAGTCTCTCTCTTCTTGTTCGATTGAAATGATCTCCCAGACACCATCGCGGTCCGCATGGCCAGTAGCCTTCGCGAATGCGAGTAAGACGGCGAAAACCGTCACTACCGCCAATAAATGGTGAAGTTGGAAACGCATAGATTCGTGTCAATCGAAATCGCCTGCTACGACGAACGGTAACGATCACGTGGTCGCCGCGAACGACTCACCACTTCAACAAACTCAACTCGGCGACTCACGTGCATCGTCTGGTTCGCCGCTTTCTCCGCGAGCAACGCACAGGCGGCGCCAAACGTCCGCAGTCATTCGATATTGGTAGCAACCCCTTAACATATTAGCAAACCCGGGATCTTCAGCGGCTGATTTTTCGACAACCGAGATGTAGTCATTTCCGTGATTCCCAAGCAAGTGCTCAACTGGTCCCGCTGCGAGGTGTCCGTGAGTATCCACGTTTCCGTGCGAGTACGCAGCAAGAATGAATTTCCATTGAGCGTTCGGCGATGCCGTAAAGTTCATTGGAACGACGAAGTCGCTTGCGCCGCTCGGCGGATCATCGAGCAACCAAGGAAGGCGCGGAAGCGGATGTGATTCTTCACTTCCGTTGAGTTCAGCATTCCAAGCAATAGCGAATTGATCCCATTCGGCATCGGTGAGTTCATCCCAGCGAGGATCAAGGAATGTCATATGATGCCTTCAGTCAGCGAACGTCCACCGTTCACCGCGGCACGGCGAACGACATTGGGTTTTCGGTTGACGTCGACTCCGTGCCTGCGTGTGCAACGGATGGTTCGCGCGTCCGGCCACGACGACAGCCCGTGCCATCGCCGCTGACGGCCAATGTACTCGATCGGAATCGCCGCGGGAAATTCGGTGTCCCAATCAGCGGTCGGCATTTCAGGCGCCGGTTTGTCTTGGATCGTACTCGTACTCAGCATCGCGGTACTCGTACTCCTACTCGAATCGACAGGCGTCGGTTTGTCTTGGTCGACCGCGCATCTATCGAACCGTGACATCAAATGCGAATCTTAGGAAATGGAGGTCCGATGACATCAGGTGGGCCGAGTTCAGTCACAACGTTCAGCAGCGTGGGCGACCGGCATCGGTTTGTTTGCCTTCCAGTCGAGTACGAGTAGGAGTACCGGCTGACGCCTGAGTACGAGTACGATTTGGGAGCGCGAACGGCGGTGGTCACCGCGTCGGCGCGATGGACCAGAACTCAAAAACAAACTCTACTCGCCGACTGCGGTGCACCACTTGGTTCACGCGGTCGGCCATGGCGACAGCCCGAGCCATCGCCGCTGTTTGCCAATGTACTCAATCCGAATCGCCGTGGGAAATCGAGCGTCCTAATCTGCGGTCGGCACGTCAGGCGTCGGTTTGTCTTGAATGGTACTCGTACTCAGCATCGCGGTACTCGTACTCCTACTCGATCGACAGGCGTCGGTTTGTCTTCGTCGGCCGAGTCGACCGCGCACCTATCGAACGATGACATCAGGAGCGAATCCCAGGATACAGAGGTCGGATGAATTCAGGTGGGCGCCCTTCGAGCGCACCAATCGCAGTCGGGATGCCGGGCGTTGGACCAGGATGCGAACAGCGGAGAAGAGGTTGGTCCACGAATCACTCGAATGACACGAATCGATGTGCCGCGGCGTGTCAGGCGTCGGTTAGCAGCGTGAACGGCGGTGGTCACCGCGTCGGCGCGATCGACCCAAACTCAAAAACAAACTCAACTCGCCGACTGCGGTGCACCACTTGGTTCACGCGGTCGGCCATGACGACAGCCCGAGCCATCGCCGCTGTTTGCCAATGTACTCGATCGGAATTGCCGTGGGAAATCGAGTATCCCAATCAGCGGTCGGCACTTCAGGCGTCGGTTGTCAGCGTTGGCATCGACAGGCGTCGGTTTGTCTTCGTCGGCCGAGTCGACCGCGCACCTATCGAACGATGACATCAAATGCGAATCCCAGGAAACGGAGGTTCGATGACATCCGGTGGGCGATCTTGGGGTCACGATCAAACGACAGCGAATCAATTGCCACAAAAGAACGCAAGAAGACGCAAAAGAAGAAGGGTGCGCTGTCGTCAGGCGTCGGTTAGCAGCGTGAACGGTAACGATCACATGGCCGCCGCGAACGACTCACCACTTCAATAAACTCAACTCGGCGGCTCACGTGCATCGTCTGGTTCCGCGATTTCAGACGGCGGTCGAAAACGTCGTGTCCCGCTGGCAAACACTCCCGCCACTATCGATAGACCTAGGATTTCGGCCAGGATGATCAGATGTGGGTATTGCGTGCCCAAAAAACCGAAAAAACCTAGCGTCACGGAAGGTGGGATCGTAACTGCCGCAACAGAAACCGCGAACTGCCGACGACGAGCAATCGGATCGTGCGGCCACTTCGCAGATATCCGGCGATAGACAAGTCCACCAATCACCCAGCCTGCGACAGCAATCAAAAGCCCCAACGGGTTCTGTCGTTGCATCAGAGGGAGAGCAACCAAGAAACCGCAAAGACCTCCGAGAGCGATGACAACCGATGGGCCATTCCCAATTCGTGAAGGCCCCGACGGACCAACCGGAACGAGATCCGCGAGGTCATTGGTCGTTGATGGGGAATACGGATTGACTGCCATCAGGATTTCATTTGCAGCGGAACGGCGGTGGTCACCGCGTCGGCGCGATCGACCCAAACTCAAAAACAAACTCAACTCGCCGACTGCGGTGCACCACTTGGTTCACGCGGTCGGCCATGACGACAGCCCGAGCCATCGCCGCTCGCTGCCAATGTACTCGATCGGAATTGCCGTGGGAAATCGAGTATCCCAATCAGCGGTCGGCACTTCAGGCGTCGGTTTGTCTTCGTCGGCCGAGTCGACCGCGCACCTATCGAACGATGACATCAAATGGGAATCCCAGGAAACGGAGGTTCGATGACATCCGGTGGGCGATCTTGGGGTCACGATCAAACGACAGCGAATCAATTGCCACAAAAGAACGCAAGAAGACGCAAAAGAAGAAGGGTGCGCTGTCGTCAGGCGTCGGTTAGCAGCGTGAACGTCTACGTTCACCGAGTTAGCGGCGGTAAACGCTGGCGGGTGAGTGGGCTGATTGGCACTTCGTTGCCCCTGATGCTAAGTTCGGTGCAACGTTTGGTTGAACGAGGCCTTCGTTCGGCCCCGATGTCGTGGGACCGGCTCGACCGATGTTTAGGAGTTTACCCGATCGAACGACCCGTCGTGAGGGATTCTAGCAGCTGTCCCCAACGAATGGATCTCATCGGGCGCGCACCTTCGGTACCGTCGGTGGCAATGGCTGTCCCTTGTGAAATTCTCCAGCGGCATCATGCGGCTTGCCCTTGTTTCTCACGCCAAGAATACGCATCAGAGGGAGGATCCCGCCCGGCGGAAAATTCGTGATGCGAGACCAACCGTTTACCACACACCGGACACGTGCAAGCATCAAGAAGCCCGGCCGACTCGCACCATTGTTGCCAAGTCAACTGTTCAAGCGAGTCGGACTCTGGCGGCTCCACGCCGAGCGCGGCACGGGCCTCATCGAGCTGGGAGTATTGGTTGCCGCTGTACAGACCGTAGCCGCGAACCGTCTGAAATCGCCGCGGCGGCACGTGCTCCAGCCAGCGGCCGAGAAACTGATCGATCGGCAACGCGGTCACCCCCTGACGTTTCCCGTCCCCACCGTCCTGCGTTCCAATCCGATAGCGAAACACGACCTTGTCATCTTGAACGTCCAGTAACCGTGACTTGCCGATCGGGCCGCCCTTGATGTACCGAGCCAAATAGGTCGCCACACCGGAGCCATCACGATAGGCGTCAAATATCTTGACGTTCCACGGTTTGCCGCTGAGCTTGGCCAACAGCTTCTGAAAGTCGGATGCGCTCATCGAGTCGGGCAATTGGATCTTGCCTGATTGAACCTTCTGCTGAAGCATCGCCTTGAATTTGCCGCGGAACTTGAGCATCAACACTTTGCGGGGCAGCAAACAATCTTTTTGGGGACGGCGCCACGTCCCATCACCAGCCAGCCCGCCGGCGGTGACGATGCAATGCAAGTGCACGTGCGGCAACAGGGTCTGGTTCCAGGTGTGCAGCGCCGCCAGGATCCCAGGCTTCGCACCGAGGTACTTGGGGTCCTTGAGCAGTTGCTGGAGTGTTTCCTTCGCGGCGTTGAAGAGGGTCTCTGCATAGGCAGCCTTGTTGAACCGCCAGATTCGATTCAGTTCGCTCGGGAGTGTGAAGACGATGTGATGATGCGGGCAGGGCAGCAAGCGTTGCTTACATTTGGCCAGCCACTGCTCTCGGGCCACCCAGGCGCACTGGGGGCAGCACCGATGCCGACAGGAGTTGTAGGCGATGCTGTGGTAGTGACCTTCGGGGCAACTGTTGACGTGCCCACCGAGCGTCCGAGTGCGACAGTGTTGGATGCACCATGCGGCGCGAAGCATCTCCCGCGAGACGTGAAAACGCGAGGCGAAGGAGTCGAAATAGCGTCCGAAAATCTGTTGAAGCGTGATGGCCATCGGCACCTCGCAATCAATGTTTGCAGCTCAACCCGAAGGCCAGTTCAACGGCGGTGGTCACCGCGTCGGCGCGATCGACCTAAACTCAAAAACAAACTCAACTCGCCGACTGCGGTGCACCACATAGTTCAACGGCGGTGGTCACCGCGTCGGCGCGATCGACCTAAACTCAAAAACAAACTCAACTCGCCGACTGCGGTGCACCACATAGTTCACGCGTCCGGCCACGACGACGGCACGAGCCAGCGTCGCTGTTTGCCAATGTACTTGATCGGAATCGCCGTGGGTAATTCAGTATCCCAATCAGCGGTCGGCACTTCAGGCGTCGGATCGTCTGAGATCGTACTCGTACTCGTGCTCAGCATCGCGGTGCTCGTGCTCGTAATCGATCGACAGGCGTCGGTTTGTCTGCTTCGGCCGAGTGGCCGAGTCGACCGCGTACCAATCGAACAATGGCATCAGGAGCAAATCCCGGGAAACGGAGGTTTGATGAGATCAGGTGGGCGTCGCTCGAACGCACCAGTCGCGGCCGGGATGTCAGACGTTGGTTTTGTTGCGGCCCAATCGCTTACTAGCACGAGCACCGTTTCACTGAGCACGAGCACGATTCAGCAGCGTGAACGTCGGTGGTCACCGCGTCGGCGCGATGGACCTAAACTCAAAGACAAACTCAACTCGCCGACTGCGGTGCACCACATGGTTCACGCGTCCGGCCATGACGACGGCACACGCCATCGCCGCTGTATGTCAATGTACTCGATCTGAATCGCCGTGGGAAATCGAGCGTTCCAATCTGCGGTCGGCACTTCAGGCGTCGGTTGTCGGCGTTGCAATCGACAGGCGACGGTTTGTCTTCGTCGGCCGAGTCGACCGCGCAACTATCGATCCGTGACATCAAATGCGAATTCTAGGGAACAGAGGTTCGATGACATCCGGTGGGCGCCCTTCGGGTCACGATCAAACGACAGTAAATCAATTGCCACAAAAGAACGCGAGAAGACGCAAAAGAAGAAGTGGGCGCTGTCGTCAGGCGTGGGTTACCAGCGTGAACGTCCACCGTTCACCGCGGCACGGCGAACGACATTGTGCTTTCAGTTGACGCCGACTCCGTGCCTGCGTGTGCAACGGATGGTTCGCGCGTCCGGCCACGACGACGGCCCGGGCCATCGCCGCTGTTTGCCAATGTACTCGATCGGAATCGCCGTGGGAAATCGAGCGTCCTAATCAGCGGTCGGCACGACAGGCGTCGGTTGCCAGCGTTAGAATCGTCAGGCGCCGGTTTGTCTTCTTCGGCCGAGTCGACCGTGCACCTATCAAACCGTGACATCAAATGCGAATCTCAGGAAACAGGGGTTCGACGAATTCCGGTGGGCGCAGTCCGAGCGCACCCATTGCGGCATCAGCGTGGCCCAAGGGGAATAAGGACCACGCAAAGGCGCCAAGCCGCAAAGGAATGGGTTCTAATCTTTGCGGCTTGGCGACTTTGCGTGAGCCCCTTCCAGCAAGTACGTCAGCGCACCAGTCAAACCGCCGCAGATCACTTGCCACAAAAAGCACAAGAAGACACAAAAGAAGAAGTGGGCCGTGGCAGTCAGGCGTCGGCTAGCAGCGCGAACGTCACGGATCACGCGGTCGCCGGGAGCGATCCTCCACTTCAAAAACCACGACTCGGCGACTCGTCGTGCATCCGATTGTTATTTGCCTTTTGTGATACGCGGTGGATCGTGGTCATGCGTTTCCCCATCAATTCCTTCGCTCTCGTCGACAACACCATCACCATTTACATCGGCATCCAGATTCCGACGGCGTCTAGTTGGTGACCTGAGCTTTACAAAAGTTCCATTCTCTAAACGAACGTTGAAATCAAACCAGACTTTCTTCGAGACGGCAGAGTTTAAGACGTCATATTGGCGTTTGGTTAGTGATCGAATCGAACTGATACATCGCAAGTTTCCGAGATGCGAAAGCGAGCGGAGGTCATGTAGGGTATACCCACGACTTGGGAGACCAACCGAATCCACGTCGTTCGCAACATAGACGGGAAGCAGTGCGCAATGCAGTCCAATATTCGCACAGGGATCACGTCCGATCAACCGAATCTCGTGTGCCCGTAGACGCTTAACAACCACGTCGGTTGGGTCGTAGACTGGCGGCCAAGTAAACAGAACTGCCAATGAAACGTTTAAGAATTGAGAGCCCAGATTCATGTCATACCTCCGTGCAAATAACGTCCACCGTTCACCGCGGCACGGCGAACGACATTGGGTTTTCGGTTGACGTCGACTCCGTGCCTGCGTGTGCAACGGATGGTTCGCGCGTCCGGCCACGACGACAGCCCGTGCCATCGCCGCTGACGGCCAATGTACTCGATCGGAATCGCCGCGGGAAATTCGGTGTCCCAATCAGCGGTCGGCATTTCAGGCGCCGGTTTGTCTTGGATCGTACTCGTACTCAGCATCGCGGTACTCGTACTCCTACTCGAATCGACAGGCGTCGGTTTGTCTTGGTCGACCGCGCATCTATCGAACCGTGACATCAAATGCGAATCTTAGGAAATGGAGGTCCGATGACATCAGGTGGGCCGAGTTCAGTCACAACGTTCAGCAGCGTGGGCGACCGGCATCGGTTTGTTTGCCTTCCAGTCGAGTACGAGTAGGAGTACCGGCTGACGCCTGAGTACGAGTACGATTTGGGAGCGCGAACGGTGGGGATCAGCGGGCGGCGGGAGTTGACATTGGTCTCACGAGAAACCGCACCACCGCCGCTCCGTTGCATCCCATGGTTATCGCAGTTCGTGAGTTACGAGTTGTCAGCCGAATCAGGCACGAGCACCAATCTCACGCCTGTGTATTCGTCGATTCCATCATCCCCGGTCGGAGGCGTCGGGCTGGCGTAGTGCCTGAATGTCGAGTGTTCGTAATCGGGCGGAGAACCTGTCAGCACAAAACTTTCTTCGTGGAACGAAGGGTCATGCCTATTTCGGGCGCCTTCTGGAGTCGGCATTTTTGTTTTGACGGCAAACTCCCAATTCTCGCCTGTCATGCCCTCGATATCTTCAGCAAGCTCGGTGCTCCTGCGTCTTCGAAGCAAATAGTAGGTGTATCGCCATTCGGCGACCGTTGGCAGACGGTAAGCAAACGAAGGGTCGTCGGAAGACATTGAATGTACTAACCTTACCGCGTCAATCCAAGACGGAATTGTTTGCGACGGATGAAGGTCTTTCCGTAAATTGACGCGAAGATTGTCCGGAAATACTGCAGCGAACTCAAGTCGAGACAGTTCCGACCGCTGCATGTAAAACGAAGAAATCGGTTGAAAATGAATATCGTGGGATTCGCAATGCGCCTCCCAACCTTCTCCGGAAGCCGGAATCAGAACGAATTCCATTCCCCACTGATTCGTAACCATAGTTGAAAGTTCGCGCGCGGAATCAACATCGGTTGGGCGAGAGCAGCCCAATAAAAGCAAGGCGATAAGTAGCAGCTTAGCCGGCATTTTCATTGTGAGCGATAACGAAATGCGATCTATCCGGGCACGGGACGTGCAGGGATAGATCGTGCGTTGAAGTTTGTCGGCTCGACTTGGCCGGGTTCAGGTAGACCGCTATTAGAATAGCTGCAGTTGCCGCGTGCCAGCTTTGGCGTTTGATTCGGGTGCGGTTTCGGGGGCCGTCCGCTCCCTTGCACTTTCAATGCCACTTTTCAGATACCACGCGTACCATTCCGAAAAGCCCTCACCCATTGCCCCGTCCCAAAAGCGAATGTCATCTTTTTCTTGACTCTCGCGGTACCAAAGTGGGCTATCTTTCGAGTCCCGCCGGAAGATTTCGCTCCACGGTCGCTTCTCATACTCGTGCGTCAGACGAAGCGATTCGCTGCCACAGTGCTCACAGCACAACGTCGATTCGGGCTCGGCCTCGACCGAGTCGACTTCATCAGAGAGCAAGTCGAGAGTCCCCGCCTGCGATCGGTCGGCATCGGTGAGTGACGCTCGGCACTTCGCGAGATATTCTTCAGCTTTTGTATTCGACCAGCCTCCAAACTGACGTGTTTTGGTCAACTCTTTTGGCAGAATGTGCAGGCACCAGCGACGGATGAACTCCGATGTCGAGAGAGTGAACGGAACTTGAAGCGATTCACCACCGGTGGTGCGGCCTTCGCGGGCCCAAAATGTGACCTCGTGGTCGTCCGCGGCGATGATGCGGTAGTCACTGATCGGCCCACCGGTCAGATAACGCGTTAAGTAACGAACCACGTGCTCGCCGCGACTGCTTTCGGTCGGAGGGGGTTCGATGTAGCTGACCCATTCCTTTGATTCGAGCTGATCGATCATCTCCTCCCAGGCTTCGTCACCTTGCAGATACGCCAGCGAGCCGTCGAGTTTCAATTTGTCGTTCTTACGAAGACGCTGTAGGTGAGCCACCGCGATCTTCCGAAACGATCTTCGAAGATTGATCGCATCGACGAGGTACTGGCGGTCATCTTCATAGCCGTCGACTTGCGGCGCCCTGGCTTTAATCCAACCTCCATCGCTTAAACTGGGCCCCGCCCCCGGAACCAATGCGTGAACATGCCAATGAGCATCCAGCTTCTGGTTCCAGGTGTGAAGCACCATCAGCGCAGCGAGCTCATATTGCTGTTCTGTTTCAACCGTCTTTTTGAGAGACTTCCAAGCAGAGTGGAACAGCAACTCCGCGATCTCTTGACGATTCGCCAGTGCCATCGTCGAGACCACCTCCGGCAACGTGAAGACGACTTGGTAGTAGTTCACACCGTCGAGGATCAGTTTCGAAGCTCTATCGGAGAAGTTCTGGCGTTTTCCGCCACTACATTGCGGACAGTGCCGATCGCCACAGGAGTTGTGTCGTTTCGTCAGGCGATCACAATCATCACACTGATACCAACGACCACCGAGTGCCGAAGTACGGCAGAGGCTGGTCTTGGCCAACACGCTTTGGACCGTCATGCTGGCTCCCCCGTCGCGGTGCTCGTTGACGTAACGTTCAGCACCGCGACGAATGAGTTGATGGACGGTTAGCTTTTCTTGCCTGAATCGTCCTGTTCGCCGTTCTCCGTCGGCGGCGTGTAAGTCGGAAGTTGCTTGACCGGCAACCAGTCCAGTGGACTCGGGGCACTGTGCAGGTGCTCCCGGCGGCAATGCAGATAGACCATCGTCGTGATGAAGCTCGCGTGACCAAGGAGCTTGCTGATCGTCAACAGGTCCACGCCAGCTTCCAGCAGTCCCGTCGCGTAGGAGTGTCTCAGGACATGAGGATAAATCCTGCGTTTGATCCCCGCCTTCTCCCCTGCATCCTTCATCGCTTTGCGAATCGTGGTGTCGGCGTAGGGTTTTCCCGGAATCTTTCCCGGGAACAACAAGTCGGTCGGCTTGTACTTGAGCCAGTAGATCCTGAGCTCTTTCAAGAGCCTCGGTGAGAGAGGGATCAAGCGTTCCTTTTTGCCCTTCCCATTGGCGACTCGAATCATCATCCGTTTGGAGTCGATGTCGTGGATCCTCAAGTTGGCCGCTTCGGCGAACCGCAGCCCTCCGGAGTAGAGCGTCATCAGAAAGGTTCGGTGTTTCAGATTGGCCGTGCATTGAATCAGCTGGTCGACTTCTTGTCGGCCGAGCACGGTAGGCAGCTTCTTGGGCCGTTTGCCGAAGGGAACCATCGTGACCGGCCAGGGCATGGGCTGGGTGTAGCGATAGTAAAACCGTAAAGCACAAACGGCCTGGTTGAACGATCCGTATGCAAGCTTTCGTTCTCGGATCAGATGGAGCTGGAAGGTTCTAACGTCTTCGACGGTTGCCTGGTCGAGCGGTTTTTGGATAAAGTCGGCAAACTTTCGCACGTGATAGGTGTAGGCGTCGATGGTGGCTTCGGCCATGTTGCGGATCATCATGTCTTCGGCGAGCCGCTTGGTGAGTTTGCAGGTTCGTTTTTTGTGTGACATCACGGTTGCTTGTCCTTGTTGTGAAACAGAGTTCAAAAGAAGTTCGCGCCGCAGCGTGCGGGGAACACAACAAGGGTGCGTCAACGAGCAAAAAGCGCAAGTTAAAACGCCAGGCAAGGCTTAAAGAAAGAGACAGAAAGAACGCCTAGCGCGCACAACTGGCTAACCGCAAAAGCGCCTACAGGCGCGCCGAAAGACAGACACGTTGTGACCCTCACACACTCACCGCACTGACAAGAGAAAACGGTCACGCCAATGAAGTCGCTGCCGATTAAGTTCAACGGCGGCGATAACCGAGACGCGGCAAACGACTTTCCACTTCGAAAACCTCAATTCCGCGTCTTCGGTTCATCGCATGGTTCTGCTTTTCTCCGAGTCTCTTGGTGCGCTCTGAGGGAGCCAGTCAACGAGGCAGCGAATAGTGCAGAGAGTACACCAAAATGCGTATCGATAAGCCCTTGAACAAGCCAGTATCCTCCATTGCCCGCGTCCAGGTCCGGAAACGAGATATTGTCGGCAACGTACGTAGAAAGCCATTCAGGGCAAGCAGAAAACATGGGAAGTAGCAGTGCGAACACACCAAAAGTGAAACAGTAGCTCTGGATACGTCCTGTGGTGTGGAATGCAACCGTGAACGACGTCGCGACGGAGAGAATCCGCAACGCATCAATCAAATCGGCGATGACCACGCTGGGTTCAACAAGAGTCGCGAATGCAACCGCGGACCATCCGGTGAAAAGCAACAGCGTTCCGATTGTTGTTCGCATTCGGATTCGTCATACCTCTCAAGCAGAACGGCGGTGGTCACCGCGTCGGCGCGATCGACCTGATCTCAAAAATAAACTCAACTCGCCGACTGCGGTGCACCACTTAGTTCACGCGTCCGGCCACGACGACAGCCCGAGCCATCGCCGCTCTTTGTCAATGTACTCGATCGGAATCGCCGTGGGAAATCCAGTGTCCCAATCTGCGGTCGGCACTTCAGGCGTCGGCTTGTCTTGGATCGTACTCGTACTCAGCATTGCGGTACTCGTGCTCGTACTCAATCGACAGGCGTCGGTTTGCCTTCGCCGGCCGAGTCGACCGCGCACCTATCGAACCGTGACATCAAATGCGAAACCCAGGAAACGGAGGTTCGATGACATCCGGTGGGCGACCTTCGAGTCACGATCAAACGACAGCAAATCAATTGCCACAAAAGAACGCGAGAAGACGCAAAAGAAGAAGTGGCCGCTGTCGTCAGGCGTGGGTTACCAGCGTGAACGGTAGAAATCACGGGGAACGGGCGAGAGACTTGCAAGCAGACGAGAAAACGGACCACCCGTTCTCCCGTGCATTTCATGGTTCTGTCGTTCTTCGCGTGACCCCAGGTCGTTCGTGTCCACCTGGTAACGCCGACAGCACTATCTTACCAGTAATCCATTCGATCAACAAAATGGGCAGTAGTGTGAGGATGCTGACGGGAAGCAACATTAGCCCAGCCCATCCTGTGGATGCAGCGAAGACGACAAGAAGCACAAGAATCAGCGTTGCGTTTGAGTGAATACTGTCGCGGCCAACGTTGCAATAGTGAATCCACAACCCCGTCGGAAACCAGGAAACGAGCAACGCCGTTGGATATGCGAGCGGCCCCAAGTAAGCAAAAGCGTCGCGCAGCAATTCGGCGAATGCGATTCCGGCGATAATCAACACAAACGCAATCACTGCGTCCACAACCCACCGCATTGGTTGTTCTGGGGCAATACGCGAGGGCGTCGGCGCGAAGACCATTCTCCGTAGACGCTCAAGAAGCGTTCGGTCTTCCGTCGCGACATTCGTCGGCTCGTACGGATTGAGTTTCTTCATCGACAGAACGGCGGTGGTCACCGCGTCGGCGCGATCGACCAAAACTCCAAAACGAACTCAACTCGCCGACTGCGGTGCACCACTTGGTTCACGCGGTCGGCCATGACGACAGCCCGAGCCATCGCCGCTGTTTGCCAATGTACTCGATCGGAATCACCGTGGGAAATCGCGAGTCCGAATCAACCGGCCGGCACGACTGGCGTCGGTTGTCAGCGTTGGCATCGACAGGCGTCGGTTTGTCTTCCTCGGCCGAGTCGACCGCGCACCTATCGAACCGTGACATCAAATGCGAAATCCAGGAAACGGAGGTTCGACGAATTCCGGTGGGCGCCCTTCGGGTCAGGGCCAAACGACAGCAAATCAATTGCCACAAAAGAACGCGAGAAGACGCAAAAGAAGCGGGCGCTGTCGTCAGGCGTCGGTTAGCAGCGTGAACGTCGACGATCACCCCGTTCGCGGGCCAACGGACTGGAGTTTGCGGCAGTGTGACCGTTGAAACGGTTAAAAGTTTGTCTATCGCAACAATGAGCGAACTGGGGTGCATCGTTTGGTTCGCGCTTTCGGCCGGAACGCCAGCTAGAATCATCGTCGCGGACTGCCAATGTACTCGATCGGGATCGCCGAGGGAAATTTCAGCGTCCCAAATTGCAGCCAGCACTTCAGGTGTCGGATTGCCTTCGATCGTGCTCGTGCTCAGCACCTCGGTGCTCGTGCTCGTAATCAATCGACAGGCGTCGGTTTGTCTTCGTCAGTCGAGTCGACTGCGAGCCAATCAAACGATGACATCATATGCGAATACTAGGAAACAGAGGTCTGACGAAATCCGGTGGGCGCCGTTCGGGTCACGATCAAACGACGGCGAATCAATTGCCACAAAAAACGCGAAAAGACCCAAAAGAAGAAGTGGGCGCTGTCGTCAGGCGTGGGTTACCAGCGTGAACGTAAAGGATCACGCGGCGGCGACAAGCGATCTTCCACTCCGACCAACTTAACTTCGCCGCTCGTCGTGCATCCGTTGGTTCGCCACCTACCGATTGCGTTTCATCAGAGACGAGTCAAAGTGTTCGCAATATGGACAACGACCATCGTCCTCTACATGCCCTCGCCAAAAGTATCGCCCGCAAGAAACGCACTTATGACGATTCTCAAGGCCATCCAATTGATCTGGGCCGTGAACTGGTGGTCGATGAACCCAAATCGAATCAAGAAAAACGTCGTCCCCCGTCCATCGTGCCCAGGTTGAATCCCACATACGTGGGCCAAACTCTGGAGTGTCGAGCAGGCGTGCTCGCAGTTCAGCATAAAGTCGATCCGGCGTGCTCGTGCCAAAAATGATTGTCCGAAGCCCTCCAGACTCGGTTTCATATTCCGTTCGCAAACTATTTACAAGTTTCGTGTCAGAGCAGATTGCCTCGATACGTCTCTGCAGTTCAGCACGCTCCGAGCTCGAGAATGGGCCGACGTCCGTTACAACGATCATCTCGTTCGTGTCCCCCTCGTCAATTCGAGTGTGCATGCCAGAGCATTTCAGTTGGCGAACGGCGGTGGTCACCGCGTCGGCGCGATGGACCTAAACTCAAAAACAAACTCAACTCGCCGACTGCGGTGCACCACATAGTTCACGCGTCCGGCCACGACGACAGCCCGAGCCATCGCCGCTCTTTGTCAATGTACTCGATCGGAATCGCCGTGGGAAATCCAGTGTCCCAATCTGCGGTCGGCACTTCAGGCGTCGGCTTGTCTTGGATCGTACTCGTACTCAGCATTGCGGTACTCGTGCTCGTACTCGATCGACAGGCGTCGGTTTGCCTTGGTCGACCGCGCATCTATCGAACCGTGACATCAAATGCGAATCTTAGGAAACGGAGGTCCGATGACATCCGGTGGGCCGAGTTCAGCCACAACGTTCTGCAGCGTGGGCGACCGGCATTGGTCTGTTTGCCTACCAGTCGAGTACGAGTAGGAGTACCGGCTGACGCCTGAGTACGAGTACGAATACGATTTGGGAGCGCGAACGTTACGGTTCAGCGGGCGGGCGCGAGCGATTCTCAACTGCAAAAGCGGTCACCACGCCCGCTCCGTTGCAACCGATGGTTCTGCTTCGCCCTGGGTTAAGCACGTGAGCATGTGTAGTTCATGGAAATTGGCAAGGCTTTTGCAGGTTTGTCACGATGGGCGCGGTTCGTTCTTTTGCTAGCTAATTGTCCGGTCGTCGGACGGGCCTGGCAAGGTCGGTGCCTCCCGACAATCACGGGAGACTTACCATGGCAAGACCTGCAACCGTTTTCGCGAAAATCACGAACCAGCAGCAACGTGACCGTCTGATTGAGCTTTGGAAACAGCATCCAAACCATTACACACGAATACGGGCACACGCGATTCTTCTGAGCGATGCTCAATACGAAATTGAGCAGATCGTCGATATTCTTAGTGTCAGTAGAGACAGCGTGCGAGCTTGGATCAAACACTTTGAACAAGACGGACCAGACGCCCTGCTGGACGAAAAGCGACCAGGCGGACCGAGGAAGCTCAATGAACAGGAAGAGCAAATCCTCAAAGATTTGTTGCGGCAATTTCCCTCCCGGCCTGCCACAGTCCTGTCGCGTTTGCGAACACGGACCGGCAAATCGATCAGCCGACATTCGCTGCGTCGTTACGCCCGACGATTCAATTTGAGCTGGAAGCGGTTTCGGCGCAGCCTGCGGAAAAAACGAGACGAAAAGGCTTTCCGGTTGGCTCAAGAGGAACTCGCCGAGTTGCTCAATGAACCTGAACTGGATGTCGTATACTTTGACGAAGCGGGATTTTCGCTTAAGGGCGTGGTGCCATACGGATGGCTTCCCATCGGCGAACGGACCGATGTGCCAGTCACCGGCGCCCATGGGGCGACGGTTCAGGCACTTGGCTTTGAGCATCAAGATGGAACCACCCATACCTATCTTCACAAAGGGTACGTCAACACGCAAACGGTCATTGAAATCATGGATGATTTTTGTGAGACGATTGACCAAACAACGGTGGTCATCCTCGACAATGCATCTTGCCACACCAGCGGAGCTTTTGAAGCATCGATCGAACGCTGGGCAGAGCGTGGGCTGCTGGTTTATCATCTTCCGCCGTATAGTCCCGAACTGAATTCGATCGAGCGACTATGGAGGCAACTAAAGTATCAACAAATGCCCGCCACGGCCTGGGAACGATTCAAAACCTTGTTACAAACGCTGACGACGAAGCTATGCGAAATCGGTGAGGTAACCTACATGCCATCACTTGAAAGTTATGCCGAATAACTCGTGCTGACGTGCTTAGGATGCACCACCGTGAGAAGCTATTGCCGCGTTCTGTCTTTCGACGGGTTGGACCGTCTGGGTAAAGTCCTGCGGGGACATCGCTCCGGCCAACGGTTGCGTTAAACTGAGTGTAGCCTACCGACGCGACCGATACCATTAAGTCATTTTCTGCGAAACCACCAACGGCGAGCCAGAGTAGTGCAGGTCGCTCCATTGGTGATACGTCGGCCGCAAAGTTGCCCAAGACGTGAACATGGGTGGAAGGCGTGCCGGTAATCAACGCGCCGGAGAAGTCACCGTCGATCCATATCTTCGATGATCCACTCACCGCGATTTTTCCGTAGACGGACCCGCCGATGAAAATGTGATGAAAGCCCGACGCATTGATTGTCGCTCCCTTCGCGACGTCGCCACATAGTATCACTTCGTGGTGCCCGCCAATCTCAAGCCCGGAGTTAAGATCACCGTTGATGTGGACAATGCCACCATCCGGGGCGGAAATCAAGGCGTCACTATCGGCGTTTAGTGCCAGCGCATCGCCGGAGCCAATGAGCACCGGTTCAGTCTGAGATGATCGTTCGCCCCATCGTTTTTCGGATTCACCGTTGAACCGCCAGTACGAAATAGATGACGGAAATACCATCCCAGCGAGCACGTCAAGATGTGCAACGCGTCTTTGAATGTTGGGAGGAATCATAAGTAACCAATTAGCAGAACGCTACGGATCACGCGGTCGCCGCGAGCGATCCTCCACTTCAAAGACCACGACTCGGCGACTCGTCGTGCATCCGATAGTTATTCCGTGTTTTACTTCAGCAAGCTACGGACCGCGTTTGCTAGTTCTTGTCCACGGAGGTAGCGAAACCGAATGACACCACGTTGGTCCAGCACAAAGGTCGTAGGCCATTCACGAACATTCCATTGAGCTGAAATCCGATTGCTGTCCTTTCTATCCCACCAAACTCGCCAAGTGATTGTTTTAGAGTCCAGAGACTCATGGACGGTTTCAATCGTTTCATCTGCTTGAATTCCGACAAAGACGAATGGTTGTCCCGACAACTCCTCGATCAATTGGCGATTATCAGGGTACATCGCTTCACAGGGTCCACACCCCTTGAACGAGAACATCACGACAACCACGTTTCCGTGGAAGTCAGCAAGGCTCATAGGCTTTCCTATTGCATCATCGACGTCAATCGGCGGGGCTAGTTGGCCAATTGAGTGATTAAGTTCAAAATGAACCGCCGGCAGACGATCGACAATACGCTCTCTCTTCGCTTCCAAAATGTCGTCGTACTCGCTTCTCATGACTTCAACAACCACGGGAGTTCTGACGTCTGCCCGCGGTGGTCGAAGTTCGTCTCGGTAATCATCCTGGATCTGTCCGGTGAGCGACAACGCCTCTGCGCGGTTACGCTCGACGTCTACGTCCTTAAGGCTCGCGGAAAAACGCTCCAATTGGTTGATGCGAGCTTCATTCTCTGGATCGTCTCGGTCCATGACAGCAAGCTTTGATTCAAATATGGCAGGTTGATTAGCCTCTTTCGCAAGGTAGTTTGCAAGTTCGTACATAGCAGTCGCCCGAACATACACGTGCCCTGAGGAATCAATCAGATCGCGTAGGAAAGTCTTCGATGCAGGAACTCTCGCACCGGAAACCGCAGATCGACACGTCGTGTCGACGTCAGGGTAATCATGATAGTGTTGAGCAAGAATTCTCATCGCGGCAATTTTTCCCTTGGTCACGGGGAAATCGGCATCGCTAACACTTCCGGCTTCCAATACCAAATGATACAGACAACTGAAACCGATCCGGGTCCCGCGTGATTGCTGTTCGAGCGTCAAGAAGTCGGCGACCATCGTATTCATCGGGTGGTTTTCAAGAAATCGCTTGAGGCCATCTTCGTCCTCCTGCGGCTCATGAGCGTAGAACTGTTCTTGAAGGGTGTTATAACGAGTCGCCAACTCCTCGAAACGCGACTTGGGGTCGATGCTAGAAGTTTCTTGAGATGCATCTGGCTTTGCGTCTTGGCCGAAGCACGCCGGGAGTCGTAAGACAAATAATAGTAATACGAGGAGAGTTCTCATCGGCGTCGCACGTGGAGGATGACGGTTTAATCGGAATAACGTCCACCGTTCACCGCGGCACGGCGAACGACATTGGGTTTTCGGTTGACGTCGACTCCGTGCCTGCGTGTGCAACGGATGGTTCGCGCGTTCGGCCACGACGACAGCACGAGCCATCGCCGCTCGCGGCCAATGTACTCGATCGGAATCGCCGCGGGAAATTCGGTGTCCCAATCAGCAGTCGGCACTTCAGGCGTCGGTTTGTCTTGGATCGTACTCGTACTCAGCACCGCGGTACTCGTACTCCTACTCGAATCGACAGGCGTCGGTTTGTCTTGGTCGACCGCGCATCTATCGAACCGTGACATCAAATGCGAATCTTAGGAAACGGAGGTCCGATGACATCAGGTGGGCCGAGTTCAGTCACAACGTTCAGCAGCGTGGGCGACCGGCATCGGTTTGTTTGCCTTCCAGTCGAGTACGAGTAGGAGTACCGGCTGACGCCTGAGTACGAGTACGATTTGGGAGCGCGAACGGCGGTGGTCACCGCGTCGGCGCGATGGACCTGAACTCAAAAACAAACTCAACTCGCCGACTGCGGTGCACCACTTGGTTCACGCGTCCGGCCACGACGACAGCCCGAGCCATCGCCGCTCTTTGTCAATGTACTCGATCGGAATCGCCGCGGGAAATCCAGCACCCCAATCAGCGGTCGGCATTTCAGGCGTCGGTTTGTCTTGGATCGTACTCGTACTCAGCATTGCGGTACTCGTGCTCGTACTCGATCGACAGGCGTCGGTTTGCCTTCGCCGGCCGAGTCGACCGCACACCTATCGAACCGTGACATCAAATGCGAATCTCAGGAAACGGAGGTTCGATGACATCCGGTGGGCGTCCTCCGGGTCACGGTCCAACGACGGCGAATCAATTGCCACAAAAGAACGCGAGAAGACGCAAAAGAAGAAGTGGACGCTGTCGTCAGGCGTCGGTTAGCAGCGTGAACGGCGGTGGTCACCGCGTCGGCGCGATGGACTTAAACTCAAAAACAAACTCTACTCGCCGACTGCGGTGCACCACTTGGTTCACGCGTTCGGCCACGACGACGGCTTGAGCCATCGTCGCTCGCGGCCAATGTACTCGATCGGAATCGCGAAGGGAAATTCGGCATCCCAATCAGCGGTCGGTACGTCAGACGTCGGTATGTCTTGGATCGTACTCGTACTCAGCACCGCGGTACTCGTACTCCTACTCGAATCGACAGGCGCCGGTTTGTGTTCATCGGCCGAGTCGACCGCGCACCTATCAAACGATGACATCAAATGCGAATACCAGGCAACGGAGGCCTGATGACATCCGATGGGCGCCGTTCGGGTCAAGATCAAACGGCGGAGAATCAACTGCCACAAAAACCACGAGAAGGCACAAAAAAGAGAATTGGGAGCTGTGGTCAGGCGTTGGTTAGCAGCGTGAACGGCGGTGGTCACCGCGTCGGCGCGATGGACCTAAACTCAAAGACAAACTCAACTCGCCGACTGCGGTGCACCACGTGGTTCACGCGTTCGGCCACGACGACAGCCCGTGCCATCGCCGCTCTTTGTCAATGTACTCGATCGGAATCGCCGTGGGAAATCGAGTGTCCCAATCTGCGGTCGGCACTTCAGGCGTCGGCTTGTCTTGGATCGTACTCGTACTCAGCATTGCGGTACTCGTGCTCGTACTCGATCGACAGGCGTCGGTTTGCCTTCGCCGGCCGAGTCGACCGCGCAACTATCGAACCGTGACATCAAATGCGAAACCCAGGAAATTGAGGTCCGATGAATTCAGGTGGGCCGAGTTCAGCCACAACGTTCTGCAGCGTGGGCGACCGGCATCGGTTTGTTTGCCATCCGGTCGAGTAGGAGTACGAGTACCGGCTGACGCCTGAGTACGAGTACGATCTGGGAGCGTGAACGTTTAAAATCACCCGGTCGCGACGAGAGATTCTCCAATGTCAAAACGCCCGACTTCGCGACTCGGGTGCATTTTTTGGTTGAACGAGGCCTTCGTTCGGCCCCGATGTCGTGGGACCGGCTCGACCGATGTTTAGGAGTTTACCCGATCGAACGACCCGTCGTGGGGGATTCTCGCAGCTGTCCCCAACGAATGGACCTCATCGGGCGCGCACCTTCGGTACCGTCGGTGGCAATGGCTGTCCCTTGTGAAATTCTCCAGCGGCATCATGCGGCTTGCCCTTGTTTCTCACGCCAAGAATACGCATCAGAGGGAGGATCCCGCCCGGCGGAAAATTCGTGATGCGAGACCAACCGTTTACCACACACCGGACACGTGCAAGCATCAAGCAGCCCGGCCGACTCGCACCATTGTTGCCAAGTCAACTGTTCAAGCGAGTCGGACTCTGGCGGCTCCACGCCGAGCGCGGCACGGGCCTCATCGAGCTGGGAGTATTGGTTGCCGCTGTACAGACCGTAGCCGCGGACCGTCTGAAATCGCCGCGGCGGCACGTGCTCCAGCCAGCGGCCGAGAAACTGATCGATCGGCAACGCGGTCACCCCCTGACGTTTCCCGTCCCCACCGTCCTGCGTTCCAATCCGATAGCGAAACACGACCTTGTCATCTTGAACGTCCAGTAACCGTGACTTGCCGATCGGGCCGCCCTTGATGTACCGAGCCAAATAGGTCGCCACACCGGAGCCATCACGATAGGCGTCAAATATTTTGACGTTCCACGGTTTGTCGCTGAGCTTGGCCAACAGCTTCTGAAAGTCGGACGCGCTCATCGAGTCGGGCAATTGGATCTTGCCTGATTGAACCTTCTGCTGAAGCATCGCCTTGAATTTGCCGCGGAACTTGAGCATCAACACTTTGCGGGGCAGCAAACAATCTTTTTGGGGACGGCGCCACGTCCCATCACCAGCCAGCCCGCCGGCGGTGACGATGCAATGCAAGTGCACGTGCGGCAACAGGGTCTGGTTCCAGGTGTGCAGCGCCGCCAGGATCCCAGGCTTCGCACCGAGGTACTTGGGGTCCTTGAGCAGTTGCTGGAGTGTTTCCTTCGCGGCGTTGAAGAGGGTCTCTGCATAGGCAGCCTTGTTGAACCGCCAGATTCGATTCAGTTCGCTCGGGAGTGTGAAGACGATGTGATGATGCGGGCAGGGCAGCAAGCGTTGCTTACATTTGGCCAGCCACTGCTCTCGGGCCACCCAGGCGCACTGGGGGCAGCACCGATGCCGACAGGAGTTGTAGGCGATGCTGTGGTAGTGACCTTCGGGGCAACTGTTGACGTGCCCACCGAGCGTCCGAGTGCGACAGTGTTGGATGCACCATGCGGCGCGAAGCATCTCCCGCGAGACGTGAAAACGCGAGGCGAAGGAGTCGAAATAGCGTCCGAAAATCTGTTGAAGCGTGATGGCCATCGGCACCTCGCAATCAATGTTTGCAGCTCAACCCGAAGGCCAGTTCAACCATTAATTATTGCTGGTCCGACCGGGGTGAATAGCACAAAGTCCCCGGTCGGACCGTGGAATATCTCCTGCCACCCGATAGTACGGCACTCGATCGGGGTAGTCAATCCTTCTTCTGGCCGCTAACCTTGTGGCGGCGCACTTCGCACCATCGGGTGGTCTCATACGATAGGACAGCAGACTGCCTATTTTACCACAAATGAGTTAGGGCGAGTCCGTGATCCACTGCCGAACTCGGATACCGGTCTTGCGCCGACAAGGGGGATCAAAATGTCAGTCGATCGGTTCCGACAGTGTCTTGGGGTAATGAATCTTCCGGAAAGGGATCGTGAGTGGTTTCCCAAGTGGCTGGGAAGCTACGCGAGTTTCCCAAGCGTCCGTGCACGTTCGACTTCGGCGGATGCAATTGCAGTGGAGCGAGATCTCGTGCTCGAATTCCTTCGCAGTTTGCTAGCGTCAAAGATTCCGGCCTGGCGACGTCTGCAAGCGACCCGGGCGATCGAAGCCTATCAGGGTACGGTGTTGAGGACGGCGGTCGTTGATTTCCGCCCGATTCGTGACAAATTGACTGAGATTTCTCGTCGTTACCAAGGTGCGGTCGGCGATGACAAAGAATACGATGCGACACTGGTCGCCGGGGAAGGGAATGAAGGTGTGATCGATGAGGTCGATCCGGAATGCATTCGACGAATGCGTGCGACGCTCCGCAGGCTTCACCATCCCAAGAGCACGGAAGACGCCTATGTCGGTCAACTAAAAAAGTTCATTCGACATCTGGATGACGATCGGCTGGAAAACTTTGGCGAACCGGAAATCGGTGACTTCCTGACAGATTTGGCGATCGAAAGTGAGCTCGCCGCATCCTCGCAAAACCAGGCTCTCTCCGCGATCCTCTTTTTCTGTCAAAAGGTCATCGGTCGCGATCTTCAGTTCATCAATTCGGTCCGCGCTAAGGCTAGTCAATATCGCCCGGTCGTACTGACCAAATCCGAAGTGACGGAGCTTTTTCAGTACATTTCTGGGGTTTACCGTCTGATGTTCCTGTTGATGTACGGCGGCGGACTGCGACATCGGGAGTGCAGAACGCTGAGGTTGAAGGACTTCTGTATTGAGTCGCGCGAGATTGTTGTCCGAAACGGCAAGGGGATGAAGGACCGCGTCACTGTTTTACCGGACAACGCGATTGAATTGCTTCGACAGCAGTTTGCCACAGTCAAGGCGACCCACAACCAGGATCTTGCTGACGGATACGGTGAAGTGTATCTGCCTTACGCATTAGCGAAAAAGTATCCCTATGCGCAACGCGATCTCGGTTGGCAATACTTGTTCCCGTCGTCGAAGGTCTGTCGCGATCCTCGCAGTGGCAGATACCGACGACATCACCTTCACGAAGGGACTTTTGCAGAACAGTTCAAGCGGGCACGCAAGCGAACGGATATCCTCAAGAAAGCCGTTCCGCATACGCTTCGCCATAGTTTCGCAACCCACATGCTGGACGACGGGGCGGACATTCGCACGGTGCAGGAATTGCTCGGGCACAAGGATGTCAAAACGACGATGATCTATACCCACGTGATGAACCGGCCGGGCTTGGCTGTGACCAGTCCGTCGGATCGGCTGGGGTTGGTGTGAGTCGCTGGGGAGCATTCAACCCGGGGTGGTTGGTGTTGCGGCGGCAACGTTCTGGCGTCCCAAGGGGACGTCGATTGTAAAAGAACCGAACGGAAAATAGGCGTTGGATCTAGCGAGTCGGGTAGGCTTCCAGGTTCGTCAGTTCAGCGTTGACAGGCTGGAAGCCTATCCCACTTTTTTCGTGCGTTGCTAGGTGGCGGAGTTGGTCGTTGCGGAAGGCGCCAAGGCTTTCGCGGCGTGGACTCTCTCTGGCGTTTGCTTGCTTCGCAAACGCCGTCTCTCCCAGGGGGGGGGGCTTCGTGGATTTTAATGGCTAATCACTCAGGACCCAGGTTTTTTGAGGCATTGCTGCGATGTCCGAATGGGTGTTGGACGACAACCGCTCGGTTCAAACGCCCCTCCGTTGACGCGGGCCGGTGGAGGGCACGAAGCACCTTCGCCGCATCGCAGACCAGGTGATTCCTTGGCGGGTTGCTCCTCCGCAGAGCCCGTCTCCGCTACAGCTGGCTTCGCCATCAGACCGAACAGAACCATCGGACATCGCAGTCATCCCTCAAAAAACCTTCCCCGAGTATCCGAGAGCAGCCACTAAAATCCGCGAAGAACCCCCAGGGGGAGTGAGACTAGATCGGTTGGCAGGAGTTGCCGTTAGGCGTCAGCGATCGGTTCGACGTCGACGCTGACTTTCAGCGTGTTGGTGCCGCCGCCCAGGACGACGCCCCGCATCGGGCTGACGTCGTCGTAGTCACGGCCGATGCAGACGGGGATGTGGTCGGCTGCGACCAGGCAGGCGTTGGTCGGGTCCAGTCCCAGCCAGCCGATCGTGTCGCCGGCGTAGACTTCGACCCAGGCGTGCGATTCATCGGCGCCGATCAATCGTTCTTTCCCCGGCGGGGGCAGGGTTCGCAGGTAACCGCTGACGTACCGCGCGGCCAATCCCATCGAACGCAGGCAAGCGATTTCCACGTGGGCGAAGTCTTGGCAGACCCCGGCGCGCAGGGAGAATGCTTCTTGGGTCGTCGTTGCGACGGTGGTCGCCGTGGTGTCGTATTTAAAATCGGCGTTGATGCGGCGTGTCAAATCGAGTGCCGCGTCAATGATGCTCCGCTGCGGCGAGAACGAACTTGCCGCGTACTTGGCATAGGGGTCGGCCGGTGTGATCCGCGGCGAGCCGAAGCGATGTTCGTCGATCTTGGGGCGGTGCCGCTCGTTCGGGCTGGTCGCCAGCAGCGTTTCCCACTGCGGTGACGGCTGGCTGTCGGTCGTGATGTTTGCCGACACGGCGACGATGCTTTCGACGTCGACGGTCAACGATTTGTGAATCGCCTCGATCGAAAACGTGATCACCCGGTTGCCGAAATAGTCGATGTGTTCGTCTCGGCTGGTCGGTTCCGGTGCGATCGACAATTCCGTCTGCTCGCACGTCACGTTGCCTCCGGTCACCGGTTGCATGCGAACCTGGTTTTGGCAGACCGCGACATTGTTGCTGTATCGGTATTCGGTCAAATGCCGAACGCGGTAGCGAATCGGTGCGTCGTCTGGCTCGCTCATCGTCCCGTCCCGGTGAGGAATTGTCGCGATTCGGTATGGATCAGATAGCGGGCGTTGATGCCTTCGGCGAGTCGGGGCAGGTCGGCGGCGACTTGTTCGAGGACCGATTGGAGTTGTTCGAGGGTGCCGTCCTGGCTGGTTTGTGACAATTCGATCGGATCGGCCGTGGTGATGCGGTATTGCAAATCCAGCACGACGCGTTGGATTGCGTCGATTCCGACGGGGCCTTCGGTCGAGGGTAATTTTTGAAACAGTGTGGCGATGTGATCGAGTTGAAAACGCAGCGAACGCGGATTCGTTTCGTCGGTCACCAGCAGATCGATCACCGGTGCCAGGCGGACCAGGTTCTTGTATCGCGAACGGTAGGTCACGATGCTGTCGGTGACTTCCAAGACCGCTTCGCAGACCGGTTTGCCGTTGTCGGTCGGCGGGCACAGGGTCGCGATCAGCAGTTCGCAGAGGTGTTCGGCGCGCTCCAGCCGGCGGCCCAGTTCGAGGAATTGCCAGGCGTGGGTGCGGACCAAGCTTTCGCTGGTCAATCCCGCCAGCGCCAGCAGGTCGACGATCAACCGGTCGACGCGTTCGATCGCGTCGCCGATGCCGATCGCGTTGGCTCCCGACGGGGTGGTCGAGCCGGTGGATTGGGTCAATTCCGCCGTGGCGCGATGCACGATGCGATAGGCTTCCGACGACAACCGTCCGCGGACGGCGATCGTGTTGTGCATCACCGATTCGAGGGTGCGGACGAGTCCGCGCGGCTGCTCGCGGTCCAACACCGAGAGCGGCAAGTTCTGCTCGACGTGCGGCAGATTGGCGACGAACGGTTCGACGGCAAAGCTGGGTTCGATTTGTCCCATCGAAGCCAGCGTGCGAACCAGACGTCGGACTTCGGCCAGCGTGTCCCAGTGTTCTTCGCCGGCGATCCGTGCCAACGTCGTCCGCATCACACGCGAGATCGCTTCGGCGCGTTCGGCGTAACGGCCGAGCCAGTACAGGTGCTCGGCGACGCGACTGGGCAATTCATCGCCGCCGCGGCGCAGTTTGACCACCGTTTCGGAATCGGGAAGCAGCGTCTTGTGTTCGTCGACCGGGACGTCGCTGGTGACCCAACAATCCTGGGTCATCTGTCCGCTGACGGGCGAACGCGACAATTCCCATTGGTCATGTCCGACTCGGGCCAGTGCGCCCGGCAGCACGGTGACCCCATCGCCGGTCAGCAGTTGGAACGAGCGCAAGGTCGCTTTCTGCGGCTCGATCTGATTGCCCGTCCAGACCGGAGTCTTGCTGAATTGCAAACGTTCCTGGGCCACATAGTTTGACGGATTGGCGCTGAGACGTTGCAGGAAGGATTCGCGATCGGGCTGGGACAACTCGGACAACACGATGGCCGAGCCACCGGAGACGGCGAAGGCATTTCGAAACTTGAGCGAATCGAGATGCTCCATCACATAGCTGCGGTGATTCGGGTCGCCGCACCAGTACGTCGGCGCCGCGGTCAATGTCAACTCGCCGCCGAAGAAGAATTGGTGTGCCTTGTCCAGGTACGGCAGCAGTGCCGGTGTTTGGACGAGCACGCTGCCGATCGTGTTGACCACCGCGACGCTGCGGCGGCGGACACAGCGGAGCAGACCGGTGACACCTTCCCCCGACGCCGGGTCGAGTTCCAACGGATCGCAGCGTCGATCCGAAACGTGTCGCCACAAGACCTGGATCGGCTGCAACCCGCCGAGTGTTTTTAAATTCAGTTCGCCGGTGCGGACGGCCAAGTCGCTGCCCTGGACCAACGTCAAACCGAGATAGCGCGCCAAGTAGTTGTCTTCGAATTCACGGTAGCTGCCGCTCGGTGGCGTCAGCAACACGACCCGCGGATCGTCGCGGTGGGTGGTCGCCAGCGAATACAGGTGGTCTTTCAGTGATTCAAAAAACGAAGCCAAACGCAGCGTGTTGCTGCGTCGAATCAACGTCGGCAGAACACGGCTGGTGATGATTCGATTTTCCAGCAGATAGCCGAGGCCGCTGGGGGCGCGGGTGCGATCGCCGGTGACATGCCAAACACCGTCGGCGTCACGGGCCAGGTCGGTCGCGGTGATGTGCAGGTGCTGCTGCGACGTTTCCAGATTGTGGTAGGTGCGATTGAAGGAGGGATTGGCCCACAGCAATTCGCCCGGCACGATGCCTTCGCGGATCAAACGCTGGGGACCCAACAAATCCGCCAAGACGGTTTCCAGCAGTCGTGTCCGTCCGGCCAGTGCGGTCGACAACGTCTCCCATTCCGCGGCGCCGATCACGAAGGGAACGACGGACAGTTTCCAGGGGCGATTGGTTTCATCGGGGGTTTCGCTGGCGTGAAAGGTGACGCCGTTCTCGCGGCAGAACCGTTCGATCGCCGCCGAGCGATCGCGGAGCGCCGGAAGGCCCAGCCGATCGATCTCATCGGTGACCGTCGCCCAGTGGGGGCGCACCGCTCCCGCCGCATCGCAACGCTCGTAAAAATCGTGGGCGTCAAGAGCGGAGTCGTTCCACAGAGAATTGGATTGGAGCGTCGTGTTCAATCGGTTTTTTTCGGCCGCTTGGAGATTCAGAAGTGGCCCCGGATTCGTTCACAGGGCACATCGTGCGGTACATCATAGCCGCCAACGATGGATCGTCGATGGGAACGGGCACGCCGGGAGGAAGCGGGCCCCGGTTCCGCCGGATTTGGTGCGGGGTGGCGCTGTTGCGTGGTCCTGCGCAATCGTGGTTGCACTGGAGCAAAGTTTCGACGTGAGTATCCGAAGGGGTGTTACGCCGTGATTTCTGCTGTGTCGCCAGATCCAACCGGGGTTCGAGAGCGTCTCGTTGCCGCAGTCCAGCAACGGCGCACAGAATCGTTCCCCCTCACCCCCAGCCCCTCTCCCCCAATTCCTGGCTCGCTTAGGCTCGCCAGGAATTGGGGGAGAGGGGAGCCAGGGCGATTCATGTTCCCTTCTCGATTTAGCGGCAGTGGGCTCGCGGGCTGTCGCTAATCAGAAAGTCGGCCGAGGGAGAGGATTCTGCGGTGGCCGGCGAGGTCTTTGATGAAACGCAAATCGCCGAGTTCGCTGATCTGTTCGGCCAGATCTTCGCAGGCGTCGGCGATCATCGGGCTCAGTTCGATGATCAGCCGCCCGCCGGGCTCGAGTCGCGGGTACGCTTCGGCCATCAGCCGCTTGATGGTCTCCGTCCCGTCCTCCCCCGCGACCAGGGCCGATTTCGGTTCGTGTTCACGCACCGAACGATCCAGTTGGGCGTATTCGCTTTCGCTGACATAAGGCGGGTTGCTGCAAATCAGATCGAACGTTTCCGGCTGCTCGACATCGGCCAGCAGATCGCAGCAGTTAAAGTCGACGCGATCGGCAACCTCGTGTTGATCGGCATTCCACCTGGCGACTTCGAGGGCCGGGGCGCTGATGTCGGTTGCGGTGACTTGGGCGCCGGGCAGGTGCAGTGCCAGGGCGACGGCGATCGCGCCCGAACCGGTTCCCACATCGGCGATGCGTAGCGGTCGATCGCTGATCGACATCGCTTTGGCACAGTCGAGTGCTTCGATCACCAGGTGCTCGGTTTCGGGGCGTGGGATCAGCGTGTGTTCGTTGACGCGGAATCGCAACGAATAGAATTCTTTGTAACCGACCAATTGGGCGACGGGGGTGCCTTCGCCACGCCGCCGCACCAGTTCGCGGAACGCGGTGCGTTGGGCTTCATCGGGTTCTTCTTCGAACGCGGTGTACAGTTCGATGCGGCTGCACTGTCTCGCGTGGGCGAGCAGGATTTCCGCATCGAGTCGCGCCGATCCGCTGCCACGTTTTTGAAAGAACTCGGTCGTCCATTGCAGCAATCGCAACACGGTCCAGGGTTGTTCGGACGTTTGGGATTCAGACATTAATCGACCATGTCTCCACGGAGTTGATCTCGGTCGTATTCAATCAGCGCCTCGGTGACCGGCGACAAATCACCGGCCAGGATTTGATCCAATTTGTAGAGCGTCAGATTGATCCGGTGATCGGTCAGCCGGTTTTGGGGGAAATTGTAGGTCCGGATGCGTTGGCTGCGGTCGCCCGATCCGATCAATCCCTTTCGCTGTTCGGCTTGCTTGGCCGCTTCCTCTTCACGTTTCTTTTCATAGATCCGCGCCTTGAGCACCCGGAGGGCTTTGGCCAGGTTCTTGTGTTGGCTCTTTTCGTCTTGGCACTGCACGACGATGCCGGTTTCGTGGTGGGTCAACCGGATCGCGGATTCGGTTTTGTTGACGTGCTGGCCGCCGGGGCCGGACGCGCCGAATTTGTCGACGCGATAGTCGTCGGCTTTCAAGTCGATTTCGACGTCTTCCGGTTCCGGCATGACGGCGACGGTGGCGGCACTGGTGTGGACGCGGCCTTGGGTTTCGGTTTCGGGGACGCGTTGGACGCGGTGCCCGCCCGATTCGTAGGCCAGGTCGCGGTACACGCTGTCACCTTCGAGCGTCAACGTGATGTCTTTGAACCCGCCCATGTCCGAGGGGCTGCTGTCCATCAATTCGACTTTCCATTTTTTTACTTCGGCATAACGGCGATACATTTCGAACAGATCGCGGGCGAACAGTGCGGCTTCTTCGCCCCCGGTGCCGGCGCGGATTTCCATCACGCAGCGGGTCCGGTGGCTGTCTTCGCCGCCGATGGTCATCGACAACAGGTCTTCCCAGAGCGATTCGCGTTGATGCCGCAGGTCGGCCATTTCGGTTTCGGCCATTTCGCGTTCTTCGCTGTCTTCGGCCGCCTCGGCCATTTCCTTGCAGTCGGCGATCTCGTTGCTCATCCGCTTGAATTCGCGGTATTTGCCGGCCAGGCGTGCCAGGCCGCCGTGTTCTCGGGCCGTGGCACCCATCCGGGCCCCGTCACCGAGGACCTCGGGGTCGGACATGTCGCGTTCAAGTTGCTCGAACCGGTTGAGTTTTTCTTCCAGCAGGTCGCGGATGGTGCTCATGGTCGCAAACAGTCCGTTTGGGACTTCGGGGGGGCAGGATTTGAAGAAAATAGGGAAGAAAAAAACCGCATGGTCCTGCCAGGGGCGAGGAGCATGCGGTTGGCGTAGCCTGTCGTCAGCACACTCCCGTCACCCGAGGGGGGCGGAGCGGTCTGGCGGCGGAAATGAACCGGCTATTTCTTTTTGCCTTTTTTCTGCAAACTGCCGTACGAGCCGGCGGCGAATTTCTTCTGGAATTTATCGATCCGGCCGGCGGTGTCCACGAATTTCAGCTTGCCGGTGTAAAACGGGTGGCAGGCGTTGCAAATATCGACCTTCAACTCGCCGCCGCGGACGGTGCGGGTTTCAAAGGAATTGCCGCAACCGCAGCTGATCGTGGTGGCTTGGTACTTGGGGTGGATGCCTTCTTTCATGGCATTTCTCTCGTTGTTTTTGGGGTGCAAGCGGGCCTGGCTGGCGTACAGAACCGCGAAGCCCCACAGAATAGGCAATCAGCCCCCGATTCGGCAAGGGCTCTCGCGGCAGCTTGCCAGCACGTGGCGTGGTCCAGTGGCTCGTGGGGGATCTTAGGGGGCACGCGGCCAGTGCCACTTACTTTGACGCCAGGCGGGTTGTTTTTTGTTAGCGGCAGGGCGCGAGCCCTCCGGTCTTTCACGGTGTTATTGAAGCGCGACCGGACGGCTCGCGCCGTTTCGCTAACACCAGTCAGAGCCGATGTACGTGGCATTGGGGACGTGCCGGTCGCTGACGCGTCCCGCTGGGGGGGACTCGAACGAACGAAAACTCCGACGGCAGATCAATGCCGACGGAGTTTGCTTTCGAACGGTTGGCTATTCAGCCGAACGGATTCAGCTCTTGGGCAGAATCACGGTGTCGATGACATGGATCACTCCGTTAGACGAATTGATGTCGGTCTTGACGACCTTGGCCTTGCCGTTGAGGATCACGCTTCCGTCTTTGACTTCGATCTTGACGGTCGAACCTTGCACGGTCTTGGCCTCATTGAGTCCGACGACCTTCTTGGCCATGACCTTTGCGGGCACCACGTGGTAGGTCAGGATGCTGACCAGCTTGTCCTTGTTTTCCGGCTTCAGCAAGCTTTCCACCGTGCCTTCGGGAAGCTTGGCGAACGCTTCATCGGTCGGGGCGAACACCGTGAAGGGGCCTTCACCGGAAAGCGTTTCCACCAAGCCGGCAGCCTTGACGGCGGCCACCAAGGTATTGAACGACTTGGCCGCCACAGCGTTCTCCACGACCGTCTTGTCGCAGGTTCCGCATCCGGCGAACGCTTGAGCACTGAACGAACCGGCCAACACGACTGCCAACGCAACTGCAGCAAACTTACGCATCTTGAATCTCCACAAACAGGTGAGGTGACCGGCTCGACGGCGTGCTGACAAACATCAGTCAGCGGGGAACGACTCGCAGCGAGACTGATTCACCCAGGTCTCTTTTTCGTGACCCATTGTGGAGAGGTGACAAGTGCTTTCGGAAAGATTTTTCGGGGCACCGTCGGTCCGCTATGATCGATCCCTGGCCCCAGGCTTTGTTGGGTCAAATCAGCAATGAAGCTTCATCGTGCTCAGCGCATCGAGTCGGCGACCGAGTCGATGATCGCGTCCAGGTCTTGGGTCGGGGCATAGCCGATGGTTGCCGCGATCCGGGTCAGATCGGGGACTCGGCGTCGAATGTCTTCGAAGCTTTCGTCATAGGCGTCGGAGTAGGACCGGAAATCGATCTCCGCCTTCGGGTTGACTCGTTCGATCACGCGTTTGGCCAGTTCCAAGATTGACACCGGGGTGTCGCTGCCGATGTTGTACACCCGCCCGTGGGCCTGCGGCGTGTCGACCAATTTGACGACCGCACCGACGACATCGTCGACGTGAGCGAAGCATCGGATTTGGGCACCGTCGTCATGGACCACCAGCTTTTCGCCTTTCAACGCCGCTTCGACAAATCGGGGCAGCACCATGCCGTAGGCGCCGGTCTGGCGTGGACCGACGACGTTGAAGAACCGTCCCACGACGACGGGCAACTGTTGCTCTTTGTAGAACGCCAGCGCCAAGAACTCATCGATGGCTTTGGACACACCGTAGCTCCACCGCGGCTTCGTCGTCGCGCCGAACACCAAGTCGTCTTCTTCGGACCAGACCGGTTTGGGGTTCTTGCCATAGACTTCGCTGGTGCTGGCGATGAAGCATGGGATCCGCGCACCCCGCCGGGCTCGTTCACCGAGTCGATCCAGGATCAACTGGGTGGGGTAGACGTTGCGTTCGATCGTTTGGATCGGCTGCTTGGCGATCAGGGCGACGCCCACGGCGGCGGCCAGGTGGTAGACGCTGTCGGCGCGGCCGACGACTTCCGCCACCAACCGATCGTCTTCGACCGTCCCCTCGATGTATTCCAAGTTTTCGTGATCGATGATCGGCGCCAGGTTTTTGTGTTGCCCGGTCGACAGGTCGTCCACGATCAAGACCTTGTCCCCCCGCGCGAGGAGTCGCTGTGCGAGGTGCGAGCCGATGAATCCGGCACCGCCGGTGATCAGGTGGGTGCTGCCAGGGGAGCTGAGTTGCGTCACGTCAAAATCACTGTGAAATTGTATAGGTGTCCTTCACGACCACTGCGAAGCTTACTGATACGTCACCAGGGACGCGAACGGTTCGCTGCGGAAGTGTCCAGACGGAAAAACGGCGGGAAATGAGACGATTTGGCACGCGTGTGCCGAATCACGGCACCTTAGGACCGACTTTTCGGACTGGGCAATCCCGATGGCGAACTATCGACTGAATCGACACACCGTTAAACTGTGGACGATGTCGTCGCTGTCTTTCGGACTCCTCTGGCCCCCACGTCGCCGTGCGTTCTGATTCTTTCCTGCAGTCTTTTGTCGGTGCGATTGCTGTTCGCTTGATGGTCACCCTGGCGTGGATCGTCCCCGCGACGGGGCTCTCGCCGGGCGCGCGTGCGGCCGCGGCAGAGTCGACCGAGCAGTCGATCGCGCTCTACGCCGATGCGGCCAATTTTCAAACCGGCGGTGCGATCGAATTGGCGATCCAGAACTGGAAGAAGTTTCTGGAGACCTATCCCGATGATGATCTGGCATCCAAGGCGGCACATTATCTGGGCGTCTGTTACATGCAGAAAGAAAACCCGGATTACATTGCCGCGGCGGAGGCCTTTGGCGTGGCGTTGCAAGACAAAACGTATGAGCTGCGAGAGGAGAGTTTGGCGAATCGCGGTTGGTGCTTTTACGCGTCGGCCGGTGATGGACCCCAACGCGACGCGGCGCGATTGAAACAGACGATCGCCACCTTCGAGACGCTTCGCAAAGAGAACTCCCAAAGCGCCTACATCGACCGCGCGTACTTTTACAGTGGCGAAGCGGCATACGGATTGGGCGATCGGCCCCGTGCGATCGATTTCTACAACAAGTTTTTGTCGTTGCCGGCGGCCAAGGATTCGCCGCTGCGCTGTGACGCGTTGTACGCCCTGGGGATCGCCCATGAAGAGCTGGAGCAAGCCGACAAGGCGGTGGCGTCGTTTCAGCAATTGTTGTCCGGTTGTGCCGACAGTCCCCTGGCCGTCGATGTGCATCTGCGGCTGGGCGATCTAAGAATCATGCAGCGCGACTTCGACGCCGCGGTCACAGCGTTCGACAACGCGATTGATGCGTCGAAGGAGGATGCCGACACGAGCTACGCGATTTTTCGTCAAGCGTACGCGTTGGTGCAAAGCGGCAAGCCGAAGGAAGCCGCCGTCGGCTACGACCGATTGCAGCGCGAGTTTCCCGATTCACCCTACGCCGCCAACGCAACGCTGGCGTCCGGGCAAAGTCTGTACCGCGGCGGTGACATCGATCAAGCGGCGACGCGGTTCGAAAAGGTGCTGTCACAAAACAACCCGGTCGCGGCGACCGAGGCGGCGCATTGGCTGGCGCGGATCAAACTGACCAAGGGTGATCCGGCCGCCGCCGTCGCAATCGCCAAGCGACAGATCGACGCCGGCCTGGAGGGTGACTTTGCAATGGACTTGCGGGTCGATTTGGCCGAAGCGTTGTCGATGAACCCGGCAACGGTCCAAGAGTCGATCGACGTGGCCGAAGCGGCTTACCGTGACGCGCCCGCCGATGCCTTGGCACCGCGCGCCCTGTACAACGCCGCGTTCTCAGCATTGCAAATCAACCAGTATGAACGGGCCGGCAAACTGGCCGGTGAGTTTTTACAACAGTTCGCTTCCGATCAGCTCGCCAGTGATGTTCGTTTTATTGTCGCCGAAAGCCAGCTTTTTCTGGGACAGACCGAAGCGGCACTCGACAGCTATCGGCAACTGCTGCGCGCCGCCTCGGCCGACCACGCCCAACGCCCCGTCTGGGTGTTGCGGACCGCCGTCGCGATGAACGCGATGAAGGCGTTTGACGAGAGCATCGCGCTGCTGAAGAAAGAGTATGAGCGTCTTCCGCAAGCATCGCAAAAGGCTGAAGCGCAGTTCCTGGTCGGCCAAGCGCATTTGATGTCCGGTCGGTCGGCCGATGCGGCGAAATCGTTCGGCCGCGTGACCGAGGTGGCGGCGGATTGGGCGCGTGCCGGCGAGGCCATGCTGTTGCAAGGGACCGCGCTGCTGTCATCGGATCAAGGCGACCAAGCCAAAGCCACTTGGGAAACATTGATCGGCCGGGACGAGTCATCCGCGATGGCCGATCAGGCGCGTTACAAGCTGGCCCAACTGGCCAGCAAGACCGGCGACGATGACCGGGCGGTGAAGTTGTACAGCCAGATCATCGACGCCGATCGTGACGCGGGATTAATCCCCTACGCACTGTACGGTCGTGGTTGGTCGCAGATGCAGCAAGGGAAGCACGCCGAAGCCATCGAGTCACTCGACAGGATTCTGAATCAGTCGCCCGATCATGCGCTCAGCGACGATGCGTTGATCGCGCGGGGCATCTCGCATCGAACCCTGGGCGATTTTTCATCCGCCCAATCGGATCTGCAAAACTACTTGGAACTCGGTCCGACCGGAGTCAATTTGGGCCACGCACTCTACGAGTTGGCACTGGTCGACCAAAAGCAGGGCCGCCCAGCCGACGCGGCAAAAAAGTTGCAGCGTCTGGTCGACGAAGTCCCCGCCTATCCTGCGATGGATAAAGTGCTCTATGAACTCGGCTGGTCGTTGCGTGAGTCCGGCCAGGACGAGCAAGCCGTCGAGCAATTCCGTCGCCTGTTGAGCGAGTACCCCGACACGCCATTGGCGGCCGAGGCGGCTTACTTTGTCGGACAGCAACGTTATTCGGCCAGCGATTGGGCAACCGCGGCAACGTATTTTCAATTGGCCGCGGAGAAGACGAGCGATGAAGCGATGAGCGAAAAATCGCTGTATCGTCTCGGTTGGTCGCTGTTCAAACAATCCAAGCTGGACGAAGCCCGGCAGGCGTTCACCGAACAGGTCGAGAAGCATGCCTCCGGAAGGTTGGCGATCGACGCCCGAATGATGGTCGGTGAAAGTTACTTTAAAGCCGAAGCGTTCGCCGAGGCGTTGGAGTCTTACGCCAAGGGGCGGCAACAAATTCGCGACGCGAACGAGAACGCCGATTCGTTACGCGATGCGGCCGAGCGACAGGTCCGCGAGTTGATTCTGTTGCACGGGGGCCAATCCGCGGCGCAACTGAAGCGTTGGGAGGAAGCGATCGGCTGGTACGACGAACTGAAGCAGCGTTTTCCTGGCACCGCCTATTTGCCGCAAGTGTTTTATGAAACCGGATTCGCCTACCAGCAAAAAAACGAGTTCGACAAGGCGCTCAAATACTTTGGGCAGGTCGCCGAACAGTATCGCCGCCGCGAGGTCGGTGCGCGGGCCCGTTTCATGATGGGCGAGATCCATTTTGGTGAAAAGCGTTTCGACAAAGCGATCCCCGAGTTCCAAAGTGTGATGTTCGGTTTCGGCGGCGAGAACGCGCCCGCGGAGATCAAGAACTGGCAAGCCAAAAGTGGATTCGAAGCGGGACGTTGCAGCGAGTTGCTGATGCAGACCGCCAGAACCCCGGATGCGAAAAAACGATCGCGTCAGTTCGCCACACAGTTTTATCAGTACGTCGTCCAGAAGCATGCCGGACACGAACTTGCGAAGAAATCCGCCGAGCGTCTGGAGGCGTTGCAGTAGTCGTGACTTCCTATCCGATAAACCCGAATCGACTGGAACGCGCGAAGCAGAAACGCATCGCGTTGATCTGTCTGGGAGTGGTCCTGTGCGCGGGCTGGCTGTGCGGGTTGACCGACTCGCCCCAGGCGTGGGCTCAGGCAGATGCCGAACCGCCGATCAATGCCGCCGACATCCAAGCGGTCATGAACGCGGAAATCGCCGCCGAAGAGCCTCCGCCGGTCGCCGAACCGACGGGCATCGACATGCTGTCGCTGATCCTCCGCGGCGGACGATTCATGATCCCGATCGGATTGATGAGTCTGTTGGTGGTGACACTGGCGGTCGAACGACTGCTCAGTCTTCGACGCGGCAAAGTCATGCCGCGCCGTCTCGTCCGCGAACTGCGTCGATTGGCCGATCCGGTCGAATCGTTCGATCCGCCGTCGGCCTATCAAGCCTGTTTGCAGCATCCGTCGCCGACCGCCAGCATCGTCGGCGCGATGTTGATGCGAACCGGTCAACCGCTGGGAGAGATCGAACGCACCGCCACCGAGACGATCGGACGTGAAGCCGATCGCTACGCGTCGCCGGTCCGCTGGTTGACGCTTGCCGCCGCCGCGACCCCGCTGATGGGATTGCTGGGAACGGTCTGGGGCATGATCGTCGCGTTCCACGAATCCACCTCGCTGTCGGCCGATCGCTCACGCAGCGAACAGCTGTCCGAAGGGATTTACACCGCGTTGGTGACGACCCTGGCGGGATTGGCGGTTGCGATCCCCGCGGCGATCTTTGCCCAGTATCTGGAAAACCGGATCGCCAAACTGTTCCACAACATCGAACAATTGGTGTTTGATTTGGCACCCGGATTGGCCCGCTTTGATGGCCGGCGGCGGCTGGATTCCGATGGCACGCTGCTCCCGATCCAATACGTCGATTCACCGGACACCGCGGTCACGCCTCCCCCGCCCTCCCCTCCCCCGCCCCCACATGCATCGGCATCGGGAGTGGCGGAGTCCGGCAACCAAGCCAAGGCGAGTTGACCGATGGCCGTTCAAATCAAACGCTCCAGCGTCGCCGGCACGCTCAGTCTGACCCCGCTGATCGACGTGGTGTTTCTGCTGCTGATTTTCTTTCTGGTCACCAGCGAATTCGAAGAGGAAGAACGGCGTTTGGATATCGTCTTGCCGACGGCGACCAGTGCGGTCCCGATGATCGGCAAGCCCCGTGAGATCGTGATCGATATCGACCAGGCCGGCGAAATCTATTTGCGCGGACAAGCGACGTCCTTGGCCGACCTGGAGAAACTGCTCAAAGCGAGCGTCGCGTCCAACCCGACCAACCAATCCGCCGTGATCCGGGCCGACCGAGGAACCTCGTTCCAACCCGTCGTCAGCGTGATGGATGTCTGCAACCGAAGCGGCATCAGCGATTATTCGGTGACGACACAAGAAGGACCCGAGGGGGGGTAGGAGTCGTCAGTCGTCAGTCGTCAGTCGTCAGTCGTCAGTCGTCAGTCGTCAGTCGTCAGTCGTCAGTAGTCAGTAGTCAGTAGTCAAATCTCAAATCTCAAATCTGAAATCTGAAATCTGAAATCTGAAACCTGAAACCTGAAACCTGAAACCTGAAACCTGAAACCTGCCAACGAAAACCTTGCCACAGGGCATTTGATTTGCATTTTGATTCCGACTATGACCGTCCACTTGTCGACAGCACACCGGCCGATTCGGCGCGGATGTGGCCGCTGGATTTGTCGGTGGTCACGTTGGCCGGATTGGTCCTGTTTCTGATCGCCACGCCGTTCCGGTTTGACGATCCCCGATTGCTCTACAACGCGACGACGTATCTGGTCGCCATCGTTTGCGTCGCGGTGATTTTGTCGTTGGTCTTGCGCGCGATCACGTCGCGTTTCTTGCGCAAAGCGATCCTGCTGGGTCTGCTGTTCAGCATCTCGGTCCACCTGTTGCTGTTGATCTTTGCGATCCACTACGTCGTGTTCGCGGCCTACCAACCCCTGGCGTCCAAGGGGGAGAAACGCGAGCGGACGCCGATTCGAAAAACCGTTCCCGAGCACATCTTCCAGGCCCCCAAGGAATCGAAAGAAACGCCCGATTGGTCCAAGCCGGTCGATGCGGAAACCAAGTCGCGTGAGATCCCCAAAGAACAGCGACAACTGCCGCCGGTGGAGCGTTCTCAGCCGCGGTTGGAAGTCCCCAAGCCTCGGCAACCGGAAAACCAGCCGATGCAGAAGTATCTGATGGAACGCAAACAGGCCAGCGCGGCCGAGCCGATGCCGGCCGACACGCCGGGCAAATTGGCGCGGCGACCGAACAACCAGTCGGCGCCCAGTCCTCGATCCGAGCCGATCGACGTGCCGTCGGAATCCCAGCAGATGACGAGCCCCGTGCAGGCCGCTCCGGCCGAGCGACAACTGGCCGACAACGCGTCACCCAGGGCATCGCGTCAGGCGCCGGCACGCTTGGACATGCCGGCCGTCGCGCCGCAGCCGAGTGAATCGATCCGGGCGACCCAGTCGACGCCTTCGGCCGCATCCTCCAGTGCGCTCGAATCGATGCCGACGATCGGCGACGCGGGACTGGAACGCGCCCGGCGCTCGCGAACCATCGCCAAACCCTCGGCGGTCGCCGGTGCCGCGCCGGCACCGGTCGTCGTGTCGATCGCGCGGACCAGCGATGACGCATCGATGATGCTGGCCCCGACCGACATTCCCACCGATCGCCGTGGCGAGACGACGGGGGCCCAGATCACCGTCGGTCCCGCGCCGAGCTTCATGGCCGAAACCACCGAAATCAGTCCCACCGGCGGTGCGACGGTCGCGCGGAGCACCCTGTCGGCCGCCGTCGGGGCGCCCAACGTCAATGCCGGGCCGGCCACGCGAGCCCCCGGACGTGCACGCCGCATGAACGTGACTCGCGGGACGTCACCGATGGGATCGATCAACCCTGCCGAATCGGTGCCGGCCAGCGCCGCGGGGATCGCCGGTTCGGCGATGTCGGATCAATTGGACGATCGGCTGGGAGACGCGGATTCGGCGGTCCGGCGCGAAACCGAAATCGGCGGCGCGGCGGCGACCGAGTTGGCACCGGCCGGGGCGCCCGGCATGGCGCTGGATCTGTTGGCCGAACTCGGCCCCGTCGGGATCAGCAACGACCCGGCACCGCTGGCCGGTTTGCTTCCCAGCGACGTGCAGCCGGAGATCACGGCCATGGAACTGCCCCGGGAATCCAGACCCCGACGCCAGGTCGGCGGGCCGGCCACGCCGGCGGGCACCAAGATCGCCGCGGTGGAATCCTTTTCCCGACGCGTGATGCGGACCAGTGGCGGTGCGGCGTCGAGCGCCCCCGGCATGGGCGGTCCCGCGACCGAAGAAGCGATCGAACGCGGGTTGGCCTATCTGGCCAGTATCCAAAACGAAGACGGCAGCTGGTCGTTGCAGGGGCATGGCGATCGCGTCTTGTTGCGCAGTGATACCGCCGCGACCGGTTTGTGTTTGTTGGCATTCCAAGGTGCCGGCTACACCCACACGCAACACCAGTACGCCAGCACCGTCAGCAAGGGGCTGAAATTTTTGCTGGACAACCAACGCACCAGCGGAAACCTGTATCGCAGCGAAAACGAAATGAGCGACCGCAACGTGATGTTTTACAGTCACGGGATCGCCGCCCTTTCGCTCTGTGAAGCGTATGGGATGACACAGGATCGTGAACTCCGCCAGGGCGCCCAGGAGGCCTTGGACTACATCATGGCCACCCAGCATCGCAGCCGCGGCGGCTGGCGCTACACGCCCCAAGTCAGCAGCGACACCAGCGTGACCGGGTGGATGATGATGGCGCTCAAAAGTGGTGACCTGTCGGGGCTGGAAGTGTCCCAGGATGCCTATGACGGGATCGATCTGTGGCTGTCGTTGGCACGCGAAGAGGGGTCGGACCGTTTGGATCGATACCGATACAACCCCTTCGCCCCCGACACGCCCCAGCAACGCCACGGACGCTTGCCGACGCCGACGATGACCGCCGTCGGCATGCTGATGCGGATGTACAATGGTTGGAGCCGAGAGCAGCCGGCGATGCAGTCGGCCGCCGAGTATTTGCTGAAGTATCCGCCCCAGCTCGGCGAGCGACGCCGTCCCTTGCGCGACGGATACTATTGGTACTACGCCACGCAGTTCATGTTTCACATGGGCGGCGATTACTGGGATCGCTGGAACCGGTATCTCAACCCGCTGTTGCTGGAAACGCAGATCAAGGTCGGCCCCGAATCCGGTTCCTGGGACCCTGAATTGCCGATCCCCGACCGCTGGAGTGCCCACGCCGGCCGGGTCTACGTGACGACCATGAACCTGTTGAACCTGGAAGTCTACTACCGGCACCTGCCGATCTACGAAGACACCGCGGCCAAGGAGTGAAGCGTTCCGGCCACGTGAGTAACGCCCTCCGGCGACGTCCGCTCAAATCAATGCCATCGACTCTGACGCCAAGCGGGGTGTTTTTGTTAGCGGCAGGGCGCGAGCTCAGTACCGCTAAATCGAAAAGGGAGTTTGAATCACCCTGGCTCCCCTCTCCCCCGATTCCTGGCGAGCCTAAGCGAGTCAGGAATTGGGGGAGAGGGGTTGGGGGTGAGGGGCTCAGCATGGAGACGCTTCACATCGATTGACGTGCTAAAAACGCCTCTCATTTTGAGGGGTGGTTGTTGTCGGGTCTCACCGATTGGGCGATCAAGTATCGCCTTTGGGGCTTCTCTGCTCGTACGTGTTACGATGGCTTGGATTCCCCCTCACCCCCAGCCCCTCTCCCCCAAACAAGCCTCTCGTCATCACAACGTATTGGCATTCAAAAATCCGTTGGCGCCCTTGATCATTCAGAATCATCAAAGAGGCTTGTTTGGGGGAGAGGGGAGCCAATTGGGGATAAGTCGCTTCTCGATCTAGCGGCAGGGCGCGAGCCCTCCGGTTTTTCACGGTGTTTTTGAAACGCAACCGGAGGGCTCGCGGGCTGTTGGTTTTGTGAGCCGCGCGCCGCGTAAGCGGCCGGGCACTGCGACGTGGCCCGAGGCCTTACGGCCAGCGGCTCACCAGATCCCGACTAAATCGACGTCCCGCTCGCGCCGCTGGCGCTAACTCCTGCAGTGCCGAATCTGATTTAGGCAACGGACTGGACAACGTGGGAGAATAGAGCATTCGTCAAAGCGATCCGCCTCCTCCGCAATCCAATGCCCTGCCATGAAACCCCGACTCCGCTGCACCATTGTCCCCGCCGTCGTCTTGGTCTGTGTCGCGATGATGACGCGCGGGGACGCCACTTCGCCGCATGACGTCGTCGCGGTCACGGCGTCCAACCCTGTTCTGCACGGTTTGGAAGTCAAAACCTCGCTGGATGCCGAGCGACGGTGGGTGAATTTTCGCGGACCCAAATTCTATTCCGCGCCCCAGGAAGCGGTCCAAGACGAAACACCGAGCTATTTGAATTGGTACGAGATCCGCAAACCGGAACCCGAAGCGGTCAAGCGGCTTGAAGTCCGCGACGCCTACAGCGGATCGGAGTCGTTTGCGGTCATGCTGGGCGTAAGCGTTCTATCTGCCCAGGTGTCGCTTCGTGGCTCGGGCGGCCGGCGACTGCTTTTCACCAATCCGAAGATCCATCGGGCCATTGTGGCGAATTGACCGCGGTGGCGGTGTCGGCGTATCAACATTTCGGGATTCGTGACCAACGCAAAAACGCCGGAGACCTTGATCGCCACTGCAGTCCAAAATCACGCTTTGTGTTTGTGGCCTAACCGATGCTACCGCGGCAGCTTCAAACGTCTCCAGCACGCAGGTCATCGGCGCTGCCGCGGATACTGCGTTTTGATCTCGTTGGGATGTCTCTGAGTTCTGTTTCCGCTCGACTCCCAAGCAATCGCGCGAAGTGCGGTCAACGGATTCGATCTTTTGCTGAAAGAAAAAGAGCCGCTTGATCACACCTCGCAAGTCATGTCGGCCAGGCGTTCTTCGATCTGCCATGTGCCACGGGAGATCAAGACGCTGCCGCTTTGCCATCGCTGATCAACTACGGCCAGTCGATTCACGAAGCTGGCGATAGCTTTGCACGCCGACGCATCTTCCACTTGGGCGGTTCAAATGGCAGGGAGCCGATCTGATGTCACCATAGAATGTCGAGATCGCCATCCCCGGTGCGTTGGGCGTACTCCAGGTGGTCGCACAGGTCAGCGACCGCTTCAACATCGGAACCCGCTTTGCCCTTGACGCACGAGTGGCTCAGGTCGCCGATCAGCAGGTGCAGTTCCACCCGAGTCATCCCAACTCGGCGAAGCAGTTGATCCTTCGGCCAACGACGAAGCGACGCCTCCAAACGGCCTGACACGTAGCCGTACTTCAGGATCAAGTCGCGATGTTCACGCGTCAATTGGATTCGCTCGGTCAAGTCCGACATCACGCCACCTTGGCTTCGCGCCGACGCACGCGGCGTTGCTGAGTTGTCAATCGTCGCGACGCCTGCTCGGCATCACGATACACTCGAATGCTCTCGGGATGGCGGCCTCGCCAAACATCCGGAAGCAACGCTTCGTAGTCCGTCGAGCCACCGGCAAGCTTGCGAAGGCAATCGTCCACGTAAGCCCAAGCATCGAGATGATGCCGCGCCGCCGATGATACCAAGCTGTACATCGCAGCGGCTACTTCGCCACCGCGATTGGAGCCGACGAACAACCAGTTCTGACGACCGATCGTCAGGCTCCGAAGCTCGTTCTCTGTTTGGTTGTTGTCAAACGGAATCGCTCCATCGCCTAGAAACACCGTTAACTCGTCCCACTGATTCAGCGAGTACCTGACGGCCTTGCCAAGCGAACTCTTGGGCAACACTCGCGGATCGCTGCTCTTCTCGATCAACCAGTCATGGAGTTGGTTCATCAACGGGGCCGATTCAAGCTGGCGAAGCTCAAGACGCTCGTCGGCACTACACTGCTTTGCGCGATCCTCGACGTCATAAAGTCCTCGGTACATCGCAAGCGCACGCGCAGCGGCCACCGGATCGTTCGGCTTTGCTTCGACGAACTTCCTCCGAGCGTGACAGTTACAACACGCGGCAAAGATCTGATCGTGTTTCCCCAGGTAGACTCCCTCGTGAACTCCATAGGCGTCGACCACCGCGTGGCCGTGAAAATCCTTCAAGAATCCCGCCGGACCGTCGCGCCCACGACTCTCGGTAAAGTCGAACACGTTGTACGGATGGTCTTCGCGGCCACGATACAGCCAGAAGCGAGCCGTTCGCATCTTGCCGGGCAAGGCAGGATCTTGCAGCCGCACCGACGTGTCATCGACGCCCAGTACGCGGCCCGAAACGATTCGCGATTTCATCAAGGCGATCAGCGGTGCGACGAGTGCCGCGATGTTCACAAGCATCCCAAACTGCGTGTTTCTCGGGATCATCACGCCTGCGCGGGCGAAGATATCTTCACCTCGATACAGTGGCAAATGGTCGGCAAACTTGTTGGTGATGATTTGCGTGTAAACGCCAAAGCCATAATCACTGCCGGCAACCGGCGTGGTCGGTCCACCGGGCTCGCTGCCGGCGGGAACCTGCGCGATCGACTCTCTGCACTTGCCACAGGCACGCTTATGACGACGGATTTCCCAAACGAAGAGTTCCGCCGGAATCAGATCGAGCCGCTCGCTGATGTCCGTGCCAATGATGGGCATCTCTTCGCCACAGCAAGAACACATTCGCTCTTTGGACGAGACGTCCGCCTCGATGATCTTGCGTCTCAAGTGAGCCGGTAGTTTTTCGGACTTCTTCTTACGGCGTCGCTTCTTGCGAGACTTCGGCGGATCCTGCTCGTCATCATCGCCTTCATTGACCGACTCGCCGAGATCGAACAGATGCAACTGCGAATCGTCTTCGGCATGCCGCTCGGAGGATTGACCAAACAGTTTGCGACGGTACAGGTTCAGTTCTTCGCGAAGTTGTGCGATCGTCTTCTGTTGTGACTGAACCGTTTCGACCAACTCATCATTGAACCGCCGGAGGCTCTGCAAGTCGTCTTGATTCTCCGGCTCAGTCATACGGTTGTTTTAGCGCGATCAACAAAAAACGCAAGGCAGATGACCACCTTGCGTTTGCAATTTCTTGGAGTTCTTTTCGCTTGCCGCTACGCCACTTTGGCTGTGTCAATCGAGTAGCGTTTCCTTCGCTGCGTTCCTTCGATCTGCACACCGCGAAGCATCATGATTAGTTCCGCCGAATCGATCTCCAAGTCACCGTCGGAACTTCGCGTCAGCTTCTCAAAGGTTCCACGCTCGAGTCGCTTCGACCAGATAGAAAGACCGTCTTTGTCCCAGGCCAAGACCTTGACGTAGTCACGCCTGCGATTGAAGAAAACAAACAAGTGACCAGAGAACAGGTCGATCTGGAAGTGTGCTTTGACGAGGCCCGACAAACCGCAGAATCCTTTTCGCATGTCGGTCGCGTCGGTGCAGACGAAAATGCGTGTCGTTGGTGAGATTGCGATCACAGCGTTACCTCGACCGCAGTCGCTTGGACGATATCGGCGATCAGCTCGCGTCTCTCGACGGTGGTCGCATCCGGCGGCACTTTGACGGTCGCCCCACCGGGCAAGTCGATTTCGAAGCCTCGCCGGGCTGCGCATGAAAGCTCGCTGGCATCGAACTGTACGGGGATGAATGCCGGGTCACCGGGAGACTTTTCGTCGCGGAGCTTTCGCCGCCACTGATAGAAGGAGGCCGCCGAGTATCCTTCGACTTCGCAGAATTTTGCGACAGTCAATTCAGAGTGCTCAAATCGATCGAGTCGCTCTCGCCATTGCCGGGCGAGCTGTGGGTCGGGCAATCGTGCCATGGGTTTCTCCAAAAGTGGAAAGAAACCCACCACGCTACCGCTCCCGTCAACATGGGAAGATAGAACGCTTACGTCATGCTGGGCCAACCGGCGTTCTATTTGATTCCGGCTCAGACGATCCAGGACGGACCGCCGGCCGACGTCCCCGAATCGCTGGACCATTTCATCGCGTTCCGAATCGCCAACGTGGATTCGGTGGCGCTGCCCGAGCCCACGCCGGGAAAGCCCGTGATGGTTTGTGTTCCGGCCCAGCAGTGGCACCACGAGGAACACGTCGCGATCAAGTCCGCGGCGACGGTGCTGATGGTTTACGAAGTCGAAGCAAAGGCGTCAGAAGGCAAGGTGACGACCATCGACCCCTTGGGACTCAACGGCCTGACGACCGGCCAGAAGACGTCTGTCTATGTCGAGGGAGAGTTGGTTCAGTAGTGGGGTAAGCTTCTAGCTTGCCAGGCAGGCTGCTCGCAGGCTGGAAGCTTATGGCACTTTTGCGCGCTCGTGGCTGACGCCACGGATCGCAAGCTGGAAGCTTACGCCACGGATTGCTTGCGCCACGCACAGGGGGCGGTGTTGAATTCTGTGGATTGGGTGAAGTTGACCTGAGGGGAAAGACGATGGGGTGGTAAGGATTGTGCTTGGATACCGGTGCAACATTTTGACCCCTCGAACCGGCAAGGACGCTGGCGTGAGCAAGACTGAATCGCAAAACGCAGGCAAGTTTGATAGCAACCAAGACAGTCGTGTTGCGGATCACCGCGACCGGCTCAGCGGCATCGTCGCGGTCACGGGCGGGGGCGTGATGGCGGGCGTCTTTTACGCGGTGATTTACGTCACGCAGTGGGCCCCGCTAGAACGCTACTTCCTCGGCCACCCCGTCGCCATCGCGGCGACCATCTTGTTCTGCGTCGCCGTTTCTATCCTGTCGCTCAAGTCATGGGCGACGCGTCAGCAGTGGTCGTTGTTGCGCCGCGCCGATGATGCGACGTTGACGCCGCGACGAGAAATCGATTCACCGACCCAGGAGTTTCGCGATCGGCACGACGCGGGGTTCGTGGCCCAAGCATGGTCGAGCAATCTGGCCAAGCTGCCGCGCGACATCGGTCGTTCTCAACTGGTCGTTCGTCTGCGTGAAGTCTTGATGCGGCAATCCGGCCGCGGGACGACCAAGCATTTGGCCGACGACTTGCGCGAGCTTTCGTCGCGGGACGCCGATTCGGCCCACGACTCCTTCGCACTGATCCGTATCATTGTCTGGGCGATCCCGATGCTGGGGTTTTTGGGCACCGTGATCGGGATCACGCAAACACTCGGCGGGTTGGATTTTTCCAACGGCAACGCCGCGGTCGACAACTTAAAGAGTGGCTTGTACGTCGCGTTTGACACCACGGCGCTGGGGTTGGTGCTGTCGATCGTCGCGATCTTTTTACAGTTTCCGGTCGAACGCAGCGAGCAACAGTTGTTGGCCGCCATCGACGAACGCGTCGGCTATTTAACCGGGCTGCACTTGCCCGGTGACGAAGCCGCCGACAATCAATTCGAATTGCTGGCCCAGCTGTGCGAGGGCGTCCGCGCGGCGGTCGCGGAATCGTTGAGCAACCAGACGTCGTTGTGGCGTCAAACGATCGACGAAGCGCAGGGCTACTGGCAGCAAGCCCACAACGTCCAATCACAGAGCTTCATCGATGCGGTCGAGCAAACGCTCGTGCCCGCACTGCGCGACCATGCCGGGCAGATGGAACATTCGACACAGCGGAACCGTGAACAGCTCGGGATCCAATTCGACAAGTGGCAATCGCAACTCGCCGCCTGGCAGCAAACGATCATTGCCGGTGCCGACGCGATGACGAAACAGCAGGCGATGATGTTGGACCAGGTCGATCAGGCCGCGTTGGTTCGCGAGCAGGCCGGTTCGGTGTTGAACCTGCAGCAAACGTTGGCGGCCAATTTGAACCTGTTGGACGAAACGAACCGCCGCATCGATGAAAACATCGGCGCAGCGGCCGGCCAGGGCATGGCCGATGCCATGATCGTGTTGGCCCGGGCGGTCGATGTGTTGGCCCGTGAAATGACCGTGGGCAAATCCAACGTGTCACATGAATCGAGGCGGGCTGCATGAGCGGGCGGCGACGAAAGACACTTTCGCCGACGCTGTTTCCGTTCCTGGCCGTTTTGGTTTGCACGCTGGGAACCCTGATTCTGTTGTTGGCATTGGTGGCACAAAACACCTCCGACGCGGCGCAGCAGATCGCCGAAACGGCGGCTCAAGAACGCACCCGCGCCCCGGGGCAGTTGACCGTGGGTGACGTCGAGCTGCTGGTCGAAGAGGAAGCGTTTCGCCTGGGCGAATTGATTTCGTTTCGCGAAGCACAGACCGGTGACCTGGAAGACCGACGCAACCAATTGGCTCACGTCGAAGACCACATGCGGCGGATCCGTCAGCGATTGAAACAGATCAGCGAGGCGATGGAGCAGGCGATGTCGGATGATCCGCCGCCGGCCGCGACCGCCGAAGAATTAGAATCGCTGAACGAACAGCTGGTCAAAGAACAGCTGGTCGTGAAGAAGTTGCGCGAGGAAATCAAAACCGCCAAGCCGCGTTTCGTCATCGTTCCCCACCAAGGCCCCAACGGCACCGAGCGTCGTCCGATCTATTTGGAATGCACCGCCAAGGGCGTGACGATCTGGCCCGAAGGCGTCGCCATCACGCGGACACAATTGGAACAATCGTCGCGGGATGCGAACCCGCTCGATGACGCGCTCCGCGCCGCACGTTATCACGCGATGCAGCAATACGGCGATGCCATCCCGCCCTACCCGATGCTGTTGGTTCGCCCCGAGGGCGTCGACAGCTACTATGCCGCCCGGTCGGCCATGTTGGATTGGGACGACCAGTTCGGGTACGAACTGGTTCCGGCGGAGGTCAACCTGGCGTACCCCAACCCCGATCCGACCATGCGGCAGCGGATGCAGTACGCGATCAATCAGGCGCTGGATCGGATGACCCGACAATCGATCGCGCGATCGATTCGTGGGTCAGGCAGTCGCTCTCCGGCCGGACCCGGCGGAACGGGCGGCATCTATGACCGTCAAACGGCCGCCGGCGGCGCCGGGCAATCGCCGGCACCGTCCGGCCCAGTGACGGGGAAATCCGCGGTGGCGGAAAGCCCGTTCGGCGGAGACGGCTCCGTCGGCTCGTATGCGGATCCACCACGTGAGCCTGTGAAACCGGTGCCGCGTCTGTCGGTTTCGCAGATGGATCGTCAGGGGCGTCAAAGTGGTTTCCGCGACCATCGCATGTTTCCGACCCCAACCTACGGTCGCACGGGCAGTCGCGCGGGCGGTGGCAACCCGTCGCCGATCACATCCGAAGCGGCCAAGCGGCGGCTGGAACGACAGTTGCAAGATTCCGCTTCCTCGTTCGCCGAGGTGGAATCCGACCGGGATCTGGACCAGGCCGCCATGACGGCGGTCGACCAGATCGCCGCGGGAACAGACTCGGGATCACCCGATCAATCCCGCCCCCCATCGAACACGCCCGATGCAAACACGCCCGGATTGCATTATCCGTCCAGCGGTGATGCCGATTCCGCGTCAGCGATGTTGGCCCAAGGCAACGCCGACTCCGGCGGTCGGCAGCGTGTCATCGGCAAGGCCAGCGAGCAAGCCGGCGACAACCCCGCTGGGATCGGTCCCATGGCCGGTGCGCCGATGGGAATGAATCGCTTGGATCAACCCCAGGTCTCGCAGCGCAGGAAAGCCGGGCAACCGACCGACGGCCAAGCCCAGAATGCGGCCAATCAAAATCCCACGTCCGCCGAACAGACGACGTCGCGAAAGTCCCGTTCGTTGGTGCAACGCAACGGCGCCGATTGGGCGCTGCCCAGCAGTGTCGTGTTGGCGCGTGGCAACGAGATCGTTCGATCGGTTCGGCTGCAAATCCACGCCGATCGTTTCATCTTGTTGCCCGACGCCGGGATGCGGCGGAGCGAAACGTTTTTGATCGAACCCGACGGAGTCAATCTGGTGACGCTGCAACTGGCCACGTCGGTGCGTGACCGGATCGAACGTTGGGGGGCCGCTGCGCCGGGTGCCCGTTGGTCGCCACAGTTGAAGGTCGAAGTCGTGCCCGGCGCCGAACTGCAATACGAACAATGGAAACGATTGATGACCGGCAGCGGGCTACCGATCCAACGGGCCGATTCCAACCAAGACGCCGGTTACACTCAGGCAGAAAGCAACCCGCGGGGTGAATTGAAATGAGCGGGCGACATCGCAGAGAAGGCGTTTCGGTGGGGCACGATGCCTTTTTGGACATCGTCGCCAACCTGGTCGGAATCCTGATCATTTTGGTTGTGGTGTTGGGCGCCCAATCGGAGGCGGTCATGCGTGATGCGAAACCGCAGGTGAAAGAACCGCTGGATCCGAAATCACGAATTGCGGCCGAAGCGGAGATGGAAACGCTGGCAACGGTGGCAGCCCGCGCGGCGTCGGCACAGGCCGATTCGATGCGACTGGAGCGAACGATCAAAGTCTTGGATTCCAAGATCGCACAGCAAGCCGAACGTCGGACGATTCTGTTGACCTTGTTGACTGAAGCCGAAGCGGCCTGGGAAGACGAACAAACCAAGCTGGACGACGCCAATCGCCAAGCCGCGATCCGTAATGCCGAAGCATCGAAGCTGAAGAACGAATTGGCGGAGTTGGCCGGTGCACGAACGCAATTGGAAAGCAAGCAGCCGCCGATCGTCGCGATCTCCCACCTGCCGACTCCGATGGCCAAGACCGTGTTCGGCGAAGAGGTCTATTTTCGTTTGAAGGACGATCGATTGTCCGTGATTCCGTTTGAGTTGTTGGCCGATGAGATCGGTCGCAATTTTCGCCGCACGTCGTCGAGTCTTCGCGAAGGCGTCAGTGATGCGGCGGTCGGTCCGGTGCGCGGCTACGTCGCGCGGTACGTGCTGAACCGCAGCAACGAATTGGTCAGCAACGGCAATGCGATCGCCCGGATGAGTCGCGCGCGTGTCGTCGTTGCGTCGTTCGAGCCGCTCCGCGAACCCCACGGAACGCCGATCGAGGAGGTGTTGGCCAACGATGATTGGTTGGATGTCGAACTGTCGCAATACCCACCGGGCACGACGACGGTGACCGTCGCGGTCTATCCGGATAGCTACGGCTCGTTCCGCAAGTTGCGTGAGAAGATCTATGCCAAGGGCTACGCGTCGGCGGCGCGACCGATCAAAGAAGGCAGCCCGATCTACGTCAACTTCGCCGGCGGCGGCACCCGCTCGGTGGCGCAGTAGTCGAAATGTAGCCGTAGGTCACGCTGTGCGTGACATCCGGCATGCACAGCATGCCCTACCTCCTTGTTCCCAGGCGGAGCCTGGGGACAAGGGGTTGGCTTACTGCAGCGCTTTGTCGCTGATGTCTTTGCGGCACCAGGCGCCGGGCCAGCGGATTTTTTGCACTGCGGTGTAGGCCTTGAGTTTGGCGGCGCTGATGGTGTTGCCGATCGCGGTGACGCCCAAGACACGCCCGCCGTCATTGACGACGTTGCCATCGGCGGTCGTCGTTCCGGCGTGAAAGACTTTCACATCGTCGACCTTCGCCGCCTCGTCCAATCCAGTGATCACGCGGCCCTTTTCGTAGCTGCCCGGGTAACCTTCGCTGGCCATCACGACACACAGACTGGGACGCTCGTCCCATTGGAGCGGTTCGAGTTCGGAGAGGTTTCCGTCGGCGGCGGCGACCAGGATGTCAAACAGATCCGATTTCAGCCGCATCAACAGCGGTTGGCATTCCGGGTCACCGAAGCGGACATTGAATTCCAGCACCTTGGGGCCGGCCGCGGTCAGCATCAATCCGGCGTACAGCACGCCCTTGAACGGTTTTCGCGCCCGCTTCATCGCGTGGACGACGGGGACCAGCACGTCGGATTCGATCTTTTCGAACATCGCTTCGTCGACGATGGGGGTGGGGCAATAGGCGCCCATGCCGCCGGTATTGGGACCGGTGTCGCCGTCGTGCGCGGGTTTGTGATCTTGGGCGGCCGGCAGCGAAATGATGGTTTCGCCGTCGGTGATCGCCAGCACGCTGGCTTCCTGGCCGATCAGTTTTTCTTCGATGATCAATTCGTTGCCCGCCTCGCCGAACTCCTTTTGTCCGGCGATGCGATCGATCGCCTGCAGGGCGTCACTCCGCGTTTGGCACACGATCACGCCTTTGCCGGCGGCCAGCCCGTCGGCTTTGACGACGACCGGAACCTGGTCGGTCGGCTCACTGTATTTGTCTTTGATGTACCGCGAGGCGTCGTCGGCGTTTCGAAAGGTGCGGTAGTCGGCCGTCGGGATGTCGGCGGTGTGCAGCAGGTTCTTGCAAAACACCTTGCTGCCTTCCAGTTCCGCCGCGGCGGCCGAGGGGCCGAAGACGCGCAGCCCGGCTGTTTCGAGCGCGTCGACCAGTCCCAGCACCAGTGGCGCTTCGGGGCCCACGACGGTCAAATCGATCGCGTTGGTCTTGGCAAATTCGACCAGCTGGTCGACATCCGTCGCCGCGATGTCAACGTTGGTCGCTTCGAGTGCGGTGCCTGCGTTGCCCGGCGCGACAAACACTTCCGTCACCTTGGGACTCTGTCCCAGTTTCCAGGCCAGGGCATGTTCTCGCCCGCCGCTGCCGACCACCAAAACTTTCATCACATTCACCGCAGGAAGGATTTATCCGAAGAAGACCACTGAATCGGGCAATGTAATTGTTTGAGGCAGTTGATGGCAGATGGCGCCTGGGTGGGATCGCGTGCGGCGTGCTTTTGGTCGTGTGTTCCTATTGTTCGGAGGTAACCCTCCCGTGCGGAGGTCGTGCGGTTTTAAAGTCACCCTCCTGGCAGGAGGGTCGAGCGCAGCGAGGGGAGGTCGAACGGTGGATCGCCACGTTCACTTCACTCTTGATGGGCGACCCCAAGCAACAACGCAAACCCTCTCCTCGCTGCGCTCGACTCTCCCAGGGGGAGAGTGACGAAAACCGTTTTCTATCAACGACTTAAAAACTGCACGACCTCTTTTCGGATGTGTGGCGTCAACTCCCGCGCGAGCGGAAAGACCGGAGGGCTTGCGCCCTGCCGCTAACAAAAAAGGCGACTCCGGCCATGGGGGCTCGATGCCGCCCGCGCCGACGGAACTTCGGGGGGCTTTATCGTTCGTTAGCGGTAGACATTTATTCCTTCGGGCGTATAATCCCACGTGACCCCCCGGGATTCGTGTTTCTGTCGCCTATGCACCCCACCCCACCCCAATGGCGGCGCGACTCCCGACGACTAGTTTTTGAGAAGGTGGCGGCCGACTGAGTCCCCCGCTCCGGTTCGGCCGCCGCCTTTTTCATCACTCGTCTTGAACGAGGCTTTGTGAGAGCTTTCGACGTCACTGCTGGACGCGGTCTTAATTTGCGCCCGCGGACCAATTACACTCGTTGCGTTCCAGGCATCCACCACTCTAGGAGTTTCAGTGTGAACCACTTTGTATCTTTGACCCGTTTGTTCGTTCCGACAGCCGCGGCGATCGCCGTTAGCACGTTGCTGGCCGCGGTTTCTCCCGCCCAGGCTCAGGAAACCGGAACGTTGCGGATGACGTTCAAGTTGAAGGGAGCTGCGAAGACCTTTCCGCCGATCGCGCCCAACGTGGACCAAGCGTTCTGCGGTTTGAAAAAGATTCCGGACGAGACCTTGGTGGTGAACGCCAAGAACAACGGCATCAAAAATGTCATTGTGTACGTCTACACCGGGCGTCGCGGTACCCAGTTGCCGCCGATGAAATTGGAGCCCAAAACGCATGAGCTGGCCAACAAAGACTGCCGGTTCGAGCCCCACGTGTTGATCGCCAAGAAAGGCGACACGATCAAAGTCACCAACCCGGACAAGGTCGGTCACAACGCCAATTTCCAATTCTTCAACAACACCCAGCAGAACCTGACCGTTCCCTCGGGTGGTTCGGTCGACATCGAGCTGAAAGAAGACGAGCCGGCGCCGATTCCGGTCGCCTGCAACATCCACAACTGGATGAAGGCTCAAGTCGTCGTGCTCGATCACCCCTTTGCCGCGGTCAGCAATGAAGACGGCGTGCTGGAGATCAAGGGATTGCCGGTCGGCGAAGTCGTTTTCCGTGCCAACCACGAAAATGGGTCGTTGAAAGAGGTGATCGTCGACGGTGAAGAAACCGAATGGCGCAGCAGCAAGTTTGAAGTCGACATCAAATCCGGCATGAACGACATGGGCACGATCGAGGTTCCCGTCGACGCGTTCTAAGTGACGCTGCGTTCTTTCATGGAAAGCGGCGGCGTTTGAATCTCGCCGCTGCTGGGGAACTGCGACAATTGATTCGGTTGGTTCATTCGATCGCGTTCGGTTACGCTGCTCCTATGAGACCAACCCTCTGCAGAATGTCGATTTTTTCGGTGCCGTCTGACCCGGCACCCGGGTTCGCGCCGGTTCGGCTTGCCACAATTCGGCTTGCCCCGGTGTTGTGCGTCGCGATGCTGCTGTGCGGCTGTGATGCACCGGTGGAGCACTATCCGCCGAACCAGGTTCATTCGCTGGTCGTCTCGGCCAAGCTGGATGCCCCGACCGAGCTTGCCGCGGAAGACACCACCGCGGCCCTGGAGGCATGGTTTGGCACGCCGATCGAACCGCGCTGGCCGGCCGAACAGATGTCGCGCGACGACGCGAAATCCCTGGTCCGTCTGGAGAATTTGCAGCGCGCCGCCGGGCCAGTCTACAGCGATCAAGACAACCGTCACTTCGGGCTGTTCAATGAGCACTGTGTGACCTGTCACGGGGTATCCGGCGGCGGGAATGGCCCGGCGTCGTTGCTGCAAAACCCTTATCCGCGTGACTTTCGCCCCGGCGTCTACAAGTGGAAATCGACCGAGCGGGGGGCCAAGCCGACCCGCGAGGATTTGATGACGATTCTGCGTCACGGTGCACCCGGGACAGGCATGCCGTCGTTCCAGCGGCTTTCCGAGGATGATCTGCAGGCCTTGGTCGACTACGTCATCTATCTGTCGGTTCGAGGCGAATTTGAACGGCGGTTGCTGACCGAAGCGGTGGTCGAGTTGGGCTATGAAGAGTCGCGGCCCGATGACGACGCCAGCCTGTTGACGCTGGCGACCTTTGACCAAGACGCGTTTGCCATGGAGGTGGCCCGGGACGTGCTAGACCGGATCACCGGCCAGTGGGTCGACGCCCCGCAATCGTTGATCGCCGTGCCCGAGGAAACGCCGGACGATGCGGCATCGATTGCGCGCGGCGATGAATGGTTTCATGGCCCGATCGCCAATTGTGTCGGTTGCCATGGAAAACAAGGCGGCGGAGACATCGTCACCTTTGACTTTGACGATTGGACGAAAGAATTTACCGAAGGCATCGCGGTCACGCCGACCGATCGAGAGGCGGTGCGGCCGTTCCGCACGGCGGGGGCGCTGCGACCGCGGCAGATCTACCCCCGAACGTTGACCGACGGTGTCTATCGCGGCGGCGGGGATCCCCAAACGCTGTACCGCCGGATTGTTGCCGGGATCGCCGGCACACCGATGGCCGGACGAAGCGTGGCGGATCAGCCGTCGGACAAAGAATTGACCAGCGATCAGGTGTGGGACATCGTCCACTATGTTCGGTCGCTTGATGAGGCGAAGCCATGAGTCGTGACAGTTACCGCAGCGTCGGAGCCATCGTGGGTTTGGGTTTGGGCATTGGGTTGATGCTGATGGCCGGGCAAGGCGGCGTGTTGCCGGGTGCGATTTTTGGTGCCGGAGGGGCGATGGCCGGCGGTATTCTCGGTGAGAAGATCCACGCGATGCGGCAGGGAAAGTGACCGGAGGGGCTGCCGTGGGATAGGCTTCCAGCCTGTCGAGCGAGGGAGATGGCAGGCTGGAAGCCTATCCCACGGGCGGGAGACGACAGGCTGGAAGCCTATCCCACTGTTGTGAGGCAATTTGGGAAATTAATGAGCGAAAACGAATCCATCGAAACGAATCCAAGCCCGGCCGGTGAGCGGTCGCCGTGGTTGCATCGTCTGGCGGTGCTGTCGGTGTGTCTGGTCTGGCCGTTGATTTGGGTCGGCGGCCTGGTGACCACGTATGACGCGGGGATGGCGGTACCGGATTGGCCCGGGACGTACGGGTACAACCTGTTTCTGTACCCGCTGTCGACTTGGTTGTACGGACCGTTTGATCTGTTCATCGAGCACGGCCACCGGCTGTTGGGGGCCGTCGTCGGTTTGGTGGCGATCGCGATGGTGGTCGCCGCGATTCGGCGTGAAGATCGTCGCGCGGTCGTCTGGTTGACCGTCGGGATCTTGGTCGCCGTGATTTCGCAAGGCGCGTTGGGCGGTGTGCGTGTCTTGTTGAGCGATCGGACCACGGCGATGATCCACGGCTGTTTCGGCCCCGTGGTGTTTGCGCTGTGCTGCATCGCCGCGTCGGTGACCAGTCGCCGTTGGTGGGACCGCAAGCTGACGGCAAAACGGGCGGCACAGGGGGCCGAAGCGGCCAAGCCACTCAGCAGGTGGGTGGTCGGTCTGGCGGCGGTGCCCGTGCTGTTGAGCTATTTGCAATTGGTCCTGGGGGCACAGCTCCGGCACGTCCAGCCGTTGACCACGCCGGGAACGTTCACGCTGATTGTGGCGGTCCACATCGTCACTGCCTTCGGTTTGTGGTTGTTGACGCCGGTTTTGTTCGTTTTGGTGCGTCGCTGCGGCGATTTGACGCTGTCCAGGCCGGCGGGTTGGCTGATATGGTTTGTGGGCTGTCAAATCTTGCTCGGGACCGGGACATGGATCGTCACTTACGGTTGGCCGAGCGTTTTGGAGTTTCTTCCGTTTGGCGAAGGCTTTTTGGTTCGCTCAAAGGGATTTGTGGATTCGATCATCGTGACCGCCCATGTTGCGGTCGGGTCGCTGATTCTGGCGACGGCGGCGGTGATCCTGGTTCAAGTTTTACGTCAGCGAACGCTTGCCACCCCCGTTTAATCATTTATGTCCAGCAACGTCCTTGCCACTGATTCCCGCTATGAATCCGACCTCCAAGGTCCGGGAGTGGCCGTACTCGAACCGCCGGCTCAACGCAGGGAAGCGACACCACGCATGGAAGTGACGGCCCAGGCAACACCGGCTTCGAGTCAGGGGATGGACAAGACGGTGGATAAGACGGTGGTTTCGTTTCGCGTGTTCGTTTCTGACCTGATTCAGCTGACCAAGCCGCGGATCGTCGTGATGATCTTGGTGACGACGGTCGCCACGGCGATGATCGCTGCCGGCGGGACGGTTTCGCTCGGCACGCTCGCTTTGTTGTTGTTGGGCACCGGCATGGTTGCCGGCAGCGCCGGCGGGGCGAACCAGATTTGGGAGCGCGTGATCGACCGCAACATGCCTCGCACCGCGGTTCGTCCCCTACCCTCGGCGCGGATGTCGACCGGCATGGCGACGGCCTTTACCGCCTCGATGGGCACGCTGGGGTTGGCGATCTTGTGGATGGGGTTCTCGTTGACGCCGGCGGGTGTCGGGTTGGCGACGTGGTTGCTGTACGTGTTTTTGTACACGCCGATGAAAACCCGGACGTCTTGGAACACGACGGTCGGGGCGATTGCCGGTGCGTTGCCGATGTTGATCGGCTACACGGCACTCGGCGGTTCGTTGGCCGATGGGACCGGATGGTTGTTGTTCGGCGTCTTGGGCGCTTGGCAGTATCCGCACTTCATGGCCATCGCTTGGCTGTATCGACGCCAGTATGAACAGGCCGGATTTTGCATGTCGACGACGGTCGAGCCGACGGGGATTTCCGCGGCGATTCAAAGCATCGCCGGGTCGCTGGCGGTGATCGTGTGCGGCGTCGTGTTGTGCTGTCTCTCGCCGGGCATCGTTCCCGCTGCCGTGTGCAGCGTCGCGGTGCTGGCGGCCACGGTCCCGATGTTGAAGGCGTCGATCCGGTTCGCGCGAAGCCGAACGGATGTGACGGCACGCCGATTGCTGCGGTCCTCGCTGCTGGTGCTGCCCGCCGTCTTGGCGGTTGTTACGATCCGTGTCTTTTGGTGATCTATGAGAACTGCGTCAAACCTAGCCGCGATCTTGTTTGTGGGAGTCATTTTCGGATTGGTGGGGCGGACGCTTCGCCAACGTTCGGCGCCCACCGGGCCCGGTCCCCAGGATGTGGTCTACACGGCCGAGGTGGCGCCCGGCGAAGAGCCGCTGGTTGCCGACAGTACCGAAATCGCCAACGACGAAGTGATTCATCCTCCTGAGGACGAAGCCTGGTTGAGCCGGTTCGAACTGACCGAACGCAGCGGCGAGTTGGTCAAGAGCGAAGACCTGTTGGGCGAGCCCTATGTGGTCAGTTTCTTTTTCACGACCTGCCCGAGCGTCTGCCCGCAACAGAACCAGAAACTGAAAGAGTTGCAGGAGCGTTTTCGAGACGAAGGCGTCAAGTTCCTGGCCATCTCCGTCGACCCCGAAAATGACACGCCGGAAGTGATGCGGGAATATGCGGCCCGCTTCGGTGCCGACAAGGACCAGTGGTTGTTCTTGACCGGCGATTTGACCTACATCCGCCGCATCGGGGGCGAGATTTTCCAGCAGCCGATCGACAAGGGGTTTCACACCGAAAAGTTTGTGCTGGTCGATGCGAAAGGAAAGATCGAGGGCTTTTACAGCTGGCCGGAGCCGAGGCAGTTTGAAAAGCTGCAGGCGGCGATCAGCGAAATGCTGTAGCGGCAGCAGCGAGATGGCAGAAAAATCGGGGGCAGAAAGATGCCGGCGATCAACTTGGAACTTGGGACTTAATTAACGATGTGGCAGTTTTTAGCCGATTATCTGCCGCACTGCACGGCGTTGTTGAACGCCGCGGCGACGGTCGTGTTGGCGCTCGGGTTGATCCGGATTCGTCAAGGCAATCCGCGCGGGCACAAGAAGATGATGTTGACGGCGCTGGGGATCAGCGCGTTGTTCTTGTTGCTGTATCTGTTGCACAAGGTCGCGTTGTATCTGACGACCGGGGAGCCGAACACGCGTTTTCCGACCGATACGGAGGTCGCACCGCTGGCGGCCCGCTACACGTACTACGGGATCCTGGGCACGCACTTGTTGTTGGCGATCGCCGTGCCGTTCTTGGCGCTGCGTGCGGTGTACTTGGCGATGAAGGGCCGGATCGTTGCGCACAAGAAATTGGTGCGATTCGCCTTCCCCGTTTGGATGTACGTGTCGGTGACCGGCGTGCTGGTTTACCTGATGCTGTATCAGTTGTATCCGGCGGCGTAGCGCGTCAGTTCGGTGGCGCGTCCCGCTGGGGGCATGCCAGCACGTGGCGTGAGCCAGTGGCGCGTGATGAATTCCTCTCGTTCCAAGGCTCCGCCTGGGAACGCAATGCGGGGGAGGCTCCGCCTCCGTTCTTCGGTAGGTCACGCTGTGCGTGACAGCCGCGGTAGTGATCCGTCTATCGATATTCGTCAGGCACCGTTCATCCGCCTGATTCGATCGCGGCCGGAATCGAAAGCCTCCAATGCCCGATTTGAATGACCCCACGGATGGCAGGGCGTACCCACGGATGAAAAGCAGCCTGGGATCCTTGGGTACGCCTTGCCGTCGGTGAGTGTTCTCCGTTGCAGTGATACCCGGCATGCCCTACGCCTTCTTGGCACCGACGTAGGCCATGCGGAGCAGATGCAGGACTTCGTCGAACATCTTGTCCTCTTCTTCGTCGGTGTTGCCCTTGGTTTTTTCTTCGAGCATTTCAAGGGTGTCGATGAAGTGTTTGGCGATCCGCAGGTCGGTCCCTTTTTCGCCCGTTGCGGGGTTTTCCATGACGCCCAGTGCGACCATGGCTTGGCTGTAAAAGGTGCTGATCAGCATCGCCAGTGACGCCGGGGGCAGATCGCCGGTGAGGTCATCGGCGGGTTCATCGGCGGCGGCTTGCTGGGGTTCGTCGGCGAGCGTCTTTTCTTTTTCGACCTGCGATTTCCAATCGTTGTCGACGACCAATTCCGGTTCTTCTTTGTTTTCTGACATGGGGATTTCAGGCGTGTGGATTAGCGTTGGCTGATGGCGGGTTGTTCACGTTCGTGTTTACGTGTTCCTCGTTCAATCGCGGCTTCGACGAATCCGGCAAACAGCGGATGCGCTTTCAGCGGCTTGCTTTTGAACTCGGGGTGATATTGTACGGCCAGGAACCAGGGATGGTCGGGCAATTCGACGATTTCGACAAGGCTTCCGTCGGGGCTGGTTCCCGAAAACTTCATGCCGTGTTCGCGGAATTGATCACGATAGGCGTTGTTGAATTCGTAGCGGTGTCGGTGGCGTTCGTGGATCTCCTCGGCCCCGTAGCTCCGCTGCGCCCGGCTGTCGTCGGCCAGGAGTGTCGGTTGGCTGCCCAGTCGCATGGTGCCGCCCATTTGGGTCACGTTTTGCTGTTCGTCCAGCAGGCAGATCACCGAGTCCGGGGTGTCTTTGTCGAATTCGCTGGAGTGGGCTTTTTCCAGGCCGCAGACGTTGCGTGCATATTCGATCACGGCGCACTGCATGCCCAGGCAGATTCCGAAAAACGGGATGCCGCGTTCCCTGGCGAAACGGATGGCTTGGACCTTGCCTTCGACGCCGCGTTCACCGAAGCCGCCGGGGATCAGGATGCCGTCAAAGCCGCCGAGCAGGCGTTCGCATCCTTCGCGTTCGATATCGCTGCTCTGGATCCGGCCGATGCGGATTTGCGCCTGGTGGTGCATCCCGGCATGGTCGATCGATTCGTAGATCGATTTGTAAGCGTCTTTGTGTTCGGCGTATTTGCCGACGACGGCGATGCTGACTTCGTGCCGCGGGTTGCGCAGTCGGTGCAGCAGATCGGTCCAGGGGGTGATGTCGAGGGCCTTGCTGGACAGCCCCAGTTTCTTGACGACCAATTCGTCGAGTTTGTTGTCGACCAGCGAGATCGGGACTTCGTAGATCGAAAAATCCTTGTCTTTTTCTTCGATCACCGCCTCGGTCGGGACGTTGCAAAACAGTGCGATCTTGTCGCGTTCTTCGCGGCTGATCGAGTGTTCACAGCGGCAGACCAGCACGTCGGGTTGGATGCCGATTTCACGCAATTGGCCGACGGAGTGTTGGGTCGGTTTGGTTTTCAGCTCGTCGGCGGCTTTCAGGTACGGCACCAGGGTCAGGTGCATGTACAGCACGTTTTCGCGGCCGACGTCCTGGGAGTATTGGCGAATCGCTTCGAGGAACGGCAGGCTTTCGATGTCGCCGACCGTGCCGCCGATTTCGGTGATCACGACATCGACGTCGTCACCACCCATTCGCGAGATGACGGATTTGATCTCGTTGGTGATGTGGGGGATGACCTGGACGGTTTTCCCCAGAAAACGCCCCTTGCGTTCCTTTTCGATCACCGACAGATAGATCTGGCCGGTCGTGTAGTTGCAATCACGGGTCAGCGCGCCGCTGGTGAACCGCTCGTAGTGCCCGAGGTCCAAGTCGGTCTCGCTGCCGTCATCGAGCACGTAGACTTCGCCGTGCTGATAGGGGCTCATCGTGCCGGGATCGACGTTGATGTAGGGATCCAGCTTCTGCATTCGCACTCGCAATCCGCGAGATTCAAGCAGCATGCCCAGGGAGGCGCTCGTCAGGCCTTTTCCGAGCGAGGAAACAACCCCGCCGGTTACAAAGATGTGTTTGGTCATGGACGCGGATGATACCGCGCTGACGAAAAACCGGAAGTGGCGGGATCCTCGATGCGCTGTCGAAACGCGGCAAGATCTTCCGGCGTGTCGATTCCGGGCATGGCTGGGCCGACTGCGGCGACGACGATTTTTTTTCCCGCTTCGATGGCCCGCAGCTGTTCGAGTTTCTCGGTTTCTTCCAGCACGCTGGGGGGCGAGCCGGCGAACCAGGACAAGAAGTCGCGGCGATAGGCGTAAAGCCCCAGGTGGTGCCAGTAAATCGGCGGGTTGGCCTGGAGCAATTCGGCCGGGTCGCTGCCGCGGCGGTGGGGGACGCAGGCGCGACTGAAGTAGACCGCCCTGCCCTGCCCTGAACTGATACTGCCCTGCCCTGCACTGATACTGCCCTGCCCCGCACCGATGCTGCCCTGCCCTGAACTGGCGGCTGTCGGGGAAAAACCGGCCATCACGATCTTCACGATCGCCGGGTCGCGGAGTGCCTCGGCCGACCGGATCGGCGTCCCAGCGGTCGCCATGTCGGCCTGTGGATCGCCGGCGAGCGTCTCGGCGACGGCGTCGATCGCCGCCGGGTCGATCTCCGGTTCGTCGCTTTGCACGTTGATAAAAATCTCAGTGGTGGGAAACCGGTCGGCGACCAGGGCGATGCGGTCGGTGCCGCTGGGGCAATCGGTCGGGGTCATGATCCAGCGGCCCCCGAACGATTCCACTTCGTCGGCGATCCGCGGGTCGTCGACCGCGACGATCACGCCCGCCGACGCCGAGGCGGCGCGGGAGGCCGATTCGTAGGTGTGTTGCAACACGCTCTTGCCGGCCACCTGTTGAAGCAATTTCTCCGGCAATCGGGTCGAGGCGAGGCGTGCGGGCAGCACGATTTGGGTGTCGGGCATCTTGGATCGCGTCGGGAAAAACGGTTGACAGTCGGTACGGGCGGGTCTACCTTTCGCACACAACGTTTGGTGGTGCCGTCGGGCGGTATTGAATCGTCCGCGGAAACAGGGAACTTTGGTGAAACTCCAAGACGGCCCGGCCGCTGTAACCGATGCTGTTGGTTTTCACGTCGTTTGAACAAAGGCGACGTGGGAATCAGCCGTCCACGCTTCACTCTTTTAGCCATTGTCCGCGGATCGTCCTGCTTGACGCAAGATGACCGAATGACGAGAAGGCGAAGCGCGACGACGTCATCGGGAAGTCAGAAGACCTACCACCCGACGGACGCTTCAGGGACCTTCCAGGGTGAGGTCGGCGTCAACAGATTGGCTTGCGCAAGCACGATTGCATCACCAGAGTGTGGGATGCCGGAATGCGCGCATCGGTCTGTACACTAAAGCGTTCGCTGCCGCCGGGACATCCGAGTCTGGTCATGCGTTACCGTAACCGTCCAATCCGTGGCACCGCCAGCGGGCCGACCCGCATCGGGTTTACCCTGGTCGAATTGCTGGTCGTGATCGCCATCATCGGGATCATGGTTTCGCTGTTGTTGCCGGCGGTCCAGTTCGCCCGCGAGGCGGCTCGCCAGGCCAATTGCCGCAACCACCAGCACCAGATCGGTGTGGCGCTGCATGCCTATCACAACCTGCACCGGTCGTTGCCGATCGGATGTTTGGAGTGGCGGTTTTGGGGCCAGCCGAGCACACGAAAGAACCTGGCTTGGTCGGCGTTTCTGTTGCCGCAGATGGGGGAACAGGCGTTGTATGAGGCCGTTGATTTCAACTACGCGTTTGATCATCCGCGCAACGCCGATGCGGCGGCGGTCGTGGTCGAATCGTATCTGTGCCCCACCGAAATTCCTCAAGGCAACGGGCGTGGCGAGATCAGTTACGGGGGCCTGTTCGGGGAACGCATCGTCGACCGAAAACCGGACGACGGGGTGTTCCTTTACGAACAGCGGATTCGCTATCGCGATTGCTTGGACGGTTTGTCCAACACGATGGCCACCGGCGAAGACATGGTGGGGCCGGACAGCGAATGGATCAACGGCGGAAACGTGTTCGTGCAATCCCACCCGATCAACGACGATCGTGCTTGGGTCGGCGACAACGAAATCCGTTCGTTGCATCCCGCCGGCGCCATGGTGCTGTTTCTCGACGGCAGTGTGCATCTGCTGAACGAATCGCTCGACAAGATCGTGCTCGGCCAAATGATCACCCGGGCCGGCCACGAAGTGATCCCGGCCGACGCCTGGTAGCGATGCGTGGTGTCGATGCGTGGCGTCGACGTGCAACTCAATCTGAATTCCAAAATTCGAACTTCAAGATTCACAACAACGAAATCGTTTCACCATGAATGTCTCTCGCCCATTTCTGTTTGCCCTGTTCGCCGCCGGCTCGCTCTGTTCGATCGCCGGCGCCGAAATCGTGACGTTTGAGAACCTGTTGACCACGTCCGAATCGTATTACAAAGGCGACACGTCACAGATCAACCATGATCCGTGGACCGTTGACGGGGTTGAGTTCAGCAATCAAACCACCTGGGTTGGGTCTTGGGGCGGTTGGGCGTACAGCAACACCACCGACACGGCGACGCCGGGGTTCACCAACGAGCATTCCGCGATCACCGGTGGCGGCAGCGACGGCGCCGGCGGATCCGTGGGCGGTCAGACGTACGCGCTGGCGTTCGGTTCCGGTGCGACGATCAATCTGCCGACGGGCGCCTTGATCGAAAGCGTCGATTGGACCAACGGGACGTACCCCTATCTCTCGATGCGTGACGGAGACGCGTACGCGAAGGAGTTCGGCGGTGGCAGTGGATCCGAGTCCGACTTCTTTCGTGTGACCCTGACCGGCTACAGCGACTTGAACGCGACCGGCGCCGCAACGGGAACGGTGACCTTGGATTTGGCCGATTACACGTTCGCCGACGACAGCCAGGATTACATCGTCAACACGTGGCAGGTCAACGAAGACCTGACGGCGCTCGGAAACGCGCGTTCGATCGATCTGACGTTCCAGTCGAGTGACGTGGGACAGTACGGAATCAACACCCCGACGTATCTGTTCATCGATAATTTGCAGTACTCCGTCACGGCGATTCCCGAGCCGACCGCGTTTGGATTCTTGGCGCTCGTCGGAGGCGTTTGCACCTTGCGACGCCGGCGTTAAATCGCCGGGCAGGCGAAACGGGGGCGTCTGCATCTTGGCTGGGCTGGGGAGCCGATTGGATTTATCGGATTGGGGCTCCCGGGGGCCGGCAGCGTGTCTGCCGGTGGCGGACAGGCGATTTCACCTACTGGAGAGCAGTCCGGGTGCTTTCTGTTAGCGGCAGGGCGCGAGCCCAATGCCGCTAAATCGAGGGGCCACTTACCCCAAAATGGCTCCCCTCTCCCACGAACAAGCCTCTTCGTTGATTCGGATTGATCGTGTGCGACAAGCGATTCTAAAAAGCGAAAACTTTGCGACTAGGAGAGGCTTGTTCGGGGGAGAGGGGCTGGGGGAGAGGGGCTCAGCATTGACACGCTTCACATCGATTGACGTGCTAAACCGCCGATCATTTTGAGGCGTGATTGTTGTCGGGTTTCACCGCTTAGTCGATCAAGTATCGCCTTCGGGTCTTCTCTGCTCGTATGCGACACTTCGGACTGGAATCCCCCTCACCCCCAGCCCCTCTCCCCCGATTCCTGACTCGCTTAGGCTCGCCAGGAATCGGGGGAGAGGGGAGCCATGGCGGTTCATGCTCGTTTCTCAATTTGGCGGCATTGGCCTTACGGCCAGCGGCTCACCGATGGCTAGGCAGATTTCAAACCGGACCGCTTGCGGCCTGTCGAATCGCCGCAACCAACTCGGCGATCGTTTGCTCGAGCAACTCGGTGCCTCCGAATCGCATGCCCAGGGCTTGCAGTTTCTCGGTGACGATTTCGTGTTTGGCGGTCTTGGCTTGGCCGCTGATGTTGGAGGCACTGCCGGTGAGGCGTTTGGCGATCGTCGCGACTTCAAAATCGCTGATCATCCGGTCACAGCAGTTGTAGGTTTGGCCGGCGATCGCGTCGTCTTGGTCGAGCAACAGTGACACGGCTTTGGCGATGTCGTCGGCGTGGACGGCTTTGCTGCCGCCGTTGGCCTGGACGTCGTTTCCGGCGCAGACCTGGGCAACCAGGTCGAACCAGCGTGAGTCTTGAGCGGGGTCGGCAAGGCCATAAATCGATGGCGGGCGGACGGTGGCGGCGAGCAGTTTTCCGCTGGCGCCGTAGTGGTGTACCAGGGTTTCGACCGATGCCTTGTAGGCCCCGTACAGCGTCGACGGCAGCAAGGGGTGGGTTTCATCAAGCGGGCGGTCCGGCAGCACGGTGTCGTGGACGGTGCCCGAGGACACGAAAATGAATCGTTTGACGCCGGCCCGCTCGGCGGCGTCGAGTAATTGCAGCGATCCGGTCGCGTTGCGCTGCCAGTACTCGAGCGGGTCGTCGCCGCTGTCCATGAACGAGTCTCCACCGCGAAACAGCCCGGCGTGGACGACGGCATCGACCGATTCGACCAGTTGTTCGGCGTGGTTCAGGACGCCGAGTTCCCCTTGGACCCAGCTGGTGGGGTGGGGTTCAGGTTCGGTTGCCGGTGGGGTGCGGTACCACGCCGTGATCGTGTGGCCGTCGTTGAGAAGCCGGCGGATCAGGTAGCGACCCAGAAATCCGGTGGCGCCGGTGAGAGCGATGCGCATGAGAGAGTGCCTGTGACGAAGGGGGATCGGGCGATCAATCGCTCGATCGCAACATGCTATCGCAACATGCAACCGCGCAGCAAACAACCGCCTCGAGCGCGTGCGGCGGATCCATTCCGGCCGCCGGCGGGGGCGGTTGGTCGTGGTGAAGGCTGGGAGGAGAGGGGGCGTGGAGCTTAGTTGCCCATGGCGCCGGAAATCGCGGCTCCAGAGGCGTCGAAGCTTTTTTGGGTTTCAGTGGTCAGGGTGGCGACCGAGCCGACGCAGACGGCGATGATCAGGGCGAGCATCACGGCGTATTCAACTGCCGTTGTGCCCTCCTCATCCCGCCACAGCGACTGGCGCTCGGGGAGTGGGTCTTGGTTGGTCATGGTGGGGATATATCTTTTTGGTTGGTTTTCTCGGGGAAAAGGCACAGCCAAGGAAACATAGGCCAGGAATCTGCGTAATCACTTCGAATACGCACAGTTTTTCAGTGCCTGACCGGCATGGCTGGGTTCAAGCGGTAGGGATTGGAGCGTCATTTCGGATTCCCCGGCGTCGAGGACGCTTTGGGATCGCACGTTGTCATCGGCTTGTCCGCGTTTTACCCTGGTGCCAGTTCCGTCCTCCCACTCAAGCTCAAATGATCGGTCCAGTATTCAATCGCGAGGCGACCGTGGTTCCCAAGCGTCCCAAGACGTATCTGGCCCGCGGTTTGTACCTGATCGCGCTGTTCGGGCTGCTTTGCACCGGGTACCTGGTGCTGGACGGATCGCGGTCGTTGGCGACGGTGTCCGATTCGGCACGTTTCGGCGGCTGGATGTTTTTGCTGCTCGCCCCGCTCCAGTTGTTGGTGCTCTCCAGTCTGGCGGCGGTGGGATCGGCGGCCAGCGTGGCTCAGGAAAAAGACCGTCGGACGCTGTTGTTGTTGCTGATGACGCGGCTGAGTGGATTTGAGGTCGTCGTCGGCAAGCTGGCCGCGACGTTGCTCGGGCCGCTGGCGATGTTGCTTGCCGCGTTGCCCCTGTTCCTGGTGCTGCCGCTGTTGGGCGGCGTTTCGCCCGGACAGGTGTTCTCGGTCTTTCTGGTGACCGCGGCGACCGTGGTCTTTGCCGGTTCGGTCGGCACCGTGGTCGGGCTCTGGCGTGAGAAGACGTTCCAGGCGATCGCGTTGACGGTGTTGATCTTGCTGATGTTGTTGGGGGCCGGCGAGATCGCGATCGCGTCCTTGACGCTGCCGGAGGTGCTGGTGTTGGCCCTCAGCCCCGTGCGTGCGTTGGGCGCCGCGGCGTCGCCGCTGGGAAGCCTGTCGCCGCAGACGTCGCTGGGGGTCTGGTTGTTCACGGCCGCCACGCTCGTGGCGGCCGTCGTTGTGTTGGCCGTCGGAGTCGCCCGCGTGCGTGTTTGGAACCCGTCCCGCGAAGTGCGACTGAAGGCACCCGAGCCGGAGACGAGCGAAGAGATGGAAACCCGGCAGGCGCCGAGCAGCTGGAAAGTCCGGGCGCCGCGGCAGGTTTGGAAGAACCCGATCCTCTGGCGCGAGGTCCGCACGTGGGCCTATGGTCGCAAAGTCGTTGTGATTCGGTTTGCGTTCGGATTGCTGTTTCTGCTGGGGGCGGCGGTGATTTATGGTCAGATGCAAAACGGGACCGCGTATGAGCCGGCGGCCCGGATCGGTCGCGCGTTGCCGGCGGCGACGTTGCCCGTCGCCGCGATCGGCGTGGTCAGTTTGGTGTTGATCAATGCGTTGGCCGTCAACGCGGTCACCGGAGAGCGTGACGGTTTGGCGCTGGATCTGTTGTTGGTCACGGATTTAAGTCCCCGCGAATTTGTGTTCGGCAAGTTGTTGGGGGTGCTGTATGTCGGCAAGGAGATGATTCTGTTGCCGCTGGCGTTGTTGCTGTTTCTGGCCGCCAACGGAGTGATGACGTATGAAAACATGGTCTACGCGATGTTGGGTGCGGCGATCTTGTACGTGTTCGTCAGCATGCTGGGGATTCACGCCGGGCTCAACTATGTGGCCGGTCGGACGGCGACGCTGGCGAGTTTAGGGACGGTCTTTTTTCTCTGCGTCGGGATCGCCATCTGCATGACGATCATGGTCAGTTTTCGGGGCGCGTTTCAGCTGCAACTGGCGCCGTTTTTGGTCATGATTCTCGGCGGCGGTGCCGCGTTGTTCGCGTCACTGGGCTGGCGGAATCCCTCTTCGGCGATCTTCCTGGCCTCGTTCACGCTTCCCTTGATCACGTTTTATTCGATCACTCAGTTCCTGTTGCAAACCGACCACCTGTTCGTGTTCTTTTCGATGGCGGTGGGCTACGGGTTTACGATTGCGGCGTTGATGATCCCCGCTCTCAGCGAATTTGATGTGTCGCTCGAACGCGATCGAGGGGCCGAGGGAAATGGCTGATTGAGCGAGCTGTTGCAGTACGTCGGCTGGTTGGTGCCGATGGCGGTTTTGATTCTGCTGAGTGCATTGTTCAGCGGCAGCGAAGCGGCCCTGTTCTCGTTGACCTTGCGACAGCGCCGGCAACTGCGTCGCAGTGGCGTCGGCGGCCGGATCGCCGATCGGATGCTCAGCGATTCAGACAAGTTGCTGTCGGCGATTCTGTTTTGGAATCTGCTGATCAACATGACCTACTTCGCGATCGCTTCGATCGTCGCCAGTCGACTCGATGGCTCCGAGGATGCCGGGGCAAGCGTGGCGCTGTTGTTCACGTCGGCGAGTTTGTTGGCGATCATTTTTTTCAGCGAGATGTTGCCCAAGAGTCTGGCGTTGTTGGCCCCGATGCAGACGTCGGTGTTGATCGCGCCGCCGTTGGGTTTGGCGGTCCGGCTGGTCAGTCCGTTGCTGCCGATCATCAAGACCTCGAACCTGTTGGCCAGTCGATTGCTTTGGCCGTCGTTTCAGCCCGAAAATGAAATCGACTTGGCGGACATCGAGCGCGCCGTGGAACTGGGCACCGACGACGCCGCGCTGCTGGCGCGGGAGCGTTTGGCGCTGCAGAATTTGGTCGCCATCGCGGAAACGCGGGCGAGTGAGTTGATGCGTCCCCGCAGCCGTTTGCACTTGGTCGAATCCCCGATCAAAGCAGAAACCTTGTTCGCCCAATCACCGCCGGGCGGCTACGCGATCATCACCGATGAATCCGGCGAGACGATGATCGGTGCCCTGGGAGTCCGAATGTTGCGGCCGAGCCAGATCGATCATTTCGAAGACCTGGTGGAACCGGTGATCTATGTCCCCTGGTCCGCTCGTGTGGCGCGTGTCTTGGATCTGTTGAATGAGAATGATCTGAGCGTCGCGATCGTGGTCGACGAATACGGCGATGGGATCGGAGCGCTGTCGATCGACCGGATTTTTCGGCGGATGCTCGCGCCCGAGCATGACCAATTCGAAGAAGACACGGATTCGGCCGCGATCGAGCAGTTGGAGCCCGATTTGTATCGTGTCGCCGGCGGCATCTCGCTGCGTCAGTTGGCCAAGCAACTGGCCGTCACCATCCCCGACGAATCGGTGGCCACGGTCGCCGGGTTCATCCAACGGCACAATGAACGCTTGCCGCGTCTGGGTGATCAAGCCATGCTGGAAGACTATCTGTTGACGGTCGTCGAAGACCAGGAAGGGGCGTTGCGAATCGAAGTCCGGCGGCAATCGGGATCGGGTGCAACGCCTTCACAAGACGAACGGGATTACCGATGATCTTCTTCGCCATCGTGCTGTTCTTGTTCGGTCTCGTCTTGAGCGCGTTTTTCAGCGGCAGCGAAACCGGAATGTATCGCGTCTCTCGAACCCGGTTGGTGCTCGACGGCTTGGACGGTTCACGCAGCGCCCGGGCGCTGATTTGGGTCTTGAATCGACCCGTGTTGTTCGTCGCGACGGCACTGGTCGGAAACAACTTGGCAAACTTTCTGACCAGTTTCGCCATCGTCCTGGCCGTCATCGCACTCTTCGGCGACTCCTCTGCGGCCGAACTGATCGGACCGATCCTGATGACGCCGGTCGTTTTTGTGTTCGGAGAACTGCTGCCCAAGCATTGGTTCTTTCAAGCCCCGTACCGGCTTTTGACACTGGTGCGACCGGTGTTGTTGTTGGCCACAGTGCTGTTCCTGCCGGTGTCGATTCTGTTGGGCGTGCTGGCCGCCGCGCTGGGGGCGTTGACCGGCCAGACGCCGTTTCGAATCTCCGTCGCGATGGCACGCGGCGAGCTGACGCAATTGTTCCGCGCGGGGGAAGAAGCGGGCATCCTGCACTCGGGCCAGCGTTCACTGGCCGGCCAACTGTTCGACGTGGGGAACGAACTGGCCGTCTCGTTCGCCGTCCCGCTGGAACGATTGGCCACGGTCGAGTTGCCGATCGACAAGGTCGCCACCGCCGCGGCGGCCCGTCGTCAGAACCATCCGATCGTGTTGGTCCAACAGAAAAAGAAAATCGTCGGTTACCTCCGGTACTCCGAGTTGGCGACCGGCAAAGCCCAGGTGGAAATCCGACCGGTGATCCGAGTCAGCCAGTCCGAACGTCACCTGACGACGTTGCTGAAGTTGTATGACGTCGCCAGCGAAGTCGCGCTGTTATGCGACGACAACGATGAGGTCCGCTCCGTCGTCACCCGACGTCAGCTGCTGCAACCGATGAACAAGTAACAAAGTGGGGGAAGCATCGTGCTTGCCGTGTCGAAGCACCCGTTGTCTGCTCACCCGCTAGGACTTGGTGTAACCGAGGCTGGTGATCACCAACAGCATTTCGTCACAGGTGATGTAGCGGCGATGATGCTGCAGTTTGTACTGGTCGATCGCCAGTGCCAACTCGCGTCCGGCGTCGGACAGTCCGTCGTGTGAGCTGCCGAACTGTCGTCTCTCGGATCCCGCCTGTGACGCACCTTCGCGACGTCGATCGACAAACCCACCGGACTCGTTGCCTTGTGATCGGTCCTGACCGGTGCCCTGCCCCGTCACTCCCGGTGCGATGGGTGAAGTAGCGAAATCACTCGATGGCGTTGCGTTGGCGGCATTGAATAGCGACATGAAGAGCTCTCGTTCAAAAAAGGACTGTGGACGGATTGGGGTTTTGGATTCCGTTGAATGTCCGTAACGACGGAATCGGCGACGTTGCCGTGTGGTCGAATTCACCCTGTCCCGCGCAGTTCGTCACTCAACCGTAGTTCATTCGCGGGGGTGACGCGTCCAAAGAGCCCAAAAAACGTCCCGTCCGATCCAGGGGAAAACCCGTTCCTGCGCGTTAGGTTCCAATTACGGGCGTCGCTGTGGCGCGGCGAACCGGACAACCGTCACAATCGGTCGTCTCAGCGCCGCGTCTCGTCATCGGATTGCTGCGCCGCCAGCTGTTCCGGTGACATCAGGTACGCGTTCCAGCCGCTCGTTTCGACCAGTTGCGGATCGAGTTCGAACGCACGGGCGATCGATCGGCTGGCCTGGTCGGGACGTCCCTTTTCGAGTTCGATCGCCGCGAGTTGCAGGTGTGGTTCGGCGCGTCGCGGGTCGCTTTCGGCGGCCTTGGCAAAGTGCTTGGCGGCCAGTTCGGGGCGATTCAGATTCCGCATCGCGATTCCCCGCAGCATGTGCACCCGGGTCGGCGCGGCGGACTCGTCGCCGACCGGATCGAGCTGGTCCAGCGTTGCCAGGATGCGATCGTACTGATTGCCGTTGAGATACAGCTCGGCGACATGCAACTTGGCGTCGATATAATCCGGCTGCAAGGCGAGTGCGCGATGGTAGGCCGCCAACGCCTCCTCTTCGTTCCCTTTCTGACGCAGACAATCGCCGCGGAGGGTCCAGATTTCGGCGGAGTTGCGTTCGGAGGCCAACGCGATTTCACTTTGCGTCACCGCTTTTTCGAGCTGCCCTTCCTGCAGGTACATCTCGCCGAGTCGGCCGACCAAACGCGGGTCGCCCGCACTCAACGCGACCGCCTTTTCCATGTGCTCGATCGCCGAAACCCGTTGCCCCCGATTCCAATAGGTTTCTGCCAGACCGCGATGCGCCCGATCGTCTTTGTCCGACAGGGCCAGGGCTTCGCCGAACAATTGTTCGGCGTCGGTCCACTTGCCGACCCTCATTTTCTGCAGCCCCTGGCGTGACAGCTTTCGCGCGGCGATCGATTGTCGGCTTTCGCCAATCCCATGGATCGCACGGCAGCCTGCGGTGCAACACAGCCATGACAGCAACACCACGGCGACCGGCAACGCTGTGAAGCATTTTTTTCCGGTGTTTCGTAAGTTGTTAGCGGCAGGGCGCGAGCCCTCCGGTTCCGCATCTTTGCCAAAACACCGGAGGGCTCTCGCCCTGCCGCCAAAAAATGCGTCACCGCGTTGGCCGACCCGCACACGCTGGCGGGTGCCGGTGTCGCGCGGCGGCGCCGCGAGGGTCGGGTTGGGGCGGTGGATCGAACGCACGCGTGTCACCGGACAAGGCTGGGTGGAAAAGGTCGACGTCGGGGGATACCGTGACGGCGGATGTTTTTTTGGGACTTCGACGCATTGACAGGAACCACAAATACCAGCGAAATGCGTTGCACTGCAATTGCGCCTTTTACAGCCCCCTGATTTGCCCGCCAATTTGATGCCTGCTCAATTTGATTCTTTCGGACTTCGTTTTCTCTACCCCGACAACTGGACCGTCGCGGACCGTGCCGAAGAGGAAGGGGACCAGGGGGCGACGTTGGATTTCCCGGGGGGAGGGTTTTTCTCGATCGAACGGACCAAGGCCGACGAGGTCCCGGGTTTGATCGAGCAAATCGTCGCGGCGATCGCGGCCGATTACGAAGACCTGGAACGCGAAGATGTCGCCTTGGACGTGCTGCCGGCCGAGACGCCGGTGACGGACCTGCGGTTCTACTACTTGGATCTTTTGATCATCAGCCGGATCGTGATCTTGCGGCCCGACGGGGACCCCACCGGCGAGGACGTGTTGATGGTTCAGATGCAGGCCGAGAGTCGAGATTTTGACAAGAACGAGGCCGTGTTCGCCGCGATCCTAAAACAGATCGCACCCTAGTGCTTTGTCGAGGATTAATAGTGGGGTAAGCTTCCAGCTTGCCGTCTGGTTTCACACGTGAAACGCAAGCTGGAAGCTTACGCCACCTTCTTCCTGCCCCCCCCTTTCCGTGGACAATCGGAAAAATTAGCTGCAACGCAGCACTCGTCTTCGGCTAGACGAGGTCCTGTTTGCGTTTCTTGCGTCGCCGCCGCGAGCACTCACGGCACACGCCGCTGATGATCATCCGGTGGGATTCGACGCGAAAACCGTGCAAGGCGGCCATTTGGTCACGAATTTCGACCAGTTCGTCGCTTTGAAATTCCAGCAATTTTCGGCACCGTGTGCAGTACAGGTGGTCGTGCTGGGGGTAGCCGTAATCGTGGTCGTAGACGGTGCGGCCGTCGAGTTGAAAACTGTTGAGCAGCCCGGCGTCGACACATTCACGCAAGGTGCGGTAGACGGTCGCGGTACTGACATAGTTCGCTTCCCCCCGCCGTGGCAGCCGTTCGATCAACTCTTCGGCGTCGAAATGCTCGTGCTGGCTGAACACCTGGTCGATCAAGAATTTACGCTGGCTGGTTTGCCGCAGCCCGCGCGACTGCAGGTACTCGCTGAACCGTTCTTGGGGCGAAAGCGAAACCTCCAACGGCTCGACCTTCGTCGCAACCGTTTCGGAATTCGAGTTCGCCGTTTCGGAGGTCGAGTCCGACAATTCAGCCATGGTGCGTGTCAGAGAGAACGTAGCATCAGCCCGTCAGCGCGGGGCGAGCACCCTCTCGAAACGCTGTGTCGACGAGTCCGGTCATCTAGAAGTCTACACGACCGGTCAATGGCTGTCTTCGCCGGCGCGACCCGGACCGCTGCGGAATCTCAGCCGTCGGCGACGCGGTGCGTCACGATGCGGAGCGGTATCAAGCCGTCAGGGCGTCAACCCAACAGGTCCAAAAATCGATCCAGTGCCGCGTCCATCCGTTCGGGCGAGTCATAGGAACCGTCGGCGATTTGCCGCCGCAGTTCGGCGACCCGTTCAAATCGGATGCCTTCGCCGGCGACCGACGCGTTGCCTTCGACGCGATTGGCCGAGGTGGCCGCCTGGCTAAGATCGAGCTGGTCGACCGGGCCGGCCGACGCCGGCGACGAGGCTTGGTCGAGCTTGGAGGCACCCGAGCCGCGATCGACTTGCGAGGTGGACTGGACGTTGGAAGCGGATTGCGTGGTGGAAACCCGATAGGGACCGTAAATCTGCATTTGAGCGATGCTCCGGAGACAAAATGGACTACCCAATCACTGACAACCGACCGGAGAAATCGATCAGTTGATAGCAATGAGGGGATTTGGGCGACGTAGGCCGGACCGGACCGATGGGGCAACCCCCACCGATGTTTAGTCATTTCCGCATCGACCGTCAGCGCCGCGATCCGTGTCCCAGGATGCAATCCGTACAGCTTTGAAGAGACTTTTGCTAAGCGCGAGCAGCGGAAACAGTTATAGGTTTCGGCGCGCCGATCCGCGTCAGTTGAGTCCATTCGTGAACTTTTTGGGGCCAACCCGAGACACTGGCAGCGACGTTAGCAAAGCGGCCGGGGGAATTGCAAGTCGATTCTGACCAAGCGTTGCGGGAGACCCGTTTTCGGACGCCACCCAGCTCGACTTCGCTTGGGTCTGAGAAACTGGCACCGTCTGGCAGGATCCGTTCAAATCAGGTCCTGTGACCGGCACACCCGAGGGGTGACAACGTTCTGACGCCCGATGGATCCCCGTTCCTCCGCATGCGCGGATTGATTGCAATGCGTTCGCCGGCTGAATGAATGCGGCTCATGCGGCCGGGTTGGTTTCTCCGTATTCGAATTCTGTTTTCGTATTTTCCTGGCTGAGGGTATATCAGGAATACCCTCTAAAACGGATCGTTCTATGTCGCTTCAAGAATCACTTCGTGCACTCGCGCCCGATCAAAAACTCGCGATCGTTACCCAGCTTTGGGATGACTTGGCGGCATCAGCGACCTTGACATTGCCCGAAGACGAACTGGCGGAGATGACCCGCAGGCGCGAAGAACTGCTTTTGAACCCAGAAATCGCGATGGACGCCGACGAGGTTTGGCGACGGGTTGATGGCGACTGAACGCTACCATCTGATTCAACTGAGCGGCGAAGTCGGGCGTTTTGAAGTGGATGATGAACCGTCACCGCCGGATGATCGGTTGGCGTGCTGCCAAGCTTACATCGTGATGTTCGCCCGCCGTATAATCCGTTTTGCTGTATGTGATATTCGTCGCGCATCTCTTTCCTTCGTCAACTTTGGGACGTCCCCTCATGTTCAAGTACGTATGTTTAGGCACGCTTCTGTGCGCACTAACATTTGGCGTTGCATCATCAATTGGGCAGACGCCCCAAGAGACCAAGCCTTCAGGCGATGACCGCATCGTCGCGCTTGAGAAGGAGCTTTCTGCTCTCACGGAAAGAATGAAGGAATTGGAGCGTGCGGCAGGACCTCAAGACAAGCAAAAATCGTTCGCGTATTTCTTCACCAACCACGACGTCATCGCGATCCAGCCGAAACTTGAGCGGCTACTCACACGGTCCGTTAATCTCGGGTTGTCGATCGGCGTTGACGCGCGTTCCAATCGCATCGTCGCCACGGGGACTGAGATCCAACTTTCGCAGCTTACGCTACTCGTCACTCTGATTGACGAAGGCATGATTCAGCCTTAAAAGTGACTGGCAATAGGGCATCGCCGGTGGCGTCGGTCGTTGGGCTTCATCGAATTGCTTTTCGCTTCGACGGTTGATTTGCGGTCGCGTTGGAGCGGCGTGACGTGATTCGCTCTAATGGACAGTGCGTGCCGTTGCATCTGAAGACTAACGGCTGCTTCACCAACCCGGCCCTCTTTTGAAAGCCTGTCATGACCTATCCCCGCACGTTTTCTCACATCGGCATTTCGGTCACGGATCTGGATCAAGCCGTCGAGTTCTACACCAAAACATTGGGATGGTATGTGATCATGCCCCCGACGGAAATTGTCTCCGATGACTCCGCGATTGGAGTGATGTGTGACGATGTGTTCGGGCAGGGTTGGGGGCGGTTCCGAATCGCTCACTTGGCCACCGGTGACCGGGTCGGCATCGAACTGTTCGAGTTTGAGAATGCCCAGAAGCCGGACAACAACTTTGAATACTGGAAGACCGGCGTGTTTCACTTTTGCGTCCAGGACCCTGATGTGGAGGGCCTGGCGAAGAAGATCGTCGAAAATGGCGGGAAGCAGCGGATGCCCGTCCGCGAGTACTATCCCGACGAAAAGCCTTACCGGATGGTTTACTGTGAAGACCCGTTCGGAAACATCATCGAAATCTATTCTCACAGCTATGAACTGACCTATTCGGCCGGTGCATACCAAGGCGGTTCGGACTGAAGCCGCGGGGCTGTGGCCGGGGGATTGCAATCGTGCGAACGGAGGGGCGTGATGCGATGCGCGATCCCAGTGCCGATTACTTTGGCGTGAAAGACCGGAGGGCTTGCGCGTCTGCCGCTAACAAAAACGCGTTGCTAAGTGTTTAAGCGGCATCTCGCTCGACCCTCCCCTCGCTGCGCTCGACCCTCCCTGCCAGGGAGGGTGACTTTAAAAAACGGCTCGCGCCTCGCTGCCAGGGAGGGGGAGTTTCAGAACTGCTCGACCCTCCCAGCCGGGGACGGTGACTTGGCTTGATCCGTTATTGCCAGAGTCTCAGCACGCTGACCAGGTTGTGATGTTGGTCGGTCCAGAGGGGCGCGTCACGCAGTTGGTCGGCGGTCGCTGTCGTGGCGGCGGCCAGCGCGGGGGCTTGGAAGATCGCGTGTCCCGGCTGGGCGATGATCATCCAGGTCGAGTGGGTCGTCCCGATCGAGTCGTCTCCGATGCCTTCGAGCATGCGACTTTCCAGCTCCGCGTCGCGGCTGAGGTTGTGAACCAGCGGTGAAAGTTCCAGGTGGTTGTTGGACGTGTGCACGGCCAACACCCCGCCTTTGGCCAATCGGTTTTTGTACAGCGCCATCGACTCGCGCGTCAGCAGGTGGGCGGGAATTGCGTCGCTGCTGAAGGCGTCGAGGACGAGCAGGTCAAACTTGGCGTCGGGCATCCGCTCCAGCACCAGCCGGCCGTCTCCGAGGTGGCGTGTCATCCGGGACGGACAGTCTTTCATGAAGGTGAAGTATCGATCGGCGATGTCGATGACCGCCGGGTTGATTTCGATCAGATCGAAATGGTCCGTCGGGCGCCCGTAGGTGGTCAGCACGCCGCAACCGAGTCCGACGATACCGATCCGCAGCGAAGGATGTTGTTGCTGCAGTTCTTTGATGACGTGGCCGACTCCGCTTTCGTATCCGTAATAGGTGGTCGGTTGAGATTGATTCGGAGCGTAACGTTGCATCCCATGGAGGGTGCTGCCGTGGACCAGGCAGGTGCCGAGCGGTTTTTCACGGACTTTCAGCACGCCGAAGAAGTTGCGCTGCGATGCGATGGTTCGATTGTTGGAAACAAACGCCATGGTCAAGATGGGCGCGATCATCAACACGATCGCACCGTACTTCAATCGCGCCGCGGCGGCCCAGTCGTATTCGGTGCGATTCCAGGTCTTGCAGGCGAAGAACAACAGGAACGTCAGCGCGGTAACCAGGGCGACAAAGAACGGCAGTTCGGCGTGATTGTTCAATAGCAGCGGGCAGATGATCGCAACGATCACACCACCGAGTGCGCCTCCGGCCGACAGCATCGCGTAATACTTCGTCAATTTATCGGTTCCCGGTTTCAGCCGGGCGACTTCGCCGTGGCATAGCAGGCATGCGCCGAACAGCATCAGCATGTAGCAGGAGGCTTCGGCGATCAACTGGATGCTGCCCGGCAACAGTGTCTTGCCTTGGATCAGTGCCAGCGCGGCCAGCGTGACCGCGGCGATCGGCTTGGGACGGTACCACTGTGGCGAATCAAAGCAAACGATGAAGCTGGCCAGATACAGGCTGAGTGGAAGCACCCACAGAAACGGCACGACGGCGATGTCTTGGCAAACGTGGTTGGTGACCACTAGCAGCATCACCGAGGCGAGCGCGGGCAGCGCGATCCATGCTGCTTGGATGTTGGCGGAAATCGGAGTCGAAGGGAGTGCCGGCGTGGGAGAGTCGTTCGATGGGCTTGTTTGAGATGGACGGATCGAGTCGTCGTTGATGCGGAACAAGCTGATCGCGACGTAACCTTGGACGAGCGCGAACAGGCAGAACAGCAGCGACCACATGCTGGATTGTGTCGAGACCGAAAGCACCGGTTCAAACAGGAACGGATAGCTGAGCAGCGCGAACAGCGATCCCGCGTTGGACAGGGCGTACAGCCGGTAGACGCGTTCACTGTTGTCGTGAAAGCTGAGCCAGGCTTGGACGAGCGGTCCGGTGCTGGAGAGAACAAAGTACGGCAATCCGACGTGACTGGCCAGCATCCACAACAGGTACAGCGTCGGCGTCTCGCTGCCGGTCGGCTTCCACGCATCGGAGGGTTCGATGGGCAACGCCAGTGCCGCGGCGCTCAGCAGCAGCAAGTGAATCACGGCCTGGGCGAACGGATTGCAGTACGTACGGAGCACGTGGGCATACAGATAGCCGCCGAACAACAAGAGCTGGAAAAACAGCATGCACGTCGTCCAGACCGCCGGGGTGCCGCCGAACCAGGGCAGCACGCACTTGCTGATGATCGGTTGGACTTGAAAGACCAGGAACGCGCCGAGCAGGATCGTTGCGGCGAACCAGATCATCGACCGCCCGTGCGCCGAACCGGTGCCGGCAGATTCGGTTTGTGAGGGTGATGACGGTTGGCCGCTAATGGATTTGGACATGGCTTAAAAAAATTTCCCTCATGCGTCGTTCGGATTTCAGGGATTGCGTGGCAATCGATAGAAATGGCGCGAAACCTTAGGTCGCCGATAGCCGGGTGATCGACGTGCGGACAAAAAGTCGGGTAACTTATAGGACCTTCGTTTTGACATCCTTCCCCGCCACCGTTCCTGGTTCCGCATTCGCGTGTCGCTCAGTCCCCCACGAGACGAAGCATCGATCGCGGTCCGCGATCGTGTTTACATCGACGCCAAGCGTGCTGCGATCTGGGGGCTGAGCGTCAATGTTGTGCTGGTCGTCGCCAAATTGTCCGGCGGGCTGGTTTTGCGAAGTTCCGCATTGGTCGCCGACGCGGTCAACTCGATCGGGGACGTGACCAGTTCCGTCGCCGTTCGCGCGGCGTTGCACGTCGCCGAGCAGGAAGAGGACGACGATCATCCCTACGGGCACACCAAGGCCGAGTCGATTGCGGGGTTCGGCGTTTCGTTGTTGGTGATGTTTGGGGCCGGGATCTTGACGATCGAGACGATCCGTCGATTTTCTGCGGCACCGACGATTCCGCATTGGTCGGCCGGTGTGATCGCGGCGGTTTGCTCCGTCATCAAGGAGGTCGTGTTCCGGTACACGTCACAGGTGGCCAAGCGGCTCGATTCGGCAGCGCTTCGCGCCACGGCGTTGGATCACCGCAGCGACGCGTTGGGTTCGGGGGCGATCGCGATCAGTTTGTTTGCCGCGCCGTATCTGGGCGGATTCGGACCGTTCGTGGATCCCGTCGCGGCACTTTGTGTTTGCGGCGTGTTGATCATGACCAGTGCCAAAATGTTTCTGGCGATCGCGGCCGAATTGATGGACCAGCAGGCAGACGCTGAAACGGTGGCGAAGGTGCGTGACATCGCGGCGGATGTCGATCAGGTCAAAGAGATCGAAAAGCTGCGGGTCCGCAAGAGCGGACTGGAGTATTTCATCGAGATCCACGTTCAAGTCGACGGCCAGTTAAGCGTCGATCAAGGCCACCGCATCGGGCACGAAGTCAAGAATCGATTGTTAGCAAACATGCCCCGGGTCAGGGACGTGCATCTGCATATCGAACCGTGGGACGGGTAAAGAGTTCTCTTTGCTGCTCGGGACGCGACTCTGGCAGGTGAAGTAAAACTCGTGATTCACCGTTCGACCTCCCCTCGCTACGCTCGACCCTCCTGCCAGGAGGGTTGCTGTAAAAACTGCACGACCTCCACACGGGAGGGTGACGTGAATTGAAATTCAATCCATAGAAAACGTTAGAGTCAGCACATGTCAGATTTGAAATGTCAGATTTGAAATTTGGCGTGGTGCCCCAGTTCAAAATCATCGACCTGAAACCTGGAACCTCGTTACGTGGCGCCAGCGAGAGCTTGGAGTTGGACGGTGGCCCGGCCTTGTTCTTTTTCCAGGTAGGCGCGACCGAATTTGACGTTGACGTGGTCCCAGGGCAATTTATCAAGCAGTTCGTATTTTTCGTGGACCTGTCGTTGGACGTCGATGCCGGCGTCTTCGATGGCGGACCACCACCGATCGGGATCCAGGTGTTCGGTCCAGCCGTCCATTCGCGCGCCGCGCTCCCAGGCCAGGCGGATGGCGTTGCCGGTGCGTCGATCGCCGCGGCTGAGGACGCCTTCGAGCAAGCTGGTTTCCACATTGTGGCACTTGATGTTGACGCTGCGGATTTTGCGGCGGCTCCACATGTACTTGTGCGCCCAGTGGAAGTACTCGCGGCTTTGCATGCCGTTCCATTGGTACGGCGTGTGGGCTTTGGGGACAAAGTTTGACACGCTGGCGGTGACGCGTGCGTAGCGTCCTTTGACTTCTTTGCCGACCGTGGCGATGGTTTCGGCCAGATCGACGATCCCGTCCAGGTCGACCGGTCGCTCGCCGGGCAGGCCACACATGAAGTACAGTTTGACGCTGTCGAATCCGTTCTGGAACGCGTTGCGGCAGCCCTCGATCAGGTCGCTGTTTTTGATCTTCTTGCGGATTTGTTCGCGCATGTCGTCCCGCGCGACTTCGGGGGCGAGGGTCAACGAGCTGCGTCGATCGGTGCCGATCAATTGGGGCAGCGATCTTAATTGATCGTTGACCCGCAAGCTGGGGACGCTGATGTTGACGCCGAGCGGTTTGAAGACTTCGTGCAGCCGTTTGACGAGCGGTTCGAAATGCGGGTAGTCGCTGCTGGAGAGCGAGAGGATGCTGATTTCGTTGTGGCCGGTGTTCAGATAACTTTCCCAGGCGGCATCGACGATCGTGTCGACTTCGCGGATTCGCAACGGGCGTTTGATGACGGTGCTTTGACAGAACCGGCACAGGTGTGGGCAGCCGCGCATGATTTCCAGTGCGATCCGGTCGTGAACGCATTCGATGTACGGCACGATCGGATCGGTGGGCAGCGGGATTCCGTCCAGGTCGCTGATCACACTGGGGGCAAAGGTCGTGGGGACGTCGTCACGGACGCGATCGAGTGATGCGATGCGGCCGTCCTTGTAGACCGGTTGGTAAAACCGGGGCACGTAGGCGTACTCGAGCGTGTTGGCGACTTTGGCCAGGGCGTCGCTACGTTGCTGTTTTCCTTCTTCGCCGTCGGCCCAGGTTCCATCGCTGCGGCGGTAGCTCTCTTTGATCTCCAGCCACAGGTCGCAGATCGTCGGCAGGGCGGGTTCGCCGTCGCCGGTGATCATGACGTCAAAGTAGTCCGCCATGGGCTCGGGGTTTTGGCAGCACGGTCCGCCGGCGACCAGCAGCGGATCGTTCATCGTGCGGTCGACCGATTCCAGTGGGATCCCGCCCAGGTCGATCATCGTCAAGACGTTCGGGGAGCTGATTTCGTATTGCAGGCTGAGCCCGACGACGTCAAATTCCGACAGCGCGGTGAAGGTTTCCAGGGTGTACAGGGGGATCTGGTGTTGTCGGAGCAATTGCTCCATGTCCGGCCAGGGGGTGAAAACGCGTTCGGCACACCAGTCGTCGCGGCGGTTCATCAGCGAGTAGAGCACCTGCAATCCGTGATGGCTCATCCCGATCGTGTAGGCATCGGGAAAGCCGACGGCCAGTTTTCCGCGGACGCCGCGATGGTCTTTGACAACGATATTTCGTTCGCCGCCGACATACTGGGCCGGTGTTTGAACGTGCGGCCAAACGCGGGATTCAAGTAGTTTGCGTCGCTGGTGATTGATCATTCAGAAATGCCGATTCACGTGTGCGGGTGTGGTGAGTCTTCAATGGAATGCCTAAAGTGTGGTCGGTACAAGGCTACCAACGCAAGAGAAACCGAAAAAGACAAGGTGCATCCGAGCTGTGAGCGAATTTGAATCAGTTGGCAAAGTGGACGATTTCGAGATCGGCCGCGGAAAAGCGGTCCCCGTTGACGGCCGCATGGTCGCCGTGTTTCGCCAGGAAGACGGCAGCTGGCACGCGATCGACGACCTGTGTCCCCACATGGGGGCGTCGTTGGCCGAAGGGCACGTCGAGGGGACCACGGTCACGTGCCCCTGGCACGCCTGGCGATTCTGCATCGCCGATGGCACCTGGGAAGACAATCCGCGGGTCAAAACGGATTGTTTCGAGGTCAAGGTCGAAGACGATGAGGTTTGGGTCCGCGAGATCGAGACGGAGTGAGGGGGGCGCGGGGCAGCGGTGAGGCGTCGTTTTTCAGCGACGGTCGCCCGTGCGTCCCCTCCCGGACGCTCCGCATACGCATCCAGTTAAGAAGTCACCCTCCCGTGTTTAAGAAGTCACCCTCCCGTGTGCGGGAGGGTCGAGCGCAGCGAGGGGAGGGTCGAACGGTGAATCGCGGTGTTCACTTTGCCGGACAAAGGCGAGCCCCAGGTCATGCACAGAACCCACTCCTCGGGTGCGCTCGACTCTCCCAGGTGACGTCGAAAAGTGGCGGAGTTGATCGTAGCGGAAGTCGCCAAGATTTCCGCGAGCCGCCGGCCCTCTCTTGCGTTTGCTTGCTGCGCAAACGCCGTCTCACCCAGAGGGAGAGAATCTAAATCGGTCGCCAAATCCTGCATTCAAGCAATCGACCTCCCCTCGCTGCGCTCGACCCTCCTGCCAGGAGGGTGACTTTGAAAACTGCACGCCCTCTGTGCGGGAGGGTGACTGCGATTCAGCCCCTCTGATTTGACAGGCTGGAAGCCTCTCCCACTGGTCTTACAAGCCTCGGACCAATTCGAGCGTGTGGGATTCGCCGACTTTGAGGACGACGGGTTTGGAATCCGTTTCGGCGATGACGTGGTTGGCCCAGGCCGCGGCGTCTTGTTCGATCGGCGGCCAGGTGTTGTAGTGGGTCGGCAGCACCACTTTGGGTTCGATCAATTTGATCGCTTCGATGCTGTCGTGGATGCCCATGGTGAACACGTCCCCGATCGGCAGCACGGCCACATCGGCTCCGCCGGCGTACCATTTCATGTCGCTGTAATAGGCGGTGTCGCAGGCGAAATAGATGCGGAAGGTTTCGAATTTCAGCAGGAATCCTGCCGCCGATCCGCCGTAAGAACCGTCCGGCAGGCTGCTGCTGTGCAGGGCGGGGACCATTTTGGCGGTTCCGTCACCGAGCGCGACGTTGCCGCCGACGTTCATGGCGACGACGTTTTCGAAACCGTGGTTCTTTTTGAACCATTCGGCGATCTCCCAAGTCGCGATCAGCTGGGCGCCGGAGTGTTTGAGCACCGCGGCGACGTCGCCGACGTGATCGGCGTGGCCGTGGGAAAGGAGCACATGGGTGGCGTCGGCGAACTGATCGGCCGAGACTTGAGCTTTGGGGTTATCGGTGAAAAACGGATCCAGCAGAATCCGGGCGCCTGCGGTTTCGATCAGCCAGCTTGCGTGTGAGAGCCAAGTGAGTTTGATCATCGAGTTCGATCTTCCTTTTGTTGATGTTTAATGTGTTCGAGGGAGGTGCCGTGAGCGGCCAGCAGTTGATTGACGTACAGGTGCTGAATTTGTGCTTCGCTGGCCTCGGGATTCCGGCTGCGAATGCCGGCCCGCATGACCTGTCTGACTTCTTCGGTCAATTGGAATGCTTTCGCGATCCGTTGCTCGCCGGTCATGTTGCGCCAGATGTTCCGCCAGACTCGCAGGGATTCGCGTCCGGCTTCGGTTTCCGCGGCGATGCGGTCTTCGAGTTTGGTTCCCGAGATGCGATGGGCTTTGTTCATGGATGAACCTCGGCGAGAAGTTCGGTGAGCGTTTCGCTGTGTTCTCCCACGTGTCGATGTAGGTATTCCATGTCAAGCGAATCTGCGAGCGTGCGCAGGAGATTGACGGTATCGGCTCGCTGTTGTGATGAACCGCCCAGTTGGGCGTTCCAGCGGAGTTTAGAAAGAATAACATCTTCAGCGGTTGCGATGTCGGATCAAAAATCTTCACCGCGGAGTCGTGCGATTTCCATGGCGTCCTTGTCACCGCGGCCGGACAGGCAGACGACCAGGTTTTCGGTTGTGGGCATCTCGGCGGCCAGCTTCATCGCTTTGGCCAGTGCGTGACTGGTTTCCAGGGCGGCGATGATGCCTTCGCTGCGGGCGAGTTTGTCGAAGGCGTCCATCGCATCGGCGTCACCGCACTGGATGTAGTCGACGCGGCCGGTGTCTTTCCAGTAGCTGTGTTCGGGGCCGACGCCGGGGTAGTCCAGACCGGCACTCATGCTGTGCACGTCACAGGTTTGGCCGTCTTCGTCTTGCATCACGTAGCTGTAACTGCCGTGCAGCACGCCGGGCGATCCGAAGGACATGGGGGCGGCATGGTCGCCGGGGTTGCTGCCACGGCCACCGGCTTCGACGCCGACCAATCGCACGCCCTCGTCTTCGATGAACGGATAGAACATGCCGGCCGCATTGCTGCCGCCGCCGACACAGGCGACCACGCAATCGGGCAGCTTGCCGAACACGTCCAGCGATTGGTCACGTGTTTCGCGTCCGATGACGGCTTGGAAATCGCGGACCATCATCGGAAACGGGTGCGGGCCGATCACACTGCCGATGATGTAGTGCGTGTGCTCGACCGAGGACATCCAATCGCGCATCGCTTCGTTGACGGCATCGCGAAGGGTTCGCGAGCCGGATTCGACGGGGCTGATCGTCGCACCCATCAGCCGCATGCTGAACACGTTGGGTTTTTGTCGACGAATGTCTTCGGCGCCCATGTAGACCGTGCAGGGCAATCCGAAGTGTGCACAGGCGGTCGCGCTGGCGACGCCGTGTTGGCCGGCGCCGGTTTCGGCGATCACGCGAGTTTTTCCCATCCGCAGCGTCAGCAGCGCCTGTCCGAGCGTGTTGTTGATCTTGTGCGCCCCGGTGTGATTCAGGTCCTCGCGTTTGAGCCAAATCTGGGCCCCGCCGGCGGCTTCAGAGAGGCGACGGGCGTGGTAAAACGGGCTGGGGCGACCGACGAACGTTTTCAGCAATCCGTCCAGTTCCCGCTGGAACTCCGGATCTTTCTTGGCCAGTTCGTATTCTTCGGCCAATTGATCGAGTGCGCGGGTCAGGGTTTCGGGGACGAATCGGCCGCCGAATTCGCCGAATCGGCCTTTCGCATCGGGGACCGCCGCCGTCGCGGGCTGTTGGGAAGGAGCACTGCTCATCGTAGGTTTGCCAAAAAGGTATGCTTCCATAGTCACTTCATCATCTTCACCCGGCCGTCCAAGTTGGTCAACGCGACGAAACCCAGCCTGATGCGATTCCGCCGAATTGCCGAGGCGGCGACGCGGACGGTGATCGGTGTGGATTTCAGCGGCGCCGCCGAGTCCGGAAAAACGGCTTGGATCGCCGAGCTTTCCGCCCCGGTTCCGCTACCGCTGGCCGCCCCCGCCTCGTCGCGTCTGGCCAATCGCTCGGCCCGTTTTCGACTGGTGTCCCTGCAGCCCCTGGGGCGGCTGGCCGGCGGCGACGACCGCGATCAAGTCAATCGCTACCTGGTCGACCGCATTGCATCACAACCGAAAACGTTTTGGGGCTGTGATTTTCCGTTCGGATTGCCGATCGAACTGGCGATCGGCGATTGGCGGGACCAATTGTCGCATGCCAGCGAGTTCGACGGTTCGGCCAAGCAGTTTGGGTTATCGCTGGTCGAGACGACCGAGCGTGCGCTGGGAACCAAGCATGTTCGCCGCACCACGGACCGGGAAACCCAAACGCCGTTTGATTGTTATCACTACCGGATCATCTATCAGACGTTTCACGGCATGCGCGATGTGCTGGCGGAGCTGGCCGAGAGACCAAGTGTCGTCGTGTTGCCGTTTCAATATGCCAAGGCGAACCGCGGCACGGCATCCTCGATCCTGGTCGAAGCCTGCCCGTCGTCGACGTTGAAGCGATTGGAATTGCCGCACCAACGCTACAAGCAGTCCGGCGGAAAGCCACCCGAGGCGACACACAAGCGGACGCGGCGAACAATCTTGAAAGCGGTCTCGCAGTACGTCGACATTTCGGCGCATCGGCGACGCGTGATCATGAACGATCCCGGCGGCGACGCGCTCGACGCGGTGCTGGCCGGCCTGGGGGCCTGGTTGGGGTTCGCCAGAGCCGATCATGCTGCGATCCAGACCCACCCGCGCTATGCTCGCGAAGGGTTTGTGTATTGTTAGGCGTGGGGTAAGCATCCTGCTTGCCGTTGGTAGGGGGCGGAACGCAAGCTGGAAGCTTACGCCACGGGGAACGCAAGCTGGAAGCTTACGCCACTTAGGGAGTGATGATGCCTGAATTGCCTGAAGTTGAAACGATGCGCCGTGGGATCTCGCCGATCGTGGGGCAGCGGATTCGTGCCGCCGAGCGGCCGCCTTGCGAGCGCAAGCCGATTGTGTTTGAGCCCGCGATCGGACCGTTTGATCGGCGGGTTCGCGGGCGGCGGATCACCGGCATCGATCGGCTGGGCAAACGCGTGATCATTGAATTGGAAAACGCGCAAGCGATCGTGATCGAACCGCGGATGACGGGGCTGGTGCTGTTGAGCGATCCGCCGGGGCCGGAGCATCTGCGTTTGCGGCTGATCCTCGACGGCGATGCTGCTGCGGAGATGCTGTTTTGGGATCGGCGTGGGCTGGGCACGGTGCGACTGCTGACGGCGGACCAATTGCGGCGTGACGTCCGCGATCGGTTGGGGCCTGACGCGACCCGGATCACCGCGGAGCAGCTCCGTGAAAATCTGCGTCACAGTCGCCGCGTGATCAAGGTCGCTTTACTGGACCAGGCGGCCGTGGCGGGGATCGGAAATTTGTACGCGGCCGAAATTCTGTTCGTCGCCGGGGTCGATCCACGCACCCGTTGTGACAAGCTGAGCCGGCCGCAGTGGGAGCGTCTTCATGCGGGGATCGGTTTGGTGTTGGGGGAGGCGATCGAGCATGAGGGCAGCACGCTGTCGGACGGGACGTATCGCAACGCGCTGAACAACGAAGGCAGCTATCAAAACTACCATCGGGTCTACGATCGGGCCGGATTGGGGTGCGGTCGCTGCTCGGTCGGAAAGATTCGCCGAATCGTCCAGGGCCAACGGAGTACATTTTTTTGCCCGATTTGCCAACGGAAAACGGGGCGACACGGCTCGGTGGGAGAAATCGAAGTTTCGCGATCGGTGGCTGAGGCGGTACAATCGTAGGCTGAGCGTCAAACGGGCCACCACCCTCCCCCTTTCGGAATCATGATGCCGATTTCATCCAACCGCCGCGATTGGTTTCGCAACACCGCCCTTCTCGCCGCCGGCGGTTCGCTCGGTGCGTCGCTGATCGGACCGCGGGCGTGTGACGCGGCTGCCCGAAACCCCTCTTGGGAAACGGCGACCCAAAAAGCGTTGGCCTGGCTGGCGCGGACGCAATCCTCGCGTGGGCATTGGAACACCCAGGTCTATCCGACCGCCATGGCCGCGCTGGCCGGAACGGCGATGATCGGCAGCGGATCGACGACCACCCAGGGACCGTATGCCAAAGAGATCGCCAGGACGTCGGATTACTTGATCAGCAAGAGCCGCGACAACGGGCTGATCGGCGACCCCACGACCGACCAGCGCTACACCTATGGGCATGGGTTTGCGATGCTGTTCTTGTCACAGGTGCTCGGCGAAGAGGGCTTGTTGGATCGCCGACGCGAGATCGTGGATGTGCTGACCCGAGCGGTCGAGTTCAGCGGCAATGCCCAAACGGCGGCCGGCGGTTGGGGCTACGTGTCGGCGGCCGAGGGCAACGACTTTGATGAAGGCTCCACGACGATCACTCAAGTCCAAGGGCTGCGGGGTTGCCGCAACGCCGGCATCCCCGTCAGCGGCGACGTGATCGAGCGTGCCAAGGAATACATTTACGGCTGCAAGAACAAGGACGGCGGGATCAGTTACAGCAGCCGTCAGCGCGGCAACAGCCGACCGGCGATCACCGCCGCCGCCCTGGCGGCACTCTACAACGCCGGCGATTACGACAGCGAGCATGTCCCGGAAATGCTCGAGTACACCAAGAAGGAACTGCACGGCATCAGCGACGGTGCCCGCGCGTTCGGCCACTGGCATTACACGTACCTGTATTACAGCCAAGTGGTCTACCGTCAGGGCGATGAATTGTGGCAACCGTTTCGCACCAAGTTGTACGAACGCATCACCAGCCAGCAACGTCCCGACGGGAACTGGGAAGGCCAGATCCATCCGGTCTATGTGACCGCGTGTAATCTGATCATGCTGCAGTTGGATTACGGCTACCTGCCGATCTATCAGAGGTAGTGTTCGAATCAATCGCACCGATAGCAGCGGGAACCCGCAGATCGTTGTACGACGTCCTTTCCAGGTCGTCGCGCAGAGTCCAACAGACGACGGCCCGGAAGGGCCGTCGTACTGCGGAAACGCCCGCCGTTCACTGTCAAATTGGCGACGGTTGCGGCTTTCGTGCGAGGGTCTTTCGGGCGACCGCGAACCAGCTGGACTGTTGCAAATCGCGGTAGGGCGAGTCGGCTGGCAGGGTTTGCATCAGGTACTGATCCGCCGCTCGCAAATTGTGATACGGCAGCGACGGAAACAGATGATGCAGCGCGTGAAAGCGAATCGAAAACGGATACAGCAGCCACGTGAAGAAATCGCGGCCGGTGAAATTGCAGGAATCGTGCATGTGATCCGACGGCGTCATCTTCGTTCCGTCGCTTTCGAAATGATGATCGGCGAGCAAGCGTAGTTGATTGAGCAACAGGACGCTGATGCCGAGCGAGTAGAGCATCGGAATCCGCGTCCATTGATGGATGCCCAACAACACGAGCGCCGGAATCAACGTGGCGCGGATGCACGTGAGTATCTCGACCGCCGTGATGCGGCGCCGATCGGCCTTGGAAACCCGTCGCACGTAGTAAGGATTCATCATCAGCGATGAGCAACGGGTCAATACAAACGTCCGTAGCTTGGGATGCAAGAACGTAAGCGGTGTGATGATGAACCGCACGGTCACGATGATTGGAAACACCAATACCAGCAGCGCGTAGCCGAACATGCTGGTCCAGTTGCCGCGTCGGAAACAATTGACGATGTATTCGGGGTCTTGCTTCGTTCCGTACAGGCGGTGCGTATGATGATCGCGGTGGTGTGCCGAAAAGAACGGCGAAGGGGCCAGCATCATCACGCCGGCGATCAGATTCCATGCGACCTTGTACGCACGCATTTCATGTTCGCCCAAATGGGCGACTTCATGAACCAGTGATCCGGCGCGGTACAGCCAAAACACAGCGATCGGAAACGCGACGACTTGGTAGACCGACCAGGCTTCCGCGGTCAGATAGACAGCCGCCGCGGTGTACGCCAACGCGATGCTGAACAAAAAGTCTCGCCAGTAGATCCATGATGAAACGCGAAAGAAATCGACATCGGCGTCGCGCAAGGCGACTTTCGACTCATGCACCCAGTGCTCTGAACAAGCATCCATCAACGTCTCCGGCTGGTCGGTCTGGCCGCTGCCTTCGGAAGGTCCGCGTCCAGGTGAAGCCGGTAGCGTAGGCGATCGCTGCACCGTTGTAGAGACGAACTTGGCCATGCAGCGCCGAATGTTTTTCGCGCCCTGTCAAACTGGGCGATGCCGTGTCGTCGATGTGATGATTTGTTTCGTGCGGATTGTTTCGATGTGGTTGCCTTGACCACCGGGCGTGGGTGGAAACCGCTACACGGGACGGTGGGGCGTTCGTGCGGGTTCGGTCATCTGCAGGTGAACCATGTCGCGGTAGCGGCCTCCGCCGTCGACCAATTGCTCGTGCGTGCCGACTTCGACGATGTGGCCGTCTTCCAGGACGACGATCTTGTCGGCATTGCGAATCGTGCTCAAGCGATGGGCGATCACCAGCGAGGTTCGGTTCTGCAACAGTTCTTCGAGTGATCGTTGGATCATTTGCTCACTTTCGCTGTCCAGATTGCTGGTCGCTTCGTCCAGGATCAGGATCTTGGGGTCGGCCAGGATGGCGCGGGCGATCGCCAGGCGTTGGCGTTGCCCGCCGGAGAGTTTGACGCCGCGTTCGCCGATCACGCTGTCGTAGCCGTTGGGAAGTTTTTCGATAAATTCGTGCGCCGCCGCGGCCCGGGCCGCGGCGATGATTTCGGCGTCCTGGCAATCGCGTCGGGCATAGGCGATGTTGTCGGCGATCGTGCCGTCGAACAAGAACACCTCTTGTTCGACGATCCCCAACAAGCTGCGGTAGGCGTCCAGGTTGATCTCGCGGAGGTCTCTGCCGTCCAGACGGATGCTGCCTTCGGCGGGATCGTAGAACCGGGCGATCAGATTCGTCAGCGTCGTCTTGCCCGCGCCGCTGCGGCCGACCAGGGCGACGGTTTCACCGGCTGCGATTTCCAGTGAGATGTTTTGCAGCACGTTGGTGTCGGTGCCGGGATAGCGAAAGGTCAGGTCGTTGATCGCGATGCTGCCGGCGGTCGACGTTTTGCTGACGTGGACGGCGTTCGGATTGGTGGGCAGTTCGCTGTCGACTTCCATCACGTCCAAGATGCGATCCAGACCGGCGAGGTTGTTTTGAAATCCGACGGCGCTGCCGGCGATGGTCGCCAGCGGGTCGAGCAACATGGTCAGGTAGACGAGAAACATCATCAGGTCACCGAGCGTCAGGGCGCCATGGATGATTTGGTAACCGCCATAGAGCAGCAGCCCGGTCGAGGCGAGCGGGATGATGACTTCCCAGATCGTTTCGATGATTCGGGTCCACCACCAGGTGAAGAGTTGTTGACGCACCAAAAAGCCGCCTTCGCGAACGAATTTGGCCGATTCGCGACGCGACCGCGAAAAGGTGCGGACGACACGGATTCCGCCAAACGTTTCGGTCGCATTGGCGTCGATCTTTTGGCGTTGTTTGCGGATGTCGCGGTACAGCGGCCGAATGCGATTGATCCAGGTGCGGTGCGTGACCCAGACGATCGGCAGCAACAACATTCCGCCGACCATCAGTTTCCAGTCGACGAAGACCAGGATGATCAGGCTGCCGACGAACTGGATGATCGCCCGCCAGGGGTTGTACAGCATCGAAAAAATCAGATCGGCAACGCCCCCGGCGTCCTCGCGGATCAGGCTGGCGACACCGCCGGATTTCAAGTCATAGACGCGTCCCAGGGGCAGCCGGATCGCGTGGTCGAAGACTTTGCGGCGGATCGTGATTTGCGCTTGATTGACCGCTTTGGTGGCGGTCCAACGGCTGAACAGATGGACGATCGTCGCCAGAATCGTCATCACGACGACCGCGGCGGCGATCCACAGCAGCCGCTGCATCTGGTCGGTCGGCCAATCGAATTCGGCGAGCCAGGACGGCAACGGTTTGGGCGGATCGGTCAGCACACAATCGATCGCCAGTTTGGTTCCCACCGGCGGGACCAGCCGCAACCCGATCGCGATGCTGAGGAAAAACAGGGCGACGACGATTTGTCCGCGGTGCGGCCCGATCAGTTTCCAAAATTCGCGGATCAGTTCCCAGAAACCGCGCTCACGCGTGCCCAACTTGATGGCGCTGCGGGCGGCACCATGATGGCCTGTGGGGCGAACTTTCTCGGTATTTCGCTGGCGAACGGTCTGGCGATAGTCGTCAAATCGGTGGCGGCTGGGCAGTGTAGGCATGCACTATTGGTAGCGCCGGGGGCGGCCGATGACAAGGTGGCGATCAATGTCACTTGCTTTGGCTGTAAAGGTGTTAGCGGAACGGCGCGAGCGGGCTGTCGATTGAGTCGGTTTCTGCTGAGTCAATGGTGAGCCGCTGGCCGTAAGGCCTCGGGCAGCGTCGCAGTGCCCGGCCGCTTACGCGTCGCGGCTCACAAAAACGACAGCCCGCGAGCCGTCCGGTTGCGTTTCAAAAACACCGTGAATGACCGGAGGGCTCGCGCCCTGCCGCTACCAAAAACACCCCGCTTGGCGTCAAAGGAAGTGGCTAAGTGGCTAAGTGGCTAAGTGGCTAAGTGGCTAAGTCGCATGGGGCGCAGGGTCAATCCGCCAGACCCCCGGCTCGATGCGTCGCATCGGCAGGTCGTGTTGTTTGGATAACTGGTCGAGGAATCGATCACCGCCCTCACGCAGGTCGATGATCAAGGTGATGTCTTTCTTGGCGATCCACTCAGCCAGCCCGGAGACGCTTTGGCGGTCGAGCAGATCGTAAAAGTATCGGCGATCGGTCCTGAAATCGTCACCGCGATGAAACCAGGCGAACGCTTCGACGTAGGGGTCCGACCAGAAAACGCCTTGGCGAATCAACCAGTAGTGCTGGGTGGATTCCTGAGACAACAGCAGGGCGCGGTCGGACGGTTGCAGATAATGGGGACGCAAATCGGCCAGCGAGCGGGTCCAAGGGATCGCCTGCCAGTCCGCCCGACGCCTGCTCACGCCGGCGATCTCGACATCGAGCAAGCTGTTCAATCCCCGTAGGCGCTTTAGTGGTGTCGCGGTTTCAAAGCGGAACGCCAGCGCCGAGACGACGACGAAAACCAGTGATGCCATGCCGACCACGCGTCGGACACGCCGCGGGATGCAGCTGGCCATGGCCGACGCGACCACGGCGAGCGCGATCGGGTAGGCAAACCAATGCAGTCGCTCATAGCCGGCGGCATAATGTGGAAACCGCGTCAGGAAGCTGCCCGAGACCAGCCACATGCCCCACAGCATGCCGACCGCGATCAGGCCGGAACCGAACAGGCGTCGTGTGCGACCGTTGCCTTTGCCGATCCATCCCAACACGCCGAGCACCAACACGCCGAGATGCATCATCGCCAGCAGCCCGCACCCGGTGATCAACGAGTGCTTCAAATGAAATCGCCCGCCCACCCACTCGGTCGTGTCGCACGGAAGCGGCGTCCCGGGAATCGTGTTGTAGAAACCGACCCAATAATGAATCGGCCTTCGGTCCAGCGATGCTTCGTAATCGATTTGAATGATTTGGCGAATCTGTTCGTGGTTGCTTTGCGCGTCACCGATCAGAACAACGCCAAGGCACAACAACAACGTCGCCACGGCCAACGTGGCGACGCGGCGAATGCCCGGCCGATCAACGGGGGTGACGAGGATGCTAAACGGTGCGGTGAGCAGTAGCAGATAGATCGCCGTCAGCGGATGGAAACGCACCAGGGCGGGCAGCAAGCCGAGCAGCGGAATCCAATAGCGAGACTTGCCATGGATCCAACCTCGCGCAAGCCAAAGGGTCGCGGGGATCAGAAAGAACAACGCAAAGTCTTTGTCCAGCAAGAGATTATTGGTGATGCGAAACGAATAGTTGAACGCGTTGAAGTTTCGATACCAGAGCAACACCGGTCCCAGCATCGCGAGCAACACCAGCGGATAGGAAGCACGCCGGCCTGCCAGTGATCGCAGGGCCTCCACCAGGCACAGCAGCACCGAGAACGCGACCGGGATGGTTGCATAGCGAAGCAAGACTTGATCGACCGCGATGCCGCTGGTGTGGGCGATCATGGCGGGCAGCGAATGCCAGTAGTGTGCCATCCAGCGGGGCATCGGCTGGTCGACTTCCATCGCCGCCATGCCGATCGACGAAACACGCAGCGATGCGTGCCGGAGCATGTCTTGCTGCTGCAGCAGAAACTGATGGATGTCGTTGGATCGGGGTGTGCGGTAGACGCAGACCGAGAACACGATCAAGGTGATGATCACCAGCGTGTGTCCGACCGGCCAGCGGGGACCGCCCACCACAGGACCGCCCAGGGCTGGACCGACCGGGGCTGGACCGACCGGGGCTGGACCGCGGAGGCGATCGTGACGCCAGATCCCTGCGGTCAGCAGTCCCGCCGTCCAGATCGCCAAGTACGTGTTCATGCCGAATCCGCACAGGGACGCGGTGAAAGCTAGCAATCCGTGCAGCGTGATGGCGGAGATCATCGCGGCCAAATAACGCCGCATCAGCGCGCCGTGGTTGCCGACCCAGGAGGGCGCGATCAGCCAGCCCAGCGCCACGAATCCCGTCCAGGTCAGCTGAACACGGACATCGGCCAAATTGCCTGGGCCGAGGGCGAGCGTTGCGATCAGCAGTGCCAACTGGATGGCAAACAGCGGCATCAGATCGCGAAGCAGCGGCATGGACGGCGAGTGAAGACGTGAGAGGGAAGGGCCGGGGGGGAGGTGCTATTGTGGCGAAGCGGGCTAGAAAAGGAACACCAACGTTGGACTGGCAATTTACGAATCGACCTCCCCTCGCTTCGCTCGACCCTCCTGCCAGGAGGGTGACTCTCAAGACTGCACGACTCGGAAGCGGCGGAAGATGCGGCGGAATTTTCATGGCCTTCGGGATCCAGGGGATGTTACACTAAACGGCCTCCTCGTTGGTCTCCGCATGTCTTTTCTTCCGGAGGGTGTCCATGCTGGATCTCGTCGTCGCGACTTCGGTCATGATCTGTCTGTGTCTGGTGATCGGATGGTTTGTTGCGTCACGGATGAAACGCCAGTCTCGACTGTCCAGCGTGGTGTTGTGCGTTTCGGTGTTTTCGGCGGCCGGCTACGTTTACTTTCTCAATGGCATGTTGACGTGGGCGCGTTTCGTTCCGTTGACTGCCGCGATCGTGTGGACCAATTTTGCGCCGATCTTTTTGTGCGTGGCGTCCGCGGCGGCGCTGGCGATCCCCAACCGTCCGCTCTGGCGGCGCGGCGGGTTGTCGTTGGTGCTGGGGGTATTCGCCACGGCGATGCTGTTGCAGCCGATCGTGCAGCCGGTGATTCGTCCGGTGCGGCACAGCAGGAACACGGTTTGGCTGGGGCACGACGTGTGCCAGCAGTCGGGCAGCGTGACGTGCAGCCCCGCGGCGGCGGCAACGCTGTTGAAGGCCAATGGGATCGACGCCGAAGAACACCAATTGGTGCGGTGGTGTTTGACCGACGCGCTCGGAACCACCTCGCTGGGTCTGTGGCGGGGGCTTCGCCTAGCGACGGCAAAGACGGACCTGGAGCCCGAAGTGATGGACGTCACCCTGGAGGATCTGCTCAGCCGTGAGCAGCGCGACGATCTGTTCCCCTGCTTGATCCTGGTCGGGTTTCCCCGTTTCGGAACGGTCGCATCACCAGAAATCGAATCACGCTACATTAAGGACTACGGTTGGCCGCGAGGATTTCGACACAGTGTCGTCTTGTACGGACCGGCTGAGGATGGCGGAGTCGAAGTCGGTGATCCGTCGATTGGACGTGAGCGGTGGGCGAAACAGGATCTTGAAATTTTATGGCGTGGAGAAGCAGTACGATTGGTGCGTCGCGAATCTTAGTGGTCGGCTTGGTCGGATTGGCCACGATCGGCTGCGACGCCGAAAACCGTCCGTCGGTTCCGCCACAACCGTCGGCCGCGACGCCCAAGCGCGAGCGACTCCCTGTGGCTGCCGATCAGGATTCCAATCCGCATGCCGCCGGGATTGAAACGTCGCCGAGCTTGCAGGAACTGCACGGCCAGATTCAAGTCGCCTTGCAAGCGGGCGATTGGGGCTTGGCGGAACGGATCGGTCGTCAGATGGTCGAGCGATTTCCCGAGGCGCCGGACGGTTATCGTTTTTTGGCCCAGCTGTTGTGCTCGCAAGGCCGCCGCCAAGAAGCCGCGGCCCAGGTGCAAACCTTGTTGAAAATGGGCGTGGCCGACGCCCGCGAAGTGCTGAGCCTGATCGACGTTTCGGCGCCGTTTCGAATCGTCGGGTTCGACCAATGGATCGATCCCTCCCACCGCGGGCTTTTCGCTTTGGGGCAGGCGCGTCAAACGTACATCGCCGACAAAGAGATCGACGAAGCGTTGACGATCCTGGAGACGCTCCGCCGAGAGATCCCCGGCCACACGAGTGTGGAAGCGTTTTACGGACGCGTGCTCGTCGAAGCGAATCGCGACGCGGCGTTCGTGCGATGGCTGGAAGAAGTGCCCGATGGGATTGAGGCCCAGTCGGATTATTGGGTCGCCGTGGGAATGTGGCTGCAGGGGATCGACCAAGATCGGCAAAGTATTGCGGCGCTGGCCAAGGCGGTTGAAATTGATCCCAGCGACCGCCGCGCGTTGCGTTTGATGATCGCCGCGTTGTCACGCAGCGGACAGGACGAACGCGCCGCCGCCGTGCAAGCCTCGTTGGCAAAACTGGACGCGGTGTTTCGCAAAGCCGCCCAGGCCGATGCCAGTGATGCGTTCGAAATCGGTGCGGTCCTGGAGTCCCTGGTGCGTCCGTGGGAGGCGCTGGGATGGTACAAAATCGCGACCGAGCGTGGAGCCGGCGGGGCGGCGCAGTTGGACAAGCTGCGGCAGCGCGCCGAGGCGGTTCGGCAATGGGAACGCGCATCGACCGAGGAACAAATCGTGCGGGCGCGGACAAAGAAATTGTTGGGGTTTGACCCCGGCGGCTACCCGTTGCCCCAGCCGTTGTTGGCGATCAAGGGGAACGCGTCGGAATCGGTGCAGACCGGCAAGAGCCCGCTGTTGTTTCGCGATGTTGCCCACGCCTCCGGCATCCGCACGTCATTCGTCAGCGACTACAACGTGCAAGAAGTCGATTTCTATCTGCACCAGGCCAACGGCGGAGGGTTGGCGCTGTTGGATTTCGATCGTGACGGCAAACTCGATGTCTATGTCATCCAGTCCGGTGGTGACCCGAACATCGCCAATGATTCACTGCCCAACGAGTTGTACCGGCAAACGGAGTCGGTTTCGTTCATGCGTGTGGACGGCAGTGCCCGATGTGATGGACGCGGTTATGGCCAAGGCGTGTGCGCGGCCGATGTCAATCAAGACGGGTTTGTCGATCTGTTGGTTGCCAACATCGGTCGCAATCAAGTGTTGATCAACCAGGGCGATGGAACATTCCGCGATGTCACGTCGACGCATTTGCCGGCGGAATCAAAATGGACGTCCGTCATCGGCGTCGGCGATCTGGACGGGGACCAAATTCCCGATCTGGTGGAGGTGAACTATGTCGATGACCCCGCGGTGTTCATGCGAAAGTGCAAGGGGGAACTCATCGCGTGCGTGCCACAAAGTTTTCGTCCGGCGGCGGATCGATTTTGGAAGGCGGACGCGCGGGGACGGTTCCGACAGATGGCTTCGCTGGTCGGTGATGCGGTTCGGCCCAGCTACGGTTTCGGTCTGGTCATCGCGGACTTTGACGGCCGGCCGGGAAACGAGGTCTTCGTCGGCAACGATGGCGACTTGAATCAGTATTGGCGCGGGGGCCTGTCGACGAGTGCGCCGTTGGTCGAAATGGCGGGAATCAGCGGCTTGGCCGTCGGTGCGACGGGGGTGGCGGCGGCCTGTATGGGAATCGCCTCGGGCGACTTTGATCGCGCGGGGCGATTGGATCTTGCGATCACGAATTTTTACAAGGAACCCGTGAATCTATTTTTGCAAAGTCGCTCGGGCGCGTTTGTCGATGATGCGATGCGACGCGGTTTGGACGTCCCCAGCCGCAGCGTGTTGGGGTTTGGTTGCCAGGCCGCGGATCTGGACAACGATGGTTGGTTGGATCTCGCGGTGCTGAACGGTCATTTGTACGACTATCGCCAGCAGGGCATTCCGTTTCGAATGCAGCCGCAGTTGTTTCGCGGATCGCCGAAACGCTTTGAGCCGGAACAGGTCAGCGATGACGCGTCTTATTTCGCCGTCAAGCGACTCGGGCGCACGTTGGCCCAGGGTGACCTGGATCGAGACGGACGTGTGGACATGGTGGCCAATCACCTGGATGCACCGGTCGCGCTGTTGTTGAACCAGTCAAACGCGGGGAACTGGTTGCAAGTGCAGTTGGTCGGACGAACGAGCGAGCGCGATGCCGTGGGGGCGATCGTCGAGATTCAATGCCAGGGCGAGACGTTTTCGTCGTGGATGACCGGCGGTGATGGATACATGTGCTCCAACGCGCCGCAATTGCACTTCGGGATCGCCGATCATCGGGCCATCGAGCAGTTGACGGTTCGATGGCCCAACGGTGATCGGGAAACGTTTGACGACGTGCCGATCAATCGCCACGTGTTGTTGATCGAGGGTTCGGGGGACGTTTTCTCGGAGCATTGAAAGGACGTCGGGGCGAGCCCTTTGGACGACGGCCCGGAAGGGCCGTCGTACTCGAGAAGCGGATCGTTGTACGACGTCCTTTCCAGGTCGTCGTCGGGAGTTCAGGGGACGACGGCCCGGAAGGGCCGTCGTACTTGAGAAGCGGACCGATGTACGACGTCCTTTCCAGGTCGTCGTCGGGAGTTCAGGGGACGACGGCCCGGAAGGGCCGTCGTACTTGAGAAGCGGACCGATGTACGACGTCCTTTCTAGGTCGTCGTCGGGAGTTCAGGGGACGACGGCCCGGAAGGGCCGTCGTACTTGAAAAGCGGATCGTTGTACGACGTCCTTTCCAGGTCGTCGTCGTACTCGAAAAACCGGTCGTCCCGAGCTGGACGGTCCGTTCAAGCTAAGACTGCAAGCTGCGTGCTTCGGTGGCGAGTTTCGCGAGCCGTGCGGTGAGGTCGTCTTCGATTGATTGCATCAGCGGATCACGTCGGCCTTTGGGGGGCCGTCGCGTGTCGACTTCGATGGCCGGCGCGAACTCGATGACCGCCTTCAAGGGGATCGTGTGATCTGCTTTTCCGTTGACGGTTTCTTGCATCCGCTGGATGGTTTCGACGATCCGGGTGTCGGTGACCTGGTCGGGCATCAGGTAGCTGTCGGGATAGGACGAGAGGTCTTGGGCAAAGTCGGCGGCGAGGACGTAGCGTTTCAATTCGGTCGCCGTCGACGGATCGGCACCGTTGTCGAAATAGCGGGAAGACGCGGTGGAGCGAATCAGCCGGACGCGTTCGCGGGTGTCCTCGGAGGGTTTGTCCAGCTTCATTTGGGATTCGGTGGACGAGAGGACATGTTCGATCAAGTTGTCTCGCCGTGTGGATAAATCGCCGCCGTTGCAATGGCCGAAGTACTGGACTTCTTTGAGCGCCAACAGGCCTTCGGCGAGTTGGACGGTGCGTTCTCGGATGCTGCGGCGGGGCATCAGTTTCCAACCGAGACGCTGTTCGAATTGGTCCAATTGCTGCGTCGCCCAGCGGTCGATGTTTTCCAGGCACAGGTATTTGATGGCGACCGGGTGGACCACGACGTGTCCGCTGCCCGCTGCGGCGGATTGGGCCGGGTCGGCGTGACGTTTGGCCCGTCGTTTGGCGGCGGTGCGGGCGATGAAGGCGACTCCATCGAGCAGCGGTTTCAATTGGTCATTGGTGCGGTTGGTGGTGCCTTCGGGGAAGATGATCAACGGGCGTCGGCCTTCGACCAGGATGTCGATCGCGGCTTCGAGTGATTGCCGATCGTTGCCTTCGCGAAAGATGCTGAACGCTCCCATCCGTCGCAGCGCGAAGCGGTCGAAACGGCCTTCGTTGAACAGGTGCCAGGACGCCATGGCGTGCACATGGATGCCCAGTTGTCGTGCCGGCCAACCCATCACCAGCGGATCGGCATAGCGGCAATGATTCGGCGCCAGCAGCACGCCGTGTTTGGCATCGAGGGACTGTTTGAGGTGCTCGGTGCCGCGCAGTTCGTAGTCGACCACGCCTTCTTTGCGTTTCAGGTAGCGATCGTACAACCGCAGCCGCTGGATCAGCCAGGGCCACAATGTGCCTCGGAAGGGAGGGACGAACTCATACGGACGCTCGAAAACGACGGTCATCGGCGCTTTGGAATCTGGGGCGGAGAGGCGGAGGGATGGCAGGCGCCGGTTCGAAGCGTCGACGCACGCGTTGCGGACGGTTCGATGTTTGTGACCGCAAGTTTAGAGAGCCCGGCCGCCGCTGGCCATTACGGTCCCGTGACACGTCCCAGGAAAACCCCCAGGCCGACCGCAACGATAAAAAAGGCGACCAGGAGCGCGGCGATCAGTACTTTATCGACGCCTTTTTCTTTGACCGGCTTTCGGCTGTCCACTTTATGAACGTCGGATTCGCCCCCGACGTGAACGCTGGAACGTCCGTCGGTGCGTTCGGGATAGTGCTGGCGCTTGCCGATCACCGACTTCGGTTTTTCGGCGGGGGGCTGCCGAGCGGTCGCCCCGCCGTAGCCCGATTCGACTTGCAGGTCCAAGAAGCTGTTGTCATTGAAGTCGATTTTGGAGCGTTTCACATTGATCATCTTTCCGCTGTCGTTGGCGCTTAACCCTTCGCCGCGGATCAGCCGACTGCGGCTGCTGGCCAGCGTGTCGTCGTTTTTGTTGGACAGGGTGTCGCCGCCCTGGTTGGGGCGGACGTCGTTGTCGTCCAGCGAGATCGATGACGAACCGTCTCCGTCGAGATCCGGCAGCTCGCCCAGTCCGATGGTTACTTTTTGGCCGCGCGGGACTTTGGCCACGAATCGCTCCAGGACTTCGGCCACGTCGGTCGCCGATTGGTAGCGATACTTGGGATCCTTTTGGATCATTTTGACGCAAATGCCCTCCAGTTCGCCGGGGACATTGCGGCGGATCTCGCGGATCGGTTTGGGCATCTCTTTTTGATGCATCGCGATCCGCTGGGCCAAGGTGCCTTGGTTGAACGGCGGTTGGCCGGTCAACAGAAAGTACATCGTGCATCCGAGTCCGTAGATGTCGGCACGATGATCCACGGTATGGCTGTTGAGGGCTTGTTCGGGGGCCAGGTAATCCGCGGTGCCGAGGACGTTTTCGTTGTTGGCCACCGTCAGCGATTCGTCTTCTTCGGCCCCCATCAGTGCCAGTCCCATGTCGAGTAGGCGGACGGTGTGGGAGGAATCGAGTAGCAGGTTGGCCGGTTTGACGTCGCGGTGAATCACGTTTTTGGAGTGGGCGTGGGCCAGACCGCGGGCGGCTTGCCCGATCACTTCGGCAGCCGTCGACGGATCCAGGGCGCCGTCGCGTTTGACCAACGCTTGCAGATCCAGGCCGTCGACGTATTCCATCACGATGTAGTGCACATCGCCTTCGTTATCGATGTCGTAGGCCAGGACGATGTTCGGATGATTCAGCGACGCGATCGCTTTGGCTTCGAGTTGAAACCGAGCCAGATAAGACGAATCCGAGACGCGTTTTTTGGGCAACACCTTGATCGCACGACGGTCATGCAATTTGGTGTGTTCGGCCAGATAGACGCTGCTCATCCCACCGGTGCCGATGTGGCCGAGCAGCTTGTACTTGCCTAAAAAGAAGCCTTTGTATTTTCCGTTGAGCAGCTTTTCATTGTGCCACTCGGTCAGCAATCCGTTCTTGACGAACAAGCGGGCCAACGTTTGAGCGTCTTTCGGCAACCCGCCGTCGTAGTGTTCGCGAACCTTCTCCGTCAACCGCTTCATTTTGACTGGATCGACCAGGCGGCTTTTCTCGACCAGCTCTAGAAACTTTTGGGGCGACGGTTCCGACATAAGTGACCGTGTTGGTGGTCTGGCGGCACCAGGGTTCGTGGTGCGGGGTGCCAGATTTTCCAGGTTATCAATATTGGCGAGACGAGAAGTCTACGCAACTGACGCGCCTCATTGGAGAGGAACGTGGAAAATCGGAAAACGATTTTCACAAATAAAGTTGCGGCGACGTCCGGTCACGCCCAACTCGTATGGTAACCGCATTGACGACAAGAATCACACCAATCAGAGGGAATCTGCCGCGGTAAATGTCACGCGGGGTTTGGTTTTAGCGGTTGAACCGGGCCATCGATCCGATGCCGAGTCGCCCACGGATTCCCCGGGCACGTTCCCCTGGCGGCCCGTCGAGTGGCGCCCGCACGCGTCGGCAAGGGGCCACGTGGCGTGCCTCGCATACGCGTTGGGCCGCATGCGATCGCGTTGATTTCGGAACATCGGTTCAATCGACAGGCCGCTGGGGTGCTCAAGGAAGCCTCCGGGTGGATAATGGCGGTCGTCTTTCCATCGGTTTGACCCTTGTTTGACCCTTCACCACCTTTGACGAAACCGTTGGCTTGGATGCATCGAAGTTCTAGTCGAAAACTGATTTTGGGCGTGATGGCCAAGTACTGGGCGTCGGGGCGGGTGAAAACCCGGCTGGGTGCCGCGATCGGCATGCGCCATGCCGCCGACGTGCATCGGGCGTTCTGTCAGCATCTGGCCACCCAACTGGCCGCCGTCGCGGAGGAGCGTTCGTTTGTGATCACGCCCCGAGACCGGCAAGCGGACTTTGCGGCGTTGTTGCCGTCGGGTTGGGGGATCGGGTTCCAGGCCGACGGTGATCTGGGGTGCCGGATGAAAGCCTGGTTCAAGCAAGCCACCGAGCCGGATGTCGATCGGGTTCTGATTGGTGCCGATTGCCCCCTGCTGGACGGTGCGGTGGTCGACCGGGCCGGTGAGTTGCTGGGTGAACACGACGTGGTCCTGGGGCCGGCAATCGACGGCGGCTACTATTTGATCGGTTTGCGCGGCCCGTGGCGAGACGTGTATCAGGGGTTGATGGACGAGATGCCTTGGAGCAGCGATTCGGTGTTTGATCTGACCTGTCGACGCGCGGAGCAGGCGGGGTTACGGTTGGCGACGTTGCCCCCGATGGAAGACGTCGACACGATCAAGGAGTTGGAGCGATTGCTGATTCAATTGAAGGCGTGCAGCGGCGAGACGCGGCACCCGTCGCTCTATCGGACAGTCGAACAAGCGGTCTCGCAGCGGGGATTGGCATGAAGACGGACGTGGTGGTGATTGGCGCCGGTGCCATCGGTTTGACGCTGGCCTATGAATTGGCTCGTCGCGGCCGAACCGTGACGGTCATCGATCGGGACCGTTTGGTCGTCGAGGAAACCGATGCGTGCTCGATCGGCACACCGTTTCGATCCGCCACCTCGTGGGCTGCGGCGGGCATTCTTCCGCCGGCGAATCTCGACAGTGCGACCGACCCGATGGATCGGCTGCGAGGACTCAGTCACCAACTGTTTCCCGAGTGGGTGGAGCGGTTGAAGGCGGAGTCGGGGGTGGATTCACAGTTGGCGCGTTGCGGCGGATGGTATCTGTCGGACACCGCCGGTGAGACCGCATCGATGGTGGGCATGGTTTCCTATTGGCGCGAGTTGTCGATCGAATGCCAGGAGAGGTCGCTGGGGGAGTTGAGCTCGCGCGAGCCGGCGCTGGCGAGTTGGGCCGATCGTGAGTCGCGTGCCAGGGCCTGGTGGGTGCCCGATGAGTACCAGATTTGTCCGCCGCTGTTCTTGCAGGCCTTGATCGGTGCCTGTGATCGGTCGGGGGTGACGTTTCTGGATCGGTCCCGTGTGGTCGATCTCCGCGAAGACGGTTCGGACGTGACGGTGTCGGTGGAAGGTCGGCATCAGCCGCGACGTCAGGTGCACGCCGGGCAGGTTGTGGTTTGTGGCGGCACGTGGAGCGGTTTCATGGCCGAGCGGTTGAAGCTGGCGACCAGTCTGGTGCCGGTCCGCGGCCAGGTGTTGTTACTGAAAACGGAGCGGCCGGTTTTGTCCAGCATCATCAACTTTGGTCAGCGTTATTTTGTGCCGCGACGTGACGGTGCCGTGTTGGTCGGTTCGTGCGAAGAAGAGGTGGGGTTCCAACGCGGGACGACGCCGGCGATGCTGACGGAGTTTCGCGAGTTCGCCCACCGTATTTGTCCGCCGCTGAGAAAGGCGCGCGAGCTGGGGGCCTGGTCCGGTCTGCGGCCGATGACGTTTGATGGATTCCCGATCTGTGGCAAATTGCCTGATAGCGAGTCGATCTTTGTTGCCGCGGGGCATTTCCGCAGCGGCATTCATCTCTCGCCCGGGACCGCCACGTGCCTGGCCGACGTGATGGCCGGTGACCAGCCGCCGATCGACTTGCAGTCTCTCGGAAAAGGTGTCCGACACCTTTTTGGTTGACTAGGCAATTTTGCGGCGGTAGGATTCCCGCTTTGCTGGCGAGGGAGTGGCGATGGGACGACCCAAACGGGCCGATGAGGCGGGGTGTGTTTATCACATGCTCAATCGCGCCAATCGGCGAGACGAAATCTTCCATAAGGAAGCCGACTACGTCGCGTTCGAAGAGATCTTGCGGCAAGCCGTCGAGCGTTCAAAAATTAAACTGTATAGCTACTGCGTGATGCCCAATCATTGGCATCTCGTGGTCAGTCCCGAGGTGGATGGGGAAATGGGGCGTTTTGGGCAATGGCTATGCTTGACCCACACCCAGCGCTATCATGCTCATTATGAATCCACCGGTGAAGGTCATCTCTATCAAGGGCGATTCAAGTCATTTCCCGTGCAATGCGATGAGCACTTTTTGACACTTTGTCGCTACGTCGAACGCAACGCACTGTCGGGCAATCTGTGTCAGCAGGCGGATCAATGGAGATGGAGCAGTCTTTGGCGGTGGCGGCATGGATCGTCCAATGAAAAAAAACTACTGTCCCCGTGGCCGATTCCCCGACGGCCTGGTTGGACCGAATGGGTGTCGATGGCGTTTTCGGAGAAAGAACGCGAGCAACTTCATTGGTGCATCAAGCGGGGAGTCCCGTTCGGAGACGAAACCTGGGTCGAGTCGACCGCTCGTCGACTCGACTTGGAATCAACCATGCGTCCACGCGGACGTCCTCGCAAATTCCCTATTTAGCCAAAAAGGTGTCGGACACCTTTTCTGAGATGATGACTGAAACGACTGCGACATTGGAACCGCCTGGATCGATCGCCGTGATCGGAGCCGGGCCGCTGGGCATCGAAGCGGCACTTTACGGTCGCTTTCTGGGGTATGACGTGACGCTGTTTGAGGCGGAGGCGGTTGCCCATTCGATCGCAACCATGCGTGACGAGCCGATCCCGATGATGCCCGATCGCTGTGTTTCGCCGTTGGCCAGGGGGGCATTGGATGCTCAGGCCGGTGATGCGGTTCCCCAGTCGCTGCCGTTGTCGATCGGCGAGTGGATCGACCGCGTCTGGTTGCCGCTGACAGAAACCGATTTGCTGCGCGGTCGCCTCCGCTGTCCCGTGCGGGTGACGGCGATGGACCTGGTGTCTGCCGGGGCGGAGGACACTGTGCCCGCAGAAGCAGTGGCCGAAGAAGCTGTGCCCGAGAAAGCAGTGCCCGAAGAAGCAGAGGATGACGATGACGTGCCGCCCGATTTTCAGTTGACGTTTGAGGACGGGGAATCGGCTGATTTTGAAGCCGTCATCGTGGCAACCGGCGATGGGGGGCAAGCCATCGGCCGATCGTTTTCGTTGCCCGCGGATTACCTGTTTACCGTCGGCGGGCAGCAAACGGGCGATGCCGAAGCCGACTTTTGGGGCGGGCTGAAAGCAATCGTGGCCGTCTATGCCTCGCTGGGCGGACGGGCCGATTTGGACCTCTATCAGCCACGGCGCGGATGAGACTGCACTTGATTTCTCGGGCGATTTCGGCGAGATAAAGCGGTGCCGGACCGGCGTTCCCGACCGTTCGATCGCGTCGCATCCGACCGCCGAGTTCAACCGACGAGTGGATCCAATGGTAAATCCCCTGTTTCGCATTTTGGTTTGTTTCGCCGCGTTTGCGCTCTCGCATGGCGCCGCGATCGGCCAGGCGCAAGAACGACCACGAGGTCCTTCTGTCTATCGCAGCCCTGAGGCGACGGTTTCGGATCGCTCGACTTCGGTCGGGCAGGTGCATGACGCCTCGGTCGTTCACGAGTTGGCCGATGAGTTCCCCGACTTGATGGTCTCGGACGCCGCCGCGGACGACGGGCAGACCGCCGAGGGAACGCTGGCCGGGCCGGTCGTGACCACGGTCAGTTCGTTGTTGGTGGTGCTGGCCGTTTTCGGCGGATTGGTTTGGATTTCGCGTCGCTATGGATCGTCGCGAACGCTCGGCGGCGCGTTGCCCGACGACGTGCTGCGAAATCTTGGCAGTGCGGCGATCGACGCCAAGACACGGGTGACGTTTCTGAAGGTGGGCGCTCGCATTCTGGTGATCGGGCAAACCCCGACCGGCGATCCCCATACCCTTTCCGAGATCACCGAACCGGACGAGGTCGCTCGATTGACCAATCGGTGTTTGGGGCGGCCGGAGATCGTCGGACGGCGGACCGGTTATCCGAGCGGCGTGGATCGAGGAAGCAGGGATCTGGGAAGCAGGGAGTCGTCGCGGCGCGATTTGGCGGCCGGATGAGTTTGGCGATTCTGGCCGTAGCGATTCTGTTGTTGATCGGTGTCGTCTTGCGACAATCGATCGTTGCGTTGCGGGTGTTGTTCATTCCGGGGTCGGTCGTTGCCGGGTTTGTCGGGTTATTGACCGTCACGTTGCTGGGTCGCTGGGGAGGCGAAGCCGTCGCGGCGCAGACGGCGGAGGTCAACGCGACGTTGGCCGGCTGGCCGGGACCGCTGATCGCCGTGGTGTTTGCGGCGATGATGTTGCAGCAATCCGGTGGCAGCCCACGACCACACGATGATTCCACCGCTCGACGCGTGGGCCGCCAGGGGTTGATGGTCTGGATCATCGTGCTCGGCGAAACGATGGTCGGATTGTGGGCGACCTGGTGGTTGATCCAGCCGCTGTATGACGTGCCCAATTCGTTTGGCATGTTGATCGAAACGGGATTTGCCGGCGGTCATGGCACGGCGGCAGCGATGGGGCAGGTGTTCAGCAGCCCGCAAGTCGGCTTGGAGGCCGGTTTGGATTTGGGATTGTTGATGGCGACCTGTGGGCTGGTCTATGGCGTCGTCAGCGGCATCGTTTGGATCAACGTGGCCGCCCGGCTGGGATGGCTGCACGACGATTCGGCGGGGGCTTCGTCGTCGGGCGCGGCGCAGGAAAAAAAGCCGATCGGGTTTCAGACCACTTCTTCGGACGCGATCGACCCGCTGCTGTTGCAGGTCGTCTGGGTCGCCTTGGCCGTCGGTGTCGGGATGTTGATGCAGACCGTCGTGCTGGGGGTGGCCGGGCGAATCGACATCGCGCTCGGTGCAGGGGCTGGCTCGGGAGCGGTGGGGGCGGACGCGGAGTTGTCCAAGCGGATGGCGGCGAGCAACGTGATGGATTTTCCACTGTTCATCTACACGATGTTCGGCGGCTGGCTGGTCCGACGGGTGCTGCGCGGGCTGGGGCAATCCCATCGTGTCGATTCGGCGACCATCGAACGGCTCAGTTCGACCGCGATGGAGGTCTTGGTCGTCGCCGCGATCACCTCGTTGAAGCTCAGTGCCGTCGCGGCGCTGATCGGGCCATTTTCAATTCTGTTTGTTTGTGGTGCAATTTGGACGGCGATCTGTTTGATGGTCCTCTCTCGCTGGGTATTGCCTGGGGAGCATTGGTTTCCACTGGCGTTGATCAACTACGGCATGTCGACCGGCACGACGGCGACGGGATTTGTCTTGTTGCGTGTCGTCGATCCGGAATTGAAGACCGGGGCGGCAAGCGACTATGCGCTCGCGGCGCCGTTGTCGGCACCGTTTATCGGTGGCGGGATTTTGACGATCGCGTTGCCGCTGGTGTTGTTGGAACGCGTGTCGATCGCTTGGCCGGCGCTGGTGATCGCTGCGGTCGTGTTGGTGCTGGTTTTGGTGGGGCGGCAGTTGGGACGCGTGAAGCGTTAGGGCGAACTCTCGGACAAGTCGTGGGGATCGCAAGCTGGAAGCTTACGCCACGGGGGATCGCAAGCTGGAAGCTTACGCCACGGGGGATCGCAAGCTGGAAGCTTACGCCACGGGGGATCGCAAGCTGGAAGCTTACGCCACGGGGGATCGTAAGCGGTCCTTCGCGAAGGGGCGCCGGACGGTTAGAACATGTCGATCGTTTTCCTGTTCTTTGGAGATTGCTTTGTCTGCCGCATCTGTCACCGCCGACGACTTTCCGCCGCTGCCGGCCCCTACGTTTGGGAGTCGGGTCGCGGTTTGGTGGATGATTTTAAAAACATCGTTAGGTGAACGTTTGGTGTATCGCGGCGATTTCGCGCTCGGCACGTTGATGCGTTTCCTGCCGATCATCACACAGATTTTCTTGTGGTACGCGGTGTTTGATTCGATCGGCGACCCCGAGGGGGAATCGGCGGCGGAGATCGGCGGATTTGGTTTCCGCGACATGGTGGCGTATTACCTGCTGACGATGATCGCCCGCGCGTTTTCCAGTATGCCGGGGCTGGCGTCCGGGATCGCCCAGCAGATCCGCGAGGGGGAGGTCAAACGCTTTCTGATTCAGCCGATCGATTTGATCGCGTTTCTGTTGCTCACTCGCGTGGCCCACAAGTTGGCGTATTACGCGATCGCGGTGGCCCCCTTCGCGTTGGTCTTTTTTCTGGCACGCGATTACTTCGTCGGCGGTTGGCCGAGTCTGCCGGTGTTTCTGGCGTTTTGCGGTTCGTTGGTGATGGGGTTCCTGATCGGTTTTTTCTTGGAAGCGGCGATCGGGATGATCGGGTTTTGGTTCTTGGAAGTCAGTTCGTTGCTGTTCGTGATCATGTTGTTCAGCTTCTTTTTGTCCGGCCACATGTTCCCGTTGACGATGTTGCCCGAGAGTGTTTTGACGGTGGTGAACTGGTTGCCGTTTAAGTACCTGGCCTATTTCCCCGCGGCGATCTTCCTGGAGAAGATTCCGCAGGAGGAACTCGCCAAGGAGATGTGGATCGAGGCCGGATGGTTGGTGTTCTTCATCATCTTGTGCCGCGTGGCCTATGCGCGCGGGGTCAAACGCTACAGCGGTTTTGGGGGTTGAGGTCGATGGAAGAACTACGCCGTTACGGACGCGTGTTTGTGACCTTCGCGCGGAACAGTCTGGTGCGTGACATGACGTTCCGCTTGAACTTTTTCTTGCAGTGCGTCAGCAGCCTGGGTTGGACGGCGATGAACGTCGGTTTCTACCTGATCATCTTCGAGCACACCGGTTCGATCGGAGAAGGCACGGGGTGGGACCGCGATCGATTCTTTTTGTTCATCGCGACGACCTGGTTCATCAATTCGTTGGTGCAGGCGTTTTTTATGCCCAACGCGCAAGAATTCAGCGAGATGATTCGAACCGGGGGCTTGGATTTTGCGTTGCTGAAACCGATCGACACGCAGTTTCTGATTTCGTTTCGGCGGGTCGATTGGAGTCAATTGTCGAACTTCTTTGCCGGCGGGGTGATCGCCGCGGTCTCGCTGTGGAATCTGGCCCATCGCGAGGTCGATCCGATGGTGCCGTCGCTGTTGTCCGTGCTGCTGTACGTCGTGTTTCTGCTCTGCGGGATCTCCATCATGTACAGCGTGATGATCGCGTTGAGTGCGACCAGCGTTTGGCTGGGACGCAATCAGTCGCTGTATAATTTTTGGTTTTACATCACCAACTTCAGCCGCTATCCGATGGAGATTTACAACCGCGGCTACTTGGGGAAACCCCTGTTCGGGCTGTTCACGTTCGTGATCCCGATCCTGTTGGTGGTGAACGTTCCGGCCAGGATTTTGGCCGATCCGCTGGTCGCCCGCGAAGACGGATCGGGGTGGTACATCGTCTGGGCGGCGGTGATGACCGTGTTCAGTTTGTGCGCCAGTCGCTGGATGTTTCGCAAGAGCTTGTTGAGCTACCGCAGCGCGAGTTCCTGACTCCTTTTTCGCTCGCTGCGCGAGTGACGCTGGAATGACAGGCTGGAAGCCTATCCCACCGGTTTCTAGCGTTTGAAGAAGCTTGTCGGATCGAGTTGGATCTCGCAATCGTCGCAGAGGGGCAACGTCCATTCGGGTGACGCATTCAGGGTCTGGAATCCGGTCGCAGCGTATCGGTAGGCATCGACGGATTCTGTTTCCGGGTCGAGGATCAAGTAAACGCCGACGCCGGATTCGTGGTAGAGCGTTTTCTTGTGGATTCGGTCTCGATCGGCCGTCGACGGTGAAACGATTTCTGCGACGATCGCCGGTTTGGTTTTCACGTGGCCGCTGGGGGGCGGTCCGCAGACGACGACGGCATCGGGACGCACGACGGTGTCCTCAGCAATCACCCAGTCGATCTCGCACAATGCCGTTGCATCACAATTAACCGAGCGAAGGGCAAGGCGTAGTTCCGAGACCAAGTTGACGAGCACCATTTGGTGTTTCCCGAACGGGCTGGGGCTCATTGAGATCGGGATCCCGTTCCAGAGTTCCCAATCGCCTTCCCAGTGCTGGTAGTCCTCCACGGTGTAGTGCGGAAGGTACTTGGCTGCGGCGGACATTTCGAAATCCTGGGTGCGGGGGATCCTGGGGGGATTGGGGAGCGGTTCCATTATAGCGATGCCCTCTCCACGGTTCAGGGCGAGTTGTCGTGGTGGAGGATTGCGAGGGTGTCGATTAGGTTAGGATCGGACGGGGGCCGACACATGAGCACGCGACAAGGAAAAAACGGAATGGACGTTTCGAAAGACATCGTTTGGCACCAGCACAGTGTGGACCGCCAGAGGCGTGAGCGTCAGTTGGGGCAGCAGGGTTGTGTGATTTGGTTCACGGGGCTGAGTGGTTGTGGCAAGAGCACGATTGCCAACGCGCTGGACGCGATGCTGGTGGCCGAGGGCCGGGCGACGACGCTTTTGGATGGTGACAATGTGCGTCACGGATTGTGTGCGCCGCCGGCGGTGTTGCAGCCCGAGCATGGGGCGGAGTTTGCGGAGCGGTTCGGTTTGGGGTTTGGCGCCGTCGATCGAGAGGAAAACATCCGCCGGATCGGCAACGTGGCGGCCCTGATGGCTTCGGCGGGATTGATCACGTTGACGGCGTTCGTCAGCCCCTATCGTCGGGACCGCGACCGGGTGCGGAAAATCGTCGCCGAGGCCGGGCGGGCGAGTGATTTCGTGGAGGTGTTTGTCGACACGCCGTTGGAGGTGTGTGAGGCGCGCGATCCGAAGGGGTTGTACAAGAAGGCCCGCGCGGGCGAGATCAAGCATTTCACCGGGATCAGCGATCCTTACGAATCCCCCGCGTCGCCGGAAATTCGCCTAGACGGGGGGGCGGGGAAGAGTGTGGAGGCGTTGGCCGGGGAGGTGAGGGAATGGTTAGTGGGGAACGGGGTCTTTTGAGTGGTCGGCTCCCGGTTGGGATTTGGGTGACTCCTCACGGCGAGCCAAACGCGCTCGACCCTCCCCCGCTTCGCTCGAACCTCGCTGCCAGGGAGGGTGACTGTACAAAATGCACAACCTCTGCATGGGAGGGTGAAACGGTCGGGCGTTCCATTCAGTGAGAACGTGAGACTGAAACCTGAAACCTGAAACCTGAAACCTGAAACCTGAAACCTGAATCCCGGATCCCGGAACCTGTTTTTTTGCCGTTGCGGTATTGGGCGGTGTCGGTAAACTACCGGACCGTAAATCAGACACGAAACAATAAATTGGTTTGAAAGTAAGTACGAAATGACGATTTCGAAGCAGCGAAAAGCTGAAGTCATCAAAGAACACGGTGCAACTGACGGCGATTCTGGTTCCCCCGAGGTTCAGATCGCGATTTTGACCGAGCGAATCAACGGTCTGACCGAGCACATGCGGACGCACAACAAGGATTACGCGTCGCGTCGCGGATTGCTCGGTTTGGTCAGCCGTCGACGTCGCTTGCTTGACTACGTCCGCGGGGAAGACCCGCAGAGGTATCTTGATATCATCGGAAAGCTGGGCATCCGTAAGTAGCCCGGGTTCGGCCGCTCTGGCGTGACGAAGGCTTCGGCCAAGAGTCGCCATCGCGGCGACCTGAGATTGATTTCTCGCTTTCTTCTTCACGCCCGGAAGGCCTTGTTGCCAATCGCCGGGCGGGGTCCGGCAAGCGCTGTGCTTGCCGCTGTCGTGGGTGATTGGAACCTACTCCCCACCAGGACCTTTTCTCTATCACGCCTGATCGTGCTCGCTGGCGTCGGACCGTGCCGGCGGGTGTCAATCGCATCGGGGTCGTTCTCTTTTCGATCGATCGATCGGTCGAAAACGGTTCATTTATCGTTCATGACTTCGGGCACCCGCGGGCAATCGGGCCGGTCGGTCACCGGAGTAATTTTGTTGTAGTTGTTGTTGCAGGAAGGAAAGTAAAGTGACTGTGAATAAAGTTCGCGTCGAAAAGAAAATCGGACGCCATGTGTTGTCGTTCGAGACCGGCCAATTGGCGAAACAAGCCGCCGGTGCCGTGTTGGTTCAGTACGGTGAGACCGTCGTTCTGGTCGCTGCGGCCAGCGGTACCCCGCGACAGGGAATCGATTTTTTCCCATTGATGTGTGATTACCGCGAACGATTCGCGGCGGCCGGCAAGTTCCCCGGCGGGTTTTTGAAGCGTGAAGGCCGCCCGTCGACGAAAGAGATTTTGAGTTCGCGATTGATGGACCGACCGATTCGTCCGCTGTGGCCGGAAGGTTTCATGGACGAGGTTCAGGTCCAAGCGTTTGTCGTCGCCAGTGACCAGGAAAACGACGGCGACGTGTTGGCGATGAATGGAGCCGGTGCGGCGCTGCACATCAGCCCCTTGCCCTTCTTGGGGCCGATCGCTTCGGTCCGTGTCGGCAAGGTCGACGGCGAATTGGTCGCTTTCCCGAGCAACTCGGACCTGGAAGAAAGCGAACTGGACATGATCGTTAGCGGTTCGCGCGAACAGGTGGCGATGATCGAAGGTTTCGCCAACGAGATGCCGGAAGAAGAGATGATGGAGGCGATTCAGTTCGCCCACGCCGCGATCCGCGACGTGATTGATCTTCAAGACGAGCTGTACCAGAAGGTCAACCCGCAAAAGGTCGAATACACCCCGCCGGAAGATGACGGGTTGATGGACCAGATTTCGTCGCGTTATTACGACGAATTCAAAGCCGCGATGCAAACCTCCGGCAAGCAAGATCGCGCCGCCGCCGTCAGTGCACTGCGTGACAAGGCGATGGCCGAGATGATTCCCGATCCGAACGCCGAAGGCGCGATTTGCACCAAGCGATTCAAGTCGGTTTGGCATGATCTGGAAGGCAAGGTGGCGCGTGATTTGATCGTCGCCGGAACCCGACCGGACGGCCGCGACAACACCAGCTTGCGTCAGATCCACTGCGAAACCGATGTCCTGCCCCGTGTCCATGGCTCGGCCGTGTTCCAGCGTGGTGAAACGCAAGCCTTGATCACGGTGGCGCTGGGGACGGCGCGTGACGAACAGCGAGTGGACGGATTGCATGACGAGTTCAGCAAGAAGTTCATGCTCGACTACAATTTCCCCTCCTTTTCCGTCGGCGAATGTCGACCGATCCGTGGACCGGGCCGTCGTGAGATCGGGCACGGTTGTCTGGCCGAACGCAGCGTCGCGCCGGTGCTTCCGGCCGCCGATGAATTCCCCTACACCGTCCGCGTGATCAGCGACATCACCGAGTCCAACGGCAGTAGCTCGATGGCGTCGGTTTGCGGTGCCACCTTGGCCCTGATGGCTTCAGGTGTCCCGATCAGCAACCCGGTCGCCGGTATCTCGGTCGGTCTGGTGCGTAACGCCGATGACGAGTATGTCTTGCTGACCGACATCCTGGGCAGCGAAGACCACTTCGGCGACATGGACTTCAAGATCGCCGGAACGCAAAACGGCATCACCGGGATCCAGTTGGACCTGAAGGTCACCGGGATTAGCGAAGAGATCATTCGCGCGACGTTGAAACAGTCGCGTGAAGCTCGCATCGAAATCCTGCGAAAGATGCTGACGACGATTCCGCGTCCCCGCCGCGAAACGGCTCCGACCGCTCCGCGACTGTTGCGTACCCGTATCGCGTCGGACAAGATCGGTGCCTTGATCGGTCCGGGCGGAAAGAACATTCGTGGCATCCAAGAGACGACCGGATGTGTGATCGAAGTGGATGATGACGGTACGGTGTTGGTCGCCGGCAACGACAAAGAGTCGGCCGCCGAAGCGATGCGTCAGGTCGAAGCCTGCACCGCGACGGTCCAGATCGGAAAGATCTATGACGGCATCGTCAGCAGCATCAAAGACTTCGGCGCGTTCGTCGAGATCTTGCCAGGACGCGATGGGCTGTGTCACATCAGCGAGTTGAGCAGCGGCTACATCAGCAGCATCGACAAGGTCGTTCGCGTCGGTGACGCGATGAAGGTCTTGGTCATCGATGTGGATGAACACGACCGCGTCAAGCTGAGTCGTCGTCAGGCGCTCGAAGAGTTGGGCGAAGAAGACGAAATCGCCGCCATGGTGGCCGAGCAAGGCGACGACCGCGGTGGCGATCGTGATCGCGGCGACCGTGGCGATGGCGACAACGGTGATCGTCCGCGACGTCGTGGCGGCAGCGGACGCCGTCGTGGCGGAAGCGGTGGCGGTGGCGGCGGCAGCCGTCGGCCTCGCGACTGAGTCGCCGGTCGCGTCGTTTGATCGACGCCGTGCCTGAAAGATTTTCAACGCAGCCCCGACTGTCTCAGTCGGGGCTCGTTTTTTAGGGTGCGTTGCCACCAAACGGCGCGATGTTGGTTCGCGCCGTTCCGCTAACACATATCGTTGATTGTTAGCGGCAGGGCGCGAGCGGGCTGTCGATTGAGTCGGGATCTGCTGAGTCTATGGTGAGCCGCTGGCCGTAAGGCCTCGGGCAGCGTCGCAGTGCCCGGCCGCTTACGCGCCCGCGGCTCACAAAAACGACAGCCCGCGAGCCCTCCGGTCTGTCAATCGATCGACGGCGAGGCTTCCTGCTTGAGCAGTTGGATCGTCTTTTCCATCACGTCGGCATTGTCCATCAGGAAGCTGTGCAGCACGGGGACGGTCGTAAAGCTCTTGGCGCCGTCGAGTTTGGCTTCTTCGATCCCGACCACAAAGTCTCCTTCGCCATCGACCAACGGATTGGCCACGGGCGTCGTGACGTCGCCGGCGATGATGTGGAATGGGAACGGCGGGACGGCCAGTTTGGGGGCAAGCTGTTTCCAGTTTGCGCCCAGTTCCATCCCGCCTCGACCGGTCACCCAGCCAAAGACTTTGGTCGGCGCCAGCCGCTGGGCGATCATGGCGCCCTGGTTGGGAGGCCCCAGCATGATCATCGATTCACAACGCGGCAGAATCTGGTGCGGGTCCCCGTCGGTTTGCAGGTCGCCGATGAGGTGACGGACCACAATGTTTCCCATGCTGTGACCGACGAAACTGAACGTGTCTTCGCTGGGCAGGTCTTCGAGCAGCTCACGCAGTGCGGCGGCGTGGTCTCCGATCGAACCGCGGGTGCTGGCGTAGGAAAATCGGATCGCGTGCGGATACCCGTTGTCGGCGAGTTGTGTTTCCAACGCTTTCATGCTGCCGCTGGTCCGCATCAATCCGTGCAGCAGGATCACGTGGTGTTTGCCAGCCGTCTGGGCGGTTTTGGGGCATTTTTGATTGAGCGAATCGACGCATTGTTGTTTGCTGCCCCAGGCACGGCGATAGCTGTCAGCGTCGATCAATCGCCAGTGCCCCGTCAACGCGTTTTGTTGCACGCGGTAGCCGTCACGCCACAGATGGTCCGTCCACGTTTGGTTGAAATGGGTGGTTTTCAGCGGCACGTTGAAATTGGAGGCGTCCGTCACGGTCGGGTCCTCGGAATGGCCCACAGGATGATGAAATTCAAAGCATAGCGAAGCGGCCAGGGCGATGGTGAGCAGGGTTCGCATGTGACGGCTCGGGGCGTTGGGGGCGGCGTGTTGGGGTGCTAGACAAGGAAGAGCCCCTGTCTGGAGAGATCTTCGCAGAAATTCACCCGCTGGTGGAAAAGCATTGCCGTTGGTTCCCATTCGCCCGGGGGGCAATCGCAATCGGGAAGCCAGCGACTTTGGCTCCGAACGGTTAGCGGAACGGCGCGAGCCGTCCGGTCGCGTTTGAAAAACACCGTGAAAGACCGGAGGGCTCGCGCCCTGCCGCTAACAAAAAACACCCCGCTCGGCGTCAATGTTGATGGCATTGCACGCAAGCTGGAAGCTTACGCCACTTCGGCTGACCGGTCGCTAGCGGCTGCTGCTGGAGCTTCGTCGGCTGACGCGTTCGCCGCGTTTGCTGAGGAATTGCGTCGCTTCCTCGGCCACCAGGACGGTTTCACCCGAGCGGATTTCGGTTCGGAAACGGTGGTGGCCTTCGCTTTCGGCTTCGGCGATCACGCGGATGTGAATCTCTTCGCCGGGACGGATCGTTTCGATCGGGTCCAGCAGCACTTGGCCGGTCAGGACTTGGCCCGAGTGGCCTTCGATGCGACGCGGTTCGATGCCGTTGCTGAACTGTGCGATCGCACGGACGCCGTTGGCTTGGCGGCTGCCGCGGTTCCTGATCACGATTTCGTAGACGACTTCTGAACCGACCGGTGCCGGAGCGGCGGGGTCTTGCAGGGTCATCACGAGATCGGCGATCGATTCGACTTGCGTGTCCAAGGCGACGGCCGTCTTGCCCGCGGCACTGCCGGCGGCGGTGAAATCAAAGGTCTGTTTTCCCGGCGAAACCATGCTGCACGAGAATTCATAATCGCGTGACGCACCCGGCGGCAGCGATTCGATTTCCCAGGTCAGCTGGGTGCCTTGTTTTCGCGCGATGTCGATTCCGCCTTGATAGTGGATTCCCGGCGGCAGCCCCAGGCTGGCGGTGACGTTCTTGCACGTCGCCTTGCCCTTGTTGCTGATCTGCAGGTGGTAGATCGCGTCGGTGTTCTGGTACTTCGCTTCGGGGCCGGCCAGGACGGCTTCCAATTCGGCGGCCGAAACCTGAATGGTCTTTTCGGCTTGCGCCTTCAGGCCCAGGTCCCCGGCGGCGAGGCCGTGGATTTTCAAGTCGCCCAGGTCTTGGGCCGTCAGTTCGACTTCGAACTGGGCTTCTTTGCCGCTGGGGATGTCACCGATTCGCTGTGTTTGTGGCGTCGATGAATTGGGCGACAAGGTGAACACGACGTTGGGCGCCAGGCCGTCGCCGGGGTTCAGCACGCGTACCTTGTAGGTTTGCGATTCGCCGTAGACGACCTCCTCGGGGCCTTCGATCAACAGGTCCAGCAGGGGCTCGCGGACGTGGACCTTTGCGACGCTGGTCTGTGGCGTCAGCGTCCAGTCGACATCCAATCGATGGGTGCCGCTCTGGCGGGCTTGCAGCCGCAGGAACAGTTTTTCAGTCTTGCCGGCGGGCAATGTGTCGAGGGTCCAGACCAAGCGGTCGCCCGCTTTCAAACCTTGGCTGTCAATGTCGCCACGGGTTGTGCTTTGTCCTTTGATGTCTGCCCAATCGGGGACGACGGCGCGGACCATCAATCCTTCCGCGTCGATCGCACCGCGGTTCTCCACACGGATTTCAAACTCGTGCGTCTGCCGAATGATCACGCTGGACGGGCCGTGGGTGACCACGCGCAGTCCCGGCAGTTCCGAGGCGACCGCGGTATGGCCGGCAAGCAACTGATTGGCTGCCGATTCGCTGACGGACGATTCGCTGACGGACGGGCGCGGTTGCGAGGGGGCTTGGAACGGTTGGTCGATCGCCACGGTGGATGCGGCCGGCGGCGCGGATTGCGGCGCGGATTGCGGCGGCGCGGAGTACTGCGGCGCGGGGTGCTGCGGCGCGGGGTGCTGCGGCGCGGCCGAAACAGGCTTCGTCGGCGGTGCGGGCATGGATGCCATGGGGGCACCCAGCTGGCTGCCGCTGGGGCGAGTCGGCGCCGGGGCAGTCGTTGGGGCGTACCGCCGATCGGGTCCGACGGAGATGGTCGGTTGCTGAGCCAGCTGCGGTGCCGCGCCAGGCAAAGTGCCCTGCGGTGCGGTGCGAGACTGCGGAGGCGTCGGGTTGGGATAGTGACCGTAGATGTAAGGGTTTTGTGAGATCGGTTGCGTCGGGGCATACGGCTGCACCGTCATCGGCGCGGTCGGGATCGTCCTCGGCGCGGCCGGCGCGGTGGCCGCCTGGGCGCTGTTGGCCACGCCTGAACCGATCGGGGCGGCCGCGGGGCCGAACGGCAGGTGTGCCGGGTTCAAGGCCGCGCGGGGTTGGGGCCGCGGTTGGAACGAGGAGGCCGGAGGGCCGATGCGATGTCCGGCAACCGATCCGGTCGGCCCGAATTGGGGTGCGGCCGGAGCGGGCATGGGGGGCGCGGCCCGTTGCGGCGTCGCCAGGTCGGTCGGCGACAGGGGCACGGACTGTGGCTGGGGCGTCGCCGCCAGTTCCGCAGGCGGTGCTGCAGCCGGTGTCGTCAGATTGGGCGTCGCCGGTTGCGGGGGCGCCGGTTGCGGGGGCGCCGGTTGCGGGGGCGCCGGTTTTGGCGTTGCCGGTTTCGGATTCGGGGCGTTCAACGCGATGGCGGCTTCCGCTGTCGGTGCAGACGCGGTGTCGGCCGGTTCGGGCTGCATCGGCATCGGTGCGTCGGCAAACTGGGGTGAAACGCTGGTCTCGCGTCGCGTCTCGGGCGGCGTTGCGGCCGCGATTTCCGCCGGGGCAGCAATCGCATTCTTGGCAGCCACGTCAGCCTGGGCCGTCGGCGCCGGTTGGGGGACGGATCGTTGCGGGGCCGCAGCAATCATCGATTCGCCGCTTTGCGACGCTGCGATGGCGTCCACGCTCGTGCCGGATTCGGGCTCGGCGGCGGATTCAGGCAACGTCGCGACGGACGCCGGCTGGGATGCTGGCTGCGGTTTAGGCTGCGGATTGATCGCGATGTCGGCAGCCGGAGTTCTGTTGGGCGGCGTGGGCTGACGGGCGGGCTTGGCGGCCACCGGTTTAGGCGTTGCCGGTTTGGGTTCGGTTTTGGCCAGCGCGGGCTTGGGCGTGGGGGGATTCAGCTTGGGCTGGGGGACAGGCTTGGATTGCGTTTCCGGTTGGGGCTCTGGTGAGACATCGCGTTTGGCCACCTTCGGCACCAAGGTTTTGCTTGCGACGCTCGCTTTTTGGGCGGCGGCGATTTCGGAGGCATCCAGGGTGGGGACGTCGCGGCGGCCGGACCGTCGGCTGCTCGACAGGATCGACAGCGCGGCGTTGTCGTCGCGTTGAACTCGGCTGGGGGCGGTCTGGGGCGGAGCGGTTCGACGGCTGGACGGAGCGGCTGCCAGGGCCGGGGGCTGGGGAATCGCCGGACTCATCCGCGGGCTGGCATGGGTCGGCGATGGCGTTGACGGGCGCGTCGCGAGTTGCGATGGGCCGTTGAAACGTGTTTCATTGGGACGTGGATCGCGAATCGGCGTGGGCCCTTTGGCGGGTGATTTGGATCGCGCTTGGTGGTACGGAATGCCCTGCCAGTCGACCGTCGGGGGCGGGGTTTCGGCCGGTCGCGCGGCAGTTTCGGTGCGGCCGGGGCGTGATCCAAAAATGTCGCCCAGGATGCCCCTGGACTGAACCGCTTGATTGGCCGGTTGAGGGGTCGAGGTTCGCGGTGCGGTCCTGGCTTGGGTGGTCGTCTTGCTCGCGGTTGCTCGATGGCTGCCCCCGAACAGGCTGGGAATCAGCGACAGGCTGCGATTCGGGTCGACTTTCGGAGCCGTCGGCTGCTTGCCGACGACTTGCCGGATCGGTTCTTTTTCGCCCATGGGTCGCAAGCCCAGCGCGTTGCGGACCGACGCGGTCACGTTTTGCGACGTGGTTGTCGAATCCGACTCCCGCGCCGATGTGGCTCGCGCGGCCGCTCGGCGGGACGCGTCACCGGGGGTTGCCGCCGTGACGGGACTGGCAACCAGTAGCGTGGCGAGCGAGTAGAGAGCGAATGATTTGATGTGTCCGCGCAGCATGCGTCCATCTCGTGAAGTGCGTAAAGAGAGCTTGTCATTCACGGTATCGGAATCGCCGCTGAAACAATTGAGTAGAATTTGACGGTTGTGCGGAATGTCTGGCGGCCGCTGCGGTTTCACGCCGCCGCTGTTTCACGCCTCGACCGCACTTTGCACCCACCACGACCCGTCACCCCACGTCAAACACACTCCCATGAAACTCCGCCCTTGGTCTCTCTCAATTCGATCCCTCACGCTCTGTACAGGTTTCTTCATGACGTCTGTTGTTTCGGTCCCCGCCGCCGCCGAGACGGTCGATGTTTGGTTCGGAACCTCGACGTCGCGACGGGGACCCAGCAAGGGGATCTATCACGGGAAGTTCGACACCGACAGCGGCAAGCTGACCGACGTGGAACTCGCGGCCGAAGTCGGCAGCCCGGGGTTCTTGGCGAAACACCCCAGCGGCAAGATGCTTTACGCCGCCGCCAGCGATGACGGGACGCCAGCGATCGTCGCCTACGCAATCGAAGGCGGTGGCGGAGAGGCGACGCTGGTCAAAGACAGCAGTGTGCCGATCGGCGACGGCGGCGCGGCTCATGTTTCGGTCAGCCGCGATGGCAAAGTCGTCTTGTCGGCGCAGTACGGGGCGGGATCGACCGCCTGCTTTTCGCTGGACGATTCAGGCAGCCTGGTCAAACGAACCGATCTGCAAAAACACCCGGTCGGATCCGGCGTGATCCCGAACCGCCAGGACACCGCTCACGCCCACTGGACGGGAACCTCACCGGATGATCGTTTCGCCTTCGTTCCCGACCTGGGGTTGGACAAGGTCGTCATCTACAAACTGGATACCAGCAACGCCAGCTTGCAGCCGCACGGTTACGGCATCTGCCCTCCCGGCAGTGGGCCACGGCACATGAAGTTCCATCCGAACGAAAAGACGATCTACGTGCTCAACGAGTTGGCACTCTCGGTCACGGTGTTCGATTACGACGCCCAGGCCGGGACGATGACGCCCATCCAAACGATCGAAACGCTGAGCGAAGCGGTCAAGGCGAAGGAGGTCTTCAACAGTTCCTCCGAGATTCGCGTTCATCCCAATGGCAAGTTTGTCTACGCGGCCAATCGCGGCAACGACACGATCACGGTTTATTCCGTTGACGCATCGACGGGCAAGTTAAGCCTGGTCGAAGTCGAACCGATTCGCGGCGCGTGGCCGAGGAATTTTAACTTGGATCCGTCGGGCAAGTGGTTGCTGGCCGCCGGTCAAGCTTCCAACACGGTCGCGATTTTTAAGATCAACCAAGACACCGGCGAGTTGCAGTTCACCCGAGACGCGGTCTATGTCCCCAGTTCGATTTGCGTGCTGTTTTAGGGGGCATGGGGCCGTCGGTAACGGCGTGGCAAGACGATGGGGGCAAGACGATGGGGGCGGGATGATGGGCGACTGGGGCGTCGGCGACTGGGCTTGCGCGGTTCGGATTGATTGGGCCGCCCACTCGCGGTGGCATTGAGTTCGTCGCGACCGCGCGCCGAATGCATCATTCCATTACAATTGGCATCTCGGTTGATGACGGTTGTGTCTCTTGAAATCTGTTTGCTTGCGTAAAGGCCGTGCCACCAAGTGCTTGAAACGGGGGGTGATTTTTGTTTTCTAAACCGTCCTTCGTCGTTTCGTTTGCCTTATTCTTGATCGCTGTTCCTGTGGCATCGCAGGCAGGGATGCCGAGTGTGCTGCCGTCGGACCTGGAAACGCGTTGGGTCCAGTCGTACGAAACGAAATTGCGGCTCGAATCGATCTCTTTTTTTTGGCGTGGGACTGCTCGCGTCTATTTTTGCGGTCAAATTTCTTTGGAATTCGCTAGCGTCCAGCGTTCCCAGCTTGCCACGTCTCGATTTTGTCCGAGCGTTTGCGGTCGTCGCTTTATGGGGATTGGTCTTTACCCTTGTGCTGACCATGATCTCTGGAGCCCGCGAGTTGTTGACGCCGGGCGCTTGGAAGCAGAACGGATTCACCTATGAATTGGACAGCGGACCGGACCCCTCCGGATCCCCGGCCTCGCCCGATCAAGGTTCACCATGAACGAAGCCGATCCGTCGCCGTCTGACAAGTCCGATGACCTGCCGAAGCCGAGATTTCCGGTTCGACGGATCGGCAGTTTGGTGGCGGCGTTGTTGTTGCTTCTGCGGTGTGGATTCCAAATGGGCCAGACATTGCTGTTCGGGTGGATCGGCTTCGCCCGACGCGTCTTGCCGGCCATGGAAGTGAACTGGCCTGAGTCATTTCGAGGCCAATGAAAACATGCGTGGGTTCAGCTATCAAGAGTATGAGGGGAACACGTCCAGCATCATCATGATCGGCGAGGTCCGCAGTCAGTTTGAACCGTGGGGAAAGCCCAATACCTATCGAAGCGTGGAATTGGGATTGAACCGGCACCCGCGCGGATTTGGCGGGCCGTCGTCACGTGACAGCGTGATGTTCTTAATGACGGACGGATCCGTGCGGACGATCCGTGCGGACGATCAGCGACACGGTCGACCCCGAGGTGCTTCGATCACTGAGCGGTGCCAAGCGGTAGCATCGAGCGATGCTGCATTCCGTTTCTCATAGGGCTGTTCCGAGATGGGGTGCCGTCGGCGTTCTCGCTGCGGCCAAGTGTACGTCATTTAAGTCGAGACACGTGTGGGAGAACGGGTGTCAAGCGAAATCGAATCCTGGTCGAGAGTCGTCATCTTCCAGTCTGTTGTTTCGCGTTAAGTAGTCTCGCAACACGTCCTCGGTGTAGCGTGGGTCGTTGTTGAGATCACGTTGCGAGTGGACCTGGTAAGCGGTGAAGTTGGGCATTTGTGACTGAAGATGCAAGAAAAAGTCACGGCAAACCGGATCTGTGCAACTATGGGCCAAATGCAGTTTTTGATCCAGCAGGTAAACGTGGTCACCGGTAACTGAAAAATTCACAAATGGCACGGCGTCTACCGGGGAGAGCTTGTCTAAATAGTGGTAGCGATACCGCAACGACTTGTACCAGCACGTGCGAAACGATTTGTATTTCGTAACAGGGCGGTGAACCTCTTGATAGTGTGATCGAACGTGTCTCAACCAATGTTGTCCATAGTCCTGTTCCAGGTAACGAGAGATCTGACTTTGAAGCACGATCAGCAGATCTTGCCCGCTACGGAGGTATTGTTCCGCAAGTTTCTCGATCTGTCGACTGACCGATCGAAGCTCGTGTCCGCTCTTCAGTCGCGTATCGTCGATAATCGATTGTCGGACAATTTTTTGCGGCACTGCCATGTCGGCCTGCAACGTTCTGTACAAGGTGTTTCCCTGGCTCCACTCATTGATACGATTCGGTTCCGTGAGGTCTGTCGGGTCAACAACCACGCTTTGTTGGTTGCGATTGTTCCATGCGTGTCGGGAGCGATACTCCGTGTAAGATTTGAACAGTTGCCGACGTCGAATGCTTGCTTGCTCGTCTGCTAGCGCGATCAACGCATTTCGATAACCCGCATCCTCGCGATCGTCTATCTGATCGGCCAAGTACCGGAAGTAAATTTCTTGCTCTAGGCTTCGTTGCTGGGCGCAAAAGCTGCGAATTCCGTGTTCACTCGCGGGCACCGTTATTACGGGATAATTCCTGCAGTAGGGCGAACAAGGTGGCAACAGGGATCGGGCGATCTGCGCAATGACATTCATTAATTGTGGATCTTCCATCGTGCAGGATCCTGAATGGTTGGGGAGGAGGGCAACGCAATTGCCGTGCACGCAACAAGCCAAGGAGTCTCGGCTCGGACGGATCGCTCAGGAGGTGGGACAAGGGTGGGAGGGCAATCAGAGAGATCATTTCACCGGATGGGGGAAAGTCAAGGAATTCAGCAATCGCCTGAAACGCGAAGATTCGGCGGACAGATTTTGAAACGAGCCGCGTGGATTTCCCGCGGATTTCACAGTTTTTTGGGGAATAGGCTGAAAAACAAAGATTTTTCACGCCATTTCTCAACCGCAGCGGTCTCACGTTGCAACAGGGTCATAGCGAACGAAACATGTTCGTTCATGAACAAATTCCACATCTCAGAAAAGGTGAATCCGATGAGGCCTCCATTTCACGCCCGTACAGCACCAGGCACGACGGTCATATTTGTTTTCCTCTCAATAGATTCATCGCCGTTTCTTTCAGATGAAATTGTTAGGTAAACTTCCCGACGGAGCACCCGTCACAACCGGCAGCCCTACTCGAGAAGGCTGTTCTGTCAGTTGGCGAGAGCAGTAGCGATCTATTTTTCTCAGAACGAGTGATGTGAAGAGGGAGCTGATCGTTGATGCGACTTCGCGTTCGTCTGACATAGGACCGTACGTAATGAAACCCAAAGTAGTCGACACCGCACGTGGGACGGCCAAAGAGAGATTCAATACTTCACAAATCCATTTGAAAAAGGTCTATGTAGATTGTCAGCCTGTTTTCTTTAACGTGCTCGCCAAATTATCGCGTGATGGTTTTGCGACACCGCCTTCGGACGCGTTCGATCACATCAATGAATTCTTGGTTTCAGAGTGGCCTGGAATCGCTGAGCGATTTGATGCGACGAAGGGGACGATCAAGGCGTATGTCTACGGTGCTTTCCTGCGCTTTGCCCGGCGACGAATCGCGAGACAAAAGCGATGGTCTCATAGTTTGGTGAGCGTTAACGACCTGGTTCGAATGCAAGGACCGTCGCAAGAAGCCATTGAGTCGGCGATTGAACAAGAAGACGAAGTCTTGACCAGTGACTTCTTGAAGCAGTTGCCGAAACTGCACCAAGCGATCTTTACCGAGTATGTGCAGTCAGCGAACGCGGACGAACGGACCCTCGCGAAGGCGTACGGATTGACGCGTTATCGACTACGTGAACTTTTGGTCGAATCCATTGGCCGTATTTCCGTCGCATTCGGACAGCAAGATCAATTTCCCGCAGATCACTGGGCCGTTTTGCATTCCCTCTGGTCGGACTTGCTCACTCCCGCCGAAACGGCCGCAAAGTTTGGTTTGTCGACGGACGTTGTCCGGGAAATACGCGATCGTCATGGTACGCGTTTATTGGCGAATCTACGAAAGTTGCGCACAAGAAAAAGATCAACAAATTGGAATCATACGATGGACACTTCAACGGCCGGTTTTCTCAAACACGTCTTTCTCTCTCCAGGTGAAGAAGTCTTGTTGGATCAACTCCATGATCGTTACCGAGAAGTCTCGCAGCTTCTTTCGCTCGAGGAGGTCACCTTCACCGATCAGGAGCTGAAGGTGTTACAAGACAATCCGCAGTGGGTCGCCAAGGTGTACGGCGCGATCAGCGGTGATTCTCCATTGTCGCCAGAAGAACAGGAGGTGGACGATGCCATTGGGATCGCATCGGCAGAAGACGATTCTGCCATCGTGGATGCGATCCTGAATTACCTGCTGCCGAATTTGCCTGATTCGTTGACCAATTGGAGTACTCGATTTGTCGATGGTGCCGATACCGATCGAGCAAAGGATGAGTGGGATGACTTTGTCGGTGAGGCGTCGTTAAGCGAATCGAAAACGAACGCATGGCCCTTTGTCGGCGACTTGCTTGCCAACGGATTGAATCCATTCATGTTATTTGAAAGCATCCATTCCATCGCGCAACTTGCCGAGCGTCTAATCAAAGTTCCCATCGATTTTAAGGGAAGTTCCGACGTTGAGATTTCATTCGCGACACTCGTCGATTCTTTACTTGAACAGAGAGAGCATGGAGGGTTGCGCGAAGTGCAGATCCAAGTTAAGGGTGAATCGATTCCCGGAGTCACATCTCCAGTGATACCCACGGACTTGCTCGTTCGTGAAATATCACAGTACGTCGGATGTTCGGCAGGATTCGCTCACAGCCTATTGAATTGGGTCATCGATTGCGCGCAACTCACACCGAGGTTGTTTCTCGGTTTCGAGACCGAAATCGCGGGGCAGAATGGGGTCAGGTTGCGACTGGAGGAGGGAGGGAAAAACGATTCGGTGCAAGATTTGTACGTTCGCCTGACACCGCAACCACGGGGAGTCGAGCCTGCGGGCGAGCCTGCGGTTGTCTTTACGGATTGACGCATCGGTTGAATTGACGGGCATGTTGCTACGAGTTGCCCGACGCTATTCGGAGCAGCATTCCCAATGCTCGGCCCCGTCAATTCAGCCATAGGGATAGACTTTGATCTCTTTGGGCTTCAATCCTTTTACAGGCTTGAACTCCACGCGAGTTCGTTCAATTACCTCCACCGACCAGAACACCTGACCACGGCTGTCTGCGAATAGCCGGTGTAGTAACAGCGTGTTCTTCGGAAACGCTCTTTTCGGAAACTTGCCACGGATTGATTTCCATTCAAGTGGCACTCGGTCGGCTTGGGTCGTCGTACCGCATCGTGTTTCCAGGACACGGTTTGATTCTGGCACGGGCGGCACAAATCGGTGTACCAGCGGCACGTGTAGGTGCCCGGTCATGACCACGGAGATGCGATGATCCGCCAAGAAATGACTGAGTGCCTGGTGTGACGCAGATTTCATGCTCAGCGTCTTGCCCCGGCATTGATACGAATGATGGATTAACATCACCCGGATTTCGTCTGCGCAGCGACCCAGACCGTCTAGCATCTTATCAGCGACCATCAATTGACTCTGAAACGCGCCTCGAGCCATGGCCCGGTTTAAGCTATGAGGGGAAATGTCTGCATCAGAGTCGATGCGGACAAAGCGAATGAGTCGCCCGTCAGGAAGCGGACGCGTTTGACTGACATCAGGCAGCCCGGAAAAGTAAATGTTGACGGCTCCGTTTGGATTCCCCAACATCCAACCATTACCCGGCCATTGGTCGTGATTTCCTGCGATGCCTAAGTCGCGCCATGTCGACGCATGCAAGCCGATGTGGTTCCCAATCGGTGGCAGCAGCTGCGTCGCCAAATAGTCATCGGCGAGGTCGAATTGGTCGGGCCTGCCGCAACTGGTCACGTCACCGGTAAAGATCACTTCGGCGTTCTCGCGGCGGCGCATCGACGCGACATAGCGGGAAAGCTGTACGAGTGACTTGTGACTGTGACCAAGTAGGCCATCAAAGATTGACACGTTGGCCCACATCTTGTTCAACCACGCCGGGACGACCTGTGCACCGGTTCGTGGATCGATTGACGCGAAGTGAAGGTCAGAAATCTGTACAAATGTTGCTAGTCGCTTGCGCTGATCCACTTGAACTTGCCCCAAAACTAACCACGTTGTAAGCAAAGTTCCCTATTGTAACAAATTTCCCTGCCGGGTGGTGTGAGTGTAGCCTGTGGTATTCTGGGTATAACGCACGCGGTCTAGATTCCGTTCGGTCGACGTCGATCCATCGATCGGTTTGTTCGCCGTAGCCCATCTCGGGTCTCGGAAAACTACAGCAGTTTGGCGAACTGCTTGAAGGTTTTCGTGTTGGCGACGTCGGCTTTGGTCAGGCCTCCGCGGCGGGCTTGTTTGATGCCGTATTGCATCACGTCCAGGCCGTCGAGGGTGTGCGCGTCGGTGCTGATGACGATCGGGATGCCCAGCTTTTTCGCGGCCGCCAAGTGCACGTCGTTGAGGTCCAGGCGGGCCGGGTTGGCGTTGAGTTCCATCAGGGTGCCACCCGCCGCGGCGGCTTTCATCACCGCATCCATGTCGACGTCATAGGGCGGGCGTCGATTGATCAGTCGGCCGGTCGGGTGGGCGATGCAGTCGACGTGTTCGTTTTCGATCGCGCCGAGAATCCGTTCGGTGATTTTCTCGCGCGGTTGACGTTGTCCATAGTGGACGCTGGCCAACACCCAATCGGCTTCGGCCAGGACATCGTCGGGTAAATCCATGCCGCCGGATTCCAGGATGTCGCATTCGATGCCTTTCAGGATCACCAGTTTCCCTTCGTACTCCGGCCGGATTTCATCGATCATCGCCCACTGGTCGCGCAAGCGATCGGCGTCCAGCCCCATCGCCATCGTCACACGTTTGCTGTGGTCGGTGATCGCGATGTACTTCAGCCCCCGCGCGATCGCGGCGTCGGCCATTTCGCGGATCGTGTTCTGGCCGTCCGTTGCCGTGGTGTGCATGTGCAAGTCGCCGCGAATGTCGTCTTGCGTGATCAGTTCGGGAAGCTCTCCGGCGGCGGCCAGTTTGAATTCGTTGCGGTCTTCGCGCAGTTCCGGAGCGATCCACGGCAGACCGATCGCAGCGTAGACATCCTCTTCGGTGGCGCCGGCGATTTGCGTTTCATCTTCGACGCGGAACACGCCGTACTCGTTGATTTTCAGTCCCTTGTCTTTGGCGATCCGCCGCGTGTGCACGTTGTGGGCTTGCGATCCGGTGAAGTACTGCAGCGCCGCGCCGAACTGGTTGGCATCGACGCATCGCATGTCGACTTGGAACGCTTTGCCGACGCGGATCGAAATCTTGGTGTCGCCGCGGGCGATCGTTTGTGATCGGTCGCCGTAGGCTTCCAGGTGATCCATTGCGGCGTCGCGATCGGAGGCGACAGCCAACAGGTCCAGGTCGCCGATGGTTTCGCGTCCGCGTCGGTAGGATCCGGCCCACTGCATGGTCTCGATCGCCGGGCACGATTCCATGTGTCGGCCGATCGATTGCGCCAACGCGTCGCCTTCGGCCCAGCGGATTCGCTCGGCGGCTTGTTCGGCAATCGACAAACCGTCCAAGATTGCTTGGGCCGTTTTTTCGCCAAAACCCTTGATCTTGGCGACGGAGCCGGATTCGCACGCGGCGCGAAGGTCGGCGAGTGAATCGATGTCGAGTTCCTTCTGCAGCTTGGCCGCTTTCTTGGCACCCAGACCTGGCACCCGCGCCATTTGGATCAGAACCTCGGGGACCTCTTCTCGAAGCTTTTCCAGTTGGGGCAGCGAGCCGGTTTGCAGCAGCGTTTCGGTTTTCTCGGCAAGTGTTTTTCCGATGCCGGCCAGGTCGCTTAACTTTCGATTCGGATCGGCGACGATGTCGGCCACCGATTCGTCCAGGTCGCGGATGGCTTTGGCGCCCTGCGTGTACGCCCGGATGCGAAACGGGTTTTCGCCCTTGAATTCAAGCAGTTCCGCGAGTTCGTCGAAAACGTTTGCGATGGTGGCATTGTCCATCGTTGCGTGACCTTCCGCTTCAGGGGAGATGGTTTGGAATCGTGCGACCGCAGCACGTCGGGGCTTCCAATCAGAACGTTAGCGGATGTCCTCGGCCGGATCGACCGGGTGCGCGCGACGAACTTCTGTCGGGGAGAGCCCGTGGGATCCGCGTCCAGGGATTCAGCAACCGTTGGTGTTTAGCCTTTAGGCGATTCCCGGTCGCTGCATCGCAGCGACGGGGCATCGCCCCAAGAGACCGTAGGGCTAGCGCGAAACGCGACAAATCTGAATGACCTGACCGAATGGGTGAGAGGTGGTCGGCGGAGGGGGGTACGACGTCCTTTCTAGGTCGTCGCGCAGAGCCCCACGGGCGACGGCCCGGAAGGGCCATCGTACATCAGAAAAGCGATCGCCTTAAGCTGGACGGTCTCTAAAGAATGCACACCAACACTCTTGCTGGTGCCATTCGGGTCACGCACCCAAAACTCAAAAGTTGACGCACCGCTAGCGTGCCGGCAGCCAACCGCCGCTGTCGCGTTGGACGGGGGCCGGGCGTCGCGGCGTCGCGGGCGTCGTTGTGATCGCCGGAGTGGTCTCTTCCCAAGCCGTGTCATCCCAAGCAGCGACTTGCCGTACGTTTTGGTGTCGCGTGGTCGCTTCGCGGACGGGGACGCTGACTCGCGGCCGTGTCGTGCTGCGAGAGGAGGCCGATGATTCGGTGTTGCGAAACAGTGCCGAGGGGTCGGCACCACGAGCCGACGGAGCCGGCAGCGGTGGGGCTTGGAAGGGTTGCGTGCTAGGCGGCTGGACCACACGCCGTGTCGGGGCTGGTTCGCGACTTGGAGCCGTCCCGGCCTGTGGGTTCGTCAGACTCATCGGGCCCGTCATCGTTGGCGGCCCGGAGGGAACACCGATCGGTCGCAGGGTGCTCAGTTGAGACTCGCCGGATTCCGAGTCGGATGCCGGGGGCGAGAGTGGTTTGGCCATCGAGGGCGGCGTTCGCGTCGTGAACTGTTCGCTGTGGCTGAACCGGCCGCTCGGATCCGGGGTTCGCATCTGCCGCGTCACCGGCGGGTCCAACTGGATCGCGGGACGATTCGGGTCGTCCGCCGCATCGCCGTCGCTTTGGCCGGGATCGGATGGAGTGTTTCCGTAGGGGTACAGGTCGTCTCCGTAGCCATCCGTGTCATAGGAATCGTCCAGGTATCCGTTGTCCGACGGCGCTGCATTGGACGAACCGTTCAGCGGCGGACGGCCGGATTCCAGTTCCGGTCGTCCCACCGGATCGTCGTCTGCATTTCCGGTGGCATTGCCGGACGCGCCACCGGTCAGCGGTGCCGCATTGGGGTAGCCGGCATCGGGCATCGTCGAGGGGATCGTCGTGATGCCCGGAGCGCCGGGGGCGAATTGTCCGCCCACTTGACCGATGCCGCTCGATGGCGGAGCGAAGCTGCCGGGGGTTCCGGCCAGGGGGAACGAGGATGACGGTGACGTGTTGCCCAGCATCGGGGTCGAGCAGGCGCCGGGGCTGGTTTGCAGCGTCGTGGTTCCGGGTTGAAGCGGCAGCGACGAGTTGTAGGGCACGCGTTGCAGTTGCTGGACATAGGAGCTGCACGGTTGTTGAACCGTGACGGTCGTTCCGGTGGTCGGGTCGACCATCGTTGCAGGTCGGTAATAGGTGATCGGCGCCCGGTAGTACGACGTGGTGTAGTTGGTGTTCCGACCCAGCAATGAGTTGAAGAACCTTGCCAGACCCGATCCGAAGCGGCGTGGCGGCTGCGGTCCCACCGGCACGAGCGGCGCGTAGGTCGCGGGCGCGGCGTTGTAGGTGACCGGCGCGACGCCGGTGGGATAATTGGACGTGTAGACCGGCGTCGGCGTGATCGGGTTGACGCCGGCGGTGCCGCGCAACGTACTGCTGATCGGGACGCGGTTGGCCGTCGTGTAGGGTTGCGTGTAGGTCTGGCCCGACACGATCGGCAAGCGGTACGCGTTGGTCGTTTGTGGCGCGATGGTCGTCGTCGGTGCGTAACGGGTGATCGGCAGTCGCTGGGCGGAATACTGTGGCGAGCCGTATTGCGGCGTCGAGTTGACCGGCATGCCCGTGTAGACCGACGGGTTGTCAAACGATTGGACGGTCGTCATTGCCGAGACGGCGGTCAGGGGCGCGTTGTAGGCCGGGCGTTGGGCCTGGACGACGCCGGAGCGGAACGGCGCGGGTGTGATCGGCGCCGTGCTCACCTGGGTTCCGACGACCGGGGTTCCGGCGACCGGGGTTCCGGCGACCGGGGTTCCGGCGACCGGGTAGGCATAGGGGTAGTTGGCGGTGTAGGTCGCCGATCGGCCGAACAGCCAATCCAAGCAGCCGGCTTGGCAGGCGTCGGCTCCGCAGAGCGACGCGAGCGAGACGGCGATGGTGGTGGTCAGGGTGCGAAGGGGCAGTCGGCCAGTCGACATGCGACGATATCCGTGAACGGCGTTTGGGGGCGAGTCAATCGTTTGGGGGGATCTCGGTTGCGGAAAGTCCACAGCGTTCCCGGAGAAGTGGACGCCGCAGATGGTCTTGGGTCAATGTTTGGATGACCCCAGTTGGCGAGTTGGAAAGCGATTCGGGCGGGCGTTTGACGGTCGTAACGGGATTGGGGGATCTCGGGCGCGAACGTGCGACAGTTGCGGCCGCCGGGGCTCTGCGGGGGGGCTCTGTCCGAGCGACATTCTCGGCGGCTTTTCGGTTTGGGGCCTTCTGCCAACGTGGCACGAGCGTTAATCTCTCCGGCCCCGCTGCGAATTTCGTGGCCCGCCCCATTTTTTGCTCCCCAACGGCGTTTCTTCGCAGTTGCGATGGGAGAGAACGGAGGAGTCGGGCATTTTTTGCAGGGCAAAGGCCGGCTTGGCACGCCGGTTGCTATCCGTGGCGGTCATTCAGCGGAACTGTCATTCCGTCGCCGAATTTGATTTGCGTCGCCTGCCACCGGGGGCGCGAGAGCAGTCCAGCCGCACCACGGTTGGATCTGGGCGACGGAGCGAATCCGCCTGCACGAAACACTTCCGGCGCAAACGGTCGCCGGTCCAATCCATTTCCCCCTTATTGATCACCTCGGCAGACGTGCCGGCTCGGTTGAGCCGCACCGCGTCCGGTCCGGGGTGCGTTGTAAACCACAGGAGAAACAACGTCGTGGCAAAGCAAATCGTTTTCGACGACGACGCCCGCGGGCCACTGTTGGCCGGCGTCAGTAAACTGGCGCGAGCCGTCAAGAGCACGCTCGGTCCACGCGGCCGGAACGCGGTGCTCGACAAAGGCTGGGGATCGCCCAAAGTGACCAAAGACGGTGTGACCGTCGCCGAAGATATCGAGTTGGATGACCCCTTCGAAAACTTGGGGGCGCAGCTGGTCAAAGAGGCTGCCAGCAAGACCAACGATGTCGCCGGTGACGGGACCACGACTGCGACCGTGTTGGCCGAAGCGATCTTTCGCGAAGGGCTGAAGATGGTCGCCACCGGCGCCGATCCGATGGCTCTCTCGCGTGGGATCAGCAAGGGTGTGGAGGCTGCGGCGGCGCAAATCAAAAAGCTCGCCAAGCCCGTCAATGAAAAGAGCAAGAGTGAGATCAAGCAGATCGCCACGATCGCCGGGAACAACGACCCGACCATCGGTGACGTCCTCGCCAACGCCTTCACCAAGGTCGGCAAGAACGGTGTCATCACCGTCGAAGAAGGCCGCTCGAACGAAACCTATGTCGACATCGTCGAGGGCATGCAGTTCGATCGCGGCTTCCTGTCGCCGCACTTCGTCACCAACCAGGACGAAGTGTCGGTCGAGTTGGAAGACTGCTACGTGTTGTTGTTTGAAGAGAAGATCAGCAACAACAAAAAAATGATTCCGCTGTTGGAAGCGATCAGCAAGGAAAAGAAACCCTTGCTGGTGATCGCCGAAGACGTCGAAGGCGAAGCGTTGGCGACGTTGGTCGTCAACAAGATGCGCGGTATCATCTCGGCCGCTGCCGTCAAGGCACCCGGTTACGGCGACCGTCGCAAAGCCATCTTGGGCGACATCGCGGCGTTGACCGGCGGCAAAGCGATCTTCAAGGATCTCGGAATCGACCTGGAAAGCGTCAAACTGTCCGATCTGGGGCGTGCCAAAAAGATCCGCATCACCAGCGACGCGACCACCATGGTCGGTGGCGCCGGCAAGAAGTCGGACATCGATGGACGCGTCGAGCAAATCCGACGTGAGATCGAGCAAACCGACAGCGACTACGATCGCGAGAAACTGCAAGAGCGTTTGGCCAAGCTGGCCGGCGGTGTGGCCCAGATCAACGTCGGTGCCGCAACCGAAACGGAAATGAAAGAACGCAAGGCGCTGATCGACGACGCCCGCGCGGCAACCCAAGCGGCTCTCGAAGAAGGCATCGTTCCCGGCGGCGGCACGACCCTGCTGCGGTGCCGAGCCGCGGTGGAAAAGCTCGAGAAATCGATCGAAGGCGACGAGTCGCTCGGCGTTCGGATCATCCGCAACGTGCTCGACCAACCGCTGCGTGCGATCGCCAACAACGCCGGACTCGACGGAGCCGTCGTGGTCAATCGCGTCTTGCAACTCAAGGGCAAGACCGAAGGCTATGACGCCAACGCGGAAAAGTATTGCGACCTGTTGGACGCCGGGATCGTCGATCCGGCCAAGGTGGTACGGACGTCACTGGCCAATGCGGCCAGCGTCGCCGCACTGTTGCTGACGACCGAGTCGCTGGTCACCGAAATCCCCGTCGAAGAAGAAGAAGGCGGTGGCGACCATCACCATGATCACGGCATGGGCGGCGGAATGCCGGGCATGGGCGGCATGGGTGGCGGAATGCCGGGTATGGGTGGCATGGGCGGTATGGGTGGCATGCCGGGCATGATGTAACCCGGCGGCCGGTCGCAGGTTCAGCGGGCGGTGGTGTCGCGATCGACACACTGCCCTGCCCTTCCCTGCTCTGCCCCACTTGAACGACGCCGCATAGCGGAAACCCGCACAACCGAAATTCTCAGCGGAAACTCTCGGCGGCGTCGCGATCGCAAGCGAAACAATTCAATCACACACCTTTCGAAATCACAACTAATCATGGCAAAACCAAAACTGCGTCCGCTCGATGACCGAGTCGTTGTTCAACCCGTCGAAGCTGAAACGACCACCGCCGGTGGAATCGTGCTTCCCGATTCGGCCAAGGAAAAGCCGCAACGCGGCACGATCGTCGCCGTCGGCCCCGGCAAGCTGCTCGAAAGCGGCAGCCGCGGCACGCTCAGCGTCGACGTCGGCGACACGGTGATCTACGGAAAGTACGGCGGAAGCGACATCGAGGTCGATGGACAAGAGATGAAGATCCTTCGCGAGAGCGACATCCTGGCAAAGGTCCTGTAGTGACACCCGCGACTGCCTGCCCTGCCCTGCCCCGCGCCGACGCGGCGGCAGGACGTTCGGCGGGCCGAGTCCAGGTGTTTTTGGATGCGTTCATTCAGCACTCGTTTACATTGATTGAGGAATCCTCTCGTGGCTAAACAACTCCTATTCGAAGACCACGCACGCGCACGCATGCTGGCCGGCATTGACAAACTGGCCGACGCCGTCGCGGTGACGATGGGCCCGACCGGCCGCAACGTCATCATCGACAAATCGTTCGGCGGACCGACCGTGACCAAAGATGGTGTCACGGTGGCAAAAGAAATCGAACTCGAAGACCGTTTCGAGAACATGGGTGCGAAGCTGGTCATCGAAGTCGCTCAGAAAACGAGTGACTTGGCCGGTGACGGCACGACCACCGCGACCGTGCTCGCCCGGGCCATCTTCAAAGAAGGCCTTCGCAACATCGTCGCGGGAAGCAATCCCGCCGCGATCCGTCGTGGGATCGATAAAGCCGTCCAAGCGGCTTGCGACCAGTTGCACGAAATCGGCCGTCCGGTTCAGGACAAGGCGGAAGTCGCCAACGTCGGCGCGATCAGTGCCAACAACGACAACGAGATCGGCAGTCTGTTGGCCGACGCGCTCGAACGCGTCGGGAAAGACGGTGTGATCACGGTCGAAGAAGGCAAATCGCGAACGACCGAAGTCAACTATGTCGACGGGATGCAGTTCGACAAGGGATACATTTCCCCGTACTTCATCACCGATCCCGGCACGATGGAAGCGAACCTGGAAAACGCGTTGGTGCTGCTGTATGAAAAGAAAATCAGCAACATCCGCGACCTGGTTCCGTTGCTGGAGAAAACGGCTCAAACCGGCCAGCCGTTGTTGATCATTTCCGAAGACGTCGACGCCGAAGCATTGACGTTGCTGGTGGTCAACAAGCTGCGTGGCACGTTGAACGTCTGTGCCGTCAAGGCACCCGGGTTTGGCGATCGCCGCAAGGCGATGCTGGGTGACATCGCGACGCTGACCGGCGGAACGTTGATCAGCGAAGACCTCGGGATTCAGCTGGAAAACGTCACGCTGGAACAACTCGGTCGCGCCAAGAACGTGACGGTCGACAAGGGCAGCACCACGATCATCGAAGGCGGCGGAAAACGCAGCGACATCGATCAGCGTGTGGCCCAAATTCGGGCTCAAATCGAGCAGACCGACAGCGATTACGACAAAGAAAAGTACCAAGAGCGATTGGCCAAGCTGGCCGGTGGCGTTGCGGTTGTCAGCGTCGGTGCCGAGACCGAAGCCGAGATGAAGCAAACCAAGGCGCGTTTGGAAGACGCCTTGCACGCGACTCGTGCGGCCGTCGAAGAAGGCATTCTGCCCGGCGGCGGCGTCGCCTTGGTGCGTTGTGCCGAAGCGGTCCAGGCGGCCAAGTCGAAGGCCAAGGGCGACGAGAAGATCGGCGTCGAAATCGTGCTCCATGCACTCAGCGCCCCGATGAAGCAAATCGCCGACAACGGCGGGATCGACGGAAGCGTGGTGGTCGATGAGGTGAGCCAAAAGGACATCAACATCGGGTACAACGCCCACACCGGTCAGTACGGCGACATGTACAAAGCCGGCGTCATCGACCCGGTCAAAGTGGTGCGAACGGCGTTGACCAACGCCGGCAGCATCGCCGGTTTGTTGCTGACGACCGAAGCACTGGTCACGAACTTTGAACAGGAAGACAAAGACCGACTTCCTGTCGAAGGCGTGGTCGCGTAGCCGACCCCGGAGACTTGCATTTACAACAGCGGGTCGCTGCCTAACCATCGGCATGCGGCCCGCTTTTTTGTCCGATCCTCATGCGACGTGGCGGCGTCGCCACCCCAACGGCATGTGCCGTGGTTGATGATGAGCGAAAAGCAATGTTATTACGAAATCCTTGGTGTCGACCGGGGTGCTGGCAAAACCGAGATCGATCGCGCCTATCGAAAGCTGGCGATCAGGTACCATCCCGATAGCAGTAAAGCCGAAGACGCCGTCGAGCGTTTTAAAGAGGCATCGGAGGCTTACGAGGTCTTGAGTGATGCCGACAAACGCGCTCGCTATGACCGTTTCGGGCACGCCGGCGTGGATGGGGCGCAGAGCCAGTTTAACGACGTCGAGGACATCTTCGAAGCCTTCGGAGAGATGTTCGGTGGCGGCGGCATGTTCGGCGATTTGTTCGGCGGACGCGGCGGCGGCGGTGGCCGGCGGCGGCGAGCACGGCGCGGTGCCGACATCCGCTGCAACGTCACGTTGACCTTGGATGAAGCCGCCAAGGGCGTCAGCAAAGATCTCTCGTTTCGTCGCAACGTCGGTTGCAAGACCTGTGCCGGCAGCGGTGCAGCCCCCGGCAGTCAGCCAGAGACCTGTGCGACCTGCGGTGGACGCGGGCAAGTGGTGCAGTCGGCCGGGATTCTGCGGGTGCAAACCGCCTGTCCCCATTGCGGCGGTGCCGGGCAACAGATCAGCCAACCCTGTAGCGATTGTCACGGCAGCGGATTGCAGTCCGAGAAGGCCGAACTGACGGTCGAGATTCCCGCCGGTGTCGACGACGGGATGCGGGTGCGTGTGCAAGGTGAAGGCGAAGCGAGTCCCGACGGCGGCCCGCCCGGGGATTGCTATTGTTTTATCACCGTCAAAGAGCACGAGCTGTTCAAACGCGACGGCAGCAGTTTGATCCTGCAGCTGCCGATCTCCTACAGCCAGGCCGCCCTGGGCGCCGAGATCGAGATCCCGACGCTCGATGGCCCTGAGAAATTGCGGATCGAGCCGGGCACGCAGAACGGCGAAGTGTTCACCGTTCGCGGCAAGGGCGTGGTCGATCCCCGCGGCGGCCGAGTCGGCGATTTGTTGGTGCAGGTCTTCATCGAGGTCCCCAAGCACCTGTCCGCAGAGCAGGAAGAGCTGTTGCGGAAACTGGCCGATCTGGATTCCGAATCCGTGTTGCCGCATCGGAAAACATTTCTCGAAAAGGTAGCGGACCTGTTTTAGGTCATTTTGTAACGTTCATTTAATCTGCGATTGCAAATCATGAATACTGACGGAAAGACAGAACTGGAAAACGACATCCCGTCCAGTGAAGACGTCTCGGCAGCCGAGCAGCAAACGACCGACGAAGCGTTTCTCGATGAGTCGGTCGCCGATGCGCCGCCGACGCGCGATGAGGAAATGGAGCAGTTGCGAACGGCCGCCGCCGAAGCCGACAAGCGTGTCTTGCAGGCTCAAGCCGAAGCCGAAAATTTCCGCAAGCGGATGCGGCGGGATTTCGAAGATCAGGTCAAATTCGCCTCCACCGATTTGATCGTCGACCTGTTGCAGGTCCGCGATAACTTGAGCCGTGCGATCGACGCGGCACAGTCGGGCGAGCAAGGCAGCGGCTTGTTGGAGGGCGTTGCCATGGTGATCAAGCAGATGGATGACGTGCTCGGCAAGCACGGCGTCGTCCAAATCCCGGCCGAAGGCGAAGTCTTTGACCCGAATGTACACGAAGCGATTTCGCAGATCCCCAGCGACGTCGAAAGCGGCAAAGTGGCACACGTGGCCGTTTGTGGATTCAAACTGCACGATCGCGTGATCCGGCCCAGCCAAGTCGTCGTCAGCACCGGCCCCGCCTAACGCTTCGTCAGCAGCGTTGGTGTGAAGGCTTTAGCCGCCCCGCTGTCGCTGCATCGCAGCGACCAGGAATCGCTTCAAGGTTAGACACACTCAAAACACTAACCAAAAGTTTGGTTTTGCAATTCATCTATCATTGGAATCACATCGATGCCGACCTATGACTACGAATGCGGTGCCTGCGGACACGAAATGGAACTGTTCCAAGGCATCAACGATCCGGTCAAGAAGAAGTGCCCGGAGTGCGGTAAATTGAAACTGAAGCGGTTGTTCGGCAGCGGTGCCGCGATCGTGTTCAAGGGCAGCGGTTTTTATCAAACCGATTATCGCAGCGAGGGCTACAAGAAGGCTGCCAAGGCGGACAAGAAGTCGACCGAGTCGAAGTCCGAGTCCAAGTCCGGCGATTCGAAATCCAAGCCGAGTGGCAAGTCGAAATCGGGCGACTGAGCCCGATCGTCGAACGCTCTCCCCGAGGTTTAGCATGCCGCACCAGTTGTCCACGCGCCGATTGTTTGCCGAACGTTCGGCCGTGTTGGTGATCGATTTTCAAGAGAAACTGGTTCCGGTCGTCCCCTCCGGTGAGGACGCGGTGCAGTTCACCGAGTCGTTGCTGGCAGCGGCGGAGTTGTTGGAGATTCCCTCGGCGGCGACCGTGCAATACCCAAAAGGGCTTGGCGGATTGGTCGAGCCGCTCGATGGCCGGTTTCCCAACGCCGAAGAGAAGCTGGATTTCTCGTCCGCGGTTTGCCGCCGCGAGCTGGACGCGTGGATTGCCGCCGGACGCGACCAGATTCTGATCTGCGGGATCGAAACCCACGTCTGCGTCTTGCAGACGGTGCTGGATCTGGTCGAAGAAGGGCTGCATCCGGTCGTTGTCGCCGAGGCGGTTGCGGCGCGCGGGGGATGGGAACATGAACTGGCGATCGAGCAGATGCGTTCGCTGGGCGTGACGATCACCAGTTTAGAATCGGTCCTGTTCCAGTGGCTCGGCACCGCCGATCATCCCCAATTCAAAGCGATCAGCCGGATCGTGAAAGGGTTGTAGTCGGAGGTCAGCGCAGTGCCACTTCTGGGAAACATTGGCTAGCGGCACGGCGCGAGCCCTCCGAGGCTGACACGCTGAAACCGGACGGCTCGCGGTCTGTCGTTTTTGTGAGCCGCGACGCGTAAGCGGCCGGGCACTCAGACGCAGCCCGAGGCCTCACGGCCAGCGGCTCACCGTTGACTCAGCAGATCCCGACTAAATCGACAGCCCGCTCGCGCCGTTCCGCTACAACGGTGCTTCACATCGCGGCCCTTTCTGGGGGGGGCAGTGATCATCGTTCCGGCGAACATTTCGTTGACATCGGGATGGCCACGCGATAGCCTTAAGGGGTCGATCGTCTACACTGAACCGGGCCTAATGTTGCGTCATCTCTGTCTACTCCTTCTTGTCCTCTTCACGGCGAGCGTGCTGACGTCGCGCCGTGCCGATGCAAGTTGTGGCGATTGGTTGGCCCATCCGGATGATGTTTCGATGTCACCGCACGCGATGTCACAGCAGGGTGGCGACGTTGTCGACGAACCCTCGGCTCCGCGATCGTGTGACGGTCCGTTGTGTCGGCAGTCACCTTCTGGGCCGAGTGTGCCCCCGTTACCGCCGGCGACCCAGGTCCAACGTGACCATCACGACGCGGTTTGCCCGTCGGATCACCGCCCCCAGCCGGAATTGTTCCCGGTGCGGTTTGGTCGCGACGATTCTTTGATCCTTCCTAGCGGTCACGCGCACCCGATCGAGCGACCTCCCCAGGCCTAGTTCGTTCGTCGTCGCTAACGTCAAACCGCCGGCATCTTGTTTTGCCGACGGTCGGTCTGTTGGAGAGTGGGATAGGATTCCAGCCTGTCGCTGCTGAACAGATAGGCTGGAAGTCTATCCCAAGTTCTCCCGCCCGCGCAGCGCGATCCATTGCGACGATCGATGGTGTGACGTTGGACCGAAGCCTGTGAACGGTTTCGGTCAGGTCGCGATGATTCCCGCGCGGCGGGGATCGACGCCCTGTGTTGTAGTCAATCAATCTCGCTAGGAAATATTCGATGTCATCCGTTGCTTCGGGCACCGCCTCCGCGGTGCCGCGCAAGAAGTACGTCCGCGCCGTCGGCCCACGTCTTCGGAAGTTGCTTTATTTTATTTTTGTTCTTGTTGCTCTGCTGTTCGCCAACTCCGGTTATCTGGCCATCGTCACGTTGATGGAGTGGTTGCGCGACGAAACCTACCAGGATTTCTATTACCAATACATGTTCCTGGCCCATTTGGTGCTGGGGCTGATCTTGATTTTGCCGCTGGTGATTTTTGGGTTCGTGCACCTGTGGAACACCAAGAACCGCCGCAACCGACGGGCGGTGCGGATCGGCTATGCCTTGTTTGCCGCCAGCTTATTGATTCTCGCGACGGGACTGTTGCTGGTGCGGATCGGCGGGTTCGATCTCAAGCAACCCGTCGCCCGCAACACCGTGTATTGGTTGCACGTGGCATGCCCGTTGGCGGCCGTTTGGCTGTACTGGTTGCATCGGCTGGCCGGGCCACGGATCAAATGGCGGATCGGAATGACGTTTGCCGGTGTCGCCGGTGTCGCGATCGCGGCGATGGTGGTGTTGCAAATGCAGGACCCGCGACAGTGGAATGCCGTCGGACCGGAATCGGGAACGCAGTACTTTGAACCTTCGTTGGCGCGGACGGCCAGCGGCAACTTCATTCCCGCCGACGCGTTGATGAATGATGAGTATTGTTTGAAGTGTCATGCCGATATTCACAAGGACTGGAGCGACAGCGTTCACCGTTTCAGTTCCTTCAATAACCCGCCCTATTTCGCCAGTGTCAGTGAGACGCGGGAGGTGTCGCTGGAACGCGACGGATCGGTCCAGGCGTCCAGGTGGTGCGCCGGATGTCACGACCCGGTGCCGTTTTTCTCGGGCGCGTTTGACGACCCGAAGTTCGACATGTTGGAACACAAGACCGCCAGCGCCGGGATCACCTGCACGTCCTGTCACGCGATCACGAATGTCAACAGCGTGCGTGGCAATGCGGACTACACGATCGAGGAACCGCTGCATTATCCCTTTGCCAATAGCGACAATGCAGCGTTGCAGTGGATCAACAACCAGCTGGTCAAAGCCAAGCCGTCGTTTCACAAGAAGACGTTTCTAAAACCGTTCCACAAGACGGCTGAGTTCTGTTCGACGTGCCACAAGGTGCACTTGCCCGAGGCGCTCAATCACTACAAGGAATTTTTGCGCGGCCAAAACCACTACGATCCCTATCTCTTCAGCGGCGTCTCCGGCCACGGGGCGCGAAGTTTTTATTACCCGCCCAAAGCCGTGGACAATTGCAGCAAGTGTCACATGCCGTTGGTCGCCTCGGACGATTTTGGTGCCAAGATGTTTGATGACGCGACGGAGCTGAGTGTCCACGATCACCTGTTCCCATCGGCCAATACGGGGATCGCGTGGTTGCGCGATCGCGACGACATCATCGTCGCGCACCAAGAGTACTTGAAGGACGTGATGCGGGTCGACATTTTCGGGATCCGCGAGGAAGGGGAAATCGACGGAAAACTGACGGCGCCGTTGCGTCCCGAAGTGCCTGCGTTGAAGCCGGGCGAAACCTATTTGCTGGAAACGGTGATCCGAACCTTAAAACTGGGACACCTCTTCTCGCAGGGCACGGTGGATTCCAATGAGATCTGGCTGGACGTGACGGTGACCAGCGGCGATCGAGTGATCGGGCGTAGTGGAGCGATCAATCCACAGAATTACAACGAAGTGGATCCCTGGTCGCACTTTGTCAACGTGTTCATGTTGGACAAAGACGGCAACCGCATCGATCGGCGAAATCCGCAGAACATTTTCACGCCCTTGTACAACCATCAAATTCCGCCGGGTGCGGGACAGACGGTGCACTATGGGCTGACGATTCCAGATGACGTCACCGCGCCGATCAACGTCGAGTTGAAACTGCAGTACCGAAAGTTTGATCAACGGTACATGGACTTTGTGGCGAAGAAGAATGAGCAGTTCGGTCGGATCATTCGTGGCCACCAGCCGGGCCAGGAGTACACCAACGAGCTGCCGATCACCACGCTGGCGGTGGATTCGATCGTCTTTCCGGTCGACGGGATCGACCAGGACGTGGAAAACGCACCGCGTGACATCCCCGATTGGCAACGCTGGAACGACTATGGCATCGGTCTGTTATTGAAAGGCAAAGCGGAATTGCGTCAGGCCGAAGAGGCGTTCACCGAAGTCGAAAAGCTGGACCGTTATGACGGCCCGATGAACCTGGCCCGCGTGCTGAACTTGGAAGGGCGTTTGGACGAAGCCGTCGAAGCGCTCAACCGGGCCGAGAGCTACAGTGACACCGAGGGATTCCCACGTTGGACGTGGGCCTGGTTGTCCGGTGTGGTCAACTCGCAGCAAGGCCGACTCGTCGAAGCCGAGCAGAACTTGCGGAGCGTATTGGAAGACAACACCGAGGACATGCGACGTCGCGGATTTGATTTCAGTTTGGACATTGAAGTCATCAACACGTTGGGACAAACATTGTTCGATCAGGGGCGTACTTTTGATCGCCAGGAGGGTGTCCGTGCGTCCCTGGGGGAAGGCGAAGCAGTCGAGGAAAGCGAACGCATCTATAGGGAAGGGATTGCAAAGTTCGAGAAGATACTGGAAGTCGATCCCGAAAACGTGACGGCACTCTACAATTTGCAGCAGTTGTATGAGGCGTTGGGGGACACGAAAATGACAGCTCTATATCACTACAAGGAAGCGATTGAAAGGTTCAAAACGACCTTGCAAATCGATCCCGAAAACGTGACGGCACACCACAATTTGCAGCTGTTGTATGAGACGGTGGGGGGCACGGAGAACGCGACCTTACACCGCGAACTGCATCTTCGGTACAAGCCGGATGACAATGCCCAGGGCCGTGCCATCCGGCTGGCCCGCGAAAAGTATCCCGCGGCGAATCACGCGGCCGAGAAGGTCGTGATCTACTCGCTCGATCGCCATCTAAACCAACCCGAATCCGATGAAACGAAAGCGATTACCCGTCAAGAAGAAAAGGAGGCCACCGATGTCACATCCGCAGGCGGTAGAGATTGATCCCAAAGCAGTCGATGGTGAGGAAGAGGAGGTTCTCCGCGACGACGCCGAAATCGGCCGAGCGCTGCGGTGGTCGTTGCTGGCCCTCGTCGCACTGGTCGCCGTCGGCGGGGCACTCGTGTTTTATTTGTCACGGCCGGAGGCCGCACCACCGGTACGCGAATCCGAGCTGGCGACAGTCAGTATCCGCGAAATGCCCGACGTCCAGGTGCCGACGGTGCCCTTCACCGACATCACCGTACAGGTCGGAATCGAGTTTGTTCACAACAACGGCGCCGTCGGTGACAAACTATTGCCCGAGACGATGGGCGGGGGCACGGCGATCTTTGATTACGACAACGACGGCGATCAAGACATCTTGTTCATCAACAGCAAAGACTGGCCCTGGGATCCGCCGAGCGGGCGGACCGAGACCTCGATGCTGTATCGCAACGACGGCGATCAATTCGTTGATGTCAGCGAAGCATCGGGGTTAAACCTGTCTGACTATGCAATGGGTGTCGCGGTCGGGGACTATGACAACGATGATCATGTCGATGTGTTCATCACCGGCATCGGTCGGAACCATCTGTTTCGCAATCTCGGCGACGGGCGGTTTGACGACGTCACCGAAGCGGCTGGCGTGGGTGGCCAGGCGGATCGGTGGAGCACCAGCGCCGGTTGGTTCGATTACGACAACGACGGTGATCTGGATCTGTTCGTCTGTAACTACGTCGGCTGGAGCCGGGAGTACGATCAGTCCCAGAATTTTCAACTGGTCGGAGGCGGCAGAGCCTACGGGCGTCCGCAGAATTTTGAAGGCACCTATCCCTATCTGTACCGCAATGACGGTGACGGCACATTCACCGATGTGTCCGAGCAGGCCGGGGTTCAGATCCAGAATCAGTCGACCGGGGTGCCGTTGTCCAAATCGCTGGGACTGGCGTTTTGTGACTTTGACACCAACGGAACGTTGGACGTGATCGTCGCCAACGATACCGTGCAAAACCTGTTGCTCAGCAACGACGGTGAAGGCCATTTCAGCGAAGTCGGGGCGCTCACCGGAATCGCATTTGATTCCAGCGGCAACGCCCGCGGTGCAATGGGAATTGATGTCGCTTCGTTTCGTGGACGCAAAGCTCTCGCCGTCGCCATCGGAAACTTTTCCAACGAGATGACGGCGCTGTACGTGACCAAGTTGGGGCGGATGCAGTTTTACGACGAAGCCGTCTCGACCGGATTGGGCCCGAGCACGCGTTTATTGTTGACGTTCGGTTTGGTGTATCTGGATTGTGATCTAGATGGTCGATCGGACCTGTTCTGTGCCAACGGTCACTTGGAAGAGGACATCAACCGCGTGCAGCCGAGCCAGCATTACGAACAGCCGCCCCAGTTGTTCTGGAACGCCGGGCCGCAGCACGGGACGGAGTTTCTGGCGATGAACGAGATGCAGGTCGGTGCGGATTTGTTGCGACCGATGCCTGGCCGTGGCGCTGCGTATGCCGACATCGATCAGGACGGCGACTTGGATCTGTTGATCACAGCAACCGGCCGCGGTCCGCGTTTGTTGCGCAATGATCAACAGCTCGGCCATCATTGGCTGCGTTTGCGATTGAAAGGCGACGGGCGGCACTGCAATCGCGACGCGATCGGTTCGTGGGTCGAACTGACGGTGGGCGATCAGGTCATCCGTCAACAAGTGATGCCGACGCGAAGCTATCTTTCGCAAGTCGAGCTGCCGCTCACGTTCGGCCTGGGTACCGCCGATCGAGTCGATCGCATCGTCGTCCAGTGGGCCGACGGACTGCGCCAGGAACTGCAGCCGTTGGCGGTCGATCAAAGCCACGTGATCGAGCGACCGGCATCGGCGGTGACCCCGTAGGCTGCGGTCGATGGTTGTGAACGGATGCTTGTGATCTAGGCGGGGGACGCGTATTCTGCGTTTCCCGCCACGGTGAAGGTCGGACGACGCTGAACCGATGAGATGCATTTGTTAGCGGTAGGGCGCGAGCCCTCCGGTGTTTTGGCACCGAGGAGGAACCGGAGGGCTTGCGCCCTACCGCTAAAACATCATGAAACACAGGGAAGATACGTTTCACAGCGTTACCTGGCAGCGAGGGAGGGTGGCTTTGAATCCCAAACGACCTCGCGGCTCGGGGGCGTTGCCGCACCGATCGAAGCTCCCGTTCAACCCCAACGATGTCGATGGACAACCAGCAGCAACCAGCAGCGGCCTCGGACGATGCCGCGGTGGGCGGACCCGAGCGGCCCACCGCGATGCGCGAGATCAACTTTCGGCACAGTTCGAAATTTGTTCCGTTGCTTGAGCACCTCGGTTGTTCGTTATTGGTTTCGACCTATGCGGCGGGGAAAGTGGTCAGCGTCGGTGCCTGCGACGGTCAACTTCATTTGGGGTTTTCGAATTTTCAACAGGCGATGGGGATTGCACCGCCACGGCAGGCGTCGGATGCGATCGGGGTGAAGACGTCGTCGATCGCAGTCGGGGGGCCGAACGTGATTTGGTTTCTTCGCGATGGTGGATCGCTGGCACGCCAAGTCGACCCCGCGGGGACCTATGACCGAGCTTACCTGGCCCGAGAGTCGTTTGTGACGGGCAACATCCATGTGCATGAAATGCAGTGGGGGGCCGATGGCCAATTGTGGATCGTGAACACGTTGTTTTCGTGTCTGTCGACGTTGCACGAGGACTTTAATTTTGTTCCACGCTGGCAGCCCCCGTTCATCACGGAATTGGCGCCACAAGACCGTTGTCATCTCAACGGGATGGCGATGGAAGCGGGACGGCCCAAGTATGTCAGCGCGTTGGGAACAAGTGATGCGGCGCGAGGCTGGCGCGAACACAAGTCCGACGGCGGGGTGCTGATCGATGTGCCCAGTGGGCAGGTGGTCGCGGGCGGTTTCTGCATGCCCCATTCTCCGCGGTTGCATGACGGAAAGGTTTTCATGCTGGATAGTGGTCGGGGAAAACTGGTCACGGTCGATCCGCAAAGCGGCCAGGCCGAGGAGGTGGCGTCCTATCCGGGCTACGGACGGGGGTTGGCGTTCCATGGCCGGTACGCCTTTGTGGGGATGAGCCGGGCGAGAGAAACGTCGGTTTTCGGAGGGGTGCCGATTTGTCAGGATCGGGCCGCGATGCGCTGTGGCATTGTCGTGATCGACTGGGTGTCGGGGCAGAGTCTGGCGTTTCTGGAGTTCGAGAGCGGCGTCGAGGAACTGTTTGATGTGCAAGTGATTCAAAGCAGCAGGCGAACGGTGGTATGCGGTCCCTATCCACGAGAGGATCAGCAGTTGCCCGTATGGGTGGTGCCGCGTGGCGATCAAGTTGATGCGATCGTCGGTGGAGCGAGTGGCGATTGCGTTCAAAGAAAACGGACCTGCTGAGAAAACGGACCTGCTGAATCGTCCGATTTTGCGGCTTGGAACGTTCGGTTTGTTTATACTGCCACCCTTATCCTTCGGTGAAGTCAGATCAAATCGCCTTGGAGGCCGCGTCGGCCGCTACCGACGTCGCCTTCCATGGGGCCGTTTCCGGCTCAGCGTCAGCGCCGCAGCACGTCGGTGTGAACCCCTGCGGTTTGCTTCATCCTCCTCACGCTAAACCTCGATTGAGAAGCCCCTATGGATGGATTGCGATCGCGACGATCGGCAGAATCGCGGTTCCCGTTGCGGACACGATTGTCTGGACCAGGCAATGCGAAACGGCATCGAACGCGTGTTCGTCGTTCGCGTCGTCGGCGCTTGGGGGCGTCGATCGAAACGCTGGAAAGCCGTCGTCTGTTGACGTTCGCGATTGACCTGTTCCAGGACATCAACATGCTCGGCGTGTCGTCGGGGATCGATGACGTGGTTCGGTTCGGCGATGAATCGTTCTTCGTCGCCGATGACGGTATGCATGGAACCGAGCTTTGGAAAACCGATGGGACGGTCGACGGCACGGAGATGGTGAAAGACCTGTTGCCGGGGCCGGACACGTCATCGCCCGCGGAATTGACCGTGCTCGGAAACGAGTTGTTTTTCACCGCATTGGACGAGACCGGCGAAACCGATTTGTGGAAAAGCGACGGAACCGAAGCGGGGACGGTCAAGGTCTTTGATGCCGATGCGGTGGGCGTGTATTACTTGACCGACCTGACCGCTTCGGGATCGAAACTGTTTTTCACCGCGTATCAAGCGGAGTTCGGGGGGCAACCGTCGAAAGGCTACGAGCTCTGGGCTCACGACGGCACGTCGGGGGGCACCGCGATGGTCAAAGACATCAATGCCGACCAACAGGTGATCGATCGTCCGCAAGAGTTGACCGACGTCAACGGCACGCTGTTCTTCACCAGCTACGATTACGGTTACTACAACCGTGAACTTTGGAAGAGCAATGGGACCGCCGAAGGGACGGTGATGGTGAAGGATCTGGGGATTGATCCGGGCACGGATCCCGGCACCGCCGACGACGATCCGACGTTCAGTTCCTATCCCACCTACTTGACCAGCCACAACGGGCTGCTGTTCTTTGTCGCCGAAGACTACACCGACGGGGTGGAGTTATACAAAAGTGATGGAACCGAAGCGGGGACGGTGCGGGTGTTTGATTTGAACCCGAGCGGTTCGTCGTACCCTGAGGAGCTGACTCCGTTCGGGGCAGAGCTGTTTTTTTCGGCCACCGATGGAACCAGCGGACGTCACTTGTACAAGTCCGACGGTTCCGCGATCACGTTGGTCGCCGACACGACACGTGGACTCGGTTCATCCACGCCGATCGATTTTGAAGTCGTCGGCGAGACCTTGTTCTTTGCCGCCAACGGGGTGGTGCCCGCCACGACGATTTCGGTGAGTTCGCCGACGATGACGGCGGACAATTCACGCGTGGCCAATGGCAACTATGCGGGGATCGTCGCCGAGCAGACGACGCCCTACGGCGGAACGTTGTCGGGGTTCGATGATTCGATCCGGTTCAATAGCACGACACAAGGGGGATCCGACAACAATTTGGGTTGGGTCTCGTCGGGCGCCCGCATCGGTGACGCGGGCGTCGGGCTGCAATCGATCGAAGTCGGCGACTTGTACGTCGAAGATATCGACAACAATGGTGAGCTGGCGGTCAACGCATGGGAATGGACGATTGCTGATTCTGACGGTTTGACGAATCTCCGTTTTTCAGGCTTCGCGTCGGGGAACGAATTGACGGATGCGACCGCGTTAAGTGAAGAGGGGCTGTTGTTTGAGTTGTTTCTCAACGGCAACGCGACGCCGACAAGTTCCACGACCGTCTCGGGCCCCGAGCTCGATAATTGGTACCTCGGTCGCGACGCCAACAATGTCAATCTGACCGACCCCGGCGGTGCGTCGGTGACCACCGCAACGGTTCGATTGTCGCTCGGCAATTCGACGTTCCCGGGTTTCCCCGACGGGCCCACCCAAGCGTTTGTCGTCGGTGCGACGTTGTCGGCCGATTTGAGTGCCGGCACGACACAGTTTGCTGACGCCGGTCGCGAATTGCACAAAACCGATGGGACGACCGCCGGCACCGAGATCGTCAAGGACATCGCCCCGACGGGCAGTTCCAACCCGTTTCAATTGACCCAGGTCGGCGACAAGTTGTTCTTTGCGGCCGATGACGTCTTCGGTGATGGATTGGAGCTTTGGTTGTCCGATGGGACCGAAGAGGGCACGATGCAGGTCCTCGACTCGTTGCCGGGCAATGACTTGTATGGCGCCCCGCTGGATGGTGCACCGGTGTTGTTCGGTGAACTGGGCGGCAGTTTGCTGTTTACGACGACCGATTTGGCACGTGACCGTGAGTTGTGGATCACCGACGGGGATCCGTTGAACACCGAAACGTTGGTCAATCTGAATCCATCGACCGATGACGCCAACGTCAGGGATCTGGTTCAATTCGGCACCGACATCTATTTCGTCGCCGATGATGGGCTCAACGGCGAGGCGATTTGGAAAGCGGATACCGTGGCCGGGACGGTAGAATTGTTCGAAGACATTTCTCCCTCAAGCACCGACAGGATCTCGACCCTGACGGTGTACAGCGCCCTGACCGAACAAGTCGTTTTCTACAACAACTCGCTCGGCACCGAGGGAGGCGTTTATCTGACCGACCCGAACGGCCCGACACGCCAGCTGTCCGATCGACGGCCCGTGCCGCTGGATGAAGACGGGACGGTGTTTGTGATCTCCAATGGGCTGATCTACTTCGTGGCCGATGATGGGGTCAACGGAAACGAGCTCTGGAAAAGCGACGGCAGCGGTCCGGCCGAAATGGTCTGGGACTTGATCCCGGGCTCGGCGGGAAGCAATCCGATGGAATTGACGGCGCTTGATAGCTATCTCTACTTCTCTGCCGATACCTCCGCGGAGACCTTGACCGACGGCGTCGACAGAAAGGATATCGGCCGCGAGTTGTTCCGAACCGATGGGACGTCGGTCAGTTTGGTTCGGGACATCAATGCCGTGGTCGATCCGGGCAATCTGAATCGGACGTTTGATTCATCACCGGAGGAGTTGACGGTGGTGGGCAACGCGTTGTACTTCACCGCGGACAACGGCATCAACGGGCGAGAGTTGTGGCGGAGGGACAGCTTGGGAATCACCGAAATCGTTTCGGACATTCGCGGCGGAGGCAACGGCTCGGATCCGGTCGGGTTGACCGATGTCAACGGCACGCTTTACTTCGCGGCCAACAACGGATCAGACGGATTCGAGCCCTACCGGTCCGACGGCACCGGCGGTGGCACCAGCCAGATCGCCAACATCAATCCGGGCGGCGGGTCGAGTAACGCCGGCGGGTTCTTTCCTGCACTCGGGGAGATTTACTTTGCCGCCGAGGATGGAACCGTCGGTGCAGAGCTGTGGAAGACCAGCGGGGTGGCCGGCAACGCGATGCTTGTGTCCGACATTCAATCCAGCGGCGGCAGCGAGCCGGTGCCGCTCTACGACACCGGCAAACGATTGCTTTTTAGTGCAGCCGGTACCACCAACAACGACCGCGAGCTGTGGGCAACCGATGGTAGCGACGCACTCACTTTGTTGGTGGAAGATTTGTATCCGCCCGAGTTCTTCGGCAGCCATCCCGACGAGATCCTGCAGATCGGCGGCAAGTTGTATTTCGCCGCCGAGAATGGTCCTTTCGGACGCGAATTGTTTGTGCTCGAGGAAGTCTCGCCGTCGGTGGTCGACGTGCTGATCGGCGGCGATTCCGCCGCGCCGGTTGAGGAGTTACAACGTTCGACGCTTGATCAGCTGACGGTGGTGTTTGACGGTAACGTCGAGGTGCCGGCCTCGGCGGTTCAACTGATCAATCGTGACACGCAGACGCAGCTGACATCGTTGATCGTCGACAGCCGTTTCGAATTGGGACAGACATTTGTCGAAGTCACGTTCGGCAGCGGGCCATCGGTGGTCGATCGAGACGCGGGCGGGACGACGGGGCTACGGAATTCGTTGGCCGACGGCAATTATCAACTGACCTTGCTCGCCGCCCAGGTCGCGTCGCCGGTCAGCGGATCCGTGATGGCCGGCGACTACGTTCACGGGGCGGTCGAGGCGGATCGTTTCTTCCGACTCTTTGGCGATACCGATGGCGACCGCGATGTGGACGGCCAAGACTACGGACGGTTCGGGCTCTCGTTCCTGCAGCCGATGGGCGTGTCGGCGTTTGAGGAATCGCTCGATGTTGACGGCGACGGTGATGTTGACGGCCAGGACTACGGCCGCTTCGGTCAACGGTTTTTGAAGACGTTGAGTTTCGAGTGAGGGCGGCCCGTCGGTTGGGGAACACTTCGACACCCTTCCAGTACACAGTGGGGAAATGTTGCACCGTGTGACCCTTCGAAGATGGAACGAGCGCGAATTAAACGCGAACACGGCGATTTCGGCGAGCTAGAGTTGGTCACGCCACGCATCCCCTTCTCACCTCTCGCCGGCCACGATGATGTTCGCCCGCTCGATCACGAACCCCCAGCAACGACCGGACCTGATCCGCCGCTGGCGGTGTGGACGGATCGTCATGCAGGCGGGCAAGCTGGTGCGGATCGAACGACGCTGGCTGTGCGGCAGCGTTTCGATGGCGCAGGTCTGGTGGCAGAGTCGTTACGGGCGACCCGACGACGATCTGTGTTGGTTGGATTATCACCAGCCGTTGGGGATGCCGGGATTTTTGACACTGGACTATGTCCGCAGTGGCCGCCGTGCCGGATACCGGTCCTTCGTCGGTGCCTGCCACGTGTTGCATGAAATCGCACGATTGCGGGGCGCGTCGGCGATCGTCGCCCACGTCTCCAACGGATCGATCTCGGACCGGTTCTTGGAGCGAATGGGATGGGAGCAACATCTGCAGCACTGGTCGGGGCGGCACTGGATCCGACGGTTCTATGACGGGTATCCGCAGGCGGGGGTCGAGCGGTATCTTGCTTAGCAACGCACGGAAAATAAGTGGGATAGGCTTCCAGCCTGTCGACGCTGGAATGACAGGCTGGAAGCCTATCCCGCTCGCAGGATCCGCACTTTTTTTCCGTTCGATCCTTCGCTGAACAGCGCCACTTTGACGTGAAATCAAGCTGGTTTGCCAGCTGTTACTGATCGTACTCGTACTCAGGCGTTTCGCGGGTACTCGTACTCGATCCCAGAGCTTCGTCAACGAGGTCAAGTAGCAGTACGAGTACCACTATGTTGAGTCCGAGTACGATGACAGCGATACTCGAACTCAGTAGCGTGTTTTTCCTACCCATTGACCCCGAGTCGTCCCCGCTCCACCCTGCCCCGCATGAATTTTCTCTCCCACGCGATACCGTATCTGGACCACCCGCTGGTGGCGGTCTGCACGGGCGTGCCGGATTTTTTGAGCGTGGTGGACCGCAAAATTCGCGCCCGCGAGCGGATGGCGACGGCGGCACTTGATTCCGACGACGGTGCGGTGCGGGACGTCGCGACCGGGATTTTGCATCACATTCGTGACGATCGTTGGTTTCACAACACGTCGGCGTTCGTCGAGTCCAATTTGCAACTGGCCGTGGGGCTGCGCGATTTGTTGCCCGGTGATCGCGGATTTCGCCCGATGTTCGTCGGGCACATTCTGATCGAGATCTTGTTGGATGCCTTGTGGATTCGGGATCGACCCGAGCTGATCGAGCGGTACTATCGATTGGTCGATGACACGTCGCCCGAATTGATCCAGCGGTGCGTCAATCAGATCACCGGGAAACCGACCGACCGATTGGCCGACGCGATTCGTCGCTACGCCGAAGCCCGGTTTTTGTACGACTACGTGGATCACACCCAGTTGTTGATGCGGCTCAATCAGGTGATGCGCCGTGTCGGTTTGGCCGAATTGCCGGATTCGGTTTTGCCCTGGCTCCAAGAAGCCAGCGAGTTGGTAGAATTCCGGCGTGTTCGATTCCTGACTCCGCCCGACGGATCGACTCTTTTTCCACCCCTTCCCTAGGATGAACGATCAATGAAGTACGGCATGAACCTGCTGCTGTGGAGCGGCGAAGTCACCGAAGCGATGTACCCGGTGTGTGAAAAACTGAAGGCAGCCGGTTTCGACGGCGTGGAATTGCCAATTTTTAATTTGGATCTGGATTACGCCGCGATCGGCAAGCAGCTCGATTCACTGGGGCTGGGGCGCACCGGCGTGACGATTCGCGGCGAGGAAGACAATCCGATTTCTCCCGACGCCGCGGTGCGTCAAAAGGGGATCGAGTTAACGAAGCGGACGCTGGATCTGTGTGCCGCCGCTGGCGTCGAGACGCTTGTCGGCCCCTATCATTCGGCGATCGGGCTGTTCAGCGGTGCCGGCCCGACCGACGACGAATGGAAATGGGGCGTCGACAGCATGCGGCAAGTCGCCGAACACGCCGGCCAAGTCGGCGTGCGTCTGGGCGTCGAAGCGTTGAACCGATTCGAGTGCTATCTGCTCAATTGCCACGCCGATTCGGCGCGGTTTGTGCGTGAGGTCGATCATCCGGCTTGCGGCATGATGTACGACACCTTCCACAGCAACATCGAAGAAAAAAGCGTGACCGACGCGGTCCTGGCCGGCGGCGACAAACTGTATCACATCCACATCAGCGAAAACGATCGCAGCACCCCCGGCAAGGGTGGCGTCAATTGGCAGGAGAACTTCGACGCCATCGCCAAGAGCGGCTACGACGGTTGGCTGGTGATCGAAGCGTTCGGATTGGCGCTTCCCGAAATCGCGGCGGCCACGAAGATCTGGCGGAAGATGTTTTCTGATGAAATGACACTGGCCACCGAGGGGCTGGCGTTCATGAAATCGGAAATGGAAAAACGCCAGTGAGCGAAACGCGCGAGGACCAAGCATCCGTGAACCCGACCGGCGATCCAGCCGGCGCGCCCGCCGTCGTCTTTCTCTCCGGTGACCTGATGTTTGCGTCGCGGGTCCGCGCCGCCGCCGAGGCCGAGGGGTTGGAGTTTCAACTGGCCGCGTCGCTGCCCGACCGCGGTGACATCGGCTACGTGATCGTCGACCTGGCGACGCGAAGTGGTGTCGTCGAGGGATTGATGGATCGGTGTCGTCAGGTCTGTCCGGGCGCGAAGGTGTTGGCGTATGGGCCGCATGTTCAAGTTGCCCGGTTGGACAAGGCCAAGCAGGCGGGGATTCCCGTTGTCGTGACCCGAGGGCAATTTGATCGATCCCTCGGCAATTTATTCGGCGGCGATGATTGACAGCGACGATTGACAACGATGAACATGGGTGACTGCCTGGAACGGGGCTGTGGTTTGGTTCCCGAGTCCGGCGACCTTGAAAGGAGATTTTGATGCCTTCGGTTCTTGCGATTGCCGCCCACCCAGACGATATCGAATATCTGATGGTCGGCACGATGTTACAGCTCGCGCGGCGCGGCTGGGATCTACACTACGTCAACCTCTGTGACGGTTCGCGTGGCAGCACGACGATGGACCGTGAAGCGTGTGCGAAGACGCGGTTGGCGGAGGCCAAGCATGCGTGCGAGAAGATGGGGGCGACGTTTTATGATCCGATCTATCCCGACATGGCTGCGTCCTACAGCTTTGAGAATCTGGCCAAAGTCACGGCGATCGTGCGGACAGCCAAGCCCTCGGTGGTGCTGACCCATTCGCCCTCGGACTACATGGAGGATCACGAGATCGCTTGTCGTCTGGCCGTCAGTGCCGCGTTTTCGCATGGCATGCCCAATCTGGTCAGCGACCCGCCGGTCCCGTCGTTTTATGAACCGGTCACGGTGTATCACTGCCAGCCGGTCGGGAATCGGACCCCGCTTGGCGAATTGGTGATCCCGCATTTTTATGTCGACCATTCCGATTTGATCGACAAGAAAGTCGAGTTGCTCGGTTGCCATGCCAGCCAGAAGGAATGGTTGGATGAAAGCCAGGGGATGGACAGTTACCTGCAGACGATGCGTGACATCAACGCCGAAACAGGAAAGATGAGCGGTAAATTCGAGTACGCCGAGGGTTGGCGGAAACACCTTCACTGGGGATTCTGCGGACCCGATGATGATCCGTTGCGAAGCAGTTTGGCCGACATCATCGTCGAGGCGGATGCGCCGTGACCGCCCCCGTATCAGGGCCGATCGTGATCGCGCACCGCGGCGCAAGCGGCTATGTGCCTGAGCATACGCTGGTGGCAAAGGGAATCGCCCATGCGATGGGCGCGGATTATTTGGAACAGGACGTGGTTGCGACCAAGGACCATCATCCGGTCGTGCTGCATGACATTCATCTGGACACGGTGACCAACGTCGCGCGACGATTTCATGGGCGCAGTCGTCCGGACGGTCGCTATTACGCGATCGATTTCACCCTCGCCGAACTGAAAACGTTGGAGGTCCTGGAGCGGTTTGATCACCGCAACGGGCGGAATGTTTTTTCGGGACGCTATTCCGGCGGCGCCGGCGGGTTTCGGATCTGCACGTTGGATGAAGAGATTCGTTTTATCCAAAACCTGAACCGAACGACCGGCCGCCAGGTGGGCATCTATCCCGAGATCAAGCAACCGGCCTGGCACCGCGAGGAAGGCTGTGATTTGACCAGCATCGTGCTCCAATCGTTGGACCGATTCGGTTATCGAAAGAAGAGCGATCTGTGTTTCTTGCAGTGCTTCGATGAATTCGAAGTCCGTCGGATCCGCGAGGAGTTGTCTTATCAGGGACGATTGATTCAGCTGGTCGGTGACGGTCACGACGCCCGATCGGGCACCGATTACAGCCGGATGAAGACGCCTGAGGGGCTGGCCGATTTGGCGAAGGTCGTCGATGGCATCGGTCCCAACCTAAACTCGGTCGTTCGCTGGGATGATTCCCGGGCGGCGAACGTGACCGATCTGGTGGCCGAGGCGCACCGGTTCGGTTTGGCGGTCCATCCGTGGACGGTGCGGGCGGACGACTTGCCGGCCGGTTGTGCGACGCTGCAGCAATTGATCGACACGCTCCGACAAGCAGAGGTCGACGGTCTGTTCTGCGACCATCCCGATCAAGTCCTTCAGCTGTTGTCGGATTCGGCCAAGCGGTAGGCGGCCTTTCAAAACAGCGACAGGTGAAAAAGGGTCAGGAGCCGATTTGGTAAAATGGGTGGATGCTGTTTGCCTATTCTTCCAAATTGGCTCCTGACCCTTTTTCCGCAGGCCCGAGAAGCCTTGGACAATCGGGCTCGGTCGCCGCGCGAAGCTACTGAGAGAATTCACGCGAGCCCCATTTGATCTTAACGTCGGCGTGGCAGACTTCCGCCTCTTTCTTTTTGGTGCCCGCCGGTTCGCTCCATCTGGTGGATGGCGTGCATCTATTCCCCATGGAATCTCATGTTGACGGAGCTCACTTGATGAAGACTGATTCCCTTGTGTTTTCTTTGCGATCGTCCCGCAGTGCGGTCGCCGGCTTGATGCTGACAGCGGGTTTGGCGGCGGCCGGTGCCGGACAGGTTGCCGCTGATGATGACGAGCGTCGTGATTCATCGCGGCGTGGTCGATCGACGCCACACCACCATCAACCCGAACGCTTCTTTCAGCGTGTGGCAACGTTCCCCGTGTTCTTGAACACCGACGTGGAGTCGGAAACGGTTGCGGAGATCGTGACCAGCACACCGAACGGCAAGACGTTGGTTTACACCGACAGCCAAACCGAAAACATCGGATTTGTTGACATCGCCGATCCGGCCGATCCGATCGCCGATGGCATTGTCGCCGTCGGCGGTGAACCGACCTCGGTCGCGGTCACGAAGCGTTACGCCTTGGCCGCGGTCAACACGAGCGTCGACTACGTCAATCCCTCGGGGTTGTTGCAAGTCATCGATGTTCGCACGCGAACCATCGTCGCAACGCTCGATTTGGGCGGACAACCCGACGCGGTCTCGGTCAGCCCCGACGGCAAGTACGCAGCCATCGCCATCGAAAACGAACGCGACGAAGACTTGGGTGACGGTCGCCCGCCCCAAGCACCGCCGGGATTTGTTGTCATCGTCGATTTAAAAGGTCCGCCAAGAAAATGGACCACCCGCACCGTCGACTTGGTCGGTATTCCAGATCAGTTCCCAGATGATCCGGAACCGGAATTCGTCGACATCAACCGCAAGAACCAAGCCGTCGTCACGCTTCAGGAAAACAATCACATTGTGATCATCGATCTGAAACGCGGCAGAATTGTCGATGATTTTTCAGCCGGAACGGTCGACCATCTGGATCAGATCGACACGCTGGAAAACGATCTGATCGAACCGAACGCATCGCTGAGTGACGTTCCCCGCGAACCCGATGGAGTGGTCTGGATCGACGACGATGTTTTTGCGACTGCCGATGAAGGTGACTTGGATGGCGGCAGCCGAGGCTTCACGTTGTTTCTGGAAAACGGCGTCGACCTCTACAACGCCGGCAATACCATCGAACACATGGTGACCCGGTTGGGACACTACCCCGAAAGTCGCTCGGAAAACAAAGGCAACGAGCCGGAGAATGTCGAATTCGGTCGCTACAGCGGTCGCGACCTGCTGTTCGTCGGTTCGGAACGCTCCAGTGTCGTTTTGGTGTACGATCTCCGCGGCGGACTGAAACAAGTCCTGCCGACCGGCGTCGCACCGGAAGGCCTGCACGCGATCCCGCAGCGAGGGTTGTTTGTGGCGGCCGCCGAAGACGATTCTCGCGGTGACAAATTCCGATCAAGCATTTCGATCTATCGTTTGGGCAAGGACGCGCCGACCTATCCGACGATCGTGTCGGAAAACCGAAACGACGGTTCACCGATTCCATGGGGGGCACTGTCCGCGCTGGCAGCGGATCCGACCGACGCATCGCAGTTGTTTACCGCACACGACAGCTACTACACCAACAGCCGATTGTTCCGTGTCGATCTGAGTCAGACGCTGCCCACGATCACCGACGAAATCGTCTTGACCCTCGATGGATCGCCCGTCGATCTCGATCTCGAAGGTCTCGCGGTTCGCGAGGGTGGTGGATTCTGGGTCGCGTCGGAAGGCGCCGGAACGGTCGGCGATCCCGGTAACCCGTTCGCGACACCCAATCTGTTGCTCAAGGTCGCCGCCGATGGAACGATCCTGGACACCATCACCCTGCCCTTGGAAACGACCTCCAAGCAAGTTCGATTCGGGTTGGAAGGTGTCACGACGACCGGATCGGCGATCGACGGCGACGAATTGGTCTACGTCGCGTTTCAACGCGAATGGGCCGGTGACCCGGACGACAGGGTGCGAATCGGCCAATACGACCCCGCCACAGACTCGTGGGCGTTCTTCTACTATCCGATCGATTTGCCGACCTCGCCCCTGGGCGGCTGGGTCGGTCTTTCGGAAATCGTCAGCCTGGACGACGAGACCTTCGCCGTGGTCGAACGCGACAATCAAGCCGGCAGCGACGCGCGGATCAAACGCATCTATCAGTTCTCGATCCGCGGTCTGCAACCGCTTCCCGAAGCCGACGCACCCGCGTTCCCCGTCGTCCATAAGCGGCTTGTCCGTGACCTGATCCCCGATCTGCTGGCACCCGGCGGAGCGATCATCGAAAAAGTCGAGGGGCTGACGGTCTTGCCGACCGGCAACGCTCTGATCGTCACCGACAACGATGGCGTGGAGGATTCCAACGGCGAAACCCAGTTGATCAACCTCGGTCCGATCTTCACGGACTGAGCCGAGTCAATGCCAACGGGACGCGTCACGGCCTGCCCCCTTCGAATCGGGTCACTCCTTTCCCAAGCCGGCGTCTTACCGGAACCGCAGCAACCGATTCAGAAATCGAACGGTTCTGCCAAGGACGGAAATCGGTTCGGCGGTGATCCTGGCCGAGACATCGGATCCGGTTCGCAATGCGTCTTTGGCGATGGCGTCGGTCGTGTCGAGTTCCACGCGGACGACGTAAGACGTTTCAGTCGGCGTCTCCATCCGCGTCGCCTGTTCATCGTCGCGTCGTTGTCGGTTGTCGTCGACGGTCCATTGTTTCGATGAGATCTCGGCGACAGTACCGGTCAGCGGGTGCGCGGGATCGGATTCCAAGACTAATTTGACCTCGTTTGAGACCTTGATGCGTTGGACCTGGGATGCGGAGACGACCAGTTCGGCATCCCAGTGGTCATCGCCGATCACGGTGAACAATTCGGTGCCGGGTTCGACAAAACAACCGCGGTTTCGGGGCTCCGTCGGATCGCCGCTCCATCGGGTCAGCGTCAGATCGGTCGCTTGGCCCGCGGTGGGTTCCGTCGTCGGTGAACGCCGTGGCGGTGCGATCAAACGTCCCGTCGACGGCGAGCGGATCTTCAACGCCTCACGCCGTCGTCGATGTGTTTCGAGTTGCTGTTCCAATTCGACGAGCACGGATTCGGCGACCGGCAATTCATTGGCGGCATCGGCAAGTTGTAAGCGGCTGGATTTCAACGTCTGGACCAATTCGCGTTGGGACTTCACCCTCGCTTCGGTTTTTGAAAATTGATGGACAACTTCGGCGTTGGACAGCGTCGCGATCAGATCACCTTCGTCCACAGACATGCCGGCCGAGACGGCCAGGTCATCCAGATGACCTCCGGTGGCAATGTAGATCGGTGTCTCGTCGCGGGGCACGACGCGGCCGTCGGCCGATTCGCCGGACGGAAACGGAATGCTTGCGATGACCAGCAGTGTCGCGATCACCAAACCGGAACGGATCAATCGGTTCATGCGAATCTGTCTCCTTTTGCCAGGATGGCGGAGAAACGAAAAGGGCCCACGGAAGCTGGAAACGAGCAACCCGCCGGCGGCGACGATGCACAACACGATGCCGAGCGATTCCAACCGGTAGGGACGCAGCATCAACATCAGAAACCACAAGATCAGCAGCGTGAGTGCCCAGCGATACACGGTCGCCATCACGGCGTAGACGACCAACCAAAACCGTTCTCGGCGGCCGATCGGTTCTTCATCGGTCGCCGCGACGCCGAACGCCAGGCTTGCAGCCAGTCGCGACGTCAATTCACGCGACTTCTGGCCCAGGTTGGGCACATCGCACAGGTCGGACAAGACATAATAACCGTCGTAACGCAGCAGCGGATTGGCGTTGAACAAGACCGTGCTGACGCTGCAAACGACCATCACATTCATGGCCAGCGAATGAATCAGCGTCGGCCCCGTGGATGCCCACAGGAGTGTCGCGATCGATGCCAGTAGAACTTCGGTGCCGATGCCGGCCAGTCCGACCGCGGCGCGGGCGAAACGGTTCGGCAACATCCATGAATCCGACGTGTCGCAATAGAGCGCCGGGGTGAACACCAGCAGCATCGGGCCGATCTGATGGCACTCCCCGCCGAAATGTTTACAGACCAACGCGTGCCCGAGTTCGTGCAGCACCTTGGTGACACCCAGGACGGCGGCCAGGGTGAAAACGCAGCGCAGTTGAAACCACTGTTGCATCGCCGGGAACTCGGCCGCGAAACGATCCCAGTTGGAAGCCAACGTCACGATCGCCGCGACCGCCAGGAGCGACATCGCCGCCACGCCCGCGGCGCCCAGCAGCGGCCGGACCAGTGGATACAAACGCCTGAGCAGCGGTTCGGGGTCGACCCCCGGGAACCGCAAGAACAGAATGCTCGAGAATTGTTGGGTGATGCGTCGTCGTCGATCGGACTGTCGTTTCTCCAACAACCGATCGCCCTGCCCTGCCCTGTCCGAGAGGGTCAACCCCAGTCGGTGAAAACGAAACAGCAGATCGTTTAATTGTGACAGCGAGAGTTTGGCCGGGCGGTAGCGTGCCTCGTACTGGTCACGCAGGGATTCGAGCGAGACGTCTGGACGCAGACGATCCAGCACGAACCACTCGTCGTCGCGCATGCGGTGATACTTCATCGCGATCGGGTCTTTGACGACGACCGCGGAATCGTGTTTGTGATTGGTTTGAACGAACACCAGATCCGGGCGTTTGCGCAAACCGATCGGTGAATTCGCGGAGCTTTGCGATCGGCGGTCACGAAGCGGCGTCAGCGTCATCGTTTCGGTGTCATCGCACGTAAAAGAGAAGGTTGCGATGGACGAAATCACTGACGTCGCCGAACCAGCTGCCCAGCAGCGAGCGTCGCCCGCAATGGATCTTGGCCGTCGCTTCGACGCCGTTGTGCGCATCGGCCGATGCAAACGTTTGCGTGCCGAATCGGTGATCGGCGTCGTCTGGTTGATGGTCTGGTGGATCCACCGTTGCGACGGCATCGATGACGGTCAGGCCCTGTGCGTTTCGCCTCGCCACGCCGGCGACGGACTGAAGTGTGGCGACGAAGGTTGATTCGGGGTGGGACGCTGCGGCGAATTCGACTTTCGGAGCTTCTACCGCGGTCGATGCGCGACGGATTTCGGCCGCGTCTTTGTCGGGGATTTCAAGCCGCAGCTGCCAGGGGCCGTCGGTGCGAACGATGCTCAGCAAATGATTGCCGCGCGCGACCGGCCGGTCGGACAGTTTGCGTTTCAGTTGCCACGCCGAAACGACGCCATCGATCGGAGCGGTGATTTCCAGCTCGGAGAGTTGGCGGCGGACAAGGTCCAGCTGGCTTTGCAGGTTGTTCAGCTCGCTTTGCAGTTGGCGTTGTTCGATCGCCATCCGACCGGATTGTTTGGCATCCGTGGCGGGATCCAGCAGCATCGATCGGATCGATGTCAGGCGTTGCGCGGTCGTCTGGATTTCACCCGAGAGAGATTCGGCGGTGGATTCCAAGTCGGCGTTTTCCAGACGCATCAACACGTCACCGGCGGAAACCCGCTGGCCGTCGCGAACAAGGATTGCTTTGACGACTCCATCGGTACGCGCGAAGACGTTTTGTTGACTCGACGGCTCGGCAAATCCCGTCGCAATGATTTTGTGATCGACCTGGATCACCGTTGCCGCGATCAGCAACAGTGCCGTCGCCACCAATCCGAGCGTGGTGTAAGGCAGTCGACGCCCGCCGATCCAGTCGCCCAGGGTTTTCAGGACGCGTAGGCCGAAGATGCGATGGTGCTCGCGAGCATTCGCCAGCGCCACCGCGGCTTCGGCAGCGACGTCGCGCATCGCCGCGGTCGGTTCGACTTCGGCGTCTTCGGCAAACGATTCCAGCAGCAGCACCCCGATCGGTTCGGCGTCGCTGGTCTGGTCGTCGGTGTAATCGCCGCGTGAAGGTTCGGTAACGTCGATCGCGGATGAGCGATGTCGATTGCCGTGGGACGCGTTGGACGCGCGGGGCTGATACAGCGGCATGACCCACACCGAGGCGACGTCGGTTTCTTCCAGATAGTCATCAAGCGGATCGGCCAGCTGTGGCGGCAGGGGGGCAGAAGAAGGCAGCTTGATGGGACGGCCCAAAACGAGGGCCCGCTGGGCAAGCGTCTCCGCGGCGGCGATCGCGTTGGCCCGTCGATCGACAACGGCAACGCCGCTGACCGATTCCACGCGCAGCCGCGACCTTTTGGCCACCAAAACCGTGACGCGATCGAGCGACAGCACGCGCCGAGATTCATTGGCGATGCGATAGGCGGTCCCGGTGACGTCCAAATCACGGTGGAAATGACGCAACGCGCGCTCGTCACCGGCCGCGCCCCCGTTCCTCGGCAGCTTTCTCGCGGCGTGATCGTCGCGGAAGCCATGAAGTGCGATCCGGCAGCAGCGGGCCGATTCGGCCAAACGTTTCAGCTGACGGATTTGAACGGCGACGTCGGGGAGCTGGCGATCGGCGTAAATCAGCAAGACGGCGCAGGGGACGTGTCCGTCGGTCAAGCGAACGTGCAACCCGCGGGCTCGATTGCCCGTACCAGGCTCGGTCGATTCGAACGCTCGAGCGGGAGTATCGGAAAGCGGCGAGTCGGGTGGTGGCTGCAACGGCAGATCGCAAGCGGTCGCGGCCGAAGTGGACGACGCCAGCAGGTTGCCGATCTGTGTGGCGTCAAGCCGCCGGGTCAGCTCCGCATCGGAGCCCAGCAACATCGGCGCGGGCCAGTTGGGGTGCGTGACCGCGACGGCATCTGCCGAAAACGTTGCCAGCCATCGGCCAGCCATCTGTTCCAGGAATTCGGTCGGGCAGGAGGATCGAGCGGCGATCGAGAGCATGGTGGCGGAAATCGAATCCGCGGGATCGCGCGGCTGCAGCCGCCGATCGACGAGGTCGTCGGGAAATGTCGCGGTCCGGGGGGATGGATCTGCGGGGGGAGAATCGGAATCCGCGGCGCCGTCGGGTGATTTCGTTGAACTCGGCACGGGGGGGCAACAATCGCAGTGCGGGAAAAGGACGTCGAAACGCTATGAAACTAATCGGATGACCCCGCAAGACGCGAATTGCCGCGGGAGCTTCCGCAACGAATTCTAAACGGGGGGGCTGGTGACGTGGGATGTTCGGGTCGGGAGGAAGGCGAAGAATCGCAAAAGCAGGGAATTCCGATTTCGACGTTGTAAGAGAGCGATCCCCGTCAGGTAGTCCCAGCGGAGGAACGTGCCGACTGTCAGTCTCGGTTCGGTCGCTATACTGTCTTGCACGATCGCACGCTTGGTTTTTTGCGCCGTCACTGCCGGTGGCCGAGTGGACCGAACTTCAAAATTGAGACAGACAGGGTGAGCGAATCTCCTGTGACGCGAGCGACGCTCCTTTTGAGGCTTCGCGACGCCAACGATCACGAGGCATGGAGCGATTTTTTGCGTGACTATGGCCCGATGCTCTACCGATTCGTTCGCAGCCGGGGGCTGCAAGACGCCGATGCCGCAGACATCGTGCAAGACGTCTTTCGACGGGTCGGTTCGGCGATCGGGCGATTGGAGTATGACAAGGAAAAAGGCGGCTTCCGTTCGTGGTTGTTCACAATCACCCGGAATCGGCTGTACACCTATTTTGAAAAGCGAAAGAAAGCCGGACCCTCGGGAAATGATACGGCTCAATTGGAATTGTTGTCCCAAGCTGCTGACGACCGAAACGAACTCAGCGAGCAGTGGGAATTGGAACACCTTCGTTCACTTGCTGCGATCGCAATGAAAATCGTCGAAGAAAACTCGGATCCCAAAACTTGGTCTGCCTTTCGGATCACGGCGGTCGAAGGCCGTACGGCTGCCGAGGCGGCGAAGGAATTGTCGATGAGCACCGGCGCGATCTACGTCGCCAAAAGTCGAGTGACCGCGCGGCTGCGTGCCGAGATCCAGCGGCTGGAACAAGAAGAGGAAGCGCAATGACAGTCTCAGCTTGCCCGACCAAGACGCAATTGAAAGCGTTGGTGGGCGGTTCGTTGCCGGAGGCAGAAGCGAGTGGTGCGACCGAGCACATCGGGGGCTGTACGCATTGCCAAACGGTTCTCGAGTCGGTCGAGATATCTGGCCGTTCGATCATGCAAGGTGACGCGGCGAAGGACGTGCCGATCGAGGATCTCGTCGGCCGAGCGGTCGGGGCGCTGCCGCCGAGTGATTCGGCGTATTGGAAGGCCGTCGCCGCGGTCTCGGGCAGCTTTCCGAGCCGGGATACCCCGAACGCCGATGCCAACATCACACAGGTGCCGCCGGGTGTGGATGTCGGATCGGATCAGGCCCCGACGCCATCGGATCAGACCCCGACGCCATCGGATAGAGACATGACGCCGACGATCGAAGCGGCCAGTCCGGTCACGTTGCCGTTTCTCAAAAAGTCCGACGACCCCGCCTACATCGGTCGCCTGCATCACTTCGAAGTTTCACGGGTGATCGGCCGAGGCGGCATGGGGATCGTGCTGGAAGCCTTCGACACGCACTTGCAACGCAACGTCGCGATCAAGGTGCTCAATCCCGAGTACGCCAAGAACGACGTGGCCCGTCAGCGTTTTTGTCGCGAAGGCCGCGCCGCCGCAGCGATTTCCCACGAACACGTCGTCGCGATGCATCAAGTCGCCCGCGAGGATCAAGGGGAAGTCGCATTCCTGGTGATGCAGTACATCGAAGGCGTGACGCTGGAGAAACGACTGCAAGAGGAGAAGCCGTTGCCGCCGGCGGAGGCCGCTCGCATCGCGATGCAGATCGCTGCGGGATTGTCCGCCGCCCACGGACGCGACATGGTGCATCGTGACATCAAGCCGGCGAACATCTTGATCGAATCGGGAACCGATCGCGTCAAGTTGACGGATTTCGGTTTGGCACGTGCGACCGATGATGTCCGCTTGACCAAGACCGGGATGGTCACCGGAACGCCGCTGTACATGTCACCCGAACAGGCCACCGGGGCGACCGCGGACGAGAAGAGCGACCTGTTCTCGCTCGGTGCGGTGCTTTACGAAATGCTGACTGGCGTGTCGCCCTTTGAAGCCCCATCGATCGTCGGTGTGATGAAACGCATCATGGACGAAACGCCAAAGCCGCCGGTCAAGCTGAATTCAAAAATCCCCTTGCCGTTGTCCGAACTGACGATGGCGTTGATGGACAAAAACCCCGCGCGGCGCCCCGAGTCGGCCGCCTTTGTCGCCGAGACCCTGGCCGAAATCGTGACCAGTTATGGCCCAATTTCACCGTTGCAAGTCCCGGCGGTTGCCAGCACGTCGAAGAAACTGCGACGCAGCGGTTCGCATCGACTGGTTTCCCGCAACGCGCTCCGCGCCGCTTGGGCGGCCGGACTGATCGGGATCACCAGTCTGTGTGCCGCGATGATTTTTCTGGCAACGCGAGACGAACCGGCCGCGGTCGCACCAGTTGATACCGGTCCGGTGTTTCCGTCCGTCGTCCTGGGCGGAAACCCGGGAACGGTTTGGGCGGTGGACTTCGATCCGACGGGCCAAAAAGTGGTCGCCGCGATCGAAGACGGCAGCGTGCGGTTGTGGGATATCCAACAGCAAAAGGTGTTGCGAAGCTTTGACGCCCATCGCGGCATCGTTTGGATGATCCAGTATCACCCGAGCAAGGACATCGTCGCGACCAGCGGCAACGACGGCATGGTTAAAATCTGGGATTCCGAGTCGTTGGAATTGCTGCAGGAATGGGATGCCCACAGTGCCGTCCGCAAGATCGCCTTTTCACCCGACGGCAGACGGATCGTCGCCGGCGATCACGATGGCGTGATCCACACCTGGGACATCGATTCCGGGCGACCGCTCGCCAGCGTGACCCAGCCGGGGTCGATCTACAGTGTCGATTGGTCACCCGACGGACGCTTGATCGCGTCGGTCGGCAGCGACAAGATCGTGCGGATTTGGGACGCCGAAACACTGGAGACGCGGCAGACGATGCTCGGTCACGAAGGCCCGATCTACAATGTCAAGTTTGCACCCTCGGGAAGCCAAGTGGCGACCGTCGGTTGGGGCAAGTCGATTCGTATTTGGGACACGGCGACGGGGCTGGAAACACGTCAGCTGGAAGGCAGCTGCGGTGACAACTGGAGCGTCGCGTTTTGCGGCGATGGAACGCATGCCGTCGTCGCCAGCCAAGACGGAAAGTGCCGGATTTGGGACCTGGCCAGCGGCGAGCTGGTGACGTCACTGTCCGGCCACGAATCCGCCGTGCACAACGTTTCCCTGGATCCGGTCGCCCACCAAATCGCCACCAGCGGCCGCGACGGCACCATCCGCGTCTGGGACCTGAGCGGGTTGCAGGAATAGGATTGCGTGTCCGGAACGTCGAGGGGGCACGTTTCTCCAGCACGCGGATCGGCAGCAATTCGTTCGTCAATCGATGGAGTCCAAATGTGTTTTTATCTTCCTCTTGAAAAGCGATGGGATGTCGATCTGCCGATGGATTGGACGGCTCGACGGTTTGATCTATTGGACGAGATCGAGACTCTGATGGTTGAATCGGAAGATTTTTGCGATTCATCGATCGGTGGAGACGACGCCGCAATCGGAGCGACCGTTGGTGTCTAGCCTTGAGAGACCGTCCAGCTTAAGACGATCGGCTTTTCGAGTACGATGGCCCTTCCGGGCCGTCGTCCGCTGGACTCCCGACGACGACCTAGAAAGGACGTCGTACTGGCATGCACAGCATGCCCGACGCGGTTAGGCGTGCCGGTTATGCGCCAAACAGAGAGGCGCCAACACGATCCGGCTATACGGCATCAACACCGCAGTCGCCGTCACGCAGTGCCACAGAGCGACGTGATCACTGGGCATCCATCGCCAGGCGATTCCTGCGACAAAGAACGTGCAGGCGAGATAGCCGACGAGCAGTCCGACGACGGTTCGCCGTTCGGCCAGACCGGAGCGATTGAGCAGCACGGTCGCGAAGACGACCAGGAGCGTTTTGGTCGCTGCCAACCAGGGTAGCAACCTTGGCAGTTGGGCGATGCACTGCCACGCCCACCGCGTCCAGGCTTCCCAATCGGGAAACTGCAAGAACTGGAACAAGAACCAGCTGAACGCGGCGAAGGCGACGGTAAATTTCGCGGCGATCATCCAGTACACGAATCGTTTCTCATCCGTTGAACTCGCTGCAACGTTCCACGTCGTTTGGCGGATGACCAGCAACGTCGCGACAAGGACGGAAATCCCGGCGAGTCGCGCGAAGGCGTCGGGAGCGTCGAATTGCGATCCGATCACGCGCTGCCAAGCGTCAATCATCGGTGCACTGGCGCCGCTGGTGTGCCAGATCAGCATCACGATCGGAACCCCCAGCAGCGATGCAAACCAGATCGCCGTGGTGATCATCTGGTGCGTCCAGACAATCGTCGTCGTCCGGATCGGCGCCATCGCGAGCGTGTGCGGCAGAAAGTTCGCGTGCAGCCCCGACAGTTTCCATTCGTTCAAGAAGATCCCTGGAAACAGAAACACGACCACCAGGAAGACAAAGGTGTCGGTTCCGGTCTGGCTGAAAAGGGAGAAGAACAGCACGATCAGCAACCAACTGGCGGCGACGATCTTTGCCCCGAACTCGGCGAGTTTGACCGCTTCAAATCGCAGCAGTGCGGCGATCGGTGAGATCTTGGCGGGGTGCTTCGGTGGTGTCGCCGATGATGCGGCCGCGGCCACGGCAGGCGATGCGGTTTCCGCAGACGCCATCCACCCGCGCGACTCACTGATTCGTCCGGCGACTTGGCAACGTGCCAATCGCACGGCGCGCAGCGCGAGCAATGTCAGCGCCGCGTAGGTCGAGAGTCCGATGATCCAAGCGGCGGTGATCGAGGTTGGATCCGACGGCATGTCGGAGCGTTCGTTGGCGAACGCGAGTGAAACCGATGCGATCAGCCACGCGTAGGCGGGGATGAACAGGATTCCGATCAGCGAAAGACGTGTGTAGGTCCAGCGAAACGGTTGCCAAGTGACCAGACAGGCCAGAACATACAGCGTCGCAATCCCCACCGCAGGAATGAACCAACGTTCCAGCGGGATTCCGACGACTCGGGCCGTCAATGCAATCGCGCCGCAAACAGCGAGCGTCCACAGTGTTTTCAGACCCAGCGGGACGGCGGCGAGTTTCCAGGTCCGGACCGGCATCCGTAATAACCAAGGCAGGTATCCCGTCGCGCCGCCACCGATGTCGCCTTGGTCGCTGAAGTCGAACAAGGCGAAGGTGATCCCGAGCAGCGGAAGCGAGAACATCACGACGATCGAAACGGCGGCGCGCTGGCCGGTCGCCGTGCCCCCGGCCTCGCTGAGGCTGTAGAGGACAGTGCCGAGGTGGATCACAAGCATGTAGACGATCGCGATAGTCAGCACCGTCCTGCAGCGCGCGATCGACAACCTGGTCAGTGCCATGATTTCAGACATGTTGAATGCCCTCCGCTTGCGTCGACGCTGCTGCCGCCGAGGGCCGGCGCACGCGACCGGCGAACCAACGGTGAACCGTCGCCGGTTCTTGACGCACCAATTCCCAACGCGATCCGTGAGATTCGATCGAGGTGGTCGTCGATGCCGACGCTTCATTTTCGGAGTCCATCAACACGGACCATTCCGACGCGTCGCCCGTGCCGCCGAACGAGCCCGGGATCTCGGGCGGACGCGACGATGGTGTCTCCGTGCGATAGAAACACTCGGTGTACCGTTCGGGCAAGGTCGCCGCCGGAATCGATTCCAACAGGACGCCATCATGGATCAACGCGATGTGATCGCAGACCCGATCGATCTCTTCGAGCAGGTGGCTGGAAAACAACACCGTGCGGCCTTCGTCGGCCACGGTGCGAATGATCGCTTCCAGAATGTCGGCCCGCGCGATCGGATCCAAACCGCTGCTGGGTTCGTCCAAGATCAGCAGTTCCGGTCGGTGCGCGATCGCCGCCAACAGCGCCACGCGGGCACGGCCACCTTTGGAAAGCGACTTGAGTTTGGCGGTGGTCGATAGACCGAACATGTCGCACAATTCGCGCGCATACGAGTCCGACCAAGTCGGATAGACCGTTCGGCAGAAACTGGTCAGGTCGCTGATTCGCATCCATTTCGGCAGCGAGTCCTCTTCGGTCATGTAGCCGATCCGAGCGAGCAGCTTTTCCGGGTGGACCGTCGGATCCTGGCCGAGCACGTTGACGCTTCCGTGCAACGCTTTCAAGGAACCGATCACATGTTGGATCAGTGTCGTCTTGCCTGCCCCGTTGAGACCGACGAGCCCGAAGACGGACCCGCGCGGGATCTGCAAGCTGACATCGATCAGTGCCTGCGTTCCGCGAAAGGCCCGCGAGAGTGACTCGATGCGTACGGCAAAATCGTCGGCGGAAGTCATGGGCGTTGTTCCTTTCGTTGAAGGGCTTGCTGGCGGGATGCGATCAATTCATCCAGTTCGGCCGGGGCGGCACCCAGATGGCTGGCGAGCACGAGCAGTTTGTCGATTTCGGGGGTGAGGATTTGCCGACGGCGTGTGCGGCTGAGTGTTCCCGAGGTTTCTGCGACGAAGGTCCCGGTCGTGCGTCGCTTTTCGACCAGCCCTTCATGTTCCAGCTCGCGGTAGGCGCGGGCGATGGTGTTCGGGTTGACCTTCAGTGATTCGGCAAGCCCACGGATCGTCGGCAGTTCGTCACCGGCCTTGAGCTGCGAAGAGAGGATCCGAAAGCGAATCTGTTCGACGATCTGCTGGTAGATCGGCTGGCTGCCGGATTGGATTTGGATCAGCATGATTGCACCTTTGTATTAATGCAATGATACAAGGGGCGGCGTCGGTGTCAAGGGTTGGTGTGGCGCTTCGGAGGCGAGCAGGAGAGGGATGGCAGAATGATTCGGGGCAGGATGATGGGGGCAAGACGATGGGGGCAAGACGATGGGGGCAAGACGATGGGGGCAAGACTGGCGCCCAATGCCATCGACGTTGACGTCACGTGCGGTGTTTTTTGTTAGCGGTAGGGCGCGAGCCCTCCGGTCATTGACGGTGATTTTTAAAACGCGACCGGACGGCTCGCGGGCTGTCGATTCAGTCGGGATCTGCTGAGTCAATAGTGAGCCGCTGGCCGTAAGGCCTCGGGCTTTCGTCGCAGTGCCCGGCCGCTTACGCGTCGCGGCTCACAAAACCGACAGCCCGCTCGCGCCGTTCCGCTAACACCTTTCGAGCCGAGGTAGATGGCATTGGGCTGACGCCACATGCTGGATCGCGAGGAATCGCGGACGAACCGTCCCGGGTTTCGGACGGTGGCGGTGAGATTTAGACTGGTGGCGGTATTCCGTTCGGAATGCGCGGCTGAATCCTCCCCCATCAACGCACCAGCGTCCCACGCATGTCCTCTGACGACCAAACGCCTGATCCACCCGAATCCGGCCAGCCCGGCCAGCCCGGCCAGCAGCCCAACCCGCCGCTGCGGGCGCGGGTGCCCGATCACGTCGCCGGGGGGACGTTCAGCACCGGTGCGATCGTGATGACGGGACCGAGCGAGTACATCGTCGATTTTTTGCAGACGATCGGACGTCCGCACAAGGTGGCCGCGCGGGTGGTGATCCCCCATCCCGTGATGCCGCAATTCATCGAGGCGTTGACGACCAACTTGGAATTGTATCGGGGGCGGTTCGGCGATCCGCATACGCCACCGCCGCAACCGCCCAATCCGGACGCACGTCGGCCGAGTCCACAAGAGATCTATGACGATTTAAAGATGCCCGACGAGGTGCTCAGTGGCACCTACGCCAACGGCGTGATGATCGGGCACGGCGCGACCGAGTTCGGACTGGATTTCCTGACGAGTTTCTTTCCGCAATCGGCGGTCAGCGCGCGGGTCTTTGTCGCCGCCGGCCAGGTGCCGCGTCTGCTGGAATCGCTCAAGGGGGCCGTTCGTCAGCTGGAGCAGCGCCGGCAGGGGTTGCCGCCGACCGATCCGCCGCCTGCCGCTCCGCCGGCATCCGATCCGCCACCGTCTGGCCCGCCACCGGCTGGCCCATCGGATTCAAACGGTAGTTAGGACGCGATGGCAATTTCAGATGATCTGCCGCTGATGCGCGGTTTAAGTGGAGCCCCGATCCCAGACTCAATGCCGTTGGTGTTGGCCAGTGGTTCGCCCCGGCGGGCACAATTGTTACGGGCGGCCGGGTACGAGTTCACGATCGATCCGGCCAGCGACGATGCCGAGTGCGGGGTGTGCAGTCGCGAAACGGCGCCCGAGTTGGTCGCGCGCTACGCGTACCGCAAGGCGGAAAGCGTGGTGCGGCGACACGCTCGGGCGATGATTTTGGCCGCCGACACCGTCGCCTCGTGCGGGGGACAGATTCTGGGAAAACCGCACAACGAGGAGCACGCCGCGGAGATGCTGCGCACGCTCAGCGGCCGTCGGCACGACGTGTTCACCGGCGTTTGCCTTTGGTCCTCCGGCGAGTCTCGCTGCATCGTCGACGTCGTTCGCACCGAGTTGCAGATGGAATCGCTGTCCGAAACCATGATTCGAGAGTACCTCGACACGCTGTTGTGGGAAGGAAAAGCGGGGGCGTTCGGATTTCAGGACGGAAATGACTGGATTGAGATCGTCGGTGGGGGCAGTGAAAGCAACGTTGTCGGGCTTCCAATGGAGCGGCTGAAAGAATTACTGGAAAATTTCCACTCAGTTGCCGAAACCATAGATGCCAGACAATCGGAAACGCCTACTTCAAACGAGTGAGATTTGGTAAAGTTTGACGGTGGTATGCCGATGGCCCACATCGACTCTCACCGAATGGTCCGAATTGATGATTCATAATTTTCCCGCCGTGTCGTCACGACGCAACGCCATGCGTTTCATTGCGTGGTGCTTGCTCGTTTGTTTTGCCGTCCATTGCGATTTCGCGATCGGGCAGATTGAATCCCGCACGGTTTCGTCACGACAGACTTCCGCCGCGCCGTCATCTTCGGGTGAAAACTGGGCGGAGAAAATGTTCAAGACGACGAGCCACGATTTCCGCACCGTCGGCCGGGGGGCGAAGTGTGAGTACTTGTTCGATTTCACGAACCTGTATCAGGAAGACGTTCACATCGCAGCGGTCCGTTCCAGTTGTGGATGCACGACGCCGACGGTCACGCAAAACACGCTCAAGACGCATGAAACGGCTTCGGTGGTGGCCCGTTTCAACACCAGCACGTTCATCGGCCAGAAATCGGCGATCGTGACGGTCGTGATCGATCGGCCCTATTACGCCGAAGTTCAACTGAAAGTCAGCGGATTCATCCGCACCGATGTCACGTTTGATCCGCCCGAAGTCGCGTTCGGGGAAATTGCCTCGGGCGCCGAGACTCAGCAGGACATCGTGATCACGCACACCGGCAATCGCGATTGGCAGATCACCGATGTGCGCAGTTTTTGCGACGACTTGGAAGTCCAACTGAGTGCACCGCAGAAATCACCGGGGATGGTGCGTTACCGGATGCGGGTGAAGGTCTTGGGATCGATGCCCGAGGGCGATGTGCACGAACGATTGACGTTGATCAGCAACGACGTCGATTTTCCGACGACGGAAATGTCGATCAACGGACGGATCCGACCGTCGTTGAGTGTTTCGCCGTCGGCGGTCAGTTTCGGGACCGCGGAACCCGGGGCGACGGTTGAAAAGCGATTGGTGATTCGGGGAGACGAACCTTTTGCCATCAAAGACATCGTTTGCGCCGATCAACGGTTTGAGTTCACGACCCCCAGCGGCAGCAAAAAATTGCACTTCGTGACCTTGCGATTCAACGCGGGGGCGAACGAGGACCGCGTCGGCCAAGAGATTCAGATCAACACCGATCTGGATGGCGGCAAATCGGTCAAGTGCATCGTCACCGGCGTCGTCAGCGGTTGATCCGGTTCACAGCGGCGACGGTCAGGCGGCTTTGCGGGAAACAGGTTGGGGCTGATGCGTCGGGAATTCGATGCACGTCGCTTCATTCGACGCCGCTTCCACGGAGCCGGTTTCGACGCTCCCATTCGCGAATGCCATCGCCAGGGATTCGACGCCGGAGAACGCCAGCAACAGATAGCCGAACAGCTCGGCAAATTCTTCCACCGCTGCCTTGGTCGTTTCAGGCGATGGACTTACTCCGCCGGCGGTCCACAGGTGGGGAACATCGAACGCTTGGCAGAGGGTGCAAATGTAAATGCCGGCGATCGCGAAGATCGTCATCGAAGGCGTCCGCAGCAGCGCCGCCGACTCGCCGACGAGCTGTTTTCGGCCGCGCACCAAGGCCGCAATCGCCACGCCCAGCAGCGGTGCTCCGGCCAGGTACTTGTAGGCATCGTCAAAGAACACCGATTCGAACCAGGAATCGCATTCACGCGCCGCGGCGTAGCCGACCAGGCAGCCACAGAGGACCAGCAGCGTACGTCCGACCGGCATCTGCACGGCAGCGATGAACAGGCAACCGGAGGTGAACAGGGCCATGACGACCTGGGCCAGTTCGACGGGACCGTTTTCACGTCCGACGAACTCCACGCCGTTGCCACGGACCGCCAGCAGGATCAATTGACAGACGGCAGTGGCCACCAGGGCGTAGACGAGCAAGCGGACGGGATAGTCGAGTTTTGCCTCGCGTCGGCGGGCCGGTTCGTCGCTCCGCCCGCCGTTGTTTTTTCGCGAATTTTTCATGGAACCTTCCTTGGTTGACCGGTCAACGACCCACTCTTAGGGATTCCTCGGTCTGGTGGAAAGGTCAGATGGGCGACGATCGCTGTGAAACCCCGACAAACTCAAGGACGGAAGCGACGCTCGTGCGTTCGGGTCGCCCGACGTGAGGTCAAGCTCCCTTTGGGACGTCGATTCTTTTGCTACAGGATTTGGCAACCGATTGAGTCTCTCTCCCTCTGGGAGGGCTTCGCGGATTTTAGTGGGTGCTCTCGAATACTCGGGGAAGGTTTTTTGAGGGATGACTGCGATGTCCGATGGTTCTGTTCGGTAGGATGGCGAAGCCAGGTGAAGCGGAGGCAGGCTCTGCGGAGGAGCAACCCGCCAAGGAATCACCTGGTCTGCGATGCGTCGAAGGTGCTTCGTGCCCTCCGCCGGCCCCCGTGTCGGCGGAGGGTCGTTTGAACCGAGCGTTTGTCCTCGCTCTCCCCATTCGGACATCGCAGCAATGCCTCGAAAAACCTGGGGCCTGAGCGATTAGCCACTAAAATCCACGAAGAATCCCCTCTGGGAGAGACGGCGTTTGCGCAGCAAGCAAACGCCAGAGAGGGTCGGCCGCTCGCGAAAGTCTTGGCGACGTCCACTACGCTCAACTCCGCCACTTCTGCAATCGACGTCCCCTGGGAGGGTCGCGGAGGCGTTTGCGCTCGGAGCGGGGAGGGTGCTTTGTTGGCATCGGTGGCTGCGGGGCCGCGGAAACCCTCCCCTCGCTTCGCTCGACCCTCCCTGCCAGGGAGGGTGACTTCAGTTATCGAGACCCCTGCCAGTAAGGAGCGTGGCTCCGGACATACAACGACACCGCCTGTACCGACACCGCCTGTACCGACACCGACCCTTGATCGGTTCGGTTACAGCACGGCGACCGGGTACGACCCCAAAATTTCCAGCCGGCGTGTGATCGTGCCCAATTGATCGATCGCGGTGGCCACTCGGTTCTCGCCACGATGCCCGCTGAATTCGACGAAGAACAGGTATTCGTTCCGCGATCCGGGCAAGGGGAAGGATTCGATCCAGGTCAGGTTCAATTGCGACTGACTGAACACGCTCATGGCGCCGGCCAGGGCGCCGGGTTGATGTTCGACTTGGAACAGCAGGGACGTTTTGTCTTTGCCCGTGGGATGGGTTTCGTCGCGGCCGAGGACGGCGAAACGGGTGACGTTCTCGCGATTGTCTTCGATGTTTTGATTCAGCACATCGAGTCCGTATTCACGGCCCGCCGGCAGACTGGCGACCGCGGCGATGTGGGCATGTTGGGCGGCGGATTCGGCGGCCGTCGTGGTGCTGCCGACTTCGATCAGTGCGGCGGCCGGGAAATTCGCCGCCAGCCAAACGCGGCACTGGGACAGGGCTTGGGGTTTACTGTGGATCTCGGTGATTTGATCTCGCCGGCCGCTGGCCAGCAGGTTGTGGTGGATCGGCAACAGGACTTCGCCACAGATCTGCATGTGGCGACGGGCGAACATCCCTAGCGTGTCGACGACGCGGCCGTCGGTGCTGTTTTCGATCGGGACCAGACCGCCGGCGGCGTCGCCGCGGTGGACGGCGTCAAAGACCGCGGGGATCGTTGCCACCGGAGCAAACGGCGTTGCGTCTCCGAAATACTTGATCGCGGCCAAATGGCTGTAGCTGTACTTCGGTCCGAGAAAGCTGACGGCGCCGGGGCCCACCCCGAGGCGACAATAACTGTCGATGTGTTGGAGGGTTTGACGCAGCGACTGGACGCTCTTTTTTTCACTCGCCTCCGTGGAATCGCGGCAGAAGACGTCCAATAGCTGGTCGAGCCGTGCATTCGATTGGCCGACCGAGGGAAGGGATTGGGCGTCGGCCAAGGTCTTGACGTGCTTGCGACGCTGTTGAATCAGCCGCAGCAATTGAAGATCGAGTTGGTCAAGCGTGTCGGGTTGCGAAGAAGGCATGAAGGGGTCGGGTGGCAATGTAAAACGGGATTGTCTCGTCGCCGTTTATCAAGGATTCTTGGTTGTCTTGCAATGGCGGCGCCCATCAGAGTACACGATCTGACCGTGTCGTCCCGTGCCCTGTCAAGTTGGTGAGCACGAGGGGAAGGATGGCAGAACGATTCGGGGCAGAACGATGGGGGCAGAACGATTCGGGGCAGAACGATTCGGGGCAGAACGATGGGGGCAGAACGATGGGGGCAGAACGATGGGGGCAGAACGATGGGGGCAGAACGATGGGGGCAGAACGATGGGGCAGAACGATGGGGTGGCGGTCGCGGGTCAAACGAAGTCACCGTGGTCATCGAACTGGAATGAACGTGGATCGTTGACGATTTCAAGCTGGTCGCTGCGTCGTGCCTCTTCCAAATAGGCTTCGCTGCAGCGGATGGTTTCCAAGTCCAGCGTGTCGGGGATCCACAGCCACCGCCGTCGATCAGCCTCCATCGGGGTTTGGGCGCAGACGGCATCGAGCACGTCGCGATCGCTGTCGAACCAGACCGGCAGCGCGGCCGCGGTCGCGTGGCCTGCGGTGATGCAATTGATCCGTGTCTTGACCGGATCGATGCCCTCGGCGACACGTCGATGCGTGTATTCGGCGATGCCGATCCCCGACGCGTTGCCGGCGGTTTTTTCGGTCAGCGCACGAACGTAGATCTCATCGATCTTGGGCCATTCCTCGTCGCCGGCCATCTTGTCGTGCCACTTGCGGCCGACGACATTGGTGTCCAATCCGGTGCCGCTGATCTCTTTGCCGATCGCATCGATGATCAGCAACTCGGCGGTCCGAAACGGCAGCTTGGGCATCCACTCGATCGCCCGGCGCAAGAGTGTCGGTTCCAGGTCCAGTAATTGATCAGCGGTGGCGACGGTGATCTGGCCGATCGAGTCATGGGCGTCTTCGACCAGTGCGATTCCCAACAAGAACGGCGTCGCCGCCAAGATCGTCGGGATTACGTCGGCGGTGATTCGGTCCAGCCGATAATCGAAGGACTTGAACGCGGGATGAAAGGCGAGCGCACCGCGATGTTTGCCGAGTCCGATCATCAACATCTTGCAAACACCGCTTTGGATCGAACCGTCCAGTTTGGTGTGGGGCTTGATGCGATTGATCACGATCAGATGATCGGCGGCTGCGGCGTTGCGGTCAAAAGACAGCGGGATCCCGCCGGGGCCTTTACCGATCGGAACGGTTTCCATCGACGACTTGATCGGACAACCAACCGATTCGGGCGTGATCCCGAGTGCCGCGAGCGTGGCGGTTTGCCCCTGGCCGGTTGCACCGCCGTGGCTGCCCATCGCGGGGACGACAAACGGCTGGGCCTTGCGATCGACCAGCAGACGCACCACGGTTTGCGTGACTTCGGCGATTCGGTCGATGCCACGGCTGCCGACGGCGATCGCCACCGATTGTCCCGGGCGGATCTGTTCGATCGCCGTTTCCGCCTGGAACAACTCGGTCAGTTCGGCCGTGACGTCGTCGATTCGATGCGAGGGGAGGGACTGCTTCGCGGTGAAAAAACGGGGAAAGGTCATGGGGCGCGAAGCTGCAAAGGGTTGATGTTGCAATCGGGACGAAGTGTTTTCAGTTTGGCCAGCCCGGCGCTGGTGATGGCAGTGCGTTGGACATCGATCGATTGCAGCGTGCCGATGGCCGCGAGCGTGGGGATCGATGCGTCGGTGATTTGAGTTCCCGTCAACCATAACGTTTGTAGCGCGTTGTGATTGGCGATGGCCGCGACGGTTCGGTCGCCGCACGATGTCCAGCTGAGATCGAGTTCGCGCAGGTTCGTCGCCTGCCGCAGCCAAGCGTGGACGGAATCATCGACCCGCGTGGCTTCGAGTGACAACTGATCCAGCTGATTCGGTGTGGGGCAAAGTCGTGTGACATCGGCGGTGGCAACCGGTTGTCGCGACAGATCCATCCATTGGCAATCGTCCGACGCTGTCAGTGAAGCGAGTCCGGTTGGGGTGGTTTCACAATTTGACAAACACAGTTGCGTCAATGGACGGGTGGTAGGATTCTCACGGAGCACGGTGTCGTCGACACGAAGGAAATCGATCAGCGCTCGCTCGGGCGACTCGGGAGCGGTGGCGGCGGGCACGTCGATCGAGATTTGGTAAAGCGTGGCGAGTTGCTGGTAGACCCAGCGTCGATCGGTAACGGAGTCGCCGTCGAGCAACAGATGGGTGTAGGCGATCGCGTTGGCGTACCAACGGGCCAGGTCGGACTGTTGTTGAGCGGCCGCGTGTCCGGCGGTTCGTAATTCCTGTAGCGGAATGAAATCGCGACCACCCAGAACCCGGTATCGGGCGAACTGCAGCCGCGGGCTATCCCAGCCGCCGACCGCCGCCCGGTCGTGGTCCATGTGCAAGGATTCAAAGTAACCCGCGATGCCTTCGATCAGCCAGAAATCGGATCGCGAGCCGGGCAGTTCGCCCATCAGTCGGGATCGGGTGGCTTCGCGGAACAGCTGGTGGATCAATTCATGTCGGCGTGATGCGACGGCGTCGGCCGATGTCGACGGATAAAAGAACGAAGTCTGTCGTTGGTCGCTGTAAAACCCGGTCGACTGGTCGATGCCGGGCGTCGAGCTGCCGAGGGTTCGGGCATAGTCGTCGGCGTCTTGGAGCAACACGATGCGTAGCTTTCGCCGCGAAGAGAGTCTGGCGGGGTTTTTTGCCAACGAGGAAGCGACGCTCTGGTCGGGATCGATGTCGCGCAGATGAAGCGCGACTTGATGGTTGCCTTCCCAGAGCGGAAAGAACAGTTGTGTCCAAATCCAGAACACGCGTTCCATGTCCGTCGCGACTTCGCGCGTGGTGGCTTCGTCGGCGTGGGAAAAAATTTGCAGGTGGGGCGTTTCGGTTTGCCGATACGAACCACTTCTCCAGCCCAACCATTTCGGGGCGCTGCGGCCGCGCGCCGACTTGATCACAAACGTGTCGTTGTCGGCGGCCGATCCGATCGGAAGCCCGAGGTACTTTCGCAGCACCGGGTCGTCGGGGTTGGCGGCCAATTCGTTCCAGAGGCGTTGGTAGGCGAGCCAGCCGGCGACGTTCCAGGCGGGGATGTTTTTGTCAGGTTCGGCTCGGCAAAGACGCCGGACGCTGTTGCTCACGAACGACTGCTGATCCGCTTGGGATGCTGAAATGGTGACCGCGACCATGCGGTCGGCGTCGTTATCGGACGGCTGCTGGGCGACCGCGACGGTCGCGGTGAACTGCAACGCGACGCAGAGCAAGACGGCTTTGGCAATCAGCATCCAGGCGGACGCTCTCCGCTTCCAGAAGGCATTGGTATTTACACAGCTCAGCATGGCACCCTTCTCCCCCGGTTTTGCGGGGGAGAAGGGCTGGGGATGAGCGACGGTCTTAAATTGTGGCAAGAGGTCAGATCGAAAATCTTGGATTTTTCGATTCCGAGATCCAGTGTGGTCAGGGGCCAGCCCCCGAACCCCCGAGATTTTCTTAGGCATTGCGCCGGTGTTCAATGATTTTTGGAAATTTGGGTGACGCGATTGTTGCGCAGCAGTAAACTTGAGCCGCTGGGTGAAACGCAACAGGGCTCTGCAGAGATGCAACCGTGCCAGGGATAACTCAGTCGCCGGTGTGTCAATGACGCATCGAGCACGTATGGCGACTACGGTCCTAGTTTAGCGACGGTGCCGTAGTCGCCTTTTGCTCCTTTTTCGCATTGACCTGAGGGTTCTTCCATGATTCGCCGCAGTGAATCATGTTGTTGAGAATCGTCAGGAGTTTGCGCATGCTCGCTACCAAAGCTAACTTTTTGATTTTACCTTTGGCGATAAGCCGATCGTAGAAACGTTTGATGACTGGGTTGTGTTTCGTTGCAACCAGTGTCGCCATGTAGAGCACGCTTCGGACTTGTGAACGTCCACCTCGGACCTTTCGTTTCTTGTCGCTCTTGCCTGTTTGGTTGGCCAACGGAGCAACACCGACAAGTTTGGCAATTTGACCTCGGTTGAGTTGTCCCAGTTCTGGCAGCTCGGCCAGGAGTGTCGCAGCGGTGACTGGACCAACTCCACTGACGCTGAACAAGATTTCTACTTTGGGATCGACTTTACTGAGGTCCTTGAGCATCTTTTCGATGCGTTTGTCGAGGCTTTTTAGCTGCTTTTTCAGGTGCGAAATCGTTTCCTTGATTTGTTGAGCGGCAAACTTGTCACGGGTTTGACTGAGTCGGTTTTGCTCCTGGGAGAGCAAATCTTTCACTTGGGTTCGACGCCGCACTGTTGAAAGAAATTCTTTCTCTTGCGCCGTGCGAGGAGGTGTCAGATGGATTTCCACATCTTCGCCAAAACGGCGGATCATGAATGCATCGATCACATCGGTCTTCTCCAAATAGCCATGCCCTTTGGCAAAGTCACGGACCTGCCTCGGGTTGGCCACGCAAATCGGTACACCAGCGTCGTGAGCAGCCTCCACAATCAGATATTCGTAGCCGCCAGTTGCTTCACAGACAACCAATGTATTTTCAGTGTCTTGGATTCTCTTGAACAGCTTTTTGCTGATCGCTGAAATCGTGTTGGGCAATTGTTTGGCAATCTTTCCTGCGGAGTCATTGACATCAATTTTGTCTGACGCGACGTCAATACCAATGACACGGTTGTACTTCTGTTTCATAGTTAAGTCCCATCCTAGTGAATACGATCTGACCACATGCGATAACGCGATTGGGTCGATCGAGCGACGGTTCGGGTTCAAAACGAACTGCTGTGCGACTCAAGCTCATCCACGGCGTTGAATACCACCTAGGGGAAATTACGATCTACACAGCAGTGTTGGGAAACCGCTGCAGGCAGCCACCCAACATCGACAGCCCAAACGATGATCAAATCGCCTGGAATTGCCAGTCAGGCGAGATACTAGGGGGCCGGCGACCAAATAGAATCCCGTGAAAGAGGTCTGCAACATGTTGGCTGTGTAGCCCCTCACCCCCAACCCCTCTCCCCGAAGCGGGGCGAGGGGAGCCAGTGTAGATCAACGCGATTTGCGTAGACACCCAAGCCCAGGTGGAGCGTGACGCCAATCCTTCACGATTGAGGGGGTGAATATTGCCAGACGTTCTAGTGAGCGCCGCTCCGTTTGATCGGCAAGCGTCAGCAAGATGACTCGGCCAATCGCGTGGCCGACGATGTTCAAATGGAATCTTCATGCGTTCCATTTTAAACAGACGCTCGTCCCGGCTGGGTCAGTAAGCTCGCAACCTGCCTGCGGTGGTTGCGAGCTTACTCCGGGACGAGCGTAGCTGTGTCAGGCGTAGCGGTGTGGGGCGTGCGGCAGGCCACCCCGGGCCAATCACCCGAGACATTACCCCGGGCCGCCGCCCATGCCGCCGGCGTTAGTGACGGACGTTTTCGTCGCGTGAGGCGAGTTGGAAATGTCCGTACAGGGTTTGTTCGCGGCGGACGATGTAGAACTTTGCTCGGGGGCCTTTTTTCATGTCGGGGTGTTCCAGGATGCCTGCCAGGTCGCCGATGCTGGCGGTTTGCCATCCGTGGATGCCCAGCAGGACATCACCGACTTGAATCCCCTGTTCCGCGGCGGCCGAGCCGGGGCGAACCGAAGTGATGTACAGGCCACCGCGGTAGGGAGTTCGCATGCGTGAGTTCAGCCGGTTCATGGTCGATTGGCTGACCGGTTTGGCGCGAATCCCGATCACGGCCCAGGCGGTGTCGCTGGGGTTGTTCGCGTCGGAGGCCTTCGATGGCGTCGTCGCGACGGCCAGTTCCAGCGTGCTGCCGTCGCGTTCCACGGCGATCGGGACGCGTTGGCCCGGTCGCATTTGCAACAGGGCGAGCGAAAAGTCCAAACGGTCGTCAACCGGACGCGAACCAACGCGGACCACGCGGTCACCCGGCTTCAGCCCCTCTTGTGCGGCGGGGCTGCTAGCGGAGACATGTGCGATGGTGATGCCATCGCCGTCGCGCGGACCGCCGTTGGTTCGCAATCCGATATCCAGACGTTCGGTATTGTGTTCGTCAATCATCGAGGTGACGATTTCGACGACCTGGTCGATCGGAATCGCAAACGCGATCTGCTGAGCACCGACACGGACGGCGACGTTGACGCCGATGATTTCGCCGTCGATGTTCAACAGCGGACCGCCGGAGTTGCCCGGATTGATCCCGGCGCTGATTTGAATCAGGTCTTCGTAGTCTTGTGTGTCGTTGACCGGAACGTCGCGATGCAGGGCGCTGATGATGCCCTGGGTGCAGGTGTGCACGTAACCATAGGCGTTGCCGATCGCGATCACGCTTTCGCCGACCATCAAGTCGCTGCTGGTGCCTCGGGGCACGGTCGGCAAGTCGGATTTGACATCGACTTTGACTAAAGCCAAGTCGTTCCGCGGCCGGGCGGCGATCAGTTCGGCCGATGTCACCGATCCGTCGTGCAGCGTGACGCGGATGTTGTCGACATCTTCCACGACGTGATAGTTGGTGATCACGTAGCCACGCGGATCGATCACCACGCCGGTGCCCATCCCGTTGACCTGTCGGAATCCACCGCCGTCGGTTGCACCGGCCAGGCCGGCGGCGGTGCTGCGGATGGTTTTTTGGCCGTGCAGGTTGACCACCGAGGGGCTGGCGCGGCGGACCGCGAGCACCGTCGGTGTCTCTCGTCGGGAATCGGTCACCCGTCGCGAAGCGGTCGCCGGTTCGAAGGACGTCAGCGATGCGACTTGAGCGTTGACGCTTGTCGCATCAATCGCCGTCATCATCGAAAGTGCGAAGCCGACTTTCGCGATTCGACGCAGCCACTGGGTCGTGGCGTTGCGGAATCGTCCGTTGGTCGGGGCATGTAGGATCGGTGGTCGCATAGGTCCCCGTACCCGGTGAGCAGAACTGGATGCGTATCGTGTCGACCGAAGGTTGCGGGCTTTCGATCGTCATGGGAGCCGGAATCCCCGGCACGAGAGAGTGAATCGGAACAACCAGTAGGATCCCTTGATGGCATGGTCTGAACGCCGCAAGGTTTACCAGCCTTAACAAACCTCCGCCGGGTGGTGTCCAAAACGCACGCTCGGGCAGGGTTTGTGGCTGTCGGTACGAGGTGGTCCGGCGCCGGTCTGAAGTGAATCACGCGAAGAATGAAAAGAAAGTCAGCGAATTCGCGTTTCAGTTTGCCAAGAATGCCCATCTGCCGGGCGAACAAGATAGCCTGGATTTTGGACAGCCCTCCGATCGTGCGATCGTGGCAGGCCGAGGCGCCGTGAAAGCGGACAAGAGTTTGAAAGTTTTTTTCGCCGCGACCGATTGCGGTTCGCCTTGGACCGCTTCACACCGAATTTTGTGCAATGAAGTGATTGAACCAACCAACGAATTGTCTTCCCCAGAGATCGAAACGGGGGGCGTGCCTGGCGGCGAGCGGATCGGTTTGGGGGATGACGTCCAGGCTTCGTCGACCGCGGTCGGCACGATGCCAGCGACCGTGTTGCCGGGAGCAAGCGTGTTGCCAGTTGAAGGCGAGTTGATGACCCGCAGCGATGCGGTGGCTCCCGTGGCGGACGCTTCTCCGCCGGCGCGACGGGGGCTGGTTCGGACCGTGGTCGCGGGCATCACCTGGTTGATCAGTACCCTGTTTTGCCTTGCCTCGTTGATCGTTTGTCTGGCGGTGTTGGCGGCGATCCCGATTCTGCAGTTGATCACGTTCGGCTATCTGTTGGACGTTGCCGGACGTTTGGCGCGTGGGGGAACCGTGCGTGGATCGTTGCCCCATCTTCGTGCGGCCGGTCAAATCGGGATCGTGGTGCTGGCGGTCGTCGTCGGTTCGTTGCCCGTCCAGTTGTTGGCCCACTGGGAAAGCGTCGCTTCCTTGATCGCGCCCGATGCGGCTCAGGCAACCGTTCTCCGCATCGCCGCGATCGCCGCGGCTTGTCTGGGCGTGCTGTACTTGCTCTGGGCGCTGGCCCGTGGCGGACGGTTGGTCCACTTTTTGTGGCCGCAGCCAAAGCGGATGCTGCGACAGGCGTGGCGGCCGAGTACGTATCTGCCGTTGCCGGACCGGTTGTGGGATTTCACGCATTCCTTGGAACTGGGGCGGTTCTTTTGGCTCGGATTGCGTGGTGCACTGGGGACGTTGGTGTGGTTGATTCCGGCGATGATCATCATTGCTGCCAACCGTAACGGTGAGACGGGGTTGGCGGGGCTGGTCGGCGGTTTGGCACTGATCGCTTTGGGGGTAGTGCTGCTGTACCTGCCGATGCTGCAAGCGCACTTTGCGGCGGAGAATCGCCTGCGGGCGCTGTTTGAAGTGCGTCGCATTCGTCGGCTGTTCTGCTATGCACCCTGGGCGTGGCTGACGGCGATGGTGCTGGGGTTGGTGATCCTGCCGATTCCGCTCTACCTGCTGAAGATCGAAGCGACGCCGCGCGAGGTCGTTTGGTTGCCGACGCTGATGTTTGTGGCCTTCATTTTGCCGGCGCGATGGGCCGAGGGGTTGGCGATGCGACGGGCCAAGCGGATCGCCCTCCGCCACAGGGACGGGGCCGTGAAACCGACCGGCACATGGAGTTTTCTTTCGCGTTGGACGGTGCGGTTGTTGATGCCCGGTGTCGTCGCGATCTATTTGTTCTTCGTCACGCTGTCACAGTACACCAGTTGGGACGGATTGCAGACCTGGGTGCAACAGCACGCGGTGTTGATCCCGATTCCTTTTCTGGGCGGGGTGTAGCCTGATGGGACCGTCCGGCAAAGGACGATCCTTTTTTCGAGTACGATGGCCCCTTCCGGGCCGTCGTCGGTAGGACTCTCCTCGACGACGTCGGTAGGACGTCGTACCGGCGAAGGAGCCCGACTCGCGGGGCGTGCCGGCTGTGGGGATTTCCGTCGGGCTGATCGACGCCGTACAATAGGCCGGGCAAGCTGTCGGCGTTTGCTTTGCCGCGATCGCTGGCCGGTTAAACACTGCCCGATCGCTTTTTCCGCTTTCTTTCCGAGTTAGTTTCAGCGCATGCCACCACGCAACTTCAATCTGATTCTCTTTGCGGTGGTCGTCAGCATTTTGTGTCATTTCACCTACCGCAACACCCGCTCGGCGAGCATCTTGGGTGAAGCGATCGAGTTGATCGAACAAAACTATGTCGATCCGGTCGACCGCAAGCAACTGGTGATGGCGGCGATGGAAGGCGTGGTCAGTCAGTTGGACGAACACAGCGGTTATTTCGCGGTCGATGCGTACCGGTCGTTTCAGGACAACATGCATCAGGAATTTGCCGGCATCGGGATCTACGTGGACCAGCCCAACCCGGGGGAGCCGGTTCGGGTGGTCACGCCGCTAGTCAATTCGCCGGCGTTGCGTGCGGGCGTTTTGCCCAATGACCTGATCATTCGGGTGAACGGTCAAGATGTCTCGGACATGCTGTTGGCCGATGTCAGCGATCGATTGAAGGGGCCGCCGGGCACGACGGTGTCACTGACGGTGCTGCGTGGCGATGAGAAACACACGATGTCGGTGCAACGCGCGACGATCGAATTGGAATCGGTTGTCGGCGATCATCGCGACGCCTCCAACCGCTGGGTCTACCGGTTGGCCAGCGAGCCGTCGGTGGCCTACGTCCGGCTGAAAAGTTTCGGAGAAAAAACGGTCCGCGAGCTGGAACAGGTGTTGGCCGAGTTGGACAACGATTTCGACGCTCTGGTGATGGATCTGCGCGGCAATGGGGGCGGGTTGCTGTACGCGGCCCGCGACGTCAGCGACATGTTTTTGTCGAAGGGGCAAATCGTCTCCACCCGGATTCGTGACGGCGAAATCGAGGAGTCTTATGCAGCGACACCCGGAACGCTGGTCGATGCATCCAAGCCGATCGCCATCTTGATCGATGAAAACTCCGCCAGCGCCAGCGAAATCGTCGCCGCCTGTCTGCAGGACAACGGTCGGGCGATCGTCGTGGGCACGCGAAGCTATGGCAAGGGAACCGTGCAAGAAATCATGCCGCTGCAATACGGCCGCAGTGCGCTGCGGTTGACCGTGGCACGCTACTTTCGACCCAACAACAAGAACATCCACCGCACCGCCGATGCGAGCGAAGACGACGATTGGGGGGTGACGCCCGATCCGGGATTCGTGATTCCGATGGAACCCGAAGCGCTCGCCAAGCTGGCCGACCGTTGGCGCGAGGCGTCGTTCCCGATGCTGGTCGGGATCGACCCGCCGCAGGCCGGTCCGCCGAGCGAGTCAGCGGCGACTGGCGATCTCGCCTCACCCGTGCTGGATGCCAGGAAGCGAGAGATTTTGAAGCTGGAAGCCGAATTGAATGCGTTGCAGTCCAAGATGGAGCGGTCCGTCCTTTCCGATCTGGCCAAGGCGAATCTCTCGCGCGGTCCGCAGCAGCTTGCCGACGATCCTCCGTTGCGGGCGGCGGTCGGTCGGCTGCTGGAATTGTCCGGGGCCGGGCAAAACGCTGAACCCGACGCGGCAGAACCGCCCGCAGACACATCGTCGCGGGAACCCCAAGAAAAAGCCGCGTGAAATGCCCCTTGCCGGTTCGGCGAACGGGTAAATTCTGGGCCGACGGCTCGAATCCATTTGCCCGAGCATCTTGGCATAAGTATCCTAGACGGTGTTTCAATGGCCGAACTCTCTTCTCGGTCTGCACGCCGACCTATCGGCAAGGTTGCTGTCGTCTATTCTTCCGCAATATTCGCCTGCAACGGATACTTGCACGAAATCAACCGATCGACTTGTCAGAGGACCCCAAAGTGATGATCCGACGTTCCTTTTCTCTCGCACCGCTGGCCGCACTCGCGCTCATCGGAGCAATGCTCGGCTCACACCAGGCCAGTGCGCAAAACGAATCCATCCTGGCCGAAACCTATGGCCGGGGGGTGCACGCGTATTATGCCGGTCAATACACCGAGGCGTACGACTACCTGTCACAGGCCATCGACGGCGGAACACGGGACCCCCGCGCCTATTACTTCCGCGGCATCGTGGCCCACAACCAGGGGCGGCATGCCGAGGCGGAATCGGATTGGCAGGTGGGGGCGCAGATGGAGGCACGTACCGGAGGCGGAGCCGGCATCGGACGGTCCCTGTCGCGGTTCCAGGGTTCGGCGCGTCTGAAGCTGGAACAGATTCGGCAGAAAGCCCGGATCAATGCGATGATGAACGCGGCGGCTCGATCCGACGCGCGAATGATGGAATTGGGAGTCCAGCCGAGTGCCGCTGCGGCGGCACCGAGCACGACGACTCCGCCGGTTGCTGTCAAACAGCCGCCGCCAGCCCCCAGTGCTCCCGTGCCCGATGACCCGTTCGCAGACGACGGTCCTGCGTTGGCCGGCGGACAGCCAAAAGTCGAAAAGAATAACGCCTTGGAAGGGCTCGATGACAACCCGTTTGCCGACGATGCACCGACCGGGGCTGCAGCCGACGCCGCCGATGCGGGGATGCCGGCCGCAGGCGACAATTCGAACCCGTTCGGCCAACCGGCTGCTCCGGCCGGAGGCGATCCGTTCGGCAGCGATGCGGGAGCCGATCCGTTTGGAGCGCCGGCAGGTGGAGGCGCGGACCCGTTCGGCGGAGATCCGTTCGGAAACTGATTGGTCGGCGAATCGCCGCTCAGATGCGGCTTCAGAGACCGTCCAGCTTGGAGCGACGGCTTTTCACACGTACGATGGCCCTTCCGGGCCGTCGTCTGCAGCTCTCTCCTCGACGACCTCGTAAGGACGTTGTACAACGATCCGATGGTCTGTAGGGAACGGCGGAGTCGGGTGATCCAGCACCGGAACCAGATCACCCGACTCGTAAGCCATCCGTCAAGTTCTGCCCAGCGAGGTGTCTCGGCAGCACTCTCTGATGCCTGAGATGCAATTCCCCGTTGCATCTCAAGCGACCATCCATAGAAGCATGTGCATCCCTGCTTCCTCCCTACACTGCGTCGGTTGCACGCCACGTGCCAGTCCGCCCGCGGGGCGGGCCGGAATTTCGCGGCTCAGTCGCAACGGCGTGCAGGTGAGTTTATTGGATCTGTAGTGGTGTTCTGTGCGCCGTTGGGTTGCCAGGTGGCATCGTTGAAAAAACGCATCAGCGCCCTTGGCAAGCCAGCATTGCATGCGGTCTGCCCACGAAGTGGGCACTGCATCGGAAACACGGTGCAATCAATGGGCACATCGTTGGGCGGTTGCCCCGCGCCGGGGACAGACCCCGGTGGACCCGGTCGATGGGGACAGACCCCGGTGTAAAGGGGGGAATTGGGACGAATAGGACCTATATGACCCATGCGTCCTATAGGTCCTATTTGCCCTGGTGGGCCGTTCGCCTGGGGACAGACCGTTCGCCTGGGGACAGGCCCCGGTGCCACGGGGACAGACCCTGATGTGGTCGGGTGCCACGGGGACAGACCCCGGTGCCACGGGGACAGACCCTGATGTGGTCGCGTGTTCAGTATCGGGGGTTGGCCGCTGGGGACAGGCCGCTGGGGACAGACCCCGGTGCCAGGAGAGAATGGGACGAACAGGACCTATATGACCCATACGTCCTGTATGTCCCATTTGCCCTAAACGGCCGTTCTGTCGGGGACAGACCCCGAGAGCTCGGATTTCGAGTTTTGATGCTAGATGGCGTCTTCGTTGCGGCCGATCAGGTTGACGTTGGTGGCCGGGACGATTCGGGTGACATTGACCTTGTTGCGTCGCAATTCTTCGATTTCGGCGGCCATTTCGGCAATCAGGTTCGCAATTTCGGTCCCGGCGGCCTCGCCGATATTGTTCATCAATGCTTTACGAGAATTAAAGGTTAGGCCGTTACGATTCATCATCTCTCTCATCCGAATAGAAAAGGATTCCTGGTCATGGATTGCCCGCCGGGTCGACTTGGCCCCCGTCTCGGCGACGATCATCTCATGCTCGTTGACTGACAATCAAGAGCGTAATTTCGTTGCGGGTATCCGCAAGGAAAGAATGCCAGATTGGGTGGAATGTCACTACTCCACGGTCACACTTTTCGCCAAATTCCTCGGTTTGTCCACATCGCAGCCCCGCAGCAGCGCGATGTGGTAGGAGAGAAGCTGCAGCGGCACGACGGACACGATCGGCTGGATGATGGCCGGCACGTCGGGGATATGGATCACATCGTCAGCGACGGCTTCGATGTGCGGATCGTTTTTGCTTGCAACGGCGATGATCGGGCCTCCCCGGGCCTTCACCTCCTCCATATTCGCCATCACTTTGTCATACGTGGTGCCTTGGGGGATGATGAACACGCTGGGGGTTTTTTCGTCGACCAGTGCGATCGGGCCGTGTTTCATTTCTGCCGCCGGGTAGCCTTCGGCGTGGACGTAACTGATTTCCTTCAGCTTCAGGGCGCCTTCCAGGGCGGTCGGGAAATTGTATTGGCGGCCGAGGTACAGGATATTCGTGGCATCCTTGTACTTTTCCGCGACGGTTTTGACGTGTTCGTTGCAGTTGAGTGCTTCTTGAACCGCGCCCGGGGCTTGCTGCAGGTCGCGGATGATGTTCCGCCCGGCTTCGAAGCTGAGGTGGCGGATCCGTCCGAAGTAGAGCGCCAGCATGGCCAGGACGCAGCACTGGGACGTGTAGGCTTTGGTGCTGGCCACGCCGATTTCCGGCCCGGCGTGCAAGTAGACGCCGCCGTCGGCGGCCTGGGCGATCGAGCTTCCCACGACGTTACAGAGGGCCAGCGTGCGGTGGCCTTTGCGTTTGGTTTCCCGCAAGGCGGCCAGCGTGTCGGCCGTCTCGCCGCTTTGGGTGATCCCGAACACCAGCGTGTTGTTTTCGATCGGCGGGTTGCGGTATCGCAATTCGCTGGCGTATTCGACACAGACGGGAATCCGCGCGAGTTCCTCGATCAGGTATTCGCCGACCAGTGCGGAATGCCAGCTGGTGCCGCAGCCGGTCAGGATGATCCGTTCGACGCTGCGGAGTTGTTGCGGGGTCAGGTTCAATCCGCCGAACACGGCGGTGGCGTTTTCTTCGTCCAACCGGCCGCGCATCGCGTTTTTCAACGATTCGGGTTGTTCATAGATTTCCTTGAGCATGTAGTGCTCATAGCCCTGCAAGCTGACCTCTTCTTCGGCGGCTTCCAGGGGCTGGATCTGGACCGTCACTTTGCCCTGTTCCCGGTGGGTCACCGAAAATCCGCCGGGGCGGAGCACTGCCAATTGGTGATCGGCCATGTAGACGATGCGATCGGTGCAACCGGCCAGCGGGGACGAATCACTGGCGACGAAGTACTCGCCGTGGCCGATGCCGATCACCAGCGGGCTGCCGAAACGAGCGGCGATCAACAAGTCGGGTTGATCTTGGAATGCGATCACCAGTCCATAGGTGCCGCGCAATTGGGCGACAGCCCACTGGACCGCTTGCACGTATCGCAGCGACGGATCGTCGGGAGTTTCCGGGGTGACGCGTAGGCCTTCGGCGATCAGATGCGCGACGACTTCGCTATCGGTCGCGGACTGAAAGACGTAGTCTTTTTCGATCAGCTCGTTTTTCAGCGTTTGGAAGTTCTCGATGACGCCGTTGTGCACCAGAATCACTTCGCCGGCGCCGCCGACGTGCGGGTGGGCGTTTTCTTGGGTCGCCGGTCCGTGGGTGGCCCAGCGGGTGTGGCCGATCCCGATCGGGCCATCGACCGGATTCTGGCCCAACGAGCTTGCCAGGGCGTCGATTCGGCCGACCGCGCGGGTGATGTGGAACGTGTCACCGCCGTGGATCGCCACTCCGGCGCTGTCGTATCCGCGGTATTCCAAGCGTCGCAGACCACTGAGCAGGAAATCGCCCGCTTTGTCCGAACCGACATATCCGACAATTCCACACATCGCAATTCAATCTGTTTTGGAGGTCTGTCTGTTCCACGCGGCCGGAGCCGGCCGGGAGGCGAAACTTTAGTTGCCGTTTCCGGCATGAACAAACCTAGCTCAAAACACAGACCCTGCCGATCCCAGAAATCTTTCCGGTCCGGTCGACGGTGACGATTGGGACGGTCGGAATCGATCAGGCGGCGCGTTTGCCGGCGGCCAGACCGGGCTGCGTTTCGGTCCAACGCCCGTTTTCTTGAGCGAACACGATCGTGCGAGACTTGCTCAATCGGGCCAGCGCGTTGTGCTGGGCCGGGGTCGGCGGCTGGTCGGCGGACCACAGAATCAGGTCGACTTGGCCGTACGTTCGGACCACGCGATCCAGGCCGGCGTCGATCGCCATCGGCACCAAGTGTGCTTTGGCCGGATATTCACGCAACTGTTTGTGAAAGTCGCGGAGCGAAAGCGCGTTGCTCCCCAATTCAAACTCATCGATCGCGATGTAGTGGATCGGGGTCGAGTGGCCTTTGTGGGTCAGCGCGTGCAACATCGCCAGTGATCGCAGACCGTCACCGACACCGACTTCCAGCACCGATTGAACCGACAGCGACTCCATCCGCCGAAACAGTTTCTTGTCGTCGCGAGTGGCGGCGGCGGAGATGGATTTGGGTGACGCGGGGCGACTCGTCAGGGCCGCGGGGCGTTGCTTCGGCGGGGACGCTGATTTGGCGGCAGGAATCGCCGATGCCGGATTGAAACGCGGCGTCGGCCCCTCGGTCTCCGACCCCGCACTGGTCTTGTCCACATTGTCCGGAGACGTGGACGACTTGCCACGAATCGAGTTCCAGAGCTTTCGAAGTGGCATCACATCCTCACCGATACTTGAGCGCCAAACGAAACAAACACGCACCACACCGGTTTTGAATCGGCGTCCCGTGGCCGCGCAATCGAAGGAAACTGTCGGGTTTTGCTTTGGTGTCGGTTTGGCAAACTGTGCGGGTTATCGTCCGAGTCGAATCCCCAGGGGCAGCGAGTCGCCGAACACGGCGGTCTCTTCGTCTCGATCCAGCGTTCCGCCGTCGGTGAGCAGGGTGACGAAGTGATCCGCCGCTTGCCTGGACTGCAAATACGTTGCGGCTTTGTCACGGGTTGCTGCGGCGATGTCCCGGTAGCGGTCGCCCGTTTTTCGCCCCAGTTGAACGAGTGTCAGCGGCACGTCGGATTCGGGCGGATCGATGGCGACCAGGGACTCGATCCACGATTCAACTTTGGCAACCGGGATCGTGGTATTGAGCGGGCCGTAGGCGGGTTGGCGTCCGCCGAGTCGGCCCAGCGCCCACAGCAGGGCGGGACGCAACCGGACATTTTTTTTGCGGCCGAATTCTTTCAAGGCGATGTCACCGAGTTCGATTTTTTGACGCACGTCCAGCCGTTCCAGCGACGCGATCAACCGCCAGAACTCATTGGCTTCGTGCGGCTCGATGCGTCTGGATTTGCTGCGCAGTGCGGCCAGCATTGGTGCGGCGAGTTGCTGTTGTTGGCCGGCCGTCAGTCCGCCCGCGATCCGCCGCCACAGAATCATCGATTCGGTGCGTGATTGGGACGCCGGGAACGCCAAGCGTCCGTGCAGCATCCGCCACATTTGTTGCACCCGCCAATCATCCACCGCGACGCCATATCCCGGCCGCAGACAGAAGCCGGCCAGGTTCAACCAACGGGCTTCGTGGGCGGGGGTTTTGCGGCGACCGGTTTCGAGGTCGGCCATGAATTGCCACAGTTCGCGAATCAGTGTCGGCGGCCAATCATTGCGGCTGGTTTCGGTGATCGATTCGAGTCGCTTGACGATCTGATTGGGTTTGATGTCGGGTTCGGCACCGAAGGTGGATTCGATCGCATCGGCGCAGGCTTCGACGGTTTCGCTATCGACGATCCCGGCCGTTTCGCCGCTTCCGGTATGCGCGTCGCGGTCGGTTTCCAGCGTGCTGCGGATGTCAAACTCCAGCTTCCATCGTTTGCCGTGTTCGGCGTCGACACAGTACATGCCGACCGTTCCGATCTCGCTCAACTCGGATTCCACGAACACGCTCAATTCGGTTTCTTCGCGGCGTCGGCCGCGGACCAGGGCCGTGCAAATCGGCGGCAGCGCGGACATCTCGTTCGGATCGATCGCGACCAAATCGCCGACGCGATCGGCCAGTCGCGTGCTGCTGACCCAGAGCGGGAACTGCACCGGCGCGCCGACTTGCAGGTGCAGCGGATGATCGTCGGCGCGGAACTGTTGTCCCGCTTCGGCGTTGCCGGGGATCAGGCACAGGGCGCGGGGCGGATCGTGTTGCACTTGCATGTAATACGAACGCCCCAGGTTGGCCGCGATGCGGACGCCCTGGCCGCGGCGGACCATCGCGTAATACGCCGCACCGCGGGCCACGGCCAAGTCCAAACGTTGTGACGCCAGGACCTGGGGTTGCCAGGTTTCGCCGGGGGCTTGAAACCAGTCGCGCAGCGAATCGACGATCCGCTGTCGGATCGCCGGTGCGGCCAACACGCCGCCGTTGAACAAAACCAGATCGGGCCGATCGGCCGACTCGGTGTCCTGTTCGTCGATGCCGCTGCGACGATGTTCGGAGAGAAACTCTGCCAGGTGGCGTGTGATCGCGGGGTCGGCGGCGTAGGGCAACCCGAACTCTTGGAACCCGCTTTGTTGGCGACTCGGGCGATCGGAGAGCGGGACGCGTGGAAAGAAACCGTCCAGCAGCGTGGCATCAATTTCTTCGGCCGTCAGTTCGACCTGGATCGCACCGGCCAACAACTTTGCCCCTTCGGCGGCCACGTTCAGCGTAAACGAGGCTCCCCGCGCTTCGTCCAACATCGATTCTTTGACCGTGCGAGACGCTTGCACCATGCGGTCCCATTGGCTGGCCGACGGTGGTGTGCCGGCTGAGGTCTCGTTGAGTTTTGCCTCGGCCAACTTGGCGACCGCCAAATCCATGTTGTCGCCGCCGAGGATCAGGTGGCGACCGACGGCGACGCGGTGGAACTGAACTTGATCGTTGGACTGGCCCGCCGGCCGTACGCGAATCAGGGTCAAGTCGGTCGTGCCGCCGCCGATGTCACAGACCAAGATCAACTGACCGGGCCGAACCAAGTCTTGCCAATCGTGGCGATGGCCATCGATCCAGGCATAGAAGGCGGCCTGGGGTTCTTCGATCAGATAAACACGTTTCAGTCCTGCCTGCTTGGCGGCTTTGATCGTCAATTCACGAGCGACTTCGTCAAACGACGCCGGCAACGTGATCACCACGTCTTGTTCGTGCAGCGGATGTTCGGCGAAGGCATCATCCCAGGCCCCGCGGAGGTGACGCAGATACTCGCTCGACGCGGCGACCGGGGACATCCGTGGCACGTCGGCATCCCCGTGCCAGGGCAGGAAGTCGGCGGTGCGGTCGACCCCGTCGTGTGACAGCCAACTCTTGGCGGAATGGATGCGTCGCCCGGGATGCCGCGCGCCCGCATCACGGGCAAACACGCCGACACAGGACGTCGGTTTGGCGGAATCGTTTTGCCAGGGCAGCACGCCGGTTTGCCCGCCCGCTTCGCTGGCCGTCAGTTCGTAATGAAACGAAGGCAGCGTCTCGCGCTTTTCGATTTGACCGAGATCGACGCACTGCGGGATTCGAAACGTCGCGACCTGCCAATCCGGTGCGGACGTGTCGACGTAGCACATGGCGCAGTTCGTCGTGCCCAGGTCGATGCCGACGACAAATCGGGGTGGTGTTGATGTGGGGTCCGTTGACGCGTCGTGTTTCTCAGACAAAACCTGGTTCCATCTCGTGTAGATCGTTATCGTTTCTCGCGAACGTTGAACTCCATTTTCCACTGTTCGTCGGTGCGCGTCGAATGGCACCACAGTTCAAACATGCCCAGTTCGGTGACGCGGCTGACAAACCGGACGGGGACGAACGGTTCGCCGCCGCCGGTTTCGCTGCCGGATTCGCCTGCGGACTCGCGCGAGAGTGTCAATTCGATCGGTTCGCTTTCGACCAGTTCGTCCGGTGTCCAACGATTTAGTTGGGTGCCGACGGCATCGTCGCCGCGTTTGGAGGAGGCAAAAAAGCGGAACCGTGCGGGGGCTCCAACGACCAGACCGATCTCATTGCCGGGCACTTCGGCTTCGGTGCCTTCTTCCATTCCCTGTGGGGCGACGCAAAGCGCTCTCAAGGGGCGTGGTGCGCCGGGGATCGCCAAGCCGGCCGTCTCGATTCCGATGTAATACGAACGTGCGGTGCCGCCGCGAATTCGAATGCCGCCGACCTGTTTGGACCAGCCGTAATAGGCGGCACCGAGGGCGACTGCACAGTCCAGGTCTTGCTGTTGGCCGAGCACCGTGGGCGCGGTTTCGCACCAGCTATTGATGACGTCGCGCATCCGGCCGCGCAACGTTTCGCTGCGGAACACGCCGCCGTTGAACAGCAGGTGGGTCAGTCCCGTGCCGCCGCCGGTTTCGGCTTCATCGTCGGACGCGGGAAACGCTTCGGCGTGATCGGCCAAAAAGGCGCTGACTTGTTTGGTGATCGCCGGATCCGCTTCGTAGGGCAGCCCGATGTCTTGGAACCCCGACGCGGTGCGGCGCTCGGGACGTTCTTGGGCGGTGCACTGGGGGAAGAAGCCGTCGACGATCAAACCCTGCGTTTCGGCCGCGGTCAGCGCGGTCGAGATCGTGCCGCCGATCAACGAACTGCCTCGGCCGAGCACGGAGATCGTGTGTTCCTCGGGGCCCTCGGCGGCAAGCAGTTTTTCTTTCGCATCGCGACAGGCGTGCCACAGCGAAACGCTTTGCCAGGGATCCAGATCGTGGCCCTGTTCTTGCAACCGCGTGGCGACGTGGTGGGCCAACGCCAGGTCCATGTTGTCGCCGCCGAGCAGCAAATGGTTGCCGACGGCGAGTCGTTGCAAATTCAGCTCGCCACCGTTTTCTTCGACCGTGACCAGGGTCAGGTCGGTCGTCCCGCCGCCGACGTCGACGACCAGCAGCACGTCACCGGCGCCGAGTTGCTCGCGCCAGTGGTCGGCATTGGAACGCAGCCAGTGATACACCGCCGCTTGCGGTTCTTCCAGCAGGACAAAGTGATCCGGCAAACCGGCTTCGATCGCCGCCTGGCGGGTCAGTTCGCGCGCGGCCGGGTCGAACGACGCGGGCACGGTCAGCACGACTTGCTGGTCCGCTAGGGGAGCTTCGGGATGGGCGGCGTGCCAGGCGGCAACCAGATGTGACAGGAATCGCTGGGTGCAATCAAAGGCCGACACCTTGGTCACCTCTGGCGGGGACTGCCAGGGCAGGACCGCTTCGGTGCGGCCGACGTTTCCATGACACAGCCAGCTCTTGGCGGCCACGACGACGCGTTGTGGGTTTTCAGCCGATTGCTGTCGCGCGTAGACGCCCGCAATGCCGCGACCCGGATCGCCCACCAGTGGCGTCTTCAAGGATTCGATTTCGCCCTCGCGAGGCAAGTACAGAAACGACGGCAGCGACGGCCGCGATTCAATCTGACCCGGCGCGATGACTTGGGGAATCGGAAGCAGTTCCAGTTTCGGTTCCGATTTCTTTCCGTCCTCGGTGAGCGGCGCAAAGGCGACCACCGAGTTGGTGGTGCCAAGGTCAATGCCGATGCAATACCGTGAGCCCATGTCGAATCTGTTGGTGTGAAGTGGAGTGAAGTGAAGAGTCGGGACAATCGTCGTGGGGTCGGCTTCCGGGCTCGGCGATCGCGAAATGACAGGCTGGCAGCCAGTCCCACTTGGCTGATTGCTAATTCGCTTGGACTTGGGCCGCGGCGACGATGTTGGCATCGGCGGCGTCACCGGTCCACGTCGGCAATTCCAGCTTGGAAACTTCCCAACCGTGATGAACCAGTTTGCCGGACGTGGCTGTGCCTTCGCCGATCCACTGATACCGGGTCGGCGAGGCGTCGGCGGCGACCTCTACCACGGCGCCTTCGGCGGCATCGAGCAGGGGTTTCAGGCCCATCACCCGCTGCAACACTCCGCCGCACTGTTGCAGGCACGGACGGGCGGCCGCGCCGACCTGGGCGTCGGAGTATTGGCTGAGGTCTTCTTGGATCAAATCGACCAGCCGGGCTTCCCGCTGCAGCGTCGCCAACAGCGTCACGGCGGGGTCGCGCCGAGGCGGTTGGGGTGGCTTGGCGGCGGGTTTTTCCGCCGGTTTCGCTTCGATGGCCGGGGCACTTGGCTGCTGGCCACGCAGGATCCCATCGATCTGAGTCGCCTTTTCTTTGTTCCCCAACGCGGCGAAAAAAGCCTTCAACGCGATTCCTAAACTCATCTTGCCAACCTGCAATGAACAACGGCCTGAAAATCAACCGTCCAGCTTGGCGTTCCCGCCGATTGCGTCAAGAGGCGGGGCGGAGATTGCGGGGGGAGCGGCCGTAGCGGGGGCGTGCGGCTCGGAATCTCGCAGTGGCAACGAATCGACCCTCCCCTCGCTTCGCTCGACCCTCCCTGCCAGGGAGGGTGACGTCCGAAAACGGCTCGACCCTCCCTGCCCGGCAGGATACTTTCAAGATGTGTCGACACCGAGGCCTGGAAGCTGTTCGAAGCAGGTGCAGCGGCCGAGGGGAGCGATTATGTTATTCGTTCCACGTTTACGTCTTCTTGCGAGTGAGTCTCTTGAAATCAATCATCGCGTTTGGGTTGCTGATCACGTCAGCTTTCTCGTTCGGCCTGGCACACGCCGAGACGAAAAAAATTGTTTTGGTCGCGGGCAAACCGTCCCACCCGCCCCGGATGCACGAATTCAACGCCGGGGTGCAGCTGATGGCGAAATGCTTGTCGGGCGTGCCGGAGGTGGACGTCCAGTTTGTGCTCAACGGCTGGCCCCAGGACGAAACGGTCTTTGATGATGCCGATGCCGTGGTGTTTTTCATGGACGGCGGCGGCAAGCACGAAATCGTCCAGCAGGATGGACGTCGATTGAAATTGATCGACCAATGGGCCGAGCGCGGCGTGGGGCTGGGGTTCATGCATTACGGCGTGGAAGTCCTGGCCGATCAAGCCGGCAACGAGATGAAACGTTGGATCGGAGGCCACTACGAGCACCTGTTTTCGTGCAACCCGATTTGGCAACCGGCGTTTGAGTCCTTCCCCGAGCATCCCGTGACGCGGGGCGTCGAGCCGTTCGAGATCAAGGACGAATGGTATTTCAATATGCGGTTTGTGTCCGACTTCTCCGGCGACCGGTCGGGTGCGTCGGCCGGAATGAAGTTCGTGCCGATTCTGGTCGCGGTGCCCTCGGCGGACGTCCGCGACGGACCCTATGTCTATCCGAGAGGCCCGTACCCGCACATCCAAGCGTCCGAGGGTCGCGCCGAAGCGATGATGTGGACGGTCGAGCGAGAAGACGGCGGCCGCGGATTCGGCTTCACCGGCGGTCACTTTCACGACAATTGGGGCAACGACAACTTCCGCAAAGTCGTGCTCAACGGCCTGCTCTGGATCGCCCAGGCCGAGGTGCCCGAAGGCGGCGTCGAATCATCGTTGACGTCCCAAGACCTGGACGCCAATCTGGACCCCAAGCGGCCGCGGCGATGAGCGTGAGGAACAGAGGACTGGGGAAATCCGGGTAAGAAAGTTTTGTCGGTGGGAAGATCTCAGGCGGCCGCCGACGTTGTTGGGGCCGCAATTTTCTTGCCTTCGAATCCTTCACTCTTTGTCCCCATCACTCAAGTCGTCGAGTCCGCCGTCGGATCCGAGGCGTTGTTCGCTTTCGAACGGGGCATTTCGATGACTTCATCGCCATCGGTCAGCGACGACGGACAGACTTCCTGTTCCTGGCATTGGCGGCACACGACCTTGATCGCGTCTTGGCTGGCGATTTGAAGGTCGTGTTTTTCGCAAAGGTCAAACAGTTCTTGCAAGTGTTCGCAGGGCATGACATTCGTCCGAGTGGGGTGGTCCGAAATCAGAGTGTGATCGGGCACCCTTCATCTTCGCCCTGACGGCGGCCCGACGCAACGTGCCCTGCCCCGGCGATCGGGCCCCGGTGATCGGGCCCGGTGATCGGGCCCCGCGATCGAATCATGCCCCCGCGATCGGATCGGGCCCCGCAAACGAATCGGGCAGATCGACCCCTCAGTGCGATTCGTCTTGGTCGCTCGGGTGCAGTTCTTCGCGTTTGATCCAGCCCGTCCAGAGCTTGAGATTGCCGATCTGGTAGCATTCCAGCTTGACCCACTGCACCGAATCTTGCGTGGCCGAGGCGATGATTTTCAAGCCGGCCGAGGGTGGTGCCCGTCGCATCTGACGCATGCCCGAGAGGGGGTTGGAGGGATGGAATTGGGAGACGGAAAAGGTTCGTCCTTTTTTTCCCACGACGAAGTCCGCCGTTTCCGGGGACTTCGGGTTGCCCGCGGGAGGCGTGTCGTCGCTCTTGCCTGGGGAAGGTTTCGTCGATGAATTGAAAAAGAAGGCCGACTCATCGAAGGTGTCGTTGGCGGGTTGGTCAGCGGTGTCTTCCAGCGGAAACAAAATTGATTTTTCTCCCCGGATGGTTCGCAAGCCTGACGACCGGACGGCTTTCCCGAACAGATTTGCGTTTTGGTGTCCGAAGCGTTTGTCGCTTTGATTGACGTGCAGGACCATCGAGACGTCGATCGTGTCGTCGATCTCAGCGACGTCGAACCCGAGATCGAGTGCCGCCATTTCTCGTTGTTTGGCTTTCATCGACCGCCGCCAGCGATCGGCGTCGACGCGAAACGTTCTGGGGGATCGCCACCGAGCGACCGTCGACTTTTCGGAAAAGTAGTCCAGGTTGTAAACGGCCGAACTGCCGACTTCGCGATAGCTCCGTGAGATGTTGACCATCAACGAGGCACTGTCGGGCAGGTCCGTCGCTAGGGAGATCGTCAGAGTGTCGTCCAAGCGGCTGGCTTGGATCTCGAAGCGATCGCAGATGATCAGCGACGGATCGTTGACACGCGACAGGGGCGGCATGATGCCGCGGGGTCGGGGGCGGTCCTCCGGGAACGGGGGGCTGGGGTGCTGTTCTTCCAACCGTGATTGTTCCTGGACGTATTGAAAGAGGGCCTCGGCGGTTCGAAGGTCGGCGTCGAATTGATCGCTTTCCAGGTAGCTTTCAAGGTTGTCTCGTCCGCGCAGTTCCGTTGCCAGCACGTCGCGATCATAACGGCCCAGGATGACGTAAGCGTCTTTGGCTTGCTCGATCAAATCCGGTAAATCATCGAACGTCAGGATGGGGTTGCGTCGAATCATTTCGTCGGCTTGGACCAGCATGCGTTGTGCTTGGAGTCCCTCGTCGAGTGTTCGGGCGACGTCGGCGGGGATCCGGACCTGGGACGTCGAGGCGACAAGAGAGGGCTCGATCCCGGACTCGCGTTCGGAATGCGAGCTGGCGGGTTGTTCGACCTGTCCGATCGCGATGACCAGGGTGATCGCTAGAATCGCGACCGCGAGCACAACGTACTTCATGATGAATTCTCGGGATTTTCGGCTCGTTGGTTAGCAGGGGTTCACAAACATAGATCACACCTTTCCGGCGGGGGGCTGGAGATTGAACGATGCTGTCGCAGACTTGACGCCAGCGGTTTTGAAGTGGCTCGAATTCCGCCCGCTGCGCTCGAATTCCCCGGACGCTTAGTCCCGCGACCGTCCCAGCGGTGATAAGATTTGGGTTTGGCAAACGCAGATTTCGTTCGAGGATTAATCGCAGTGAAAGTCGGCAGTGGTGGTGGATTTCGGGCGATCTGGTACACCTTCAAAAAGGGGCGTGAGGCGGGTGGCATTTGGAAGCTGTTCAAAGCCATGCGATCGCGCAACAGTTGCAAGACCTGCGCCGTCGGGATGGGCGGTCAAAAGGGCGGCATGGTCAATGAACTGGGGCATTCTTTTGAGGTCTGCAAGAAAAGCATGCAGGCCATGGTCGCCGACATGCAGCCGGGCATCGATCCGAATTTTTGGAAACAGAATTCGATCGAACAACTGAAACAGCTCTCGCCGCGCGAACTGGAATCGCTCGGCCGATTGATCCATCCGCTCCGCTATCGTCAGGGCCAGTCACACTACGAGGTCATCACGTGGAAGGAGGCTTTCGAGAACATCGCGGGAAAGCTTTCGGCGACCGCGGCGGACGAGACGTTTTGGTACTTCAGCGGCCGCAGCAGCAACGAAGCCGGTTTTTTGCTGCAGTTGTTGGCCAGGGTTTATGGCACCAACAACGTCAACAATTGCAGCTATTACTGTCACCAGGCCAGCGGGGTCGGGTTGCAGAGTAGCGTCGGCAGCGGCACGGCAACGATCGTCTTGGACGACCTGGAAAAAGCCGACACGGTCTTTCTGATCGGTGGGAATCCGGCCAGCAATCATCCGCGTTTGATGACCAGCTTGATGCGGGTGCGTCGTGCCGGTGGCAAAGTCATTGTGATCAATCCCGTCCGCGAGACGGGGCTGATCAATTTTCGCATCCCCAGCGATCCGATTTCGCTGTTGGCGGGCACCAAGATCGCCAGTCACTATGTTCAGCCGCACATCGGCGGTGACCTGGCGTTGCTGTGGGGGCTGGCCAAAGCGACGAAGTCTCTGGGGGCGATCGACAACGCGTTCCTGACCGAGCACACCAGCGGGTCCAAGCAGTGGTTGGCGGCCGTCGACGATTTGACGTGGCAGGAGATCGAAACCAAGTCCGGCGTCGCTCGCAGCGAGATCGAATCGATCGCCGAACTTTACGCCGCGTCGAAAAAGTGTGTCTTCGCTTGGACGATGGGTATCACTCATCATGCCCATGGCGTCGACAATGTTCAGGCAATCGCCAATTTGGCGTTCGCCCGCGGGATGGTCGGGCGGCCGGGCTGTGGGCTGATGCCGATCCGCGGCCACAGCAACGTGCAAGGCATCGGTTCGATGGGCGTGACGCCGAAGCTGAAGGATCAGATCTTTGCCGCACTGAAAGACAAGTTCGGGGTCCAGTTGCCCGAGACACCGGGCAAAGACACGCTGGCCTGCATGGAGGCCGCCGCGAGCGGCGAGATCAAAGTCGGCTTCTGCTTGGGCGGCAATTTGTACGGATCCAATCCTGATTCCACGTTCGCCGATCGTGCACTCTCGAGTCTGGAGATGAACGTGATGATGAACACGACCATGAATACCGGCCATGCCCATGGTCTGGCGAAAGAAACGATCGTCCTGCCGGTGTTGGCGCGTGACGAAGAACCGGCACCGACGACACAGGAATCGATGTTCAACTTTGTGCGGCTGAGCGACGGCGGACCGGCTCGGTTGCCAGGACCCCGCAGCGAAGTGGCCGTGATCGCCGCGATCGGGAAAGCCGTGGTGCCTGACGTGCCCGGCGTGGACTGGGATGATCTGGCCAAGCCCTCGACCATCCGCAAGTGGATCGGCGCGGTGGTTCCCGGTTACGGCAAGATCACCGAGATCGATCAGACCAAACAGGAGTTTCAGATCGAAGGTCGCACCTTTCACGATCCGAAATTTGGAACCGCCGACGGGCGTGGCGTGCTGCATTGCCATCGACTGCCGGATTTAAAGGGAACTGAAAACAACCATCTGCGATTGATGACCGTCCGCAGCGAAGGGCAGTTCAACACGGTCGTCTATGAAGAAGAGGACCTGTACCGCAATCAGGAACGGCGCGATTTGATTTTGATTCACCCCGACGATCTGAAGCGATTCGGTTTGCAGAACGACCAACGCGTCACCGTCAAAAGCGAAACCGGGGCGATGAGCGGGATTCTGGCACGCTCCTATGATTCGATTCGAAGCGGGAATGCGTTGATGTATTATCCCGAATCCAACGTGCTGGTCGCCCGTCATGCCGATCCGCAAAGCAAGACGCCCGCGTTCAAGGGCGTCGTCGTCGAACTGATCGCCGAATGACGATGCCGATGACTGACCACGCCGTCTGGTTCCGGCCGATTTGCGCCGCCGCGGCATACGAGTTACAATAACAACCTTGTCCTCGATCCCTGCCCACTCCCACTACCTGCTTTCCGACACACCATGGCTCACCGACTTCGGCTTTTCCTCTCGGTCGTTTTGTTCAGCGCACTGTTTGTTCCCTTCAGCTCCGCCGCTCCGCCCAACATTGTCTTGCTGCTCAGCGACGACATGGCGTGGACGGACTACGGGTTCATGGGCCATCCGGACATCCAGACGCCGAACTTGGACAAGCTGGCATCCGAATCGGCGGTGTTCCCTCGCGGTTATGTACCGACCGGACTGTGTCGACCCTCGCTGGCGACGTTGTTGACGGGACACTACGCGTCCACGCACGGAGTGACCGGCAACGATCCGTCCCCCAAGTACGCACCGCGCGATTCGGAGCTGTTCAACCAGCGGCGCGCTCAATTGATCTCGTATCTGGATCGATTTGAAACCGTCCCCGAAGCGCTCGGCAAACTCGGCTACCTGAGTCACCAAAGCGGGAAGTTATGGGAGGGCAGTTATCAGAACGCCGGTTTCACTCACGGAATGACACGCGGATTTCCGCAGCCCGGCGGGCGTCACGGTGATGACGGCTTGAAAATCGGACGCAGCGGCATCGAGCCGATCAACGAGTTTCTGGATCTGGCCGTCGCGGAGGACAAACCGTTCTATCTGTGGTACGCCCCCTTCATGCCGCACACTCCCCACACGCCTCCCCAGCGGTTGTTGGACAAATACCGCGACGGACGACCGATCACGATTGCCAAGTACTACGCGATGTGTGAGTGGTTTGACGAGACCTGTGGCCAGTTGATGGAGTCGCTTGAAAAACGTGGACTCGACGACAACACGATGATCGTTTACCTGACCGACAACGGTTGGATTCAGAATCCGGACAAGAACGGGTATGCACCGCGGAGCAAGCAAACGCCCTATGAAGGCGGAGTGAGAACACCGATCTTTTATTGGATGCCGGGCAAGATCAAGGCCGGCACACGACCGGAACTGGTCAGCAGCATCGACATCTATCCGACGATGTTGGCCGCCGCCGGTGCTCCCCTGCCCGATGATCGTCCCGGATTGAACCTGTTGCCCCAGCTGACCAGCGGCGACGCGATCCCCCGCGACACCCTGTTCGGCGAAGGGTTCGCGCACGATATCGCGGACATCGAAGACCCCGAAGCTACATTGCTCTACCGCTGGTGCATCGAGGGCAAGTGGAAACTGCTGCTGACCTATGACGGGGAGGTCAATCGCTACCAATCGACTCACCCCAGAACCGAGAAAGGGCCGCAGCTATTCGATCTGATCGCCGACCCCGCCGAGAACAACAACCTGGCCAAAGAGCACCCCGACGTTGTTGCCCGCTTGGCGGAAAAGATCAACAATTGGTATCCCGTCAAACGAGCCCAAACCATCACCACGCCCTCCCCATGATCCGATCCAAGCATTGGTTTTCAGCGACCTTCGTGATGTTCCTGTGTTTGGCGACGAGCACTGCGTCGGCCGGCAAGTACAACACGGTTCTGGACATCGGCGACGCCGCTCCGGCGTGGAGTGAGTTGCCGGGGACCGACGACGGCGTGCATGCGCTCCAGCAGCTTGCGGAGAAAAAGGTCGTCGTCGTCGCGTTTACCTGTAATTCTTGTCCCTATGCGGTCGATGCCGAAGACCGCTTGAATGCGTTGGTCGACCGTTACGCGGGTAAGTCGGTCGCCGTGGTCGCGATCAATGTCAACAAGGTCGAAGAAGATCGGATGGCGGCGATGAAGCAGCGCGCCAAGGAGAAAGGATTCAAGTTTGCGTACCTGTGGGACGAGTCGCAGCAGATTGCCAAAGACTATGGGGCGAAGTACACGCCCGAGTTTTATGTCTTGGACGAGCAGCGCAAGGTGGTCTACATGGGCGCGATGGATGACAGTCCCGCCGGCGACAAGGTGACGAAGACCTACGTCATCGATGCCATCGAAGCCACCCTGGCCGGTCGGGAGGTCGAGGTCACCGAGACGATTCCGATCGGTTGCCGCATTCGGATCGAGCGGCGACGGCGGACGCGGTGAACACGCATCACGGGCCAGACGCTCAAACGCATCGTCGACGCACCGGGTTCCAACCTGCGTCGCGACCACGCAGCGGTGTTTGGGCCGTGTTGGGGGGGCTGGGCGGCGCCCTGTGTTTCGCGTTTTTCACCACGTTGTTGCTGCTCGTCAACGGCACGGCCACCCTGGTCCTGTTCGGCGCCTTGGTCGACGCCGACCCGGCGTGGGCGGATCGAAAAGGGGTGATGCAGTTCGGGTTGTTTGCGCTGCCGTTGGCCATGCTCGTGGTGGAATGGTTGATCTGGGACGTCTTGTGCGGCTTATTGCGGCGCGAATCGTCCGGCGGTGATCAATGAATGTGACCTGATCCGGCGTTTTGAGAGGGGCATGCAGACGCGGTCGGTCCGTTGATCATGGGCGTTGGGGCAGGTTACTTGGGGGCAAAACGATGGGGGCAAGACGATGGGGGCAAGACGATGGGGGCAAGACGATGGGGGCAAGACGATGGGGGCAAGACGATGGGGGCAAGACGATGGGGGCAAGACGATGGGGGCAAGACGATGGGGGCAAAACGATGGGGGCAAAACGATGGGGTGGCAGAATGATGGTGGCAGAATGATGGGGTGGCAGAATGATGGGGTGGCAGAATGATGGGGTGGTGTTTGATCGAGAACAGGACATTGTTTTGCCCCCAACTGCCAACTGCCAACTGCCAACTGCCAACTGCCAACTGCCAACTGCCTACTGCCTACTGCCTACTGCCAACTGCCAACTGCCAACTGCCAACTGCCAACTGCCAACTGCCTACTGCCTACTTCACCACCCGTCGCTGTTTCGATTTCCAGCGTCCGATCAGGGCGACAAAACTGGGGACCAGAATGGTGCGGACATAGAACGTGTCGATCAGAACGCCCAGTCCGAGTGCAAAACCGAGTTCGATGATGCCGCGGAGTCCGATCGAGGCATCGGATTCGATCCCTAGCAGGTGCAGCAAACCGGGCATCCAGGCGGAGGCGGTCATGCTGAAAAACGTTGCCGCCATCACCATTCCGCAGGCCGTGATGATTCCGCCGGTTTTTGAAACGGCGTGGCGGAGTGCTGACAACCAGCCACTCTTGCGTTGTTCTTCGACGATACGCGTGACCAGGTAGACGTTGTAGTCCTGTCCGACCGCGACCAAGATCACGAACAGAAACAGTGGAAGTTTCCAATCCAGGCCGACGTATTGATCGCCATAAACGCCTTGGAAGAACAGCACGGTCAACCCGAGCGTCGCGTAGTAGCTGAGCAGGACGGTAAAGATCAGGTAAAGGCACAGTCCCAGGCGGCGGATAACGGCGACGAGAATCAGGAAAACGGCCAGCACGACCGCGATCTTGATCCGCTGGTTGTCGGCGATCGTGACGCTTCGCAGGTCGATAATCGAAGGGGTTGTGCCGGCCAAGTAAACGCTCGATCCGGTCCAGTCGGAATCCGGGTCGCGGGCGAGTTCGTTCAGGGTGTCACCGATTTGTGCGACCAACCGTTGCGTCGCAAGTGCAAACGGATCGCCTTCGATGATCAGGTCCAGGCGTGCCAAGCGGTCTTGGTATTGCGTGATGTTTGAAAAGAAGTAATTCTGCGCGACGCGGTGCTGTTGGAGCGCACGTCTTCGCCACGCGTCCCCGCTCAGCAGCCCCATGTCTCGGTCCGGGGGGAAATCGCCGAGCGGATCGTTCGGCGTTCGCACGGCGACGACGCCCGGTTGCTGATAAAGCAGATCGGAAAGGCTTTTGAGTTGCAGTTTGAGGGTTTCTCGTGGTTCGTCTTCGCCGCGAACCATCAAGACCGTCACCGGATTGATCTCCCCGATCTTGAAATGATCCGACAGCAATCGATAGCCACGTCGACTCGGGGCGTCGGTGTCCAACTGGCTGCTCAGGTTGTAGGTCACGGAATCTTCGTTGACCCATCCGTACCAACCCGGCGCAGCCAGGCAGATGATGCCCAGCAGAAAGGCGGTCAGCGGGCGCCGGGTCAGGGTGATCGCGATCCACTCCCACAAACCGCTCGAACGTCGTGTCGATTTCGCGTCGGGGCTGACGGGGACCGAGAGCAGCGATCGCGTGCTTTCCGTTTCGGGGGTCACCAGGTTGGGCCAGAACACGTTCGGGCCGAGCGCCCGCAGCAGTGCCGGTGCAAGCGTCAAACAAACGACCAAGCCGACCAGCAAGCAGATCGCGATGATCGGGCCGGTGTAATGGTACTTGCCGAACTGGGCGAACCAGAGCGTTCCGAGTCCGAAGACGGTTGTCAGCGCGCTGCCGAGCAGCGCCGAGGTGACGCCCCTCAAGGCCTTGTGGCAAGCCACGGGCCAAGGCGCCAACGCGGCTTCTTCACGCAACCGCGAGATCAGGAACAGGCAGTAATCCGTTCCGGCGCCGAACAAGATCACCACGATGAAGATACGACTGGTCGTGAACACGCGCATGTCCAGCCAGGGGAGCACGCCGCGGATCGACCAATCCGTCAGTGTGGCCACCATCGACGTCGAAACGATCACCGCGACACCGATCGAGACCATCGGGACGGCGACCAATAACGGTGCCCGATAGACCAGAATCAAGATCAATAGAATCATGATCACGGTGATCGATTCGGTGTAACGAATCGCATCGCGGGCGGCGATCAAGGTCTCGCCGCCGATCGCTGCCGAGCCGGTCATCTCCACCTGCAAACGCTCCGTAGCGTTCTCCGGATGCGGGGCCAGAGCCAGGCTGTAGCGGCGAACCTGATCAAGGATTTTGCCCACCGATTCGACGGTGTTGATGTTCTCGGTCGCCGCCAGTTCGCTGCTCAGTTGCATGACGGCCAACCGCGCCGACGGTTTGGTCAACAAGGACCCCAGCACGGCATCGTCCCAGGAGAGCAGGTCCAGCATCGAGGCCCAGGGAGTCAGGTCTCGTTCGGCGATCGGCTCGGCAAGTGTCTCGATGTCGGGAACCAAGAGGAGCGCGTCGCGATAATCGTCTCCGGACTGCCGCTCGTCGCCACCGATCTGTTCAAGCAATTTGGCGCGATCAAAGTACGCGATTGCCATTCGCGGTTCGGTCAGGGTCGGGGCCAGATCCGGGACCGAGTCGGCGAACCGTTCGTAGAATCGCTGGTCGACGGCGATACAATGATCGAGCGATTCGAGGGCGCGTTGGAGCCACGGCTGTGCGAGTTCGGGAGCCTGGTCGATCGGGCCACCGGAATAGCCTCGCGCGATCGCGCGTTGCCAACACACCTCGCCGAACCGGTGATGCAAGCGGCGGAGCAGATCATCGCCGACCATCAAATCGTCTTTGTCGAGCGATGTTTCTTGGCGGCCGAGCACGATCACGATTTGGCTCCGCGCCCGATCGCCGGGAAAGGCTTCGTCGAGCACCCGCGCGGCGGCGACCGTGGTCATGCGGTCGGGTAAGTACTCGAAATCACCGTCATAGGCGATGTCCTTCCATTTCGGCGCGATCGCGAACAGAACGATCGTTGCGGCGACCCAAAAGACCAGCACGGGCCGCCATCGCTGGGTGACGAGTCTCGCAAGTCGTGCGGTGAAATCAGCGAGCATCGTGGCTTGTGGGCGGTGAGCGTCGTGCGGCAGACATCATGGGGATGTCGACAGCCGGGCATTTTATACATCGCGGCATAAACGTCGTCCGACAAGCGTACACCAATGGGCGCAACTTGTGATGCGGGGGCCTGTTTCCAATGCGGGGGCCTGTTTCCAATGCAGTGGCCATCGCTGGGGGGGTGTGCCTGTGCCCACCCCCTTTTCGCCGCTCAATTTCCACGACGCCTTACGCCAAGAACAAGTCGACGTTGTCGATGGCGTTGGCCAACTCGCGTCCCCGTGGCACGGACTCTTGGGGCGTTGCCGCAATGCCACCTACTTTCAAATTAATTGAGGTGTTGTTTGTTAGCGGTAGCCCGCGAGCCCAATGCCACTAAATCGAGAAGCGAAAATCAAACACCATGGCTCCCCTCTCCCACGATTCCTGACGAGCCTAAGCGAGTCAGGAATTGGGGGAGAGGGGCTGGGGGTGAGGGGGATTTATTCTGTGCGCCGTTGCTGGATGACGGCAACGATGCGTTCTCGAAACCCGGTTGGATCTGGCGGTATTTGGATCTGGCGGTATGTCGTACGCTGGAATGCGAACTGCATCAAATAGACTCAGCAGAAATCAACGGTGTAGCGCCCATCGGATACGCACTTCGAAACTTTCCTCCGGTGCAACCATGATTGCGCGCCATCAGCTCAACCGATTTTTTAAATTCATTCGATCGGTCGCGCTGGTCACAAGCAAACTCGGTGGCCTTGTGATTGCATCGTCGTTTCGTCATGCGGATTCCCCCTCACCCCCTGCCCCTCTCCCCCAAACAAGCCTCTACTCGTCGCAACGTTTTCGCTTACTAAAATCACTTGTCGCGCATGATCAATCCGAATCGACCAAGAGGCTTGTTCGGGGGAGAGGGGAGCCATTTTGGGGTAAGTCGCTTCTCGACTTAGTGGCATTGGGCTCGCGCCCTACCGCTAAAAAATGCTTCACAGCGTTGACTAGCGAGGTTCGCGGTCGTTGACCGGCGGGGGGCCGGGGCGGTCCGGTGCTTGGGGCCGGCTGGATTCGGTAGCCCCCTTGCCGCCGAAGGCTTTCAGGACGTTCTGGATCGATTTTTCGCTGGTGTTACCCGAGAGAGAGATGATTTGCATATCGCCGGCGGGTTTTGCGGCCAGGTCCAATTTGTGAATCATTTCGATCACCAGATCCAGCAGCGGTTCGCCTTCGGCGCTGACCAGCAGTGTGTTGCCGACGGTGTCGACCCCCATGGACAGTTTGCCTTTGAACGAAAAATCGACGTCGCCGCCGTCGCGGCCGTTGTCGCCGTCGACCAGGCCGCTGCCTTGTTTTTCACGTCCAGACGATTTTTCATCGCCTCCCGGTGCTCCACCTCCGCCACCGCCGCCGCGTCCCGCCTTGGCGAACGTCTTGTCGTTGCTGCTGAGCAGATCGCGGTAGGCTTCTTTGACCGTTTCGGCGATCGTCTCGGCGCTGCCGAATTCGATGTTCACCAGTTTGGTGTAACGCATGCGGCGTTTGTTGACCGGTTCGGCGACGTCCCATAATTCGATCAGTTCGCTGATCGTGCGAAGCTGTGACGAGGTCGCACCGCTGACGACGATGGTGTTGGTGTCGGGGTCGTAGACGAATCGCAGTTCGTTGCTCTTTTCCAAACCCTTGGGCCCGTCGTCGGACGAATCGTCGAAGTCATAAAAAAAGTAGCGGTAGAAACCATCCGAGTCGTCTTTCTCCTCTTTATCTTCAAAGTACTCCTCCAGGTTCAACTGGATGTATCCGGCGGTCTGGTGTTTGATTTTGAAGACGTGGTAGGGCCGTTTCGGGGGCGCGACCTGGAGCATCAGATTTTCCAGTTGGTCGAGCGCTTTGGTGTTGGCGCCGAGCAGCAACAGATTGCCGTCTTCGTCCAGCTGGATTTGGATGGGGGACGGATCGGACGAGGAATCGTTTGCAGCCGTCGTGCGTTGGTTCTCGGTCGAGGCTTTCGGTTCGTCGCGGTTTCCGAACAAGCGATCGAAGTCTTGAGAGGATCGAATCGTCGTGTTGCCGCCCGATTCGTTGGCTGACGTCGCCTGCTCGGAGGTTTGCTTGGTTTCCGCCTGGGTTGCCGTCAATTGCTCACCGTTGCCCGGCGGCGATGCTTCGGCCGCGGCGACCGCGACCGTCGGGGAGGGATCGGCGCGTTTGTCGGGCGTTTCGAGTCTGGTTTCCAACCCCATGTCGATGTCCGGTTTCGAGTCGCCTTGCTCCGCGTTTTCTTCGGCGTTTTCTTCGGCGTCGTCGTCTTCATCGCGGGCGACGGGGTCGACGAATTCGGTCGCGTCGGGCAGTTCCAAGGGCGCGTCGGATAGCTGGCTCCATTGTTGTTTCAGACGCATCAGGTAGTCGTAGGTTTCCGGCCCGGAGGTGGCATCGATGCGGCGGACGGTGCGTGGGCTGCCGCCCGGCGGCGGCAGTTCCCCGAGCTTGATCAGCAGATTGCGAACCTGTTCCATCTCCGATTCGTTGGCCCACAACAAGACTTGCCGAAACCGTGAGTTGGCGGCGACTCGAAACTTGTCTTCATCCTTGTCTTTTTCTTGGTTGCCGTAGCTGTAGCCGTAGTAGTAGGAGCGTCGCGAGTTGGAATTTTTCTCATCGTCTTTGTCTTGGCCCATCAGGAACGCGATCGACTCGGCGACTTCGCTGGCCTCGAGCCGGCGTAGCTGGAGCACTTCGAATTGTCGTCCGCTGCCATCGAGCCGCTCGATCAGCCGGTCGATGATGTAGCGGTCCGCGGCCGAACCCGACACGATCAGGGCTTTGTTGGTGTCATCGGCTCGGATCTGAGTGGTGGGTTCCAGGACATTCATTTCGCCGATGATCTCGATCAGCTTTTCGGGGTCGATCGAAGTCAAGCGAAAGACTTGAAGACGCGACTCGATGTCCGACAGCGAGGCGAGTCCTTGGCTGGGGACGTCGATTCGATTGATGAACTCGCCCGCAATCGCGATTCGATCCACCGGGGCCCGAATGAAGACGGAATTTTGTCGCGTGTTGGCGACGATGGAGATCTCGGGTTTTTTTGCTGGCGGCGCCGGTTTTCCCCCGTTCTGCCGCGCCATCTGCTGCATCATGGCCATCTGTTGCGGCGTCATCGGGGCATTGGATTTTTTCTCCACGCCCAGGAACTCTTCCAGCATGGTCTTGGCCGTCTCGGCCGGAATGTAGCGCAAGCGAAACTCCGGTGCGAGCGCTTCGCGGCTGGATTGGTTTCGTTCCTGTTCCAGCAATTCGACGACTTGGCGAAGGTTGATCGCCGCGTCCATCGCCTCGATCCGGTTGGTCGTCGTCAACGCGGTCAGCCGGCCGTTGCTGCTGATCATCGGTTTAAGTTCTTCGGCCATCTTTTCACTTGACAGCCAGCCGAGTTCGAGCGAGGCGCGGACGAAGGTGTGCGGCATCATTTCGTCCAACTCGTCGAGGTCCACTCGGGGCACCATCGCCGCGTTGATGCCTTCGGTTTTCGCGACGGTGATCCCGCCGGGCATTTCCAGCAGGGTGTAGCCGCGGGCCAGCAAATGACGGTTGAACAGGTCTTTGGTTTCTGCGACGGTGTAGCGTCCCGGGGATCGCAGGTTCACGCGATCGGCCGGTAACTCTTGCCAATCCAGCGGTTGATCGGCAATCTCGGCCAGCCATTGAACGAGTTCGACCCAGGGCTGATTGCGGAACTGAAACGCGACCTTGCCGTCGGGACCCACGGTTGCTTTCAACTCTTCCGGGTCCGCCTCACCAGATTTCTGGTCGCCGCGGCGAATGATCTTGGGCTCCGGCGGCGGCTCGGCTTTTTTGTCACCGTCACCCGGCTTCGCATCGGATTTTCCCGGTTCCGGCTTTTCCCCGGGCTTCGCGTTGGGATTGCCCGGCGTCGGGCCTCCAAACGGGTTGCCCGCGACCGGCATGGTGCGCGGCTTCCCGTCCGGTCCGACGACGGTCATGGTGGGGGCCTGACCGCGAAGGGGTGTCGAACCGATGGCGATCATCAGCAGGATCAGAAACGTCAGGGTCGGTCTGTGGATTCGTCGTTGGGGCACCGCGAACAACCGAGAGTGAGAGCAGGGAAGGAGGAGGCAGGGGGCACCCAGTAGTATGACCGGGCGAGCCCACGCGCACAAACAAAAGGGTGGTGATCTTCCTGGGTCAACGCTAAGAATCAGGGTTCACGCCCCGGAACTGAGAAGCTGACGCAGCAGAAGAAAGACGATCGAAGATAGACAAATTGTCTCGTGAAGTGGTTGGCTTCTCTCATTTTTCATGAAAAAACCGGGCTACCCCCGTTTGGCGTGTTTTTGCTACGAACCGATTCCGCAGTGAAGACACGGGGCGATCGGTTGCTTGCCCGGCGCGTCAACGTCGGGTGAGGGAAGGCCCGGGAGCCCGCGTCTGGTGGGGCCGCATGCCTGCATGGCGGCCTGATCACGTGTTTCGTTGGTGTGGCGGTTGGTGCGGGATCCAAACGCTTGGTCTGTCATAGGGTGTCTCGCCGAACGTGAATGAATCCACTTTATGCCCACTCGGCTAACTCGTTACATCTTGGCGGAAATCATGAAGATTTTCGTCGTTGCCTTGATCGCTCTGACGCTGTTGATCTTGTTGATCGGCGTCGGGCGAACGCTGCTGCGCGAGGGGTTGGGGCCGTTTGCGATCGTCCAATTGCTGCCCTTTGTGCTGCCGATTGCGCTTCAATTTGCGTTTCCGGCGACGGCATTGTTCGCTGTTTCGTGTGTTTATGGACGGATGGCCGGCGATGGCGAAGTGGCGACGGTGAAGGCGTCGGGGATTTCGCCGCTGAAAATCCTGCAACCGGCCTTTGTGTTTGCGTTTTTGCTCAGTCCGATCGCGGTCTACATGAGCGATTTGGCGGTGTCCTGGGGGCGTCCGGGCGTCAATCGCGTCGTGATGCTGTCGATCGAGGATATCGTCTATCGGAAGATGCGCAGTCAGCTTTCGTACACCGATGATGGGTTTTCGATTCACGTCCACGACGTGAAGGGTCAGCGATTGGAGTACCCGACGGTGACCGTCCACAGCGGCGGGGCGCCGATGAAGTTGCAGGCCCGTGAGGGTCGCCTGACCTTGGATGTGGAGAACGAAACGCTGCTGTTGGAGCTGACCGACAGCCGATGGGACCGAGGCGGTTCGGTGCAGGGGATCGTGCCGGGCAAAACGGAGGTGCCGATCCCGTTGTCTCGCACCCTGCGGACGCCGTCGCAAGCGGAAACGCGTCCCAGCGAGTTGCCGTTGAGTCTGATCCAGGTCGAACGGCTGAGCCAAGATGCGCGATCGCACGCGGCCATCGGAGAGTTGGCGGCGCACACGGGATTCTCGATTCTCACCAGCCGGACCGAGGCGATCGCCGGGGCGGCCGGACAACAGAAGCTGGCGCAGTTGGAAGCGAGTAAACGGCGATTGACGCGGCTGCGGATCGAACCGTGGCGTCGCTGGGCCGAAGGATTCAGCTGTTTCTTTTTCGTCTTTATCGGCGCCCCGCTGGCGATGCTGGCTCGGACCAGCGACTACTGGACCACGTTTGGACGCTGTTTTCTGCCGACCCTGCTGCTGTACTATCCGCTATTTATCCTGGGATTGAATCAGGCCAAGGACAGCGCCATCCCTCCCTACGGGGTCTGGCTGGGCAACGTTGCGCTTGGCGCGATCGGGGTGATTTTAGTGAATCGGGTGCGGCGCTACTGAGAAAGCTGTCGCGGCGGGCGGTGGTGGGATTTTTCGGCAGGATTAAACTGCGTCGCTCCACACCTTGTCCCGATCCATTGCTTTGTTCTGCAGGTCATTCGATGTCCTCCGATTCTTGTCAGTCGCTTCTCCGTGCCATCGCCGACCGCACTTGCACCGTCGGGGTGATCGGGCTCGGGTACGTCGGATTGCCGTTGATTGACGCGTTCAGTCAGTCCGGTTTCAAGTGCGTCGGATTTGACGTCGATCCGAGCAAGGTGGCGAGTTTGCTGGCCGGCAAAAGTTACATCAAGCACATCGACGATTCCAAAATCGCCGCTTGGCTGGAAAAGGGGCTGTTCGACGCGACCGACGACATGGGGCGTCTGTCCGAGCCCGATGTGTTGTTGATCTGTGTCCCGACGCCCTTGGACGACGCCCGCGATCCAGATTTGAAATACGTCGTCGGCACCTGCCAGGCGATTGCCAAGACGCTGCGTGCGGGACAGCTGGTCGTGCTGGAAAGCACCACCTATCCGACGACGACGCGGGACGTGATGGTACCGATTCTGCAGCAGAGCGGGCTCTCGGCGGGGAGCGATTTCTTCGTCGCCTACAGCCCGGAACGCGAAGACCCGGGCAACCCCGATTTTTCCGCCGCCGGGATTCCCAAGGTCGTCGGCGCGATCAACGAAGACAGCCAGGCCTGTGCCGCGGCGCTCTACGAATCGGCCGTGGCCGGCGTGGTGCCGGTTTCCAATTGCGAAGTCGCCGAAGCGGCCAAGGTGCTGGAGAACATTTATCGCGCCGTCAACATCGCGTTGGTCAACGAGTTGAAAGTGCTGTTTGATGAAATGGGCATCGACGTTTGGGAAGTCGTCAACGCGGCCAAGACCAAGCCGTTCGGGTTTCAGGCGTTTTATCCCGGCCCCGGGCTGGGCGGCCACTGCATTCCGATCGACCCGTTTTACCTTTCCTGGTTGGCACGCAAGCAGGGCTGCAATGCGCGGTTCATCGAGTTGGCCGGTGAAGTCAATCGCTCGATGCCCGCGTATGTCGTCTCGCGGACTTCGGAGTTCTTGAATGAGTTTCGCAAACCCGTCAACGGCAGCAAGATCTGTCTGTTGGGCGTCGCCTACAAAAAGGACGTCGATGATCCGCGCGAGAGTCCGTCGTTTGAGCTGATGGAGTTGTTGCTCGCACAAGGTGCCGAGCTGACGTACAGCGATCCCCACGTGCCCCACCTGCCTTCGATGCGGCACTACGAGCTGCCAGAAATGCACAGCCAAACGCTGACCCCGGAATTTTTGGCGTCGCAAGATGCGGTATTGATCGCGACCGACCACACGGCATTCGATTACAATCAAATCGTCCGGCACAGCGCGTTGGTCGTCGACACGCGCAACGCGACCGCGGCGGTCACGTCGCACCGCGAACGGATTCGTAAGTGCTAAGGCATGTGTTGGCGATTGAGCCCTACTACGGCGGCAGCCATCAGGCCTTTCTGGATGGAGTGATCGCCGCCAGCCGACATCGTTGGTCACTGGCCACCTTGCCGGCGCGTCATTGGAAATGGCGGATGCGGTCGGCGCCGGTCCAGCTCAGTCGGTTGGTTGCCGATTTGGTTCCGGCACGCGGCGTGCCCGATGTGGTGCTGGCCAGCGACATGTTGGATCTGCCGACCTGGTTGGGGTTGGCGTCACGCGATGACAGGTTCAGCTGGCTTGGCGACGTGCCGGTGGTGACCTACTTTCACGAGAACCAGTGGGCCTATCCGGCGGCACCCGATGCCCGGGCGGACCATCATTTCGGTTACACGAATCTGTTGACCGCCGCCGCCTCGGACGCCTGTTGGTTCAATTCCGAGTTCAACCGACGGACGTTTTTTGACCTGTCACGCGACTTCGTCAGCCGCATGCCCGATGCCCGGCAGGCGATCGATCTGGACGGGATCGAACAAGTGAGCCGGGTGATCGCTCCGGGGTTCCGGCCGCCGAAAACCCGAGACGCCGCGGGACGCGATGATGCACCGATTCGACTGGGATGGGTGGGGCGATTCGAGCACGACAAGCGACCCGATCGGTTCTTGGCTTTGCTCGATCGTCTGTCCGACCAAGCGGTGCGATTCGAGTTGATTCTGCTCGGCCAGCGGGGCCGCCGGAGCGAAGTGCTCGATGACATCCGTGCCCGGCATGGGGCATCGATTCGGTTTGACGGTTACGCCGAGTCGCGCCAGCAGTACGAGGACCAGCTCCGACAGATCGACGTGGTCGTCTCGACCGCCGGGCACGAGTTCTTCGGCATCGCGGTGTGTGAAGCGATCTGGGCCGGGGCGATTCCGGTCACGCCCGACGGGTTGAGTTATGTCGAATATGTCCCCGAGTCGCTGCGGTACACGTCGATCGAACAGGCCGCCGAGATCATCAAGGGGTTGCAAACGCCGGCCGACCGACAGAGGCTGAGCGAGCGTTGTCGCCGTGGGATTGCCGATTACCGAATCGATCGGGTCGTGAGTGTGATCGATACGGCGCTGGAGGCGGTTGTTGCCGCGGGATAGGTTTCCAGGCTCGTCAGTGCGGGACTGACGAGCCTGAGACGAAAAGAGGGCAATCGACCGACCGAAGGGGCCACGCGGTGAGCCATCTGTTAGCGGCAGGGCGCGAGCCCTCCGGTCTTTCACCGCGATGCCGTTAACGGGTCACTGCGGCAACTGGTACTGTTCGAAACCCGTTTCTTCGTCGATGGCGTTGAAGAACCCTTGCTGCACCTTGGCGGCGGTTCCATCGGACATGAACATCGCCATGATGCGTTCGGATTGCTGGGAAAAGATCGCTCGCAAATCCGAGGTCGCCGGTTGCAAGCTGGTGCGTTTGACGACGTAGTAAACGCGTTTGGGGCCGTTGGGCGCGACGACGTGTTTGGCTCCGTCGGCATTAAAAACGGTTTTCATGAAGTCTTCATCGATCGAGTCCAGCTCGGGGATGTTGCCGATCGTGAAGCTGCCGAAGCCGACCATGTTTAGCCACGAAAACGGTCCCAGGTCTTTGAAGTAGTTTTCCTGGCGATCTTCGGGGACGAGCTCCTCCAGCGACCCGCCGCCGTTGGCGGTTTCGGCCATCGCTTCGGCGGCCTGTTTGGCCAACTCACGGGCTTGGGCGAAACGAATCGCGGCGACGACTTCGTCGCGGACTTCATCCAGCTCGGGGGTGTACGCTTCTTTTTCTTCCGTTTTCCAGCTCAGGTAGGTCCGCTGGGATTCCAGATCGACCGAGGTGGCCGGCGTGAAGGGTTCCTGTTTGATCACCTGGCCTTCGACGCCGAACATCATCGCGGCAAAGGGGACGCCGCGTTGGGTCAGGGCGGTGCTCTCTTCGACGGAGTTGGCGATCGGTTCGTCGGCCAGCGAGACCGGGTCGAAGGGGCCGATCTTGCGATAGCTGAGTCCGAGTTCGTCGGCGAGGGCTTTCAGGTTCGGGCGTTCCGGCGGCGGCGTGGTCGCGTCGGTCCCGTCACCGTAGATCGCGCGAGCCCGTGAGTACTTTCGCATCACGTTGCGGGCTTTGGCGATCGCCTGATCACGGGCTTCGCGGGCCGGGCCATCGACCATGGTTTGTGCGATCTGGTCGCGCACTTCTTCGAAGGGCCGGTAACGCGGTTCCGGTTGGGGGTCTTCCTTCTCTTCCGACGCGGTTTCTGGTTCTGCCGTGGTCTCGGGCTCGGTGGTGGTTTCGGTTTCGGCCGTTTCCGCGTCTTGCTGGGGTTCGGCGGTTTCGGTGGCCGCGTCGCTTTGCGTCACGACCAGGCGAACGCCGTTGCGTCGCGAGTCGATGGCCGACTGGTCGTCGCTGTCGGGGGTGGCGTCGAGGGTAGCGTCGTCCAGATCGCCGGCTTGTTCGAGTTCCTTGGAGAACGCTTCGACCTGTTCCTGCTGGGCGGCTTGAGTGTCTGCGGCCGAGTCGCTGTCATCGCCAGCCGGGGTGTTTTCGGCCGGCGGTTCGGTGGCGGCTGCTTCCTTCATCTCCTCCGATTCGTCCGCGGCGGCGGGCTCGGCTGGTGCGTCGCTGTCGTCGGTTTTTTCAGCGTCACCGGTCTCCGCCGGCGGCGTCGTCTCGGCCGGTTCGGCCATTTCCGGTTTTGTCGTTTCCGCGTCGGTGCTTTCCGGTTCGGTCGTTTCCGGCATGATCACGACATCTGCTGGCAACTGGAACGCCCCGCCGGCCTTGCGTCGTTCGTATTCGGCTTTGATGTCGTCTTCGGACAATTTGGCGACTTCGGCGTCGCGGAACGCTTGCAGTTCGCCGAGCACGTATTCGAAGGTTGCCGTTTCGCGTCGGCGGAAGCCCGGTTCGGGGGATTGGTCGTCGTCGTAGCGGTCTTTTCCGGCTTCGTAGACGGCGACCACTTCGGATTCGGAGGGGTTGGCGTCGGTTTCGGCGACGTAGTCATCGACCAGCACGCCGTAGGCATTGATGGTCGCTTTTTGGTTCAGTTTCAGGAAGTTGTTCCAGTGATCCAGCGGCGATTGCAGGGGGAACTGGCCGCGGGCGACGGTCGCGCTGGCGCCGCGGAAATAGAGGGCCGACAGGAGCTGTTTTCGCAGCATGTCGTACAGCTGGTACTGGCCCATTTGGTTGTTCGTTTCGCGGCGCAGCAGCGCGAACATCTCGCGCTGGCTGAGCTTGCCGTCGGTGAACTGTTCCATCCAGATGTCCAGCGAGGTGTCATCCAGTTCGAACCCTTGTTTCTGTGCCTCGGCGGCAAATTGCAGGGTCCGGATCGACATGTCGTCGCTGGGCGAGCCGTTGATTCCGACCGACTGGACCTGGTTGGATTGTTGATCGAAGGTGAATCCGGGGACTTTGGGGGTGCCACCGCGGCGGATCGTTTCTTCGGCCAATCTGCGTAGGTACTGCACCGTGGCGTAATGTTTCTGGGTGAATCCGTTGACGCGGCTGGCCGTCAGCGACACGCCGTTGAACTCGGCCAGGACCGGATCGGTCATGCCGGGTCCGGTCCGCCGCATGTACTCGGAAACTGTCGGCAGGACCACAAAGGCGAACATGGCCAGCAGAATCAGGAAGGTCATGGTGACCTTTTGATTGCGTCGGAACAGCTCCAGAGGACTCATAGTGGGGGCTTTCGGAGTGGAGAAAAGGAAAGGGGGTGCAGAAATGGGAAGCGGAAAGCGTATCGCCGCGTCTTTTCAAGGGTCAAGCCGGAATCACGCTAATTCGCGTTGCTAGCCGGCGGCTTGTCGGTTATCCAGACGGATCGCGGCGGCAGCTTCTTGAGCTTAGCGGATTGACGAGATCCTGCCTTCACCGCTACCACTAAACCGAGCGAACCCGATCTACCGACCCCGAGAAGAACAGCTTTTTTTGATGGCAAAGAGCAACGGCAAGAGCCTGGTGATCGTCGAATCACCCGCAAAAGCACGCACGATCTCGAAGTTTTTAGGCGCGGCTTATCAAGTCGAAGCCAGCATCGGGCACGTCCGAGATCTGCCCGAGGGCAAGAAAGATGTTCCCGATAAGTACAAGGATCAGCCCTGGGCCTACCTGGGCGTGAACGTCGACGAGGGGTTCGAACCACTCTATATCGTGCCGACGGAGAAAAAAAAACACGTCAGCAAATTGAAGGCGGCACTCAAGGAAGCGGACAACCTGTATCTGGCGACCGATGAAGACCGCGAGGGTGAGGCGATCAGCTGGCACCTTCACGAATTGTTGAAGCCGAAAGTGCCCGTGCACCGGCTGGTTTTCCACGAAATCACCAAAGAAGCGATCACCGACGCGCTCCAGCACACCCGGGAGATCGACCAGGGCTTGGTCCGGGCTCAGGAGACGCGACGGATTCTCGATCGCCTGTACGGCTACGACATGTCGCAATTGCTGTGGCGAAAAGTCGGCAGCGGGACCTCGGCCGGACGGGTGCAAAGCGTCGCGGTGCGATTGATCGTCCAGCGGGAACGGGAGCGAATCGCGTTCGTCAAAGCGACTTATTGGGACATCGACGCGGTGTTCCAAACCGGCAGCAAGGAATCGTTGCCCGCGACCCTGACCCGGTACAACGACAAAAAAGTGCCGACGGGGAAGGATTTTGATTCCGAAACCGGCAAACCGACCAAGGCCGATTTGCTGTTGCTCAGCGAGCAGGAAACCAACCAGCTGGCCGAAACCTTGCGGACCACCGAGTTCGCCGTTTCCAAGGTCGAGGTCAAACCGTTTTCCGAACGGCCCCGAGCACCCTTTACCACCAGCACCCTGCAACAGGAAGCCAACCGCAAGCTGGGATTTGGTGCCAAACGCGCGATGGGTGCCGCCCAAAAACTGTACGAAAACGGTTACATCACCTACATGCGGACCGACAGCACGACGCTGTCCAAAGAAGCGATCTCGGCGGCCCGTTCGCTGGTCCAATCCGTGTACGGCGAAAAGTACTTGCATCCGAGTGTGCGAGTGTACAAGGGCAAGGTTAAAAACGCCCAAGAGGCTCACGAAGCGATTCGCCCGGCCGGTACCAGCTTTCCGACCCCGGAATCGCTGCGGGGCCAGCTGGATTCGGATCAATTTCGGCTTTACGACCTGATCTGGAAGCGGACCGTCGCCTGCCAGATGGCCGACGCCCGCAAGCAGCGAATCAGCGTGCTGATCGAAGGCGGCGGAGCGACCTTCACCGCGACCGGGACCAGCATTCTGTTCGAAGGTTTTCTGCGAGCCTATGTCGAAGGCAGCGACAACCCGGAAGCGGAATTGGCCGACAAAGAGCGGATCCTGCCCAACGTCGCCGAAAGCGATCCGTTGGTTCCCCAGTCGATGGATCCCAAGAGCCACACGACCCAGCCGCCGGCGCGATTCACCGAAGCCTCGTTGACCCGGACGCTGGAAGAAAAAGGGATCGGGCGCCCCAGCACGTTCGCATCGATCATCGGCACGATCACCGACGAACGCCGAAATTACATCGGCAAGAAAGGCAACGCACTGGTCCCCAGTTGGCGTGCCTTCAGCGTCACGCGGTTGATGGAAGAGCACTTCGGGACGCTGGTCGATTACCAGTTCACCGCCGACATGGAGGACTTTTTGGACTCGATCAGCCGCAACGAAGGTGGATCGGAAGAATACCTGCGACGGTTCTATTTCGGCGACGACGGTCCCGCCAGCGATGCGATCAAGCAATTGGCAGCCGACCACAACGTGGCGCTCAAACCGCGGCTGGAAAAGAAGCTTGAAGAGATCGATCCCCGCGTGACCGCGCGGTTTTTGATCGGGACGCCGACCGAGGGTGAGCACCGCGAAGAAGTGTTCGTGCGGGTCGGCAAGTACGGACCGTTCTTGGAACAGGGCGAGCGCAAGGCGCCGATTCCCGAAGGCCTGCCGCCGGACGAATTGGATTTGACCAAGGCGATCGAATTGCTCGATGCCGGGCAGGTCGAAGAGGAGCCCTTGGGGAACCACCCGGAGACCGGGAAGCCGATCTACGTCAAAATCGGCCGCTTCGGGCCCTATGTTCAGCTCGGCGCACCCGACGACGAAGAAAAGAAAAACCAATCGCTGCTTAAGGGCATGGCGATTGAAGATTTGACGCTGGAGATGGCGTGCAAACTGCTCGAGCTGCCGCGAACGCTGGGGAATTTCCCCGACAACGACCAGCCCATCCAGGCCTTTGACGGTCGCTATGGGCCCTACGTCAAATGCGAAAAGGAAACCCGCTCGCTGCCCGACGGAGTCTCCCCGCTGGAGGTCACGCTTGAGGAGGCGATCAAGTTGCTGCGCGAGCCCAAGCGGCGTGGCCGCGCGGCGCCGAAGGAACCGATCAAGGTGTTTGAGAACAAGTCGCCGGTGACCGAGGCCGAAGTCAAGGTGCTCGACGGGCGCTACGGTCCGTACGTGACCGACGGCGACACGAACGCCTCCTTGCCCAAGGGCGCCGATCCGAAAGAGCTGACGTTCGAGTCGGCGATCGACCTGCTGGCTGAACGGGCCGCCAAGGGCGGATCGAAGAAAAAGAAGAAGAAAAAGGCCGCCAAAAAGAAGAAGGCGACGAAAAAGAAGTCGGCCAAGAAGAAAGCGACGAAGAAAAAGGCCACCAAGAAGAAGGGTGTCAAGAAAAAGGCCTAGCTGAAAGTGGGATAGGCTTCCAGCCTGTCAAATCCGCTGCTCCACTTGTTCCCAGGCTCCGCCTGGCCCGCGAGCGATTTGTTTTCTGTGTTTTAAGAGGTTTTAGCGGCAGGGCGCCAGCGGGTTGTCGTTTTTGTGAGCCGCGGGCGCGTCAGCGGCCGGGCACTGCGACGCTGCCCGAGGCCTTACGGCCAGCGGCTCACCATTGACTCAGCAGATCCCGACTCAATCGACAGCCCGCTCGCGCCCTGCCGCTAAAAAATCATTCACGGCTCCGCCTCTGGACGGGAACCGCGTGTGGCCGAGCCACACCGTCCTCGCGTTGCCAGCCAGAGCCTGGCAACGAGGACGAAGCCTGTCGAATCCGCTGCCTCCCGACAGGCTGAAAGCCTGTCCCACATCGAAACGCACTACTCGGCGGGCCGAAAACTGACTAAACTTCGCGGCCCCACCGAAAACATTCGAACATTTTTTACCCCCACTCACTTTTTGGAGTTCCCTATGCCAAGTGGCATCGAACGAGTCCGCGAGATCAAACGCCTTCGAACGCGACGTAAAAAAGTCGCCAAATTGCTGGCCCGAGCCAAAGCCGGGACGATGGAAAAGTCGGAAGTGGTCCGAAAACTGAAGCGATTGACGCCCGGTGCGGATGTGATCATCGAGCGCGAAGGCCTGAAGTCCTAAGGCATCAAGCCGATCGGTCCTTCCTGTCTCGGGCAGCTGGTCTGAGACGGCCAGAAAGTCGAGCGCCAAGAATTTGAGCGTCAGGATGTCGAGGGTGGGCAAGTCCCGGCCCTCTCACCGCCTGTGTCGCCGCAGGATTCCTCACTCGCCCTGCCCTCCCCTGCCCCGCCGTGAGGCTGTCTCGGCGACAACGCGTTCGGCATAGCGGTTCGCGGTGTCGGCCGTGTCCGTCTCTTCCGCGCGTCTGCCGAAATTTCTCGGCGACGTCTCTGAACCACGCCTCGGCTTGAGGCGTACCTGACGCTTGACGTCTATCCCGACCCCTACCCCCACAGACGAACATGACAACGACGGAACAGCGGCGTCCGATGATCGAAGCGGACGGACTGAGCAAGTTCTATGGTCCGTTCGCGGCAGCCCGCGAGGTTAACTTTTCGGTGTTGCAGGGCGAACTGGTTGCGTTTCTCGGTCCCAACGGTGCCGGAAAGAGCACCACGATGAAGATGCTGACCGGCTACATCGCACCGAGCGAAGGTGAAGCGCGGATCGCCGGGCACAACATGATGGATGACCGCATCGAGGGCAGTCGTCACCTGGGTTATCTGCCCGAGAGTGGTCCGCTGTACATGGAAATGACGCCTTCGGGGATGCTCGATTTCTTCGCCGAGGCCCGCGGACTGGTCGGGGCGAAGAAGCGAGACCGTGTCGAAGCGGTTGTCGAGATCTGTGACCTGTCGTCGGTGATGTACAAACCCATCAGCAAGCTTTCCAAGGGTTTCAAGCAACGGGTCGGGATGAGCCAAGCGTTGTTGCACGATCCGGACGTGTTGATTTTGGACGAGCCGACCGCGGGTTTGGACCCCAACCAAATTCGTGGCGTCCGCAAGACGATGCGGAAGCTGGCCGAGACCAAAACGATTCTGCTGTCGACTCACATTTTGCAAGAGGTCGAAGCGATGGCCAACCGTGTCGTGATGATCAACGAAGGACGTCTGGTCTATGACGGCGACGTCCAAGGATTGCGTGAACACGGCAACGACGATTTGGACCAAGCGTTCCATCAGTTGACGCAGTTCGACGCGTGATAGAACTGTGGGATAGGCTTCCAGCGTGTCATCAACGACAGGCTGGAAGCCTATCCCACGAATGAATGACAGGCTGGAAGCCTATCCCACTGTATCCCACCCCACACCTTCTCTGCCCGATTCGCTATGAACCCCAACATCGCCGCGTTGTTGAACCTGGTCGTCATGGATGCCATTTTTCTGTGCATCGTGTTGGCCGTTTTCGGCTTGGTCGCCGGAACCAAACGCGCCGCCTTTGCGGTCATGAAACGCAACTTCGTCGGCTACTTCAGTAACCCGACCGGCTACGTGTTTCTGTGCATCTTCGTCTTCCTGACGTCGGTCGCCGCGTTTTGGCCTTACGAGTTCTTTAACCAAAACCTGGCGACGCTGGACCAGCTGAATTACTGGTACCCGCTGATCATGCTGGTGTTCATTCCGGCGATCACGATGAGCATCTGGGCCGAAGAGCGGCGCGCCGGGACGGATGAGTTGTTGCTGACGCTGCCGGCGGACGATTTCGACATCGTGATCGGAAAGTACATGGCCGCCGCGGCGATTTTCACCGCCTCGCTGTTGTTCTCGCAGTTGAGCACCTTTGTCACATTGACGATTCTGACCGACGGCGGACTGGACACGGGGCTGATCTTCACCACGTACATCGGGTACTGGTTCGTCGGGGTCACGATGATCGCGATTGGGATGGTCGCGTCGTTCTTGACCGGCAACCTGACCGTCGGATTCATCTTGGGGGCGTTGTTCAACGCACCGTTGGCATTCGCTTCGCTGGCCGATTCGGTGGTCGGCAGCGGCGAAGCGGTGTTCGGGATCAACTTTGCCGAACTGATCAAAGAAAGCGGGATCGCCCGGCCGTTCGACGATTTCGGCCGCGGCGTGATCAGCACGTCCTCGACGATTTACTTTGTCCTGGTCACCGTGGTCGCGCTCTACATGTGCATGGTGCTGATCGGCCGTCGTCACTGGACCGGCGGCAAAGACGGCAACACCATGGCGTATCACTATCTGGGCCGGATCATCGCCCTGGTGGTGGTCACCGCCAGCGCCGTCGTCTTGTTCCGCAACCGCGACATCGTTCGCCATGACATGACCGAAGGCCAAGTCAGTTCGCTGGCCCCGGCGACGACCAAATTGATCCAAAACCTGGAGTCCGATCGGCCGATCAAGATCGACGCGTACATCAGCAAAGACATTCCCGAGATGTACGCCCGGACCCGCTACGAGTTGGTCAACTTGTTGAAAGAGTTTCAAAGCGAAGCCGCCGCCAGCGGACGAACGATCGAAGTCAATCTGTTTGATGAAATCGATTTGTTCAGCGACGAAGCGGCCGAGGCAGCCGATCGTTTCGGGATCGAACCGGTCACGCGAATGGTTCGCGAACAGGGTTCGTATCAGCAAAAACGAATCATCATGGGGGCCGCGTTCCGGGCCGGCCTGGAGAAGGTCGTGGTGCCGATTTTTGAGTACGGCATTCCGGTCGAGTATGAATTGGTCCGGTCGATCAACACCGTCGCACGCGGCGAACGCAAACGTGTCGGCATCGTCCGCACCGATGCCCAGTTGATGGGCGGCATGTCGATGGCCGGCATGCAAATGCGACCGATCGAAAAGCACCCCTTGGTCGATGAGCTGAGCAAGCAATACGAGGTGGAAGAGGTCAGCTTGGAAGCTCCGATCGGTCCCGGCGTCTACGATGCCTTGTTCGTGGTCCAGCCGTCCTCGCTCGCACCGCCGCAGTTCGAACGGCTGCTGGAGGCGATCAAGGCGGGCGTGCCCACGGCGGTCTTCGAAGACCCGCTGCCCTTTGCCCGTCAAGACATCACGGCCACGGGAGAGCCCAAGCAGCAACCCGGTGGCATGTTCGGCATGGGCGGCGGCGGGCAGCAACCCAAGGGTGACATTCGCGAGCTGTGGGACATCTTGGAACTGAAAAGCACCGGCTCGCCCGGCGTCCAGTATTACAACAGCGACATCGTTTGGCAGGATTTTAATCCCTATCCGAACCTGGACATGAACGTCGATCCGTTCTGGTCGTTCATCGATGAAAACGCCCCCGGTGTCGAGCCCGGCCAGGCTCTCAGCGCCGCTAGTCCGATCACCGATGGGCTGCGCCAGGTGTTGGCACTCTACGCCGGAACGGTCCAGCCGGCCGACGGTGCGACGTTGACGCACACGCCGTTGCTGGCCACCGGAACGGCCAGCGGAACGCTGCCGGTCACCAAACTGGTGCAGCTGATGCAGACCGGGATGGAAGGATTGTCTGGTGCCATCGAAGGTCCGTCGCCTAACCAGGTGTTGGCGATGACGGTCGAAGGCAAGCAGACCGCCGCCGATCCGTCGGCCGAGGCAGAGGGCGGATCCGGAGGGGACGAAAACCCGATCCGCGTCGCTTATGTGGCCGACATCGATCTGATGTTGCCCGTGTTCCTGCAGATTCGTGCCGACCCGAATCAAGCAACCGATCTGCGATTCCAGTTCCAAAACGTCACGTTCTTGCTCAACACGATCGATTGGTTGACCGGAGAGACGGACTTTATCGACGTTCGGAAACACGAACCGATCTTCGCCAGTTTGAAGATGATCGATGCGGTGAAAGAAACCGCCAGCATGGATGTCCGCGCCAAACGAAAGGAGTTTCAACGGCAATCCGAAGAAGCGATTCGTGAGGCGGAAGAGGCCCGTGATGAGCAGCTCAAGGAGTTGCGAGAGGAAGTCACCGAGTTGCAGAAGAAGAGCAAGGACGGCAGCATCCCAAGGCCGCTGATCGATGCCAAATCGATCGAATACCAGACAAAGTCCGAACGGCTGCAGCGGGCGCTTGCGGTCAAACGCGAGAAGTTCGAACGCGAAGCCGAGCGGAACATCGCCAAGATTCAACGCGAGTCCGACCAGCAGGTCACGGCGATCCAAAACAAGGTCAAAGCCTATGCGGTTGCGTTGCCCTGCATCCCCCCGCTGATCGTCGGCGTCGTCGTGTTTGCCTCGCGCCGATTGCGAGAACGCGAAAACATCAGCAAGTCGCGGCTGAAATAATTTGATCCCAGCGTCGCAGTCTCTGTCGGCCGCACGCACTCACCTTTCCATAAAGCGTCAACACGTTCGTTACGAGAGATTTGACGGTGAACGAAACACAAAAGACCGGAATTTTCTGGGGCGTCGCTGCCGTGGTGGCATTGATCGCTGCGATCGTCTCCTGGCCTTCGTCCAACAACGATGACGGGGGGGATATCGGCAGCGTGATCGGGACTCCGCTGTTCTCCGAGTTCAAAGATCCGCTGACCGCGGCCAGTTTGAAGATTGTCACCTTCAACGAAGCCCAAGGTGAACTCAAGAATTTCGAAGTCCGCAAGGACGCCGAGTCCGGTCTGTGGACGATCCCGTCCAAGGGCGGCTACCCGGCCGACGCGATCGAGCAAATGCGCGATTCTGCCAATGCCCTGGTCGGTCTGGACGTCTTGGACGTGCCCACCGACAACCCCGAAGATCACCCCGGGATGGGAGTGGTGGAGCCAAAGCTCGAGGATCTGGAGCCGGGTGACGAAGGCGTCGGGCGATTGGTCACGTTCAAGGACAGTTCGCAAAAGGTGCTCGCATCACTGATCGTCGGCAACGAAGTCAAGGGACAGGAAGGCCAGGTCTACGTTCGCAAGCCGGGGCAAGACCCGGTCTATGTGGTCAAGCTGGACGACACCCCGCTGTCGACCGAATTCCAAGAGTGGATCGAAGAAGACCTGCTGCAGCTGAGCAGCATCGACATCGACAACGTCGAACTGAAGGACTACAACGCTTCGTTGGGTTTGCAAGGCGTTTCGTTGACGAAGAATTACGACGTCGAATTGGCCAAAGACAACACCACGTGGACGCTGACGGCGCTGAAGGAATACGACAAGACCAATCCGTTGGCCGAGCCGACCTTGGTTCCGGTTGAACCAGGCAAAGAGCTGAACTCGCAAAAGTTAAACGACCTCGCCAACGCACTGGATGACTTGAAGTTCGTCGACGTCAATCGCAAGCCCGAAGGCATCAGCGCCAACCTGAAGGCCGACAAAGACTTTGCGGCCGACCAAGAAGCCGCCAATCAGCTTGCCGGGCGAGGGTTCATCCCGGTTCCACTGGGCCCCAATCGCGAAATCGAAATCCTGTCCGCCAACGGCGAGCTGACGGCGACGACCAAGGACGGCGTCAAGTACATCTTGCGGTTCGGCAACATCAGCGGGATCGCCGACGATGACAAGGGTGATGAGGACGACGCCTCATCGGCCGATGGCAGCGATGGCTCCGGCGGCGTGAATCGCTACTTGATGGTCAGCACCGTCGTCGATGAGTCGAAATTCCCGGTGCCTGAATTGAAGCCGATCCCCCAAACGCTCGAAGAGTTGGACGCGCTCGACAAGCCGGCGCCGCCGGCGGACGAAACCTTGCCCACGGAACTGAATCCGGCCGCAGAGCCTGCCCCGGCGACGCCGGAAATGAAAGCAGCCGAACCGCAAGCCGCGACCGAAGAACCAGCGACCGAAGAACCGGCCGATTCGAAGGAAGTGGTTGAAACGGAAGTCGCCCCGAAAGAAGACGCTGCGGCGGAATCGCCCGCTGAGAAAGACGGCGAAGAAGCGAGCACGGAAACGGAGCCGGCCGAGCCCGAAGCAACCGAATCCGCTGACTCTGGCGACGACGTCGAGCCTGCGGCGGGTGAGACCGATGCCAGCGGCGAAGGCGAATCGACCACCGTCGGTGAAGCCCAGGAAGAAGTCGACGGGCAAGCGTCTGAGGAAGGCGGCGAAGAAGTGGCGAGCGACGAGGGCGACAGCAAGCCCGCTGAAACAACCGAGCCCGCTGAAATGCCAGAGCCGGCTGCCAGCGATGCACCCTCAGCCGAAGTCGAAGAGACCGAAGAGGAAAAACTGGAACGGTTGGCCGCGGTGCAAGAGAAGATCACCAAGGAAAACGAACGCAAGCTGGAAGACCGCAAGGAGAAGCTCCAGCAGGCACGGCTGACCAGCCAGGCGCTCAACGAGCGTTTCGCCGACTGGTACTACGTGATTCCCGAGGCGACCTATTCCAAGCTGCGAATCAGTCGTGAAGAACTGTTCGACACCTCCGGCAACGCCGCACCCAATCGGGCCGCCATGCCGCCGGGAATGCAGAACATGCAGATACCCGGTTTTCCAGGGAATTAGTGGCCGCTATTCCGCTTGATTTGTGAGACGCCGTTACGTACGACGGCCCTTCCGGGCCGTCGTCTTTAGGTCCAAAACCCGGGGACAGACCCCGGGCAAAGTACTGGTCGTTGAGACCAATCTGCTAAGCGTTCTTACGCTGCCGCGGTCGTCGCAGTGCCAGCCCCATCAATCCGGTAGCGAATATCGCGAACGAGGATGGCTCGGGAACATGTTGCAGCACATGGTTGTCGATTGCGATTCCGCCATTGATGTCGATATTTGTGAACCACGAATATCGGGCACCGCCAGTGGTTGCGATCGGGTCGCCACCGGTTCGGGTTTCTGTAAACAGAAGTGATCCGCTGCTGTCCAGCAAATTGAGATCGGCAAACAGATCGCCTGATTCTTCGCGGAAGATGTGCTCAAAGGTGTACCAGCCGCTACTTGTCACGACGAAGTGATTGAGGGTCTCCAGATCTTCACGCGGATCAAAGTTCGTGTTATTGCTGCCGCCGACCAAGAGGTCGCCGGTCGACGTATCCTTTGTGACGTGAAAGATGAAATCTTGTTGATGGGCACCCGATGAACTGCTCATTGCAGTCGAGTAATCAAAACCTTCGCCAAATGCCCAGCTTGTGTCTAGATAGATGTCAACGGCAACGCGAATGCCGCCGGGCCAGGCGGTGTCGCTGTTGGAGTCGGCAAAATTGGAGAAGGGGCCGGAGAGGCCAGGCCCTGGGGTGGTGGTTTGACTTGCCGTGGCATGGAAGGATCCTGAACTCGATGCGATTCCATTGGTCCCCGATGAGACCTGTTGCAGGCTCCCGGTCCAAGTGCTGCTCTCGTCAAACCATCCGTTGGTGTCGGTCTCAAATCCTTGACTGAAAATCGTTCCGGCGCTCAATTGCTGCGACGACCAGATCAAGGAAAGTCCTAGGGCCAAAACTGTAAGTCGCTTTCTCATTCGTTCTCTCGCGTGTGGGGGAGGGCTAAGTGGGCGCGGTCGACTCGGCCGAAGCTCACTAGCTAAAAAAGGGGGATTCACAGTACCGGAGGGGTGGTGGCTGGCCTTCCGGAGGGGTGTGAAGGTGAGGGCAATGATATTTCGTTCACGTTCGTGTTGCAACTTGTGCACGTTCTGAAACGACTGATCCCACACCGACGAAGCCTCCGTGCCACGCGCGCGGGCTCAAGAACACGTAGAGAGTGAAACGTAGAGGGTGGGCGGCACCAATGCGTTGGCGACACCAATTCGTTCCCGAGATGGGGCGCGGCAAAGAATCCGTGGGTTCGCGCTGCCATCGGTGGGTTTTGTTGCGACGGTCAAAGCCCCGGGGACAGCGAGGTTGAGCAGCTTTTCAAAGACACTCTCCCGCACAGAGGTCGAGCCGTATTGAAGCCGCCCTTCTGGCAGGAGGGGCGATCGCAGCGGGGGGCGAACGGTGAATCGCGAGTTTTACTTTAGCTGCCAGATTCGCGTTCGAAGCAGCAACGAGAACCCTCTCCTCGCTACGCTCGACTCTCCCAGGGGGAGAGTGGCGAAACCCCTTTGAATTCGACGACTCAAGAACTGCACGACCTGCACGCAGGAGGGTTTTCTATGAACTTGATGCGTGGCGGCGTGCCGTTGAGTTCGGCCGCGACTACTTGGCTGCGGCGAAGCGCTCAGCGACGGCGTCCCAATCGACGACGTTCCAGAACGCGCTGATGTAATCGGGGCGACGGTTTTGGTAGTTCAGGTAGTAGGCGTGTTCCCAGACGTCCAGTCCCAGGATCGGCGTGCCGCTGATCCCGGCGATGTCGGCGCCCATCAGCGGGCTGTCTTGGTTGGCCGTGCTGCCGACCTTGAGTGTTCCGCCGTCGACGTACAGCCAAGCCCAACCGCTGCCGAAGCGGGTCGCCGCGGCGTTGTTGAACTGTTCCTTCATCGCATCCAGGCTGCCGAAGGTGGAATCGATCGCTGCGGCCAGGTCGCCGCTGGGGCTGCCGCCTTTTCCGGGGCCCAGAACGGTCCAGAACAACGAGTGGTTGGCGTGTCCGCCGCCGTTGTTTCGGACTGCGCCCTGCTTGTCCGCAGGCACGCTGGCCAGATCCGCGATCAGGTCTTCGATCGACTTGGATCCCAGGTCGGTTCCTTCGATCGCCGCGTTGACTTTGGTCACGTAGGCGTTGTGGTGCTTGCCGTGGTGAATCTCCATCGTCTTGGCGTCGATGTGGGGTTCCAGGGCGTCCAAAGCGTAGGGAAGTTCGGGAAGTGAGTAAGCCATTGCGAGCTTTCTCCGAGTAGAGGGTGGTTTGTTCAGTGATTCGTCTCGCATTGATTTCGTCCCACACTTGGGGGCGAGACCTCTTCTCCAAAACGATAACGACCGTGGCAACCGTGCGCAAGTGGGTCGTGGCGATTGGGGGCCAGCGACAGATGATTTGCGCGCCCGCGCTGGTGTTTCGGCTTCAGAGACCGTCCAGCTTAAGGCGATCGCTTTGCTGATGTACGATGGCCCTTCCGGGCCGTCGTCGGTAGGACTCACCGCGACGCCCCGGAAGGGACGTCGTACAGGTTGTCCGCGACGCCCGGGAAGGGACGTCGTACCGCATCCGCCGACCCCTTAGGTGGACCGCGGCGCCTAAAGCTGGGCTTCGATCGCTTTGACCAATTCCGTGTCGTTGGGTTTGGTCGGTGGGGCGAAGCGGTTGATCAGATTGCCTTCTCGGTCGATCAGGAATTTTTCAAAGTTCCAACTGACGTTGCCTTTTCCGGCCGGTTTGACGTCCTTGCTGGTCAGGTATTGGTACAGCGGCGTGGCGTCGTCTCCGTTGACATTGATCTTGCTGAACATGGGGAAGGACACGTTGTAGCGTGAGTTGCAAAATTCCTTGATTTCCGCCTCAGTGCCGGGCTCCTGGCCGCCGAATTGGTTGCAGGGGAATCCGAGGACGACGAAGCCTTTTCCCTTGTACTTGCCGTACAGCTCTTCCAGGCCGGCATATTGCGGTGTCAGGCCGCACTGGCTGGCGGTGTTGACGATCAGCACGACGTTCCCCTCGTAATCCTCCAAGTCGACCTGTTTGCCGTCGATGTTCTTCATTTTGAAGTCGAGGGCGCATTCATGGTCGTGCTGGTGTTCGCCCTGGGGGGCTTCGTCGGCGTGGGACATCGTGGTCAAGGCTCCGAGACAGAGGACGGCAGAGAGGATCAGTCGCATGGGGAACTCGCTTTGAGGTGGGGAGGGACTTTGGGGGGATTGTTGCAGATTGGCTGGAAAGTCAAGGAGAGTGGTGAAAGAGAGTTCGGTGTTGGTTGCTGTTGGGCTTTTGTTGGTGTGCAGGCTTTAGCCGCCAAGTCGCGGAGGCGGCTGAAGCCTGGGCACCAACGATGGACGCGTCTTTTGGCACAATTTTTGACTTCTGCGGGGAGTATAGCGGGGGTGCTAGTGGCGACGGGGGGCCGTGGGGATTAGGTTTGGCGTTCGGTCATTTAACGCCGTGATTGCTTGACTTCGCTGACCAATAGTGGCAGCATCTCGACCGCCTTCCAATTCTCTCCTCCCCCCGTATAGATACTGACGATGGAAAACCGGAAAAAGCTTCTCACCGCAGGGTTTCTGACCCTGGTTGCCGCAGGGATCGGATTTGCCGTCCGGGCAGGACTGTTGGATGTTTGGTCAAAGCAGTACGGATTCACGATGACCGAGCTTGGCCAGATCACCGGCGGGGGGTTGCTGGGGTTTGGTCTGGTGATTCTGTTCGCGGGCTTGTTGGTCGACTTTGTCGGCTACAAGACGCTGTTGGTGATCGCGATGGCGTGCCACTTGATCTCGGCGGTCATGCTGTTTTCGGCGACGCCGGTGTTTAACGCGGCGGGCAAGGACGCAGTCTACAGCGTCTTGTTTTGGTCGGCGTTTATTTTTGCGTTCGGCAACGGCATTTGCGAGGCGGTCATCAACCCGCTGACCGCGGCGATCTATCCGGAACAGAAGACGCACTACTTGAACATCTTGCACGCCGGATGGCCGGCCGGGCTCGTGCTCGGCGGGCTGATCGTGTTCCTCAAGGGCAGCGTGGGATGGGAGATCCTGTTGGCGACGTATCTGATTCCCGTCGCGATGTACGGATTCATCTCCGTCAAAGAGCCGTTTCCGCAGACCGATGCCCAGCAGGGGGCGATTTCTTACGGCGGGATGTTTGCCAAGCTGATCGGTCCGTTCTTTGTGATTCTGTTGATCGCCCACGCCTGTGTCGGGTACGTGGAATTGGGGACCGACAGTTGGATCAACAAGATCACCAGTGGCATTCTCAAGAGTGCAACCTTGGGGACGGCGTTGTTCATCTACACGTCCTTGTTGATGACCGGGCTGCGTTTCTTTGCCGGGCCGATCGTGCACAAGATCTCGTCGTTGGGGCTGTTGTTGATCAGCGCCTGCACCGGTGCCGTTGGGCTTTATCTGATCAGCATCGGTGACAGCGTGCCGTTCATGTTCTTCGCCGCCACGGTCTACGCGTTGGGCAAAACGTTCTTGTGGCCCACGATGTTGGGTGTCGTTGGGGAACGATTCCCGCAAAGTGCGACCGTCGCGATGGCCCTGATGGGATTTGTCGGGATGACATCCGCCGGTTTGCTCGGCGGCCCGGGGATTGGCTACAAGCAAGACTACTTTGCCTCGCAGTACATTCAGGAGAATGCCCCGGAGACGTTCCAACGTGTCAAAGCACCCAACGAAAACCAGTTCCTGGTGTTCCCTCCGATCACTGGGATCGACGGTGCCAAGGCGGGGATGCTCGCCGACAATGGCGAATCGATCGTGTCGGACGTCGAGATCGCCGGCGATCGCATCGACGAAGAAGAGTTCAAGGGATTGCGGGCGCAGTACAAGTGGTGGCAAGAGAACAAGGACTTTGCGTCGGTGGATGCCGAGCCGGTTGCCGAAGCGACGTTGCACGGCAGCCGAATGGCGATTCGTGTGACGGCCTTGGTTCCGGCGACGATGGCGGTCCTGTATTTGATTTTGCTGTTCGGGTTCAAGGCCCCCAAGCAAGTCGATTCGGAAGAGGCTGAGGAGATTGCCCAGACCGGTCCTGCCGAATATTGATCCGGTCGGTCCTTGAAAAAATGCGTTCAACGCCCCGATTCCAGCTGGATTCGGGGCGTTTTTTGTTGGATTTTTTTCAGCCGCCCTGGGGCCCCTAAGCAATTCGCTCGCCACAGTTTAGAATCCGCCCCAATCGGCAGTTTTGATCCCCTTTCCCTTCCCCCCGAATTAGTCAAGATCCGTGCTACGCACCCACAACTGCGGCGAGCTCCGCAAAGAACACGTCGGAACTGAAGTCACTCTTTGTGGGTGGGTTGAGAATAAACGCGATCACGGCGGCGCGGTGTTTATCGATTTGCGTGACCGATATGGATTGACCCAGGTCGTGATCGGGCCGCCCGAGGCGGATCAGGCCCAGATCGATGCGGCGGGACACGTCCCGGCCGAAAGCGTCATCCTGGTCCGTGGCAAAGTGGCCAACCGCTTGGAAGGCAAGACCAACGACAAACTGGCCACCGGGGCGATCGAAGTGCGTTGCCCCGAACTGGAAATCCTGAACGCCTGCCAGACGCCGCCGTTCACGCCCGGCCAAGCCGATCTTCCCGGTGAGGACCTGCGGCTGAAGTACCGTTTTCTGGATCTGCGGCGGCCCGAGATGCTGCGGGCGATGGTGCTTCGCAGCACGATCATCAAGGAGATGCGTGACTACTTCGCCGAACATGATTTCATCGACGTGGAAACACCCATCCTGGGTCGCAGCACCCCCGAGGGCGCCCGCGATTACCTGGTCCCCAGCCGCGTGCATCCGGGCAGCTTTTACGCGTTGCCGCAATCCCCGCAGCTGTACAAACAGATCTTGATGGTCGCCGGGTTCGACCGTTACGTCCAAGTCGCCAAGTGTTTCCGCGATGAAGACTTGCGTGCCGATCGCCAGCCCGAGTTCACCCAGTTGGACCTCGAGATGTCGTTCGTCGACGCCGATGACATCATGGGGTTGATCGACGGCTTGGTGGCTCAGACGGCAAAAAACGTCCTTGGCAAAGAAGTCCAATTGCCATTGCCACGAATGACCTATGACGAGGCCATGCGACGGTTCGGGCACGACGCCCCCGACCTGCGGTTCGGCATGGAAATCGTCGATGTCACCTCCGTGGCCAAGAAGACCGAGTTCCGCGTGTTCCGGGCGACCGCCGATGCCGGCAACTTCGTCCGCGGCATCCGCGCCGAAGGCGCCGCCGAAAAATATTCCCGTCGCCAAATCGACGAGCTGACCGAATTCGTCAAAGACTTCGGCGCCAAGGGATTGGCCTGGTTCCGCGTCGAAGAAGACGGTTCGTTGTGGAGTCCGGTCGCCAAGAATTTTGATGCCGAACACCTGGCCGAGATCAAGACCTTGATGGCTGGCGAGCCCGGTGACTTGCTGATGTTCCTGGCCGACACCTGGGAAGTCACTTGCAAGGGATTGTACGCACTGCGAAAACGGCTCGGTGCGGAACTGGAGCTGTACGATTCCGAGCAGCTGCATTGCAGTTGGGTCACCGAGTTTCCGATGTTCGAGCGCGACGAAGAATCGGGCCGCTGGGTGGCGATGCACCACCCCTTCACCGCACCGCTGGAAAGCGACCTCGAGAAACTCGAAAGCGATCCGCGGGCCTGTCGTGCCCAAGCCTACGATTTGGTCATCAACGGTAGCGAAGCCGGTGGCGGGACGATTCGGATTCACGACCAGAAGACGCAATCGAAGGTATTTGAGTTGTTGGGGATCGACGAGGCGACCGCAGAAGACCGATTCGGGTTCCTGCTCAACGCGCTGCGGTTCGGTGCACCGCCCCACGGCGGGATCGCCTTGGGGGTCGACCGCTGGGTCATGCTGTTGGCCGGTTTGGAAAACATCCGCGAGGTGATCGCGTTCCCCAAGACGCAAAAGGCGTCGGACTTGATGACCGAGGCTCCCGGGGCGGTCGACCAAGACCAGTTGACCGAACTGCATTTGCGTAGCCTGGCCAAGAAAGCCGAGTAGAATCGAGTCAGCAGCAAGCGGCAAAGATGTGGAGCCCTATCCCACTGATGCACCCAGCGCCTAAACGCCCCAATCCACGACGAGGATATTCGAGATGCGACGACGTACTGCAATTCAAACCCTGGCTGCCTTCGGGGCGGTTGGCCTTTCCGCGACGACGCGATCGGCGGCGCTGTCTGCCGAATCCGGCGACGGACACGATTGGTTGCGCAAGACGCTGAAGATCGGGATGATCGGAGTCAAGGGTTCGCTGGAGGACAAATTTCGGGCGGCCAAAGAAGCGGGATTTGAAGGTGTCGAGGTCAACGTTCCCGGAATCGATGTCGATGAAGTCAACCAGGCGTCCAAGGCGTCGGGATTGATCGTCGACGGCAGCGTGGGCGGCACGCACTGGAACATTCGGCACAGCGATCCTGATGCCGCGGTCCGCGCCCAGGCACTGGACAATCTCAAGCGTGGCATCGAAGAGACCGCAGCGGTCGGCGGTGATTCCTGTCTGTTGGTCGTCGGTCATGGCAAAGACGGCACCGTTGAAGAGGTGAACCAGCGCTCCAGTGACAATATTCGCGCCGCGTTGCCGACCGCCGAAAAACACAACGTCGCGATCCTGGTCGAAAACGTTTGGAACCATTTCTTGTATGACCACGCCGGCGGAAGCGATCAGTCGGTCGAGCCGCTGGCTGAGTACATCGACCAGTTCGACTCGCCCTTGGTCGGGTTGCAATTCGACCTCGGCAATCATTGGAAGTATGGTGACGTGGCACAGTGGGTGCGAGACCTTGGGCCGCGGATTAAAAAGCTGGACATCAAAGGGTTTTCAAGAGCCGAGAACAAGTTCACCAAGATCACCGAAGGCGATGTCGATTGGCCCGCGGTCGAAGCGGCGTTGCGAGAAATCGGGTTCAAGGGTTGGTGCGCAGCCGAAGTCGGCGGTGGTGACCTGGCGCGTTTGAAGGAAGTTGCCGGCAACATGGAAGCCGCCCTGCACTGTTCAGTCAACGCGTAGTAAGTAGGTCACGCTGTGCGTGACGGGTGGCTAGCAGAAAACTTCTTCCGTCACGACTCGTTCCCAGGCTCTGCCTGGGAACGCAATGCACCGCCGGCTCTGCCGGTGCACTCGGAAGGCGGAGCCTTCAAGACCGTGAGTTCCCGGGCGGAGCCTGGGAACAAGGCTGAGACCCTACCGCTACCAGAAAAGGGGCAGTACGACGCCCCTTCCGGGGCGTCGTGCGGAGCCGCACGAGCGACGGCCCGGAAGGGCCGTCGTACAACCAAGATTTCTTCCAACGGTCTGACACCCGTGCCTGAACCAAACGAAAACAGCCCCTGCCATGTCTCGGTGATGCCCGACGAGATCGTTCATGGGGTGAGTGAATGTTCTCCAAGGATCGTGATCGATGGGACCTACGGGGCCGGCGGTCATTCGCGTCTGTTGTTGGATGTGGTCGGCGACGGTGGGATGGTGATCGGGCTTGATCGCGATCCGGCAGTGCTCGCCCGCGTCGAATCCGAACCTGCGGTGGATCGCTTGTCGGTGTTCTTGGGCAGTTACGAGCAGGCCGCCAAGGCGCTCGAGGCCAGCGGGCTGGAGTACGCCGATGCGATGGTGTTGGACCTGGGGCTGTCGAGTGATCAGTTGGCCGATCGGGATCGTGGGTTCAGTTTTCAGCACGACGGTCCGCTCGATTTGCGGTTTGATCCGGAGAACGGAATTCCGGCCAGTGAATGGTTGGCCAGGAACAACGAAAAGGCGATTGCCGACGCGATCTACCAATTCGGCGAAGAACGGTTCAGTCGACGGATCGCGCGGGAGATTGTGGCGCGGGCCAAGCGTCGTGAACCGGTGCGGACGGTGGCGGCGCTTGTTGAAATTTGTCGTCGTTGTGTCCCGCGCGGCAAGCATCACGACATCCATCCGGCGACGCGGACGTTTCAAGCGTTGCGGATCGCCGTCAATGAAGAGTTGGAGATTCTCACTCGCACGTTGGAGCAGGCGCCCGAGTGGTTGTCGTCGGGCGGCCGACTGGCGGTGATCAGTTTTCACTCGCTGGAAGACCGGATCGTCAAGAATGCATTCCGCGACGACGATCGCTGGAACGTGTTGACCAAGAAGCCATTGCGTCCCAGTCAGGAAGAGGTCGCGGTCAATGCGCGGTCTCGCAGTGCCAAGTTGCGTGTGGCAGAGCGGGTGTAACAGCTCTACCTTCGCGAGCGTTCGCGACCGGGCACGTCGTGTACCCGGTCCGTGAGGTTTTCGGAGATGACTGTAGCGGAGGACTCCGTGCCATCAACGATCGTCAGCCCGTGGCCGCAAGCTGACCGCGTGAACCCCACGCGAGGCGAACTCGCGGAAGATAGGTAGGTCGAATCGACGGCGCGGTGCCGGAGTGGTTTGCCAGGGCCTCCTTTTTCCGCAAACCAATAGATAGCAATGGTTTACGTTCCGGGAGTGGATTTCCAGCGGGCACCTGAACTGCGTCGATTCAACCCAATCGGTAGCCTAAGAGTACGCAGCGAGCCGGTGTGGTCAACCGCAGATTCCGGAGTTTTGAGACTGCCAACGCAGCCCCGTGACGGTAACCCGTTGAGCGATGACGAGTTAAGTCTCGGAGGCCGCTCGCCGACTTTTTTCGGTAATTTGAGGCGACCGCGAAGGTCCACCACTTAGGGTGGTGTTGGTTAGGCCCGGCGGGACGTCTTGGGGCCCCCTCCGTCTCCGGAGGTCGTGCGGTTTTAAGGTCACGCTCCCTGGTAACCAGGTCGTGCAGGTTTTAAGTGGTTGATAGGAAGGGGTTTTCGTCACCCTCCCCCTGGGAGCGAGCGGAAAAGGGGTCAGGTACCAAAAACCAAATGGCCCGCAGGGTGCTTCGCATTTTTGGTACCTGACCCCTTTTCCGCGGTACCCTAAGTATAAAAAGTTGACGAAGCACTAGGTGGCGCCCATCAAGAGTGAAGTGAACATCGTGATTCACCGTTCGACCTCCCCTCGCTGCGCTCGACCCGCCTGCCAGGAGGGTGACTGAAAATCTCCACGACCTTGAGGGGCGGGAGAGCGCTATCGCTCGGCGCGTCCGGTGGGGGTCAGTCCCGTCCGGCGCGTGTTTTCAGGACGGCGTACTCGGCGACCGACTCGGCGACGAGTTTTCGCAGCGCGGATTGTCGCCGGCGATCGACAGTCCGAGGGCTGATTTCCAGTTGCTCGGCGATTTCGCGGTTGGGGCGACCTTCGATGGCCAGGTCCAGCACGGCCTTTTCTTCGTTGGTGAGCTGATCCAGGCGTTGTCTGGCCGAGCGGAGGTCTTGGCGTCGGGCGTAGGCCTGCTCGCTGCACCGCATCGCCGCATTGATTTCATCGGCCAGGGCGTGCAGTTCGAACGGCTTTTCGACGACGCTGACGGCACCGAGTTTCATCGCGTCGACGGCGGTCGGCACATCGGCGAACGCCGTCAATAGGATCACGGACAAGCAGCTGTCGCGTTGGTTGAGTCGTCGGAGCAGTTCCACGCCACCGATGCCGGGCATCCGCAGGTCGGTGATCACGCAGCCGGTCTCATTCTCCGACGTCGCCAGGAGCAAATTTTCGGGCCGATCGAACGTCTGGGGGGAGAATCCCAGCTCTCGGAGGGATTCGGCCAGGGTGGTGAGCAGCTCCGTTTCATCGTCAACGATGTACAGACGACTCGCTTCATCGGGGGCGTCAAGTTCTTTCACCGGATTCGTGCTGATCAGCGGCATCTTGGCTGTTCAATAGGTTGGAGTGATGAACGAGGGTGATCCACAGGATCGATGCAGCGTTCTGTGTGGGTCACCATGGGAGTCGTTTTCCAGAATCAGCCCAGCGTTCTGCTGCCGTTCTTCGCGGTGAGACGGTATGACGGCCTTGCCGGCGACGTGTCTCGGACGGAAGTCTCGCTGGGTACACTTTAATCGATCACTCGGCGATCGCAAAAGCGTAACCGATGCTGATTTGACGTTCAGTCTAGCAAAAACTGGGGCGAGACGGAGATACCGCCGAGTTTGTCGGGCTGATTCGGATCCCGGGATCGCTGCTCAAGGGGACTGGTGGAGTGTTTGATTGGCGATCTGGCCGGCCCGTTTGACCGCGTCCAGGGCGTCGGCGCAGGACTGCAGCAACTCCTCGCGAAGCGGACTTTCGGGCTCCCGTTGGAGCTTGATCGTGATCAATTCGAGTCTCATCGAGGCGATCGAAAGATCGTTGTTGATCTGGTGCAAGGACTTGCGGATTCGGGGATCGGATTCCATCTCATCGGAACCGGCCGTTGAGGAATTCGTTCATGCGTCCGATGGTGACTTCGGAGGAGTCCACGCCGTCGAGCAGTTTTTTGCCGAGGTCTTCCAGCAGTCCGTCGGCTTTTGCCGTCAGCGATTGGGCGGCCAGCTGTTGTTGATTGAACCAAGTGGCCAGTTTGGCTTGTTCCTGGTCAAAGGTCTGTTGCACCTTTTGTTTCATCTGTTGTTTCGAAGCGGCGACTTGCCGCGTGACGGCGCTCTGAGCGGCGTCGCGCAGGATGTCGCCCAGGTTGGTTTCCATGTTCATCGACAGGTGGTCCCACCTGCCTTGGAATCCGGCGTCGATGGTGACCGCGTCGACCGCGGCCAGGCTTTCGCGCAAGGCTTGGGTGGCCGAGAGCGTTTCGTATTTGGAATCGACTTCCAGATCCAGCCGGACGCCGGTTTGCTTGCTGACGAAACGCCCTTGGACCTGTTCGCCTTCGCTCCGCATTTGAACCCAGATTTCGCGTTTCCCGCCGCTGACTTTCACCATCGCACGGTGATCGTCGCCGAGTCGTGTTTCGGGCGCCTGGGATTGTGGCCAGTGCAAGGTCAGGCGATCGATGTCCGAGTCATTGCGTCGGTCGCGAATGTAATCGACGTTGACGACTTGGGGGCCGTCGAGTTGGAGTTGTGCCCGCAGCGGTTCGGCGAGCAGTTGTGGATCCGGAGTCAAATTTTCGACGGTGCCGGTCAGCGAGTAAGCGTTGCCGTCGGCACGCATCAGACCTTGGACCTTGCAGCGGCGAACCAGGATGTTCGGTTGGCGCGTGCTGCCGAGCAGATCGATATCGACGCCGCGTCCACGTTCGGTTTCGGGGGCGACGATGGTGTAGTTGGCCAACGTGCGTCCGCCTTCCCAGTAGTCACGGATCGTGGCGATTTGGTTCTGGACCGCTTCGCTGATCAAATCGATGCCAAAGTTTTGGGATTCGTTGAGGTTGCCGGGGACGTATTGATCGATCCGGTCCAGGTCGATTTGTTTGGCTTGTTGCAGGGAGGCGACGTCGGCTTGGAATTGGGCCGGAACGGCATCAAGTGCCGCCAGGATGGACTTCAGTTCGGCGCGTGTTTCGTCAGCCAGTCCGACCGTCCGGCCGATCTTGTCCCAGTCGCGCAGTGGGTTTTCGATCTCCTTGGCATTGGACTTGAAATCACGAACCTTTTGCTCGAGCGCGGAGGCTCGTTGGGCGAGCGACTCGTATTCACGCTGCCACCGCGCCTTGATGGCTTCGCTGCGGCGAACGGTTTCCAAGTCCTTGGCGGCCTGTTCGGCTTGGTCGCCCAGTTGATCGGTGATGCTGCCGAGCAGATTGGAGAGGACGCCCGGCTTGTCGGACAAGCTGGGGGATTCCACATCTTCATCGCGGCTGAGATGTCCGCTGGTGTCACGTTTGGCACCGATTTGCAGTCCCGTGATGCTGCCTTCGCGGGCGACCCAGCGTCGATGCAACATCGCGTTCCCATCAAGCGCCAATTCGATCGCGTCGGCGCGGAATGCGTCGCGCATCTCCTTGGCGTCGCGGGGGTCGGCGACGCGGAAGTTTTCATAGCGGATCGTGGGCGGAAACAGTTTGACTTGCGCCGTGCCGATCTCCACTTTCGCGCCCGTTGCGCTTTGCAATCCGAGGACCGTCACGTACCGGGCGACCGGGCCCAAGCCCAGACCCAACAGCACGAGCACAGCCGAAACGATCAACAGTCGTGTTACAACAAATCGCCAGCGAATCATCCTGCTGCTTTCCTTTCCTGGGAGTGACGCAATTGACGAAGCAGGTAGTTGAGTGCTTCGTCCATCGGTTGCTCGGTTTCACGGTTTGCGATGTCCCGGCCAGTCGCACCGGGGGTGGCTTCGTCGTCGCAAAAATCCTTCATCCGAATCACGTCGATCCGAGTCTCGACGGAAACCATTTGTTCGTTGGTGGGGAGCTCGTCGGACAAGTCGGTTTCGGCTTTCGTCGCGGCGAGATCGGCCGTCGTGTTGTCGTCGTTGTCCTCCGACGCGTCGATCGGAATGAAGACCGGCTCGTTGGCGAGCACGTTGTCAATCGGAATCGTCGTCGGGTCGGTCGCGCTCGGTTCGGCGAGGTCGCGTTTGCGAAGCGCGAAGCGGGGCGGTGGCACCGCATCCTGTTGATCGATCAGCACGGAAACCGCATCCGTTGTGCTGCCGCTCTCGGAGGCCTCGACTGAGGATCCGTGGGGTGACCGCAGTTCGTGTTCGCCGTCGCGTCGGTCGTCAGCTGGCAACCAATCGGCAGCGGGCGACGCGAGGGGGGTTCCGGATTCGGCGGCTTCGGTTTGCCCGTCGCTCTCAACGTCGCTCTCGCTGTTTGTGCTGGGGGCGGCCAATCGAAACAGCGGCAAGCAAATCGCGAAGATCGGAAGCACCGACAGCGATCCGATCACAAAGCTGCCGAGCACCACGGTGTTGTTCAGGTCCGTCCACGGGACCACGGGCAAGGACCACGCCTGGGCCGCCCACCGGCTGCCCGAGGGGTGCGTCAGCAGGTATTCGCCGACTTGGTGTGAGTACGGGTCCAGCCGGGTCGCCACGAAGGAAACCACGATCGCCACGACTCCCATCAACGCGTGGTTGACCTTGAAACACAACAGCATGGCCAACACGATCAGGGCCATCAAATTGCCGTGTGGGATGATTCCCAGCAGCACGCCCAACGCAACACCGCCGGCCAATTGGTGCGGGAAACGTCGTCCCGCAATCGCTTTTCGGACGTTGTTGAACAGCTTGAGCGAAAATATGACCATTGCAGTGCGCCTCCATGCGCACAGTTCACGACAGGGCATCCATCACAGGGCTTATCGGCAGGTCGGCCGCTTGATATTCAATACAACCGTCACATTTTCACTCGCCAGGGCAGTTTCCTGTCTTCTGCAGCGAATCGGGGATTTCGCGGCGCAGCGCGGCGATCCGATGGCGGCACAAAAAAACGGCTGGCGAACCGGAGTTCGTCAGCCGTTGGTGTGATCCGATCGGAGGCCGAGCCCGATCAAACGCTCGGTCGTGCGGGGCGTCTTCAGCTATCGCTGGAAAGTGACTCGCTGGAGAGTGACTCGCTGGATTCTGATTCGGTTTCGCTGCGAGACTCGGCGATCCGTGTGGCTTCACGAACGACGGCGATGGCCGATTGGATTTCGATCGGCGAGAACCAGCGGACGTTGCCGGTGTACTTGCTCTCGACGCGATTCTTGGCGGCCAGGGTTTCCCAGGGCAGCTTGTCCATCAAGTTCCAGGCAGCGGCCTGAGCGGTGTTTTGAGCGACTTGGCGATTGCCGAGTGCTTCGCACAGCACATGCACGCGGTCGTCTTGGGTGACGAAGTCCAAGGGGACGATTTTGTAGGCCATTTTGGGAGTCGGATCGGGGCGTCCGTGTTCCAGGCAAACCGTGGTCACGGCGAGTTTTTGTTGGCGTTGCGGGGGAATTCGCATGAAGCCACCCATGCCGCCGCCGCCCATGCCTCCCATGCCGCCGCCCATACCACCCATGCCGCCGCCGCCCATGCCACCGCCCATCGCTTGACCGCCGCCGCCGCCTCCCATGCCGCCGCCGCCCATGCCTCCCATGCCGCCGCCCATGCCACCCATGCCGCCCATCATCCCTTGGCGGTTGATCGGCACTCCGGCAAATGCGGCCGGCAGTCGCAGGGTCATCGGTTTGTCGGTCAGGTTGTTGACAATGACGTTCGCTTTGGTGGTGTTCAGCGGGATGAACTTGACGTCGATTTTTCCTTCGTCGATCGCGGTAAACAGTTCCGCTTGGACGGTTTCGTCGGCCGCGGGAGCGTCAGCCGACGCCAAGCCGGCGCTCAACGCGACGCCGAACGACAACAGGCCGGCGAACACGCGGCGAGAAACGAGACGGGCAGGGATTGATGGGGTGCGATAGGACACGTTCGAATTCCTTGTGCGATTGGAGCCGCAACGGTGATGAGATTAACGCCCGGATGCGACCATGAAATGGGGATACCTTCGACACCCCGCCTGACGCCGCGCGCGGCGTCGATTGGGGTGGATGAAACCGGGCCAGAGGAATAAGGCGTTTGGATTCGCGGCCCGTACCTCCCCAGGGGATGATCGCAAATCGTTCCTCTTGCCGACCTCATCATAGATCGGCGTCCTGGCAGAACCAAGTGAAATCGTTGTCAGGAATTGCATTTTGGGCTATTGGAATCGGTCCGCGATGTCTACTTTCGCAGGGCGAAACGTCCGCGGGCCGGTTTGCCGGGCGTTCTCAAATCGATCGACAGGCAGGAGCAATCGCGGGATGTCCGTTGAAATCACTGAAAATGGCGAAGTCCACCTCTACGGTCGCGAGCGACTGGGGAAGCGACCGCGGATCGGAATCCTGACCTCCGGTGGCGATTGCCCGGGGCTGAACGCGGTGATCCGGGCGACAACCAAAACCGCATTTTGGCTCGGTTATGACGTGGTCGGGTTTCGGGACGGATTCGAGGGGCTCGTCGATCCGATTCGCTACCAGGTGCTCAGCCCGCGGAACACCGCAGGCATTCTGGTGCAGGGGGGCACGATCCTGGGGTCGACCAACAAGGGCCGGTTTGCGGCGCGGGTGGGGGAAAGCGGCCGCGCGGAGCTGGATCCGCAATTGATCGGTCGCGTTGCCGAGACGGTCGAACGCCTGAAACTCGAGGGGCTGATTGTGGTCGGCGGAGACGGGTCGCTGTCGACGGCACTGCAATTTCACGAAGCGGGAATCCCGGTGGTCGGGGTCCCCAAAACCATCGACAACGACCTCAAAGCGACCGCCTTCACGTTCGGGTTTAATAGCGCCGTGCTGTGCTGCACCGACGCGCTGGACCGGTTGCACACGACCGCGGCGAGCCACGAGCGGGTGATGGTGTTGGAGGTGATGGGGCGGCACACCGGATGGATCGCCCTGCACGGGGGGATCGCCGGCGGTGCAGACGTGATCTTGATTCCCGAGATCGAGTGGACCTATGACAACATCATTGCGAAAATCGCCGAACGCCGGGCGCTGGACAAGTACTTCACGCTGATCGTCGTCGCCGAGGGGGCCCATTTGCCTTCCGGCGGGCTGGTCGTCGAAGAACAGGCCGGGGTGCAAAACAAACAGGTCCGTCTCGGCGGTATCGGCCAGGTCATCGCCGAGCGTCTGGAGGGGATGATCGAACAGGATGTCCGATTCGTCGTGTTGGGACATCTGCAGCGTGGCGGCGGCCCGACAACCTTTGACCGCGTCTTGGCCAGCGAATACGGCGCCCATGCGGTCCGACTGATCACCGAAGGCAAATTCGGGCAGATGGTGTGCAGCGATCCGCCGGACATTCGCGATGTCTCCATTGCCGAGGCGGTCGACCAGATTCGCACCGTCGATCCGTCCGGCTCGGCCGTTCAGAGCGCCCGGGCGATGGGCATCTGCTTCGGCGACACGCCGGGCTACCAAAACCCGTTCATCACACCGCCGCCGCACTAGTGCTCGGTCAGCGTTTACTCGTGGGGGAAGCCTGCCGGCTTGCCGTCTCGTTTCATTCGTCAAACGCAAGCTGGAAGCTTACGCCACTTGCTTGCTGAACCTGAGAACAGAAAAACGGTCGGGTCTCACTCGAAAGCGAAACTCGACCGTTGTTTGAAAACCGAATTGCAAGTGGTCGGTGACGACGATTTCACTCCCACAGTGAACCCACCGTACCTTCCCTCCTATTCGTCCGCGCCGAGTCCGCTGAACAGCAGACTCTCACCGGTAACCCGATTCATCGGACGATTTTTGCGGCGAGCTTCCGCTTGAAACGACCGGTGCGATTGAATCGTCAACCGCGGCCGCGTTTTGCTTCCGGTCGATCGCTCTGCGTCGAGTTTTCCGGCTGCCGCTAAAAAATGCTTCACAGCGTTGCCTCCCTGGATCGTTCGCCGGCCCGTCGCATCGCGAAAATGCTGTCATCACGACTGGCGGATTCGCGACATTCAAACGCCCGAATCGGCTGGGTTGACGGTTTGTCACATGCGGATCACCGGTGTCGCTGCACTCACCGGAGGGGGTCGGGCGGATCTTTTACATCTCCGTTACATTCAAATGCCCCGATCGAGACAGACAGGGACCTGGAAATCCTTAGACTTCCGCAGAACCCGAGTGGCAACCGAATGCCGCTCAGCACCAAGCAACGTCCTGATCGAGGAATCGTCGTTATGGCGAACGTAGTAGAGACACCGCAGAAATCGCACCGGAAGTCATCCGAGAATACAACCAAGCTAGAGTTTCCCGAGCTGGAACAAGTCGCCGGGAAGCAAGGATCACTCGAAGCCAATCCGGCTGAACCTTGGAATGATCCCAACACGCTGGAGGTCAAGCAGTCCAAGCCTGAGGGTCAGGTGGAGACGGCGAACGATCGCAAGCGTTTCGCCAACATCTCCTGGTGGGCGATCGGCTGGTTGGGGCTGGCCCATGCGGTCGTGCTCGGCTTTGCCTGGTACACGTTCACCTGGACCGGACTGGCGGTCATGTTGGGATTGCACTGGCTGACCGGCAGCATCGGGATCTGCTTGGGCTATCACCGATTGTTGACCCACTCGGGCATGAAAACGAAAACCTGGTTCAAATACGTGTTGGCCGGGGTCGGATCGCTCGCCGGCGAAGGCACGCCGCTTGATTGGGTGGCCGATCACCGCAAGCACCACAAACACAGCGACCAGGATGGGGATCCCCATTCGCCGCACGACGGCAGTTGGTGGAGTCATATGTTCTGGCTCGCCTACCACACTCACAACGGCGATCGCAAAGCGTATCTGCAGAAATGGGCGCCGGATCTTTACAAGCTTCGTGGCATGCGAATCATGGACTATCTGTTCCTGCCGATTCACATCGCAAGCGGGGCGATCTTGTTCGGCGTCGGCTACTACTTCGGCGGTGCCTCCTTCGGCGCCTCGTTGTTGGTCTGGGGTCTGTTCGTCCGCCTGGTTGGCGTGTTGCACGCGACCTGGATGGTCAACAGTGCGTCGCACATGTGGGGCTACAAGAACTACGAAACGACCGACGACAGCCGAAACAACTGGCTGGTCGCGATCATCGCCTACGGCGAGGGCTGGCACAACAATCACCATGCTCACCCGCGGATGGCCAAGCACGGTCACAAGTGGTGGGAATTTGATATCACCTGGCAAGCCATTCGTCTGTTCCGAACGCTCGGTCTGGTTTGGGACGTGGTCGACTATCGCAATGCGAAAGAAAAGAAAGCCAAAGAGAAAAACGCGGCGGCCTGATCGCACCGCGGCAACCGCTGAAAACAAGCGCTGAAAACAATGGCCCGATGCATGCTTGATCCCAAGCGTGCATCGGGTCGTTTCGTATCCGATTCAAAGCTCTGGGCCCCATGAAGTACTTTCAGCATCAACAAGCATGCACGCTTCCGCGGTTTCGCCCGGCCCGGCGACTCCTTGCGGATCGTGGTCAACTTGACGGAGATCGTTGGCAACGTGTTTGAATTCGCTGCGCGGGTCACGTGTTGCGACAAAACGATTCTCCGCAACACGTTTCAATTGACCAACATTCCTTCGGCCAAGCTGCGAGGGGACGGCGGTGACGTGGCGTAGCGGCCGGCTCGTCAGCGGAGCCGGTCAGCCCTGCACCTAACGCTGTGAAGCATTTTTCCCAAGTGTTTCTTGAGGTTTTAGCGGCAGGGCGCGAGCCCTCCGGTTCTTCATCTCTGCCAAAACACCGGAGGGCTCGCGCCCTACCGCTAAAAAATGCTTCACAGGGGGGCCCTGCACGGTGGCGGCGGCCCGGGCCGGTTGCTCGTCCGCTACATCTGCGAATACGGCTTGGCCGTCAGGATGTGCTTGTCGATCTTGCTGACCGTGCCCTTGTACTTGGCGACGTTTTTCAGGACCTGCCAATCGGCGTGGGCGCGAAACGCGTCCCAGGCTTTCAGTCGCGCCGCGTCGTTGGGGTAGACCGTCAGGTAGGTCAGGTTTGGCGTTTGCGGGCCGATGACGGCTTGGCCGATGAAGATCGGGGCGATGCCGCAATCGAGAAAGATCGGGACTTCCCCGTTGTTGAACATGTCGACTTTCAAATCGCCCAGTCGCTCATTGGCACTTTCGTACAGCCGCAGCTCGTAGACGCGATCGTTGTTGTCCAAGGTGCCGGCGGGGACATTCAGCGTCGGCATGCAGTCCATCGCCACCAGCAGTTCGCTGGAGATTCTGGCAAACGGAGCGTCTTGGGGGCCGCGTTCCAGGTAGGGTTTGGCGTCGGCGAGGTATTGTTCGTCGTTTTGCAGCCGCGTCGAAAGTCCGGCGAGTTCTTCGGCGCTCTTGGCGGGAATCACGACGATGATGCTGTCACGGTCATTGGTGTCGTTGGACGCCGGCGAAAACACGCCCACCGGTCCGATGTTCAATCGCCCCAGTGCCGGCAGCAAGGCGTGTTGCAAGTACCGGTCGACCGCGGCGGCGTCGCCGTTGTCGCCCAGCAGGTAGGTGCGGACTTCATAAAGCTGCTTCGTCATTGGCGTTCCCGTTTCGGCGGCTCGCGTGGCGCCCGGGCCGAACAGGGTGAGCGTCAGCAGGGATGCGGCGGTGATCAGGACGTTTCGGCGTGGGGTTTTTTTCATCGTTTGACTCTCGCGGTTGGCGTGCGCTGACGCGACGCGAGTTTTCTGCGGGGTTGAGGTGGAATCGATGATGGCATCATAATCCCGCCACCACTCCGGCGGGGATTGTGCCCGCCGGGAATTCTGAACCACCCCAGCGACTGGCTGACCCGATGCTCGAATTCGATTTTTGCTCAACCGTCAGTTCGATTTTCAGCACCCCATTTTCGTTGGGGATGTTTACCGAGCCCCTGATGTTGTTGGCCGAGACCGCACCGCCGGAAGTGGTCGCGGGAGATTTGGCGGAACCGTCCGAAGAGAGCTTGTTTTCCGTCGGCGGTATTTTGACGTTGGGAATGCTGATCGTGCTGCAAGCGGTGCTCGGCTTTGACAACCTGCTGTATATCTCCATCGAGAGCAAGCGGGTGGAAGAATCGAAGCAGTCGATGGTGCGCAAGTGGGGGATCGGGCTGGCGATCGTGTTCCGGATCATCTTGTTGTATGTCGTTGTCAAAGTCATCGCATTGCTGCAAGAGCCCTTCCTGAATCTGATTTCGCATCCGCTGGAAGTGCATCTTTCCGGGCACAGTTTGATCGTGATCGGCGGCGGCGCGTTCATCCTCTGGACGGCGATCAAAGAGATCTATCACTTGCTGGCGGTCTCGGACCTGGGGGAAGAAGGCGACAAGGGGGAAAAGGGGAACTCGGTCACCAAGGCGATCTCGTTGATCGTGACGATGAATCTGGTGTTTTCCTTCGACTCCATTTTGAGCGCAATGGCGCTGACCAAATCTCTAGAAATCATGGCGACCGCCGTCATCTTGAGCGGCGTGCTGATGATCTGGCTGGCCGATCACGTGGCCGAATTTTTGAAGAAGAATCGGATGTACGAGGTGCTGGGGCTGTTCATCCTGTTCATCGTCGGTGTGATGCTGGTCAGCGAAGGCGGTCACTTGGCCAAGATCCAGCTGTTCGGGTATCACGTCGAAGCGATGCAGAAATCGACGTTCTACTTTGTGCTGGCCGTGCTGATCATTGTCGATGTCGTCCAGGGTCGCTATCAGAAAAAACTGTTGGCGCGGCAGGCGAAACTGCGATTGGCCGAGCAACCGTCTGCCTGAATCGCGGCCGGTCGCTAATCCTTGGTCAAATACAGGGGGGGGAAGGTTTCACGGCGTCGCCGCCCAGGGCCCGTCGGGTGGACGCAGCTGGCGGTGAGAGGGTCGCCTTTCGCACCGCGAAACCGTGTTTGCGGGGTGATGTTCTGCAGAACGACAGACGCCCCCATCCGATCAACCGCCCGATGGTGACTTCCGTTACCATTGGTGCGTCGCAGGCGTGATGGTCCCTCCCCGTTCTCCCTTTCCAGACAAGGTTGCCAAGATGTTTCGTTCTGAACTCGCCATCGGCTGTTGTTTGCTGATCGCCGCCTGTGGCTGCGGCGCCCCCGACGATTCCGACGCGGCGGCGACGGCCGAGCCGATCGCCGCTGCCACCACTGCCTCCGATACCGCCACTGCGGAGCCGGAGACCGGCGAAGCGGCCGACCATTCGGCCGACAAAACCGTCCACCCCGAAAACCCCGACAACGTCAACAGCGGCATGTTACGACACGCAGTTTTCTTTTCTTTCAAAGAGTCTTCGAGCGAAGAGGACATTCAGGGCGTGGTCGATGCGTTCGCGGAGCTGCCGTCCAAGATCGATTCGATCATCGATTTTCAGTACGGGGTCAACAACAGCCCCGAAGGATTGGATGACGGGTTGACGCATTGCTTTTTGCTGACGTTCGCCGACGACGCGGGGCGTCAAGCCTACCTGCCCCATCCGGCGCACAAGGCGTTCGGCGATGTGTTGCGGCCGCACATGAAGGACGTGTTTGTGCTGGACTACTGGGGCGATCCGAAACAGGACCAGCCGGACAAAGCGCTGCAGCATGCGGTGTTCTTCAAGTTCCAGGATTCGGCCTCGCGTGAAGAAGTGAAGAAAGTTGAACAAGCATTTGCCGCGCTGCCGACAAAAATCGACACGATTCGCGCGTTCGAATGGTCGACCAACAACAGCCCCGAAACGCACGACGACGGATTCACCCACTGTTTCCTGGTCACATTCGACAGTGAAGAGGGACGTGAAGCGTATCTGCCGCATCCCGATCACCTGGCGTTTGTGGAGGTGCTCAAGCCGGTGTTGGACAAAGTACGGGTGCTGGATTTTTGGGCGACCAAACCCTGACCGTCCTGGACGGCTTACCCTGTGCGGAATGATCCGCTAGGTTTGCCGAGGACACTTCATTACACGATTCAAGAAGTATCGGACATGCTGTACGCGGTGATCATGGCAGGCGGAAGTGGGACGCGGTTCTGGCCTGCGAGTCGGACGTTGCGGCCGAAACAGTTGCTGGCCCTTTCCGGGCAACGGACGATGATCCAGTCGACCAGTGATCGGCTGGCCGGGCTGGTGCCTCCGGAGCGTCAGTTGATCGTGACCAACAAGGTCTTGGTCGATCCGATCGCGGAACAATTGCCGTCGCATCCGGCGGAAAACTTGATCGGCGAACCGGCCAAACGCGACACCGCTCCGTGTATCGGATTGGCCGCCGCGTTGATTGCTCACCAGGATCCCGACGCGATCATGGCGGTGATGCCGTCGGACCACGTGATCGGGACGGACGAGCAATTCTGCAGTGCGATCTCGGCGGCCGAACAGTTGGTGATCGAGGATCCCGAGCGGATCGTCACCTTCGGAATCAAGCCGACCTATCCGGCCGAATCATTCGGCTACATCCAGCGGGGACCGGCGATCGAATCGGGCGAGTCTGCGTCCGGGATCAAGGCGTATCAGGTCGACCAGTTTCGTGAAAAGCCGAACCGAGAAACCGCGACGCAGTATCTGCAGTCGGGCGACTTCTATTGGAACAGCGGGATCTTTTTGTGGCGGGCGTCGGTGATTCTCGACGCGATCAAAGCCAACCAGCCGACGATGTATTCGCACATCCAGAACATCGCCGACGCGATCGGTTCGCCCGATTACGACGCCGTGCTGGAGAAAGAGTTCTGCGCGATCGAAGGGACGTCGATCGATTACGCGGTGATGGAATCGTATTCCAACGTCGCCGTCATCGAGGCTCCGTTTCAATGGGACGACGTCGGCAGTTGGCAATCGTTGGGACGCTTGCACGAAGCCGATGCCGACGGCAACACGGTCGTCGGCGACCATCTGGGGATCGACACGACCGGTTCAATCCTCTTCGGCGAATCCGGCCACACGATCGTCACGATCGGGGTCGAAGACTTGATCGTCGTGCAGACCAAAGATGCCACGTTGGTCGCGCCCAAATCGGCCGAAGAGCGAGTTCGTGAGGCCGTCAAGCGATTGAAGGAGTCCGGCCGCACCGATTGTTTATAGGCACGGTTGTTGAGTTTTCTCAACAGGTTTCCGCCATGCGGTGGGCAGCCCCGGGACGTGTCGGGAAAACTCCAACTTTTTTGCGTGGACCGGCGCGCAATCTGACCGACATGCGACGGCTTTACGAGCTAGGTTTCCGACAACGGGAAATCACCAGTTCATCTCCTTCAAAGCCGTTTGTCATGTTTCTTTCCAAGCGTCGCAGCACGAATTCGCGTCGTCCATGCCGCCGATTTCGGCGTCGGGGGGCCGCCACGGTCGAATTCGCCATCTGCTTGCCAGCGCTGATCGCGCTGACGATCGGAACCATCGATCTCTGTTCGATGTTGTTCCTGAAGGAGTCCATCACGTTGGCGGCTTACGAGGGGGCTCGCCGCGGCGTCGCGCGGGGCCGCACCAACGCCGATGTGATCGCCAGGGTGCAGCAGTTTTTGGACGAGCGGAACATTCAGTACAGCGGCAATCCCTGCACGTTCAGTTCGCCGGATTTTGCCGGCGCGGACACGCTGGAAAATGTCACCACCACGGTCACCGTCCCCTGTGATGGGAACCTGCTGATCCCCTCGGCGCTGTTCTCGGGGATGAATCTTTCCGCCGATGTGACGTTGCGAAAAGAGTACAAGAATCTGCCCAACAACTGACCGTTCCAGTTCCTCAACGCTTGATTGCCCATTCTTTCCGCTGCGGACCACAGCCATGAAACCACGTTCCAGATGTAAGCCTCGATCGAAACGTCGACGCACCGGCAATCGTCGACGCGGTGCGGCCGCCGTGGAATTTGCGATTTGCGCCAATATCTTCTTTGTGCTGATCTTCACGTGCATGGAATTCGCTCGGATGAACATGATCCGGAACCTTGCACAAGACGCCGCCTACTTCGCCGCACGCCGCGCGATGGTGCCCGGGGCGACAGCCGAAGAGGCGACGGCGGCGGCGGACGAAGTGATGTCGATGATGACCAACACAGGGTACGAGGTCAACGTCGAGGAACTCGATGAGGATGCACCCAACGTGGTGGTCACCGTCACCGTCGACTTCGACGAAATCGCTCTTTTTGCACCGATGTTTTTGCCCAACGCGACGATCGAATCGACCGCCCGGATTCGGACCGAACGTTACGACGGATTCTACGAACAGTAACCCTTGTCTTGTTTTTCCACTCCTCTGAAATTCCTTTTCGTCCCATTTCCGCGAGTTACACCATGAACGTCAAACCTCCTCGAAACGGACGCGCGAACCACGCTCGATTCAAACACCGTCGTGGTACGGTGATGGCGATCACCGCGGTCGTGTTGCCCGTGCTTGCGATCCTCGCCGCGTTTGCAATCAATGCCGCGCACATGCAACTGACCCGCACGGAACTGTCGATCGCGACGGACGCGGCAGCACGCTCCGCCGGTCGTGCGTTCAGCGAGGTGCAAACCGTTGACGCCGCGGTCGACGCCGCGGTTGCCACCGCCGCCCTGAACACGGTCGACGGCGAACCACTGCGACTGCGATCGGGCGATGGCGACGGCGAAATCGAATTCGGAACGACGGTGCAACATGGCGGCGACGGAAGCCGTTACCACTTCATCAAGATTCCGACCTCCGACGTTCGTAGCGGAACGGTTGCCAGTGCCGTCCGCGTCCATGGAAAACGCCTGGAAGGATCGTTGTCGGGCAACGTCCCCCTGATCATCCCCGGTCTGCTCAGCACCAACGATTTTGAAACGCAATACGACTCGGTGGCGATGCAGGTTGACCGTGACATCTCGTTGATCTTGGATCGATCGGGGTCGATGGACGACATCGATTTCGATTGGGAGTGGAATGAAAATCCCTTCTCGACCGACGCCAAGGATTGGGCAGCCGAGCAAGGCGAACTCAATCGTTGGTGGTCCGGCGGGCGTTGGCGTTACTCCTACGCCAACGGCAATGATTCGATCACCTACCAGCAGTTCATGTACGAGAACTACTTCAACAAGGGCACGGCGCCCACCAACGCGTGGCAGGATCTTGAAGTCGCCGTCAACGCGTTTCTGGACGTGCTTGAAGGAACCAGCCAAGAAGAACAGGTCTCACTGGCCAGCTATTCCAGCAGCGCGACCCTGGACACCTTGCTGGAAAAGGATCTTCAAATCGTTCGCGACACCGTCGCGCAGCTCAATACCGGCGGCAACACCGCGATCGGCAAAGGCATGCAAGAAGGGATCGAAGGCTTGATTCATAGCCGGGCAAGACCGTTCGCGGCGAAGACGATGGTCGTGATGACCGACGGCAATCAGAACCAAACGCCGTGGGCTGAAAACGTGGCCCAGACTCTGGTCAACAACTATCTGCTGACGATCCACACCGTGACCTTTGGCGAGGGTGCCAACCAGCAAGACATGCAGGAAGTCGCGGCGATCGGCGGCGGAAAGCACTATCACGCCGCGACCGGCGAGGACCTGGTGCGGATCTTTGAGGAGATCGCCAACAACTTGCCCACCATCTTGACCAAGTAGTCCACGTCCATACCTGTCGGGGGGAAGCAACCATGCCAGAGAAGAGCAACCAAGCGCCGGGCGAACGGCCCGAGATGAATCGTCGCGAAAGTGACCGAACCGGTCACCGCGGCGGCGTTCAGGCCGGTGGCCGACGCGAGAGTGATCGCAACCACACCTTGCCCCGAAGCAACGTGGCACGGTTCACGATCCTGGCCTCGTTTTTGTTTTCGACCGGACTGGTCGCGTGGGCCTTCACCCTGCCGTTTCGCTCGGGAAGTCTGGCGGGCCGGGGAAACGGACGTGCGTCGGCCGACGCCACCCTCACCGGTCTGGAGTACGAGGCACGGTTGAGCGACGAAGAATACGTCAACTACACCCGCGACATCGATCGGCGGTTTCTCGCCCGCGTCCAGGACAAAAATCGCCCCCAGACGCCGGGCCAGACAAAAGATGAATTGCACCAAGAGTGGCAGCAACGCGTCGAGAAACGCAAAGCGCAACTCCGGCAGATGGTCAAGGCGTCGGGCGAAAAGGTGCCCCGAGAAGGCACGATTGAATGGCAGACTTGGAAGGATCTGGAAAAGATCATCAGCGACGCCCCGAGCGCGAAGTGACGCGCGTTTGCTCGGGTCGTTCGCGTTCCGGGCGAAACAGTGACGTCGAAACGTCGAGGGACAAGGTTGTTGACGAATTGCGCCCACCTGTGCCCAAACGCAAAGGGATTGGGCGCATATCGGGCTTGCGGTGATTAAGATACCGCTGGGTCCCCTGGCACGATTCCACCACTCTTCCCCCCCGTTTGCCCATCATGCGGTTTCACGTTCTGACAATCGCCGTCTCTCTTGCGTCGGTGGCGTTCCTGGCCGCCGGCGCTCCCGGTCAATTCGACGAAGGGCCGTCGGAGGTCCCTGATCCGGCCGAGGCCACGGCCAAATCCGACGAACTGGTCCGTCAACTCGAATCGACCGCCGCCCGGGGCGGACTCTACCGGGCCGAAGCGATCCGATCGCTGGCTCGAATCGGGGCCTGGCCTCCAGTCGATCGTTGGCTGGCGCAGATCGATGGCGTCGGCGATTCGGCCCAGCTTGTTCAAGCCGCCGACGCGATCGGCACCGAGTTGCTGTTGCGGATCTCGCTTCGAAGCGATCTCAGCGACGCCAGCCGTTCGGCGATCAAAAAAATGACGGCTGCGGCGAACGCGAATCAGCAGTCGCCGGAGCGTCTGCGGGCCGCGATCGATCAACTGGCCGGCGACGAGATCGATGCCAACCTGGCGGCGAACCGGGACTTGATGTCCGGGGGAAACGCCTCCGTCGAAGCCATCGTCTCCGCGATCGCCGGGGGGGGGCCAGCCGGTCATCGCGCCAAGTTGCTCGGCGTGCTCGAAGCGCTCGGCGACGGTGGTGCTCAAGCACTCAATCAGCTCGCGCTCTACGGAGACCCGGGCGTGCGTGCGTCCGCCTTGGACGCGCTGCGGGTTCTCGATCCCGCCTCGGCAACCGACACGTTGATCTCCGCGGCGCTGGCGAGCGATGCGACGGCAGACGAAGTCCAGACGGCGCGTCGTTCCTCGCTGTTTCCCCAGGGGTTCGAAAAACTGGATGCGATCGCGGTGTTGGCCGATCGTTTGAACACGCTGCGGACGGTGGCGATGCGCACACCGAACGACTTGACCCCGGCGATCCTGTGGTCGCTCAATCAGGATCGCACGGGGGTGCAGCCCAATCGCAGCACAGAGATTTTTCGGCGCTACCGCGATGCCTATGACGCCGCGCAACGATTGCGGCGGTTGGGGAGTTTGCCGCCTGCGGTCGCCCGCAGCGTGTTGGCCGCCGACTTGGCCTATCGCGTGATGGTGGACGTGGGTTGGGGGGGGCCCGACCAGGTCAAACAAGTCCGGCAGTTGTATCGCGATCAAGTGGATCCCCAGTCGTTGCTGGTCGCCCTGGGGGAACAGCGCGACCGGAACGATATCCCGGCGTCGGTTGGGATTGTGCGTCTGTTGTCGGATTCCGTCGTGTCGGGCGGCGCGGATTCGGGATTGCTGGTCGGTCGCGACGGCGGGTTCTCCGAGTTGGTCGACGCGGTTCGCGATCCCCAGCCGCGGATTCGGTACGAGGCGGCGAGCAGTCTGTGGCAGGCCGTTTCCGGGTCGGAGAGGGGATTCGCCTTTCCGGGGGCCAGCTACGTTCGCAAGACGTTGGCGGAGATGGCATCACTCGATTCCCGCCCGCTGGTCATTTTGTTGGAAACACGGCCGGTCATCGCACTTCGTCAAGAATCGATCCTCAACCAGATGGGGTACGCGGTGGAGCGGGTGACGTCTGCGATCGACGTCGAGCGGGCGATTGAGCGTGGCGGCGACTTGCGCATGGTGGTCAGCAAAATCAGGATTGCCGATGCGGTACCGGCCGAATTGGTCGATCGCGTCCGGCGTCAGCCCAAGGGCAAGCGGGTTCCGATTGTGTTTTACAGCGACGCGGAAACCAGCGAAAAAAGTCTCCGCAGGACCGAGTTGGAAACCACTTCCAATCGCTGGGTCAGCGACGACACGCCGGCGGTCTACCTGGTGCCGCTTCCGGGCAGTCCGGCGGCGCTGAGCGATGTGCTGTTCGAAGTCGAGTCGAAGCGTCGATTGCCGCCGCTTTCGATCGGCGATCGGGCTCGTTTTCGCATGACCGGCGCAGCAGCCCTCCAAGGTAATTCGTAGCCTCGTTAGGGCACACCCGGTATCGGGATCCGCCGCAAAACGCTAATTTCGCGGCAGTGCTGAGGTAGCACTTTTGCTCGTTGGCATTTGGGCACCCCGATGCGTTGGCGGAACGGGCGGAATCTTTACGACTTCCTGGATCAGGCGAAACGTCCGCGGTGATCGAGGCTCGATTGAGAGTCCGGTTCCGCCGTGATCGCTTCATGGCAATGCTCGGCAACTCCGCAACAACACTTCAAAACGCTCCCTTGCCGGGAATCATTGGAAATGGCTCGGCGATGCGGGAGGTCTATCGCATCACCCGACGCGTGGCGGTCAGCAACGCGTCGGTCTTGGTGCTCGGTGAGACCGGGGTCGGCAAGGAATTGATCGCCAGTGCGGTTCACCAGTTGAGCCATCGCAGCGGCCGTCCCTTTGTCCGCGTCAATTGTGGCGCGCTCAGCGAAAGCCTGCTCGAAAGCGAATTGTTTGGGCACGTTCGCGGGGCCTTTACCGGAGCGGTCAGCAATCGGACCGGCCGCTTCGAAGCCGCCCAGGGCGGCACCATTTTCTTGGATGAAATCAACAGCACGTCCCTGACCCTGCAGGTCAAACTGCTTCGCGTGTTGCAGGAAAAAGAATTCGAACGCGTCGGTGACACCGCCACGCTGCGAACCGATGTGCGAATCATCGCGGCCAGCAACCGTGATCTGATGGGCGAGGTGCGGGCGGGCCGCTTTCGCGAAGACCTTTACTGGCGGCTCAACGTGGTGCCGATCGAGATCCCGCCGCTGCGTGATCGCCGTGACGATATCCCTGCGCTGGTTTCGCATTTCCTGGATTACTACAACGAGCTGAACGATCGCTACGTGGCCCACATCGGTCCCGGCACGATGGAAGCCTTGCGGGATTATCACTGGCCCGGCAACGTGCGCGAGTTGCAAAACTATGTCGAGCGTGCGGTGGTGATGGCGGAAACCGACGAGTTGCTCGTTGAACTGTTGCCCGACTGCGTGACCAGTGGTCAGCCGATCCCGGCGGAGGATCTGGAGGCGGCCGGGCCGGTCGACTTCGAAACGATGACAAAGACCGTCGTGCAACTGGGATTGGACCAAACCGGACGCGACTCGACGGATGTCCATCGCGGCGTCGTCGATGTGGTGGAGAAGGAATTGATCGCACAAGTCCTTCAGGCCTGCGGCGGTGTGCAAACCAAAGCGGCGACTCGGCTGGGCATGAATCGCAACACGCTCCATAAGAAGATCAAAGAATATGGGCTTGACGGTTAACCGCCGCGCGAACGCTTTGGGTGTGGTCTGGACTTGAACATGGTCTAGGATTCTTTAGCACGGACCTCCCGTGTCGTCTTCCATGCCCCTGCACCCGGTTCGGCGTAAGTGCGTCGCGGGGGGGCAGCAAGAAACAGGCATTTCCAAAAAATCCTGGCAGTTCGATGCGGACTTGTTCCGCACTGCCGCGTTACTTCAGTGTCCAAGCCGCTGTTGTTGATCGGAAAGCTTGAGGCATTGGGGGGCAATCGTTTGGGTGTCCAACCGCACGCAGGAAGGTGAGCAATGAAAGACTGCGACTACACGCTTGAGTTATCTGATGGCACGGTCGTGCGTGTCGGGGCAATGACGGATTCCCGTCACCCCGACGTCAAGGCTTTCTACTTTCCCGCTGGCGCTTTGACGCCATTTAGCCACAAGAATTTGCCGACCGCCCGACCCAGCCAAGACCACACGCAGTCGGCGTTCTCCAACTCGCTGTAGCGGCACCGGCGGTCACGGGTACCTGCCGTCTTTCGCGAGCCGCGGAAAAAGGGGTCAGGTACCAAAAATGCGAAGCACCCGTTGGGCCATTTGGTTTTTGGTACCTGACCCCTTTTCCGTTCGGCAATTGCAACCCTCAATTGAAATCTGCACCGAGCCCTAGCGATCGGCTTGGGCGAGATGCTCGCTGACCACCGCGATCGCGGCGCTTTGCATTGGCGTGCTCATGCTGGCCAGTGCAGATCCGTCGGTGGCAACTTGGCCCGGCGTGAGCGGCAGATGGAGAAACAGGCTTTGTGTTCGTCGACCCATCATCTCGCCATAGTGTTGGCTGAGAAACAACGCCGCGTTGCAAAGGTAGGTGCCCGCATGATGGGAGATCTGGGACGGGATTCCGGCGGCGGTCAGCCGCTCCAGGCAGCCGTCCAGGTCGAGCGTCGAACGGTAGGCCGCCGGCGCATCGACGAGCAAGGGTTCGCCGTTGGTGCGCAGATTCAGACCGACCGATTCCAGTTTGATCACGGGCGATCCCGGCGCCTGTCCCAGATGAATCGCGTAGTCATAATTGCGGGCCAAGTCGGCCTCGAGCATCTCGCGCAGTTTCGGCAAGTCGACCGGATAGCGGCGGGTGCTGATCTCCAACGCGCCTTCGTACCAACTCGTCAGGTCGACCAGCGCCAACCAGCTGGAGTTTTGTTTCCAACGGTCATACGGCTCAAATGCGGTGATAAGAATACGAGTCACGGTAACGTGCGCCGGGTGCGTGTGGCGAAGACGGGATCGAGGGTACAGCAGTGCATCATAGATCAGGGCAGCGGTTGAGAGGGAGTTTTAGCCGAATTACGGACCAGTTCCGCTTTGTGAGCTTGGCTGATGTGGACGATTGCTGCGATCGCCGTGATTTGGATGACGGCGATCATCAGCGGCGGAGTCATCCGAATCCGTTCAAAAACCTTCCTCAGCCAGCTCGGCTCTCGTTGTCGTTGGACGTCGAGCCACGACTCGATCGATCGCGATTGAAACTCCGTCGAAACGAACCACAGCGACGCGTCTTCCCAACCGTTTTTCGTCCGCCGCATTCCCCGCGGGATCGCGGCGTCCGATTCGATCGCGGGGACGAACGCGCCGGATTCATTTTCGAACAACGCGGGAGGCGAACAGCCGCCCAGGGCGAGCAAACAGAACCCGACCAGGCTGAGCAGAAGCAAACGCGAAACGGCGGCGCGGTGCGATGCGATGAGTCGATCGAACGAAGAGGCATTCATGCCGATCAGACACACGCAAGCGGCGTGCCGCTGCATCTCAGCCCATGTTTCCCCCGTGATTCGAGACGTCGTCGGCGGTCGTGTTGACCATTCGCCACATCACGTCGCCGGGCGACGTTGCCGTTTCGCAACACACGTTGCTACGGATCAGTATCCCATGCCCAGGCGGAACATCCAGGTGTCGCCGATGCTGAGGTTGTCGGCAGGGTTGCGACGATAGACGAGTTCTCGGTCGCCGACGTAACCGAATTCGAAGAACCAGGTTCGCTGCCCGGCCCGCATCCGTTGGCTTTCGCCCCATTCAAAACCCGTCGTCAAGCGAATGTCGTTGATGTCCACCTGGTCTTCGCCCTTGCCATCTCGCTCGACGATCCACGACCCGCCACCGTATTCACCGGAGACGTACCACCAGACATCGTTGGTGCCCACCGTCGACAGATATCGTGAGTAACGCGGCTGGGGGAAAAACAAATCGACTTTCGTGAACGCATTGGGACGCCAGAACAGCCCGACGGCCGGCAGCAGTTTGATGTCGACACGATCGTAATAATAAACGCCCACTTTGAGCGTCGAAGCCGGAGTGATGCGGAACGTGCCGAGGCCTTTGCCGCGGATGCGTACGCCGTCGATGTCAAAGGACTGGAACTCGCTAAACATCCCCACGCTGACGCCCAAGTCGACGCCCAAGATTCGATTGGGATCGGATTGCCAGGCAAAGTCCAAAAAGGCGCTGTAGGCGCTGCCCGGCATGTCAGCGCCGGTGATCGATTGCGGACCGTCCCACAGGTGCAGCGAAAACGAGGGGGCGATGAACAGCGGTTGAGTCGAGTACAGGAAGCTCGGGATCGCAAACGCCAGCGCCACATCGGTGTCGTTGATCCCCAGGTCGTCGCTGCCGCCACCGTCATGAAGGTAGGTGTGGCGAAACCGCATCCGCTGGATCAAACGATACGGATTCAGCTGCGGTGAAAACGAGGGGGTGCTGCCCAACAGTCCGCCGGGGAACAACGTCGAAGGCGAGCCGCTGGGGTAGGCGGTCGATGGATAGCCGTACGACGGCGGTGCGGCATAGTTGCCCGACGGATTCAAGGACGCTCCCGCCGACGCGCCCCCGCCGAACAGATTTCCCGCGTCGAACATCGGTGGCGGTTGATTGGCCAGACCGCCATAGACCGGCGTTCCGTACGTGGGTTGCGGCGAAGCGGGCGCGAAGAATCCACCCTGGGGTGCGACGGTGGTCGGCGCGCCGAACAAGCCGCCCAGGCCCGATGGCGAGCCTAGGATCGGTGAGGAAGTGGATGGCTGAACGAACCCGGACGCGGGGGATCCGGCATAGGGATCAAACTGGGAAACGCCTGCCGGATTGTTGTAGGGTGACGCGTTGTAAGGCGACCCGTAGCCCTGTCCCGAATAGACCTGCCCCGGAGCAGCGGGCGGAGTGGCGACGGGGCCGGCACGGGCGGTGTTCGGGGCGGCGGTGATCGGGGCCAGACGCGTTTGCGGAACATCCAGGGAGTTGCCAGGCGACTGTGCCGCCGCTCCCGCGGCCGCGATCCAACCGATCCACGCAAGCATGCCCGCCAGGCGGAATGGCCGCGGAGATGCCGGACGGGGACGTGCCGGACGGGGACGGGGCGAGCTGAGTGTCACACGAATGCCGCAAAGCGTTGGGGGCTGTCAAAATTTTCTGCTTGAACTCGGGAATAGCCTCCAGCGGGGATCACGGTCAAGACCGAGACCGGCTGGGAAGCGATGAAACTTGAGTGAATCTGAAAAGATTTCACCGAGAATCCGGAGTTTTTGGACCTCCCTAAATTCATCCCGGTCAGTCAACATACGCGGGACCAAAATGCGACACGCGTGCGAATCAATCAGACGCATCGTGCGAATCCAGCGCCCGCGGACGGACCACACGAAACAAGATTGCCCACGAAATCAGATTGCCTGGGACCTTTGACGAACGTTGTCGACCAATGCAATCAGCCAACAGGTCCGTCACCAAGAATTGATTAGGCCGACAATGGAAGAATTCGATTTAGCCCAGTTAGCGCAATACCTACACATTACACCTGCCAAAGTTGAAAAAATGGTGCTCCGCGGCCGTCTGCCGGGACGCAAGGTGGGCGGGCAATGGCGATTCAACGAGGCCGAGATCCACCATTGGTTGGAGGACCAAATCGGCGCCAGCGACGACAGCGTCGAACTGGAACGCGTCCAACGGGTCGTCGACCGCATGACCGATGAAACGCAGGACCGAGAGTTGCATGAATTGTGCACCGTCGACACCATCGAAATCCCGTTGCGGGCCCGAACCCGCGGATCGGTGATTCGCTCGATGTGTGACCTGGTCGCCGCATCGGGGATGATGTGGGACGCACCGGCGATGGCGGAGGCCGTCAAGAGCCGTGAACAAATGCATCCCACCGCGTTGGACTGTGGCGTGGCGCTGTTGCACCCCCGGCGTCCCCAAACCTCGATTTTGGCCGACACCGTCGTCGGCTTGGCCGTCAGCCAGGCGCCGATCCCCTTCTCTGACACCGGTCACATGACCGATGTCTTTTTTCTGATCTGCTCTTACGACGATTCGGCACACCTTCGTACCCTGGCCAAGATCAGCCGACTGATCGCAATGGAATCATTTCTGAACCGGTTGCGGGCTTGTGAAAACCCGAGCGAAGCATGGCATTGCCTGCAAGAGGCAGACGTTTTGTTGTCGGCATAATGGAAGCGAAAAGGACTTCGGGGTGGGAAGATGTCGATGCAATTGGTCGATCACGGCGGTGTGACGGATCATGGGACGTTGCTGTGGATCGGCGATCGCGATTCAAACGCTTACTGCGACGCCTATGACTTTTGCGAGTCACATGTTTCGCAACTGGCGTATCGCGTGGATCTAAAATCAGCCTTGCTGCGTCCGGCATCGGCGGTGCGAACGATCTTGTGTTGCCGCGACAATGACTCGGCCGAATCGGTTGAGCTGTTCCGAACGCTCTGCCGGTTGCATGCCGATGCCAAAGCGGTCTTGTTGTTGGGGCCGTTGTGCGCCGGTGCGCGACCCTCACCGGCCGATCTGTTTGCTGTGCCGACGATCCATTGGCACGAGTGGGAATCGTTCTTGCCGGGTTATCTGCGGCGCTGCGGATGGGCCAACCGGCCCGGCGGCGTGCCGCAAAGTATCGCCGTGGTCGCGGCGTCCCACGCCAACGCGTCGGCCCTCTTGTCCATCGCTTCCTCCGGTCCGGCGTCGGCGATCTGGTGTCGGCCCGACCAGCTGGCGACCCTTCATCGCTTCGACGAAATCTGGTGGGATGATTCGGCGACCCAAGGTGAGTCCTGGGATGACTTGATGAATCGTTTGGTGGATCCGCCGCGCGAGCACGTTTGGGTCAGCGGAAACGTGACGCCGAAAACCAAGTCCGCGGCGATGGAGGCCGGGGTCGATTTGGTGATCGCCAAGCCGGGCGATTTCTCATTGCTGATCGATCGGGCGGCAGGTGAAACCGAATTCGGGCAACGCCGCGCGGCGTGAGTCGCAAGTGTTCGTCGTCGCGGCGTGGTTTGAAGCCACCGCGAACTCGCCCCCGGCCGCTCGTCCCATGCCACTTCCTTTGTTGGCTCTCAAGGTGTTAGCGGAACGGCGCGAGCCGTCCGGTCGCGTTTCAAAAACACCGAGAAAGACCGGAGGGCTCGCGCCCTGCCGCTAACAAGAACACTCCGTTGGGCGTCCAAGTCGATGACATTGGCCGCTCGCCCCTGGCGTTCGACCCTCCCCTCGCTGCGATCGGACCTCCAGCCAGGGAGGGTGACTAAAGAGGTGGAGGCACCCATGCCGGCTACTGGTCGGACGTGGAGGGTTGGAGCGTCTCGGCCGGGACGCAGAATCCCGTGGTTCCGATGATCGGGCGTCCATCGACGGGAGCCGGTCGGGTCGCGGGTTGGCGGGGCTGGTGGTTGACGCGGATCTCGTCGATTTCGTCGATGTACCGATGAAAGACTTTGATCAGGTTGGGGTCCCAGAACGTGCCGGCGCCGTCGTTGAGAATCGTGATCGCCCGGTCGATCGACATGCCTTGGCGATAGGGGCGATCACTGGTCATCGCATCGAAGGCATCGCAGACGGCCAGGATACGGCCGTCGATCGGAATGTTTTCTCCGGCCAATTGATCGGGATAGCCTTCACCGTTCCAGTGTTCGTGATGGTAGAGCACGCCGGGCAGGATGTCTTGCAGGGCTTCGAGTTCCTGCAAGATCCGCCAGCCGGAGTCCGTGTGTGTTTCGATGATCGCGCGTTCTTCGTCGTTGAGCCGATTGGGTTTTTGCAGGACGCCGTCGGGGATCGCGATCTTGCCGACGTCGTGCAACAGTCCGGTCAGGTAAATGCGTTCGCATTCGACGGAGGTGAATCCGATCTTTGATGCCAGACAGCGGGCGAAGCTGGCGACGCGTTCGCTGTGCCCGCAGGTGTAGGGATCGCGGGCTTCGACGGCGTTGACCAGGGCGCGGATGACGTCGGTGAACAGCTCTTCTTTTTGACGAAGCAAACGAATGTTGTTGAGTTGTGCGGCCAACTGATTGGTTGCCGTTTCCATCAGTGACGCTTGCACGGTCGTGAATCCGAGCTGAGCCCAGGGCACGTCATCGATGTCGTCTTTCACTCGATTGCAGGCCATCACCCAGCCGTGCAGACGCCCTTCGCTGGAGCACTTGACGATGACATATTCGTCCAGCCCGGCGACACCGCAATGTTGATCGCCGATGTTGCGATTACGGACGACCGGTTGCTGGCTCAGTTCCGCGGCGTGGTTTTGGATCAGTTCAAACACCGATTCGTCTTCGATCAGTCGCGTTCCGGTCCACAGGGTGCGACGTTGATGGCGTCGGGAATCATCCACCAAGACGGCCGCGATCGAGACGGCGCCGACACCGTTGACCAGGGGCATCAGGGAGGCGAGCACAAAACCGTCGGTGTCTTCTTCGGTCTGTGGCAGTTCCAGGCTGGAGGCGAGCGCGCGAATCAGCGAGAGTTCTTCAAAGTCCTGCATCACTTGGTTGGTCAACGAATCGACTTCGGCCAGCAACTGTTTGGTTTCGTTGCGTGAGATTTCCAGGTCCAGCAGGGTCATCGCGTGGCGGCCGATTCGTTCGGCATGGTCCGCCGGGGCCGACCAGACGGCGATCCCTCCGGCGGGCAGCGCCAGCGCTTGGCGAACGGTCGAGGCACCGGGCGTCTGTTCGGTGTGCACGCGATGCGGGTCGGACGTCGCCTGCACGACCAACGGATGTCCCCCGTCACGCGCTTCGACCACCGTGATCGACAGCCCGATCCCTTCGGCCAAAATATGGGCGAGCGAGCCGTCCAGCCCACCTTGGTCGTAGGTGCAGACTTTGACATTGGATGCCGGCGCGCCATCTACCGTGCCTCGCGTCGTATCGTTTGGCTCTGCCGTTGGGTTCATGCACTTGCCTCCGGCAGACCTGTCGCCGGCATTCCACCGATCGCAGGGGCAGCGGCGGCAGCGGGTGGGCAGGCCGATGCGGACGCCTGTTGATTGATCGCGTCGCTGACGGCGGACACCACCGTCCCGGGGCTGAAGGGTTTGCCGAACACCGTCTGGATCTTCAACTTGACCACGCGGGGGTCACGTGACAATTCGAGTTGACGACCGGTGACCAAAAAGCATGGCAACGTGGCGTCCATTTCGCGGACGCGTTCGATCAATTCGATCCCCGACATGATCGGCATTTCATGATCGCTGACGACCGCAGCAACCTGGCTGTCGCAGAACGACTTCCACGCTTCGCCGCCGTTGCCGCAGGTGATCGGTTCAAATCCACAGGACTTGAACTTGAACGACAACACGCGAGCCAAGCCGGGATTGTCTTCGGCGATCAGCACTTTTCGTTTTTCGGTGGGCATGGCAGTTGGCAGGATCGAAAGTTAAAGGGTGGGAGCGGCGAGGTGCGCCGGAACGGGGGCGGCCGAAGCGTCCGGTGTGTCCTCGGGGGCTTCGTCTTGAATCATGTCACAGAACTTGTCGACCAGTTCGGGGTCGTGAATGCCTTGCTTGGCGCGATGTCGCAAAATTTCAACCGCTTCGGCTTGCGACTTGGCACGTCGAAAGGGGCGATCATTGGTCAGTGCACTGTAGACATCGACGATGCCGACGATTTGGGCTTTGAGCGGAATCTCGTTGCCGCGCAACCCGTCCGGATAGCCGGTGCCATCGAAGTGTTCTTTGTGGTGTCGGATGATCGGCAACACGGGCGACAACGGTTTCAGCGGGGCGCAGATATCACAGCCCACGCGCGGGTGCTGGTGAAACAGGGCCCGCTCGCGCGGCGTCAACGGTCCCGTCTTTTCCAAAATCGAATCGGGGATCGCGATCTTTCCGACGTTGTGGAGGATCGCTCCGTAGCGAAGCATTTTGAGTTCCGCGGCGTCCAGGCCGATGGCTTTCCCGAATGCGACGGCAAAGTTGGCCGCTTGCTCGACATGGCCACTGCTGTATCCGTCTTTGCTGGCGACGGCACGGGCCAGTGACAGGGCGACGCTTTCGGCCCCGATCAATTCCGCGTTGCCTTTGTGGAGCCGCGTGATCGATCGCAAGCGAACTTTCAATTCGCCGCGGTTGATGGGCTTGCTCAGAAATTCATCGGCGCCGGCTTCGACCGCCTCGTTGATTTCTTCGTTCGACCCGGTGGTCGTCAACATGACGATCGGAATGGTGCGGTATTGCATGTCGCTTTTCAATTCGCGACAAACCTTCAATCCGTCCATCCCTCCGCCCAAGCCGGCGTCCAACAGGATCGCGTGGGGTTCCGGCGTGGCGGTGGCGCAGGCGTAAGCGTCGGGCCCGTTGGTGGCTTCGATGATCTCGTAGGATTCGCCGACCAGCCCCATCCGCAACAGCTTGCGAATCGTGGCGTTGCCGTCGGCGACCAGGATTCGCATTTTGCGTTGGGCATCCACGGCCGCTTGCGAAAACGATTCCGCGAACCCTTCGGCGAATCCTTTGTTCAATTCATTGCTTTCGATCATGGTCAACCTTTCTATTCCCGTGCTGGTTCAAGTTTTGATTCGCGGCAAGCGGTGGTTCGGAAAAGGGGTCAGGTACCAAAAATGCGGAGCACCCTGCGGGCCATTTGGTTTTTGGTACCTGACCCCTTTTCCGCGGCCTGACCCCTTTTCCGCGGCGAAGCACTAGACCCCTGCCAGATCAAGGTTCAACACCGCGTCTTCGGGACGCAGCGTTCGTTCGCCGGCCGGTTCGTCACACATTTCCGCCTCACGCGGCAAACGGATCGTGAACATGGTTCCGGTGTCGACGACGCTTTCGACGTCGATGGTTCCGCCGTGCAGTTCGGTCAGGTGTTTGATGATCGCCAAACCGAGTCCGGTGCCGATGCCTTGGTCGGCGATCGCGGCTTGATAATAGGGCTCGAATAAATGTTCCATGTGTTCCGGGGCGATGCCGCGGCCGGTGTCGCGGACGCTGATGCGGAACATGTTCTTGTCGTCGGGGCGGATCTGCACGATCACGCTGCCGCCGCTGGAGTTGTACTTGATGGCGTTGGAGAGCAGGTTCAACAGGATTTGTCGCAGTCGCAAGGGATCGGCGACCACCTCGTTGAGTTCCACGTCGACTTGAGCGGTGATCGAAATCTCTTCGTCTTTGGCCCGCACGCTGACCATCGAAACACACTGAGAGACCAATTCGGCCAACGCCACCGGTTGCGGTGCCAAGCGGATCATGCCCGCTTCGGCCTTGGCGTAATCCAAGATGTCATTGACCAGCGCCAAGAGATGTTGAGCGGAATCATCGATGTCTTGAACGAACTCGCGTTGCGATTCGTTCAGCTCGCCGGTGCTTCCGTCGAGCAAGGTTTCGCTGATCGCGGTGATGGTGGACAGCGGCGTGCGGACTTCATGGGAGGTTTGCCGGAGGGCCTGGGCACGCATCGCGACGAGTTGCTCCTGGATCTGGTTTTCCAGCGCCCGCTGTTTCTCTTCACGCTGTAGCCGATAGCTGGCCATCAGCACGCGGACGGTGAGGTACAGCACCGCACCCAGGGCGGCCATGTCGCGGACCGCATCGAAGATCGGGCTCCAGGTGGTCGGTTCGGCCGCGTAGTAGAGCTGGGCGAACATCGTGGCGGTCACGACGGCGACAATCGCGCTGGCCAGGCCCAAGGCGCGACGGCGGACGAGCGCATAGGCGGATCCGACGGCCGCCAGATAATACAGAATCAGGACGAAACGGTCCTCGAACGCCAACTGGTGCATGACGACGAGAAAAAGGACGGCCGAGCCGAAAATCAGGCTGTCAGGGCCGAGCGTCCGAGAAAGTTTCTGTTTCAACGCGTGCATAGTGGTGTGCTCCGACGGTTGGAATCGCCCAAACCGGGCGGTTTTCGTCATCGAACACTACGTTGCACTTTTCATCCGATCTTCGGATTCGTACTTTGACTTGGGATCAGCCCCCCCGGACACCATGAATAGTGGGGCGGTGCCGGATTTGCATTTCCGCCCGTTTTTGCCGTTGGCAGCCTGTTTTTACGGCTGGAGGCCTGTTTGCCAGCCAAATGTCGTCGATCCGATCACTGGGCCCGCGGGACATCCCTCGCGGTCGGCAATTCCAGACGATCGGCCGGCTGCGATGGCGGCGGAGCATCCGTTGGCAGTGGCAGCGGGACCAGGATCAGCCGCACCGGGGTCTCGCGCTCGGGGATCTTGGACTCGAACGGGACAAATCTCAGCGAGTCGGCATCGGCACTGCTGGGGATCGCAACGTCCAGCATCGCGCTGGAAAAATTCGAGACACAGATCATGTCGCCGGAGTCGGCCATGTAGTGTTCTTGTTTGGTTTCCTCGTCCTGCCAGAAACCGCTGCCGGCAAAGACCCATTCGGCGGCCATCGCCTGTTCGGTCTGCAAGTCCTGGACCCACTCTCGGGCATCGACCACGTGGAATGCATCCTCGGCGTCGTACCAACAGACCCAGACCCGGATCACTTGGCCGGTCGGCGGTGCAAACTCGGGCCGAAATCGCACCGGGGTTCCCGGGGTCGCGTCGACGGCCAGCAAGGCGGCATGCACTTCACGCGATCGGGCCAGCGCGGCAACGATCGACTCGTGCTCTTTCGTCCCGACTGGACAGGCAAACATTTCCAGCGCCCCGCGTTTGAGTGCGACGTAGCCATCGACAATCACGCGCTGACGCTTGGGGTCGATCCACAGCCGCCCCGTTTTGCTCAGCGGTTTGGCGCCCGGTGGAGGTTCGAAGGCTTTCTTTGCGATTGCTTCGGCGGTCGGTCCCTCGGGTTCCCATTGGGGAAGATCCCCGCCGGTCTGGGCGGCGTCCGAGGCCGCGTCCGGGGGCGTGGTTGGGGCGTTCGCGTTGGTCTCCTCCGGGTCGATGTCCGGCGGCGACGGCAGCGGCCGTCCGGGACCAGAGGCCATCTCGCCGGGCATCTCGATCGGCGCCGATGGCTCGGGGGTGGTAGGTTTCTTTTCAACCGGGGGGGCGGCCGAATCGGATGGCTGCGTTTGGGGTTCGCCGACAGCCGTCGAATTGGCCGCGTCGGAAGGTTCGGGCACGTTTTCCGACGCCGCATCGGTGACGCCTTGGGGGGCCGATTTGCCGCAGCCGACCAGCGGGATCAAAAGCCCGAGAAGCGAACAGGCCAAACCGAGTCGGATTCGTTTTTTCATGGAGGCCGCTGGAGAGATTCGATGGGGATGCGATGGAACGCGTGGAGACAGAACGCGTGGAAAGGACGCTTGGACAGTGGGTGCAAGAGTCACGCATGGCGAGTAAGGTAGCGTCCGGTCTACCGGTGCTCTTTTTGTCGCGCTGCCGTCTGTCACCCATCTTCGCCTTTCGACCTGTCCGAATCCAGCCTCCCATGCCCCGAAAGCGTCGACAACCCAAAATGCCTGACTCGAGCAAAATGCCTGACTCGAGCGAATCCTTGCCGCAAGCGGTTGCGACGGGCGTCACATCGATTGCCGAACCAGATGCGGCGGTGCTCGAGGAGTCCCCCCTGACGTCGGCCCAGTGGACGACCTTGCGCAAGCGGATCCTCGCCGACCAAGACGAGCAACCGATCGGCGTCGTCTTGGGTGACGCGGTGTGGCGGGGAACGATTTATCGTTGGGGGGCCGCGACCGTGTTGCAAACCCCCTGCGACATCCAAACGCAATGGTTGACCCGGACGGCGGTCGGTGGCAGCACCAGCGGCAAGCGATTTCGAACGATCGAGCCCGACGTGATGGTGCGACGTTTTCAAGAGTCGCTGATCCGCAGCCCGGACGAGTTGAGCGAGGTCTGGAACGTCCTGGTTTGGTCGGCGGCGATGCCGGGATTGTTGCAGCATCTCGAAGAAGCCGACTGGTGGAGTCTGCTGGGGACGATACAAGATTTCCGTGACGGCATGCTTCAATGTGATCCGACCCATCCGGCCGTGTTGGTCGGTGTCGCCGAAATCGGACTGACGCTTTCGCAACGTCTCCGCGCGTTGCCTTCGTGCCGTCGCTTGGCCGGCAGCAGCATCGACGCGCTGACGAAGTGGTGTGAGCAAGATGATCTTTCCACCTCCGCCGTGCTCTCCCAACCGCACCGGTGCCGGCTCACGTTGGCTTCCCTGTTGCGTCTGCGTCGTCTGTTGCGGAACGTCGAGCCGCCCAAGCCGCCCAAGAAGACGCAACAAAAGAACGGCAAGTCAAAGTCCAAAAAGTCGAGCGTCTCTTCGGCCGTTGAAAAAGCAATCGACGAGATCGCAATCGAATTGGCGACTTGGGTTGCCGCGTTGACCGGCCGCGGCGGCGTTCAGGCGTTCTCCGGTCTGAGCGAGCGAGACGTTCAGGACGACTTAGGAAAACACGGGCTTTTGGCCTGTGCCGCTGAACTGGATCCGGAAACATTGCAGCCCGCGATGAAGGCCGCTTTGGGGACAGGCCAGACGAAGGGACGGCTGGCGTGGCAGGTCAGTTTGCCCGAAGCGATGTTGCACGACGAAGAGGCCAAGGTCGCCTGCCTGCTTCCCGAATGGGACGTGCGGCGTGGGCGAACCGTGGTCGAGTACGCCGACCGCCAGGCGCGACTGGAATGGACCGCGGGAAAATCGACGCTGGTCAGTGGTCGCTGTGAAACGACCCTCGCGATCGACGGTCAACCGCTTGAACCCCTGGGCGACTGGGTGTCGACCTGCGAGTACACCGACGACGACGTCCACTATCTGGAAATGGAGCAACTGCACGAGGCTGGTTATGTCTTGCAGCGCCAGTTCATGGTCCTGCGCGAAGATCGCTGTTGTTTCTTCGCCGACGCGGTCGTTCGGGGCCAGTTCCACACGGAATTGCAACGGGCTGCCGATGCGAGGCACGACCGCCAGCAGGGTGCCAACAGCGATCCGACATCGGCCTCCCTGCCGTTGATCGACTATCAGATCCGTTTCCCGCTGGCCGATGGGATCGGTGTGGAGCCGGAAGCGGAGACGACGGAGTTGTTTCTTGGCGACCATCGTCGGCGCGCGTTGGTGTTGCCGTTGTCAGCCCCGGAATGGAAAAATTCGCCGTCGCCGACACGGCTGCGGGCGACCGAAGACCGACACTTGTTGCTTGCGTCCCAGGGACACGGTCAGCTGTTCGTGCCCCTGTGGGTGGACGTTTCTCGGGACCGGTTTTCGATGAAACGAACGTGGCGGCAACTGACGGTTGCCGAGCAATTGGACCTGATCCCGTCACGTCTCGCCGCGGCGTATCGGATCCAGATGGGAAAGTCCCAGTGGATTCTGTACCGTTCGATGGCACCGTCGGGGCCACGAACGTTCATGGGCAAACAGATGATCGCGGATTTTTATTGTGCCCGATTCGATGCCAAGGAAGAGTCCTACGAAGACTTGATCACGGTGGAAGACAATCCCAGTTGACGCAATGAACGTGATGTCGCAGCCCCATGAGACCGCCCAGCGGATCCGTCGCAATTGGATGGCCGTCAATGACGAAGTGCGTCGAGCCGCCGCCGCGGCGGGCCGGGATCCCGAATCGGTTCGCGTGATCGGAGTCTCAAAGTACGTTGACGCGGCGACGACGGAAATGCTCTTTGACGCCGGCTGCAGCGACCTGGGCGAGAGCCGTCCGCAAGTGTTGTGGCAGAAAGCCGAAGCGATCGCCCCGGCCGTTTCCGCCGACCCGAACCGTCGCTTGCGCTGGCACATGATCGGCCATGTCCAAACCAACAAACTCCGACGGATGCTTCGCTTTGATCCACTGATCCATTCGGTCGACAGCGAGCGATTGTTGCGGGCGATCGATCAGGAAGCGGGGCGTCAGCAACGCGTCGCCGAGGTCTTGTTAGAAGTCAACATCAGCGGCGATGAGAGCAAGACTGGTCTTTCGCCCGAGGCGGTCGGCCGGTTGCTGGAGATTTCCGATCTCAACGCGGTGCGGGTGGTGGGTTTGATGGCGATGGCGGGATGGGGGACCGAATCGGCAGAGGCGGCGAATCAGTTTCGCAGCGTCGCCGAGTTGCGCGACCACCTGGTCGAGTCCGCCGGTTGCGCGTTGCCCGAGTTGTCGATGGGGATGAGCGGTGACTTTCGCGAAGCGATCGCCGCAGGCGCGACGATGGTCCGCATCGGATCGGCGCTGTTTAAAGGCGTGATCTAAAGTGGCGTAAGCTTCCAGCTTGCGACGAGAGCAGTGGCGTAAGCTTCCAGCTTGCGATTGCCGAGCCCGCGAGGCATGCCCGGTCACCGTTTCTGATTGAGGGTGTGACCGGACGGCCGGCGGTCTGTTGATTCAATCGGGGTCAGCTGAGTCAATGGTGAGCCGCTGGCCGTCAGGCCTCAGGCGGGCGGCAAGAATGCCCGGCCGCTTACGCGTCACGGCTCACCAAATCGACCGCCCCGCACGCGCCGCTTCGGCGAACGCCTTCGATTGGCAAGCAGGATGCTTACCCCGCGGTTACGCTTTCTTGGCGAAGGCGCGTTTCAGTTCGTCCAAACCGGTCAGACCGCGGGCGATGGTCAGCACCGCTTCGGTTTGAACGCCGTGGAAGCCTTCGGATTTGGCGATCCCCGCCAGCCGTGCGACGTCCTGCGTCTTGGTCAGCGCGTCGCGCAACTGGGGGCCGGGCGTGAGCAGTTCGAAAATGGCGATGCGTCCCAGGTAGCCGCGGCCCTGGCATTTGTGGCACGGGGTGATCGGCGCGGGGCGACCATTTTCATCGACCTGTTGTTCGATCGGCGGCGGAATGAAGGGCTGGTACAACAGGGTGACACGTCCCGGCGGAATGCCGAGTTGTTGCAGCAGTTGGGGGGGCGGCTGGAATCCGACTTTGCAGTTATCGCAAAGTCGGCGGACGAGTCGTTGGCCGAGCACGCAGGAAACCTTTTGCGCGATCGCGGCGCGTTGTTCGGGGTATTGGGCGATCAGACGCACCAGCCCTTCGACCGCACCGCCGGCGACCATCCGTGTGATGATTTTCTTTTCGGCTTTGCCGACTTGGTCGAGCGCCAGTTGGAAGGATTCGGCGTCGACGGTTCCGGGGAACAGAAACACGTCGGGTTCTTTGAGGATCGCCTTGCGGACCGCTTCGTAGGGCGTCAGCCCGGTGTTGCCGCCGTAATAGTTGGCATTGATGTTGATGATTTCAGGCTCCGGCCGGGCCTGGTCTTCGAACGATTGGAAGTCGCGCAAGAAGCGGTCGGACGCGTTGATGCCCACGTTCCAGGTCGTCGTCAGGCCTTCGGTTTTCGGAGCGGTCAGCAGCACGATGTCCGCTTCATCGTTGAGGTGCTGCTTCAAGGTGGCGACCATTTTGTCCCGCATGCCGAGATCGCTGAGCGTTTCGAAGGGGATCTGCAGAGAGTCCAAGCGGACCAGGACGCGTTCGCCCGTGGGCACGCCTTGGGACTGCAGCACCAGGTCGAACTTATCTTTCTTGAGTTTGACGGCGACCGACCCCGATTGGGCGCTCCGCCGATCGGCAGGGTTCAGCAGGCACAGTTGTTTGAGTGCGAACAGCATGCCGTCGCCCGTTTCGCGGTCCAGTGCCGGCAACTGTTCCCAGAGCCCGTCGATCATGTACCGCATCGCGCAGCCGGCGGCGGTGAAGTCGAGCAAGACCTGCGTGGCACGCGACTGAATCGCGTGGGAGATCTGCCCGGCGGCGACTTCATAACCGGCACCCTGGCGGGTGCTGATCAGCAGTGCTTGGACTTTGGTGTTGTCGCTGAGCTTGGGCGAGAATTCAACGGGGGCAACGGATTGCCAGAGCTGGGGTGGGGGTTGTTCGGCCATCAATTACGGGCAAGAGCGGATGAGTTGAGTTGGCAAAGGAAGTGGTCGCCGCAAGAGCTTACAAGATACCGGGAGCTTTCACATCGATGCCCTTGAGTGCCATTTTCAGCGCATCTTTGTTCGGCGCGACGGCGAAGGCGGTGGGGCGATCGATCAATTCGTCGTCGATCAGACCTTTCAGACTCATGGTGAAGTCTTGCATTCCGTCATCGGCACCGATGCGAATGGCGTCGGGCAGTTTTTCGTCCTTGCCCTCCAGGACGAGTTTTCGGATCGTCGGGTTGAACGTCATCACTTCGCAGGTCGGGACGCGGGAAACGCCGGGTTTGATGCTTTTGAGCAGTTTCTGGGCGACGATGCCTTTCATGTTGAACGCGATCGCGCTGCGGATGGCATTGTGCATTTCTTCGGGGAACAGGTCCAAAATCCGGCCGATCGTCGTCGACGCACTCGCCGCGTGGATGGTTCCGAACACCAGGTGACCGGTCTCGGCGGCATGAATCGCCGTCATGAAGGTCTCTTCGTCACGAAGCTCTCCGACCAAAATGATGTCGGGGTCTTCACGCACGGCATGCTTCATCCCGATGCTGAAATCCTTGACGTCCTGCCCCATTTCCCGCTGGTTGATCAGGCATTTGTCTTCGGTGAAGATAAATTCGATCGGGTCTTCGAGGGTCAGAATGTGCTTGCGATAGATCGAATTGATGTAGTTGAGCATCGATCCGATCGTCGTACTTTTGCCGCTACCGGTCACGCCGGCCAGCAGCACCATGCCTTGTTCGTAGTGGCACAGGCCTTCGATCGAATCGGGCAGGAAAAGCCCGCGAAAGTCGGGGATGAAGTTATTGATCCGCCGGGCGACCAGGCCGATATTCCCCAGCGACTTGAGCATGTTGACACGAAAACGCCAACGCACGCCGTCGACCATCATCAGGTAGGCAAAGTCAGCGCCGCCTTCCTCTTCGAAAATCAGCAGGTTGCGCTCGTCCATCATCGGCAGCAACAGGTCGACCATTTCTTCGGAGTCGATCGGCCCGCGGTTGAGCGGTTTGAGCGACCCGCCGACGCGGACCATCGGTGGCTGGCCGACCTTGAGGTGCAAGTCGCTGCCTTCCAGCTTGACGAGGGCTCGGAACAGTTTGTCGACCTCCAGCTCTTCCCGCTGTTGGAGCAGCGATTGGCGAAGTCGATTGGCGACAGCTTCTGCGGTGGTGGAACCGGTGGGTTGGGGGGCTGAAGCAGTCTTGCCGTTTTTGTGAGCCATTTCGAGTCTTACGGAAAAAGGAGGAGCCGGGCCAAGCACAGGAGCCAGAAATCGCCTTGCGGGATTTCAGCCATCTTATTCTAGGCCAAGGATGGGAACGCTCAATGGACTCCGCGTGGTCTCCACCCGCTTTGAATTGAAACTCTCCCGATTGCCCGGGGGACCCAAATTGGGTCTGATGACCACCATTTTGACCGGGGGCTGCATTTTCAGGGTTGTTGCAGGTTTGACCGGCGGGTGCGCAAAATACCCCTGGAAGCATCGGATTGCATTTCTTCCAATTCATCTTTTCATCATTCCCACCATCCCGTTTTCCCTCTGGAGAGCTTCATGTCGCGTCCTGTCACCCTGTTTACCGGTCAATGGGCAGACCTTCCGTTCACCGACATGGTCCAAAAAACGAGCGGATTCGGCTATGACGGAATCGAACTGGCATGCTGGGGCGATCATTTTGAGGTCGACCAGGCGCTCGCCGACGACGGCTACTGCGACACGAAACGTCAAGCACTCGACGACGCCGGGCTGCAGTGCCATGCCATCAGCGCCCACCTGGTCGGCCAAGCCGTCTTGGATCGGATCGACGAGCGCCACCAGGCGATCTTGCCGGAATACGTTTGGGGCGACGGCGATCCCGATGGGGTCAACACCCGGGCGATCGAGGAACTGAAAAACACCGCTCGGGCGGCCCAGAAATTTGGCGTCGAAGTCGTCAACGGCTTCACCGGCAGCAGCATCTGGCACCTGCTGTACTCCTTTCCGCCGGTTCCGCCGAGCATGATCGATGCCGGGTTCGATCTGTTGGCCGAACGATTCAATCCGATCCTGGACGTGTTCGGCGAATGCGGCGTGCGGTTCGCGCTGGAAGTCCACCCGACCGAAATCGCCTTCGACATCCACACCGCCGAGCGGGCGCTGGAAGCCCTCGACCGGCGGCCCGAATTCGGATTCAACTTTGACCCCAGCCACCTGATTTGGCAGGGCGTCGACCCGGTCCAGTTTCTGCGTCGGTTCCCCGATCGGATCTACCACGTGCACATCAAGGATGCGATCGTGACCTTGGACGGAACGAGCGGGATCAACTGCAGCCACCTGAATTTCGGCGACGCACGACGCGGGTGGGATTTCCGCAGCCCCGGACGCGGCGGAGTGAACTTTGAAGAAATCATTCGCGCGCTCAACGACATCGGGTACAACGGACCGCTGTCGATCGAGTGGGAAGACAGCGGGATGGAACGCGAGTTCGGTGCCGCCGAAGCGTGCCAGTTCACCAAAAAGCTGGATTTCGCGCCCAGCAACATCGCTTTTGATGCGGCCTTTGACGACGACAATGACTGAGTCCAACCGATGATCTCGATCACCGTCAACGGCCGAAGCGTCGAAATCGAATCGGAGATGAGTGTCGAGCAACTGCTCGATACCGTCGACGTGCCGCCGAACTACTTGGCCGTCGAGATCAACGCGGACGTGGTCCCACGTGAAACGTATGCCGACACGATCGTTCGTGACGGCGACGACGTCGAAGTCGTAACCCTGGTCGGAGGCGGGTAATCCCTTGTCCATCGCATCTACTCCCAACGCTTCCGCCGAGGCCGACGACGCACCGCTCGTCGTGGGCACTCACACCCTGGCCAGTCGGTTGATCGTCGGCACCGGGCGCTACGACACGATGGAGCAGATGCGGGACTCGCTCGATGCGTCCGGCTGTGATTGCGTCACCGTGGCCGTCCGCCGCGAACGGCTGTACGACCGCGGCGGCAAGAATATCTTGGATTTCATCGATCTGGATCGTTACACCCTGTTGCCCAATACCGCCGGATGCTATACCGCCGCGGATGCCATTCGCGCCGCCAAGCTGGGCCGCGAGATCCTCAAAACGCTCGGCAACCCCGGCGCGGATTGGGTCAAACTGGAAGTCCTCGGCGACAGCAAGACCTTGTTGCCCGATCCCGCCGAGACCGTGGCGGCGTGTCGCGAGCTGGCCGCTGACGGGTTCCAGGTTCTCTGTTACACCAGCGATTGCCCCGTCACCGCGCGGCGGCTCAAAGAGGCCGGCGCGGCCAGTGTGATGCCCGCCGGCAGCCCGATCGGCAGCGGGCAGGGATTGCTCAATCCCAATAATCTGCGGATCATCCTGGAGTACCTCAAGGAAGACGATCCCGATTACCCGGTGATCATCGACGCCGGCGTCGGCACCGCCAGTGACGTCAGCCAGGCGTTCGAACTCGGTGGGGACGCGGTGCTGCTCAATACAGCGATCGCCCATGCCCGCGATCCCGTTCGGATGGCCAAGGCAATGAAACACGCCGCGATCGCAGGGCGTCACGCCTCTCGGGCCGGTCGCATCCCCAAGCGGCTTTACGGGACCGCGTCGAGTCCGTCCGAAGGGGTCATCAGCACGCGGCCCTACGGCAGCAACGCCTGAGAGGCGGGGTTGACAGGCTGGAAGCCTCTCCCACTTGCTTTCCGCCCGTTGCCAACCCGATTATTGCTCTTCGTCTTCGTCGTCGTTGTCCAAGGCCGTCAGGTCGACCACTTCGCCGATCGCCAGTGCCAGCCGCCCCAGGATGGCGAAGTACATGAACACCACGCCGATCGACAGGGTCACGCCGATCGCGATGCTGGCCGGGGACAAGGAAACCATCACAAAGTAGCCGAACAGGGTGGCAAACAAGAGGCCGGTCGAGAAGTAGAAGGCGCCCCACTCTTCCTGGCACCGTGTGATGCTTTTGCCGACGTCGGCGGAAAATGGCGACGTGATCGATTGCTCGTCCAGCATCGAAAGCAAGATGATCGGAAACGCGGCGTAGATCGAGAACATCACCAGCCCCAACTTGATCACCGGGACGGCGCCAAACACAGTCGCGATCACGTAGGGCGGCCCCACGGCGATCGCGGTCGCCGCAATCACCAGCCACAGCGATTCAAACCACGCAGGCGGGTCCAGCGTGGGCCAGTCTTCGATGCGGTCGTGTTCGTTGGCGACGCCGAACAGAATCGCGAATCCGCACGAAACCGTCAGGGTGATGCCGAGTAATCCCAACGGGAACATCCCGAGTGCAAAGACCGGCATCGCGACCGTCAAGGCCGCCGGGATCGCCAGCAGGATCGCCAGCCCCAGGAAATGGCTGATGACCCCGGGGTCGACAAAGATCCCGAAGACCGTTTTGAACCATCCGATCGTGCTCGGCGCATCGAAGGCCGGTTCGGACTGCTTCTCGTCGGGCTCTCGAGCGGCCTCTCGCAGCAGTTCGTCCGCGCTCTTCTTGAACGGATCCGCCGGCCGCCCCGACGCACCCGTTTCGGCGAAATGAAACGTTTCGGCGTTGTCGTCACGCTGCGGCTGAGTCTTCTTTTTCGGCGGCTTGGGAACGCGGACTTCGCTGTAGCAGTCACCGCATTTGATGGTCTTGCCGGTCTGCTTGGCTTTCGCCGACAGCATGCTGCCGCAGATTGGACAGGTCACCCGGAACTCTTCGTTCGGATCGATCGTTGCGGCGGCTTCGGGTTGCGGAGTCGGTTTGGCCGCCGCCGCTGGACCGGACACTGCGCCGGACGCTGAACTCGATGTCGGGCCTGACGTTGGGCCGGCCGCAAAACTCGGCAGTTCATCCGGTGATGGCAACGCGTCCAGAGATGGCAGTCCTGCGAACAGGTCGTCCGGATCGGATTCGCTGCCCAGGCCTTCCCCAGTGGGGAGGTCGACGAACGGGTTTTCGCCGAGCAGATCCTCGTCGTCGGATTCCGGCGAGGGGGCTTGGGGGGATTCGGATTCGGTCGCCTTGGACGCAGCGGTCGCCGCCGGCGGATCCGCCAGCGACAGCCAATCCTCATCCTCGGCGCTCGATCCGGCTCCGCCGAGCGACGAAGGGGCAAAGAATTCCTTCAAGCAACTGGGGCACTGCACACGTCTGCCGGCTTGGTCCGCACCGACCGTGACGGCGGAATGGCACTTCGGGCAATGGACGATTTCAGACATGGACGGCTCGCCAGCAACCCGATCGGGATCGCACGGAAGAGGTGGGGCAAAGACAACGCGGCGTGTTGTCTTCATATTATCGTAGCACCACAGCCGACTTCCAGTGGTTCACGTCGCGGCACGCTCCATCTTGAAGTGCCCAGGGATCTAGCGACGCAGGGCCATGTTGACCAGGCTCTCGATGGCGGTCGTCGTCTTCTTTTGGATCTGGACGCGGTCCCCGGGCCGCAGCCCGTAGTCGGTCGTCGGGTCGACGGTCCCGTCGTCGGCGAATTGAATCTCCATTCGCACCCCGGAAATCGAATCCGGCGAGGGGCGGTAGAGCGTCGCCTGGACGCCGCCGAGCTTGCGGAGCACGCCGGTTTGGGTCAGCAATTCGCTGACAAAGACGCTTTTTTGGCCGGGCGGCAGCGGCAGGACTCGGACCGGCTGCTCATCTTCGGCGACTTGCAGCACGATCGCGTTTTGTGCTTTGGCTTCACGGATCTTGTGATAGGCCTCCTCGGTCATCCCGGCATCGCCCGAAAATGCGGTCGTCGGCACGGTGCCGTCGAGCATCTCGTAGGGCGATGCGTTTTTCGCCGATCCGGGGAATAGCAGGCTCGCGGAGGGATTCATCAGGTCCAGCCCTCGTGCCGAGGGGAGTGTGGAGCACCCGGTGGCCATGGCGATCAACAGCGGAGCCACGGAAGCGGTCGCCCACCGGACCAGCGAGACACGGTGGGGGAGGATGGCCGTATTTCCAGGTGATTCGATGATGCGATCGGAGGCGGTCATAGTCGCAAGGCTCAGTTTTGGATGGTCGCAAGACGCAGTGTTGCTGGTCGCAAGCCGTCGGGGAGTGCCGAATTCGACGGGAAATGCGTCCGGGAAGGAGGCTTAGGAAGAGTTTTCGGCCGCCCGGACCTGGATCTTGAGAAATCTGCTCTCTTTCACTCAAGAAAGATTGGTGGGGGATTACTTCTTTCGCCCGATCCCTTGTGTTTGTATAGTCTTGACCCTTCGACGCATTTCCGGCGAAAGTCGAAGTCGATGACAACACAATAAGCAATCCAACGAACAAACCGGCTGAGGAGCCCCCACGCGATACGATGGGGGAAAAGGTGCCATGGCACGACAATGTGAAGTTTGCGGCAAGAAAGTGCAGATGGGCAATCGCATCGAAACTCGCGGTAAAGCGAAGTATTTGGGCGGTGTCGGTACAAAAATCACCGGAATCACCCGTCGCAAATTTGTCCCCAACCTGCAGAAGGTCCACGTGACGCTGCCCGACGGCGTCAACAAGTCGATGCGCGTTTGTGTGCAGTGCATTCGCAGCGGAGCGATTCGCAAGCGGGTGCACACCAAGCCGTTTGACGTCAGTGGCGCCAAATAGCTGACCGCGAGGAAGTCATGGCACTCTCTGCAGACGACGTCCGCAAGCTGGCCCTGCTGGCGCGGTTAGAAATTTCCGACGAAGAGGTCGAACATCTCGGCCCCCAGTTGGAAAGCATTCTCGGTTTCGTCGCAAAGTTGTCCGAGCTGGACACCAGCGATGTCGAGCCGATGACGACGGCGCTGGACGTCGATAACCGCTGGCGTCGTGACGAGATCACGCCGGGGCTGGATCGAGCCGCTGCCCTGGCCAATTCCCCGGCCGCAGACGACGAGTGCTTTCTCGTGCCGCCGGTCTTAGGATCGGCGTAGTGGATCTCTAATTAAAGATCCCCGGAACAATAGGTGGGATAGGCTTCCAGCCTGTCATCGCGAAAACGACAGGCTGGAAGCCTATCCCACAATCAATTCCTGTCACTTGTTGTTCCGAAGTTCCTGACGATTCCCCACGGAACGATGGTTCACCGGATCCACTGCCCGGGAATTGGGCTGCGGAGAGGCGCCCGGCGTCAGGGGGCGGTCGGCGATCAATAAAAATTGTACTTCGAGTTGTTCGGATCGAAGTCCGCGTCGGTCAAGCCGACGTTCAGCTTCAAGTTCAAGTAGTTGTACTCTTCGATCACCGACAGCTTCTCTTGGCCCGGCGCGGGCCAATCGTAGGCCACGTAGCGGATCGGCACATTCAGTTCTTCGTCCATGTACACCTTGGCCTGATAGAACAGCAGGTCCGGTCGCGGTGTGGGCTGGGTGACGGTCAGCAACATGCAGGGGCGGTCGTTGACCTTGATGCCGGTTCGCATCTCGGCTTTGACGTCCGGCAGTTGTTTGGCTTGCTCGCCCCGCTCGATCAGTTTGACGAGCAGATTTTCCAGGCCGATCTCCGTCATCGGGTACCGCTGCCCGCGCATGGCCAGCGTACCGGTCGGCGGCAGATTGACCGTCGGCAGAAAGCGTCCTTTGAATCCGCCTTCGTGTGCGATCAGATTTCCGTTGTTCTGGCCTTCCACGTACAGCACTTCGCGGCCCTTGATGCTGGCCGGTTTGACGAAGCTCAAGTAGACGCTGAGCGGTTGGACGATCTGGTTGTCGACGACCTTTCGGCAGCGAATTTTCGCCGACATGTATTCGTGCGGGCCGAGCGTGTCGCCGATCCGTTCCCGTTTGATCAAGAGCGCCGTGTAGTCATTGATGGTGCTTTTGCAGTTCGCCAAGCTCCGGCGGGCCCGCATCAGTGCCTCGTCGAGTGCCGAGAGTTTGACCGGGGGGCTGGGGGCCAGGCTGGCCGCGTTGGCCACGCGATGGACCGGTTCAACCAAGTGGGGCGGCGTGGCGAACGATTGTTCGGCAGCGGAGGTCGCTGCGAGTGAGCCCAGAAGGGCGAGAAATTGACGTCGTTGCATCTCGATTGCTTCCTTGCGCGTGCGTCGGACGACCGGAAAAAAGGACGGCCTTGGTGATCGTATCGCCGCAGATGCTACGTGAAGATGAGGAGTTCCACTGGCAGGCAATCATCCGGAGCAATCGTCGTACTCGTTGCCGAGCGTTTCGACCGGACCAACACAATCAGATTAAAGGAGCCGTTTCCGCTCGGGATGCTGCTTGAGCCTTGGGTGGGATCACTGTTAACGAAAAAGTCGATGATTCCGCTAGAGGGATCTGATTTTTCCTCAAGGATTCCGGTTCGCCCCGTGATTCACACCACAGCACGTGGCGTCAGCCAGTGAAGCATTTTGTTAGCGGTAGGGCGCGAGCCCTCCGGTCTTTCACGCTGTTTTTAAAGCGCAACCGGACGGCTCGCGGGCTGTCGGTTTCGTGAGCCGCGGGCGCGTCAGCGGCCGGGCACTGCGACGCCCGCCCGAGGCCTTACGGCCAGCGGCTCACCATGGACTCAGCAGATCCCGGCTCAATCGACAGCCCGCCGGCGCGATCGGCGACGGTTGAGTCGTCCAAGGGTACGGGGCTTGCGCGCGAGCGGCAAAGCTGGGATAATCGACCGATCGCCTTCGAGGTTGCCTTTCTTTCCCCCCGCCCAACTGCGTTTTTCACCTATGTCCGGTCGTCCCAGTCCACACGCCGCCCCGCTTCCCGAACCCTCGACCATTCCGGAAAACGGATGGCATTGCGGTCACTTCTTTTATCGATTTCGCCGCGAAGCGATGGCGACGCCGTTGACGCCGGAATGTGTGACGCAATTCCGCGCGGCGTTGTCGCCGCCGGATGATGCCGCCCCGGAGCGGATCGCCAGCTATTGGATCAGTGGCCACGAGGCTGATTTTGGCGTGGTCGTCATGGACCCTGACCCGGCGAAGGTCGATGCGATTCACCAATCGTTGGTCGCCCCGCCGCTGGGCCAATTCGTCGAAGGGGTTTGGTCGTTCGTCTCGATCAGCGAAGTCAGCGAATATGTTCCGACGATCGAGCGATTCAGGGATCGATTGATTGGCGAAGGGGCTGATCCGGAATCGGACGAGCTGAAAGCCAAGGTGGCGGCCTATGAGCGACGTTTGCCGATGATGAACGAGCAGCGTTTGCGTCCCGAGATTCCCGAGTGGCCGGCGGCGTGTTTTTATCCGATGAACAAGAGCCGCGTGCCGGGCGCCAACTGGTTCACCGAACCGTTCAGCCATCGCAACAAGATGATGGCCGAGCACGCCCAAAGCGGGATCGCGTTTGCCGGCAAGGTGTCTCAGTTGATCACCGTCGGTGTCGGCTTGGATGACTGGGAATGGATGGTCACGCTGTGGGCGCGGAATCCGGACTACTTGAAGGACATCGTCTACAAGATGCGTTTTGACATCGCCAGTGCCAAGTACGCGGAGTTCGGCCCCTTCTATGTGGGCTATCGCGCGGACGCCGACGAGATCTTAGATCACTGCAAGGTCCGCTAGTGCTTCGTCAACTTTTATACTTACGGTACCGCGGAAAAGGGGTCAGGTACCAAAAATGCGAAGCACCCTGCGGGCCATTTGGTTTTTGGTACCTGACCCCTTTTCCGCTCGACAAACGCAGGCTCGAAAATTGAAAGCTGACAAAGCACTAGTGCTCTGTCAGTCATTACGAGCGGGCGGTAGAGAAGTGGGATAGGCTTCCAGCCTGTCGACGCTGGCATGACAGGCTGGAAGCCTATCCCACATGACAGGCTGGAAGCCTATCCCACGCGCCACTATGCCAATCGTTCGAACGCTTCGCGATACTTGGCCGCGGTTTGCCAAATGATGTCGTCGGGCAGCTTCGGCGGATCACTTTGTTTATCCCAGCCGCATTGCGACAGCCACTCTCGGACGAATTGTTTGTCGAACGAGGGCTGGGCGGCGCCGGGGGCGTAAACCGATTCGTCCCAGAAACGTGACGAGTCGGGCGTCAGGACTTCGTCGATCAAGACAACCTCGCCGTCGACCAAACCGAATTCAAACTTGGTGTCGGCGATCAGGATCCCGCGCGAGCGGGCGTGGTCGGCAGCGGCGGAGTAGATCTTGAGCGTTTCGGCGCGCAGGCGCAGTGCCAGATCGCTGCCCAGGTCCGCGATCATCCGCCCGATGCTGACGTTCTCATCGTGGCCTTCTTCGGCCTTCGTTGCCGGGGTAAAGATCGGTTCGGGAAGTCGATCGCATTGGCGCAACCCCGCGGGAAGCTTGTTGCCACAGACTTCGCCGGTCTGCTGGTATTCCAGCCAGCCGCTGCCTTCCAGGTACCCCCGCGCCACGCATTCGAAGGGCACCACGTCTGCTTTTTCGACCACCATGATGCGGCCTTCCAGCGGGCCGGTGTCAAAGGATGCGGATAAATCCGGGGGGACGGCCGTCGATTTCAGGTGATGTCGGATGCCCAGGTGGTTGAACCAGAACGCGCTCATCTGCGTCAGCAAGCGACCCTTGTCGGGGATCCCACATGGCAAAATGAAGTCGAACGCACTGATGCGATCGGTGCTGACGACCAGTAAATCGTCGCCCAAGTCGTACAGGTCGCGGACTTTCCCGCTTTTTCGTGGCAGCGGCAACTGCGTCGTCAGCAAGGCTCCGGCATCGTCGAATTCGTACAGCGATTCGGGGGGCGATTCAGCGGGCTGCGTCACGGCGATTTTTCGGGGTTGGGGGTGGTCTTTTGTTCCCGCGTCGGCCTCCGGCTGCGGGACCGGCGATCGGACAGGCGTATTGTCGAGAATCCGACGCGGCTCACAACCAGTGGCGTTTCGGGACGACCGGGCCGCTATGGTCGCAAGCGGCACGATCAGTCGGTAAACTGGCGTCCGATTCCGGATTCTGCCAGTCTGGATGTTGACCTTTGCCTCTTCCATCCCGCAACCGGATTGTTTGGCCCGCACCATGGGGCAATTTCATTTCGCTGTCCCATCCGATTCGACCCAGTTGTTGAAACAAACGCTGTGGAAAGATGCGTACATCTGCGGCATCGAAGGTGTACCGTGGGAATGCAAGAACAGCGTCAAGGGAGGCGTTCTTTCGATATCTCGACCGGTCGACACGTCGGGAAAGCTGTATTTGACCTGTCCGACCAAGGGGCTCGGTTATCGCACGCTGTCGACCTGTTCGTTGATGCCTCAGGAGCAACCGCATTTGCTGTACCTGGAACTGGCCCGGGGTAGTTGTTATCGGGCACGGGAACAGTCCAGCAATTGGGAACGGGCGGGGCTGTCGCTGGGGGATCGATTCCCCGAGTTGGTGGCGCGGGGCACGTCGCAGTTTCTCGATGCGGCCGAGGCCCGGTCGGATCTTCAGGAGTGTTCGCGACACGCCTTGCAGGCCATCGCCACGCTCGAACAAGCGATCGCCGATCTCGGTGAATCGTTCGCACTCCAGTCGATCGCCTATCGCAAGCAGCGTGAACCGCAACTCGGCACGCTGTTGGCCGGCAGTGTGATTCCGCCGTCTCCGACACGCTCGGCACTGAGCGCGCGTTTCCAGAAAGCGTTCAACTGCGCGGCGGTCCGGCTGAACTGGGGGACGATCGAGTCCGACGCGGGGCGTTTCGAGTTTGAGGCCAGCGATCGAACGATTCAATGGTGCGTCGAACGCGGGATTCGTGTCTTGGCGGGGCCGCTGATCGACTTTCGCAAACAGCTGATGCCGCCGTGGATGTATTTGATCGAAGACAACTTTGATTCCTTTGTTCAGTCGATCACGCAGTACACGCAACGTGTCGTGGAACGCTATCGCGGCTCGGTGCAGCTCTGGAATTGTGCCGCGGGTTTGAATACACCCGGGCCGATCGCCTTGGACGACGAGCAAGTCATGCGGCTCGCGGTCGCCGTTCTGCAAACCGTTCGCCGCATCGATCCCAATACGCCGGCGATCATTTCGTTCGATCAGCCGTTTGGCGAATACCTGGCAAAGCACCGCGACGGAATATCGGCTTTGCACTTTGCCGATGCGCTCGCCCGCAGCGGGCTGGGAATGGCCGGCGTCGGGTTGGATGTTCGATTAAATTATTCCAGCGACGCGACGTTGCCCCGATCGGCGCTCGACTTTGGTCAAATGATCGATCGCTGGGCGACGTTGGGGATGCCGATGCTGGTACAGCTGACGATTCCCGGCGGGTGCGGCGAAGACGAGAAAGCGATGTCCAAACAATCGCCGTTGATCACCGGTACGAATCGATTGGAGTTGTCCGCCAATCAGCTTCGGACCGCCGGACCGATCGTCCGCACCCTGCTCGCCAAGCACGTGGTGCATGGGATCGTTTGGGACGGCTGGGCGGACAACGAACCGCACGTGCAAAGCCACTCCGGCGTGATCGATTCGCTCGGCGTGCCGCGACCGATGTTGGATTATTTTGAACGGCTTCGACATGAACTTCTAACCTGAGACGACCACAATGAAACTGAATTTTGTGCTCTGTTTGATGATCGTTGGTTTCGGTCTGGTGGCGTTTGAGTCTCCACCTGCGTTGGCTCAAGACAACTCGGCTCAAGACGACTCGTCAACGACCATCAAGCCGACCGGCAAGGTCGAATTGATTCGAGACGGATTCGCGTTCACCGAAGGCCCGGCCTGGGAACCGAAATCCAAATCGCTGTTGTTCACCGACATTCCCAACTCCGCCATCCACCGGCTGAGCGCCGACGGGTCGATCAGCCTGTTCACCGGTGACTCCAAGCACACCAACGGCATCCTGATCCCCAGCGATGGACGCATCTTGGCCTGTCAGATGGACGGGCAAGTGGTCCGCTATGACGAACATGCAAGCGCGACCGTGTTGGCGTCCCAGTACGACGGCAAACGATTCAACGCACCCAACGATTTGACCGTTGATGGCCAGGGCGGCATCTATTTCACCGACCCGCTGTTCCGCGCCCCGACACCGCTGCCGCAAACCGTCCAAGCGGTCTATTACATCGCCGCCGACGGCACGGTCTCTCGCGTCACCGAGGGTTTGGCCGCGCCCAACGGCATCGGCATGTCGCCCGACCGAAAACGTCTTTATGTCTGCCCCAGCCAACAGGCCGAGATGCTGGTTTATGAAGTGACCGGGCCGGGGAAGTTGTCCCCGCCGAAAACGTTTTGCACCGTTGAACAACCCGAAGGACAATCGGGAACCGGCGCCGACGGGATCGCGTTGGATGTTCAAGGCAATGTTTACATCACCACCCACATCGGTGTGCAGATTTTTTCGCCCGCCGGAAAGCAGATCGGCGTCGTCTCGTTTCCCCAGCAGCCGGCCAACGTCTGCTTCGGCGGCGATGATTGGAAAACCATGTTTGTGACCGCTCGCAGCGGTTTGTACCGAGTCACCATGCCGATCCCCGGATTGCACTGATACCATGCTCACCAGTTCGTTTGATCCCAGCCATCTGGCTGAAAGTGTTTTCGCCGTGCCGCCGCTTGCGCGTGACGGCGATGGCGAAGTTTGTTCGGTCGAGAATGCGAAACTGATTCGGTTTCTCGAAGCCGGCGGAATTCGTTCGTTGTTGTACGGTGGAAACGCCGTCTTCTATCACATGCGGCTCAGCGAGTACGCCAAGACGCTGACGATGCTCAGCGAAACCGCCGGCGACCAGACCACCGTCGTGCCCTCGATCGGCCCGGCCTACGGTTTGGCCGTCGATCAAGTCGATATCTTGCGCGAGTATGACTTCGCCACCGCGATGTTGCTGCCCGCACGTGATGTCGTGGACCAACAAGGGATCGCGACCGGCATTCGTCTGCTGGCCGAACGCTTCGGCAAACCCCTCGTGTTGTACTTGAAATTTGATCGCTGGTTGGACGCCCAATGGGTCGAGGCGTTGCACCGTGACGGTGTGATCTCGTGGATCAAGTACGCCGTCGTTCGGGATGATCCCAGCCAAGACGATTATCTCAATGAAATCCGTGACGTCTTTCCGGCCTCGCGGATGGTCAGCGGAATCGGCGAACAACCCGCCATCGTGCACCTCCGCGACTTCGGCATCACCGGATTCACCAGTGGATGCGTCTGCGTCGCGCCGGCTCGCAGCATGGAGATGCTCCACGCGATCCAGGCCGGCGACTTTGAAACGGCCGAGTCGATTCGGCAGTGGTTCTTGCCGCTGGAGGATTTGCGCAACACGTACAGCCCGATACGCGTGTTGCATCACGCCGTCGCCGAAGCCGGCATCGCGGCGACCGGTCCGCTGCTGCCGATGCTCAGCGACCTCGAGGAGTCCCTGGTCGCCAAGATCCGCGACGCCGTCGCCGGCCTGACCGTGGGGTAAGCTTCCAGCTTGCCAATCCAAGTGGAGAAAGCTTCCAGCTCGCCTCTGGTCAATGGGCTGGGAACAGCCAGCGGAAATCGGTCGACAGGAAAATTGGTGACAAGAAAATGACGTGGTTCCGATCAGGCTTCCTGGTTGCTCTTCCTTAATTTTCTTGTCATCGATTTTCTTGTCTGTTCTCCAGCCTTGGCACTCCCCCGGCGCAACTCAAGGCCTGTTTGCGTCACTGATCTTCCGCTTCGGCCAGATATCGATCTTTCATTTTCACGTAGTGGGCCGGTGAGTAGAGGAAGAAGCGGACTTCTTTTTCGCTGACGGGGCGAAGTTGTCGGCAAGGGTTGCCCACGTACACAAAACCGCTCTCGAGTGTCTTGCCGGGCGGCACGATACAACCGGCCCCGACAATGACTTCGTCGGGGATCACGGCGCCATCGTTGACCACCGCTCCGTTGCCGATCAGGACGCGGTTTGCGACCGTGCAGCCATGCAGGATCGCACGGTGGCCGATCACCACGTCGTCGCCGATCGTCAGCGGCCAACCGCCGGGATTGAAATCGCCGTCATGGGTGGTGTGCAGCACGGCGGTGTCTTGCACATTGCTGCGAGCGCCGATCTTGATCGGCTGCATGTCACCGCGGATGACCGCTCCGGGCCAGACGGAGGCATCATCGCCCAACACAACGTCGCCGATCACCGTGGCTGCCGGGTCGACATAGACGCGTTGGCCAAGACGTGGCGTGATCCCACCAAACGAGCGAATCGATAGCGACATGAAAGTTAGCACTCCACGGGCAGGGAAACAGAACAAGTCCGACCGAGTTTACCGGATCCGCGATCGGGCAAGGTCTGGGGGGATGGCAGAAAAATGGTGGGCAGGAAAATGGGTGACAAGAAAATGACTCGGACCTGATCCGGTCCTCGCGGCAGCGTTTTTCTTGTTTTCTTGTCGTCAATTTTCTTGTCTTGATTCCTCCGCTGGCATTTTTCTGCCCACCATTTTTCTGCCCACCCCGTTTCGACGCATCAGGCGGCGGCGCGGCCGTTTTGGCGGAGTCGCAGTTCTTCGTTTTGCAGCAGGTTGCGGTGGGATTCGCCGCCCAGGGCGGCTTCGACGCGGCGATTGACGCTTTTTCGCATGGCGCGGTGGTAACCGACCGATGCGGCGAATAGCGTGACCAGATTGACGAACGAGGACTGTGTGGTCAGCGGGTGGGCGTCCAAGACCAGATGGCTGTCGCTGCCGAAGGAGAAGAGTTTGCCATCGATTTCGCCGATCCCTTGTCCGTCGGCTTCGATTTCAAAGTCGGCTCCGATCGAAAACCAATGCCGGCGCAGCATCAGGTTCCACATGCGTTCGCCGTCGTGATAGCAGAAACTGAACAGCGACGGGATGCGAAAGGTGCGATGGTTCTGTTGCACGTACGTGACCAGATCATTGCGCGAGAGCATCGCGGCCATCGTCAGCAGAGATTTTCCGGTGCCGATCGAATTGTGGACTTCCGTCGCCGTGACTTCTTCGATCGTGCCGACCCAGCGGACGCGATCACCGGTGGTGCGAAACAATTTCAAGACCAGGCGACGCGTTTGAATGTCGTCGCATTGCATCTGCATGATCTCGTCTTCGGCCAATTGGTCGTCGAGCTTCTGTTTCTGCTTCGCGTTCAATCGACCGGAGCGTTTGATCGAACGTTTCAGCTCATTGCGACGTTTGTCTTTCATCGCCTCCAGACAACTGTGCATTTCCTCATCGTCCGGTTTCCAGACGTCGGTCCGCACCCCGACCAGATGCGTTTTTTCCCAATCACCGGTTTCCTGGTCCAGGGTGTTGACCGTTCCGACGCAATCCATGTGCGTGGTGAAGTGATTGGTGTCAGCCGTTTTCAGCTTTTGCAGGAACTCGACGTTGCTGGGATGCACTCCCGGCAAGGCCCACATGTCCACAAAGCGTTGGCATCCCGTAGGCTCCTTGGCCGCCATCATTCCATTCCTTTGGGAGAGAAAAAGGTGTCCGACACCTTTTTGGTTGACTGGGTGCTTTGGGGTGTTCGGGGTGGGGTCAGTAGATGTACGCCAGACCGAAGTGGATGCCTTGGACGTAGAATGTCCCGTGCCGGAAGTTCGACGTGGGGCGTTGTGCACCGACGGCAGGGTCGGCCAGGTTGACGGACAGGTTGGGATCGATCACGCCACTGAGTTCCAAGGCGTCGGTCATTGCGATGATGTGATAGCCGAAGGTGACGTCGAAACAGGGGTACTTTTGCCAGCCGAGTGTGAAGTCCAGTTCGGGGACCCAGCCGAAGGTGTTGTCGCTGTGCGTCCCCGAATTCGTCGAGCGGACCAGAATGCCGTTGGGGTCGGTCGCATTGTTGCCGTCGATACTCGTGAACGTGCTGCCGGCCAATACGGCTCGTCGGCGGATCGATCCGAAGCCGATTTTTGCCAGCGTGCTGAACGACCAACAGCCTTCGCGGTAATGGGTCGCGACGCCGAGCTGGCCGCCGTGGAAATCATTCTCCACGTCGAACGAATCCGAAGTCGCCAAGACGGATCCGATCGGCCGAACACCGTCGCTGAGCGCGGTGGCGCGGTCTGCGATCGTCAGTGATTGATCCATCCCCATGTACTGGTAGCCGTACAACAAATCGACCGTCGCACCTTGGCGTTTGTACCACAGTTGGCGAATCGAGACGTCGGCTCCGAAGGTGTTGCTGTCGGCGCGGATGCTCAGTTCGCCGCTGGCTTCACCCGGCGTCGCGATGATCCGCGTGTCGTCGATCGGGACCACGCCATCGGTGACATTGAAGAACGGGCGGACGAGTGTCGTGTGCGTGTTTTGATTGGCGTTGAATCCGTAGGTTTGTTCTCCGGCGAACCAGCCTCGAGCGACGATGTTGCGGTCCATGTAATCGTCCAGCCAAGCACCGACGGTCAGACGCCCGCCCGCGGTCATGTCTTTGAAAACCGTTTCGCGACCGGCAAAGATTTGCGTGTCGGTATCGTCCAAGGTGCCATCGGATGCCAGGGCGGGCAGGCGATCGCCCGAGCGAAACATCAACAACAACTCGACCGACCCGAACCAGTCATTCGCCGACAGCCCGAGACGACCCAGCGGGCCGCATCCGATCGCATCGCATCCGCCGTCGCAGGATGCCCCGTCACAGAACTGCGAATCGCAGCCGCCGTCAAACACCTCACCGGCGAATCCGTATGGCGATGCATCGACGGTGTGGGGCATCGGCGGTGGCAGCGGAACATGGGCGCCGCCGCTGCGGCAGGATTCACACGAGCAGGTTTGAACCGCCTGGTGCTGCGGATCGACGTTCACGTGTCGTTGGTTGGAGGTTTCATAGCTGACCGTCTGCACCGTCGCTCCGTTTTCTGACAGCACGACCGGGTCCGGCAAGGACGCTTCGGTGACGACAGGTTCGGCGCGGCGGCGCGGCTGTGGGAGCGCGTCCAATGGTGCGTCGACCAGCCCGCTATGTTGTTCGCCGGCTTGTTCGCTGCGATCGGCCTGCGTGACCGTCACGGTTTCAAGGTGGTGGGTTTCAAGCACCGGCGGTTGATAGGTGCTTCGGTCGGGTTGCTTGCGGCGGATCGTGCGATCGCCGCCGAGGGCGCCCGTGGCGCAGTGGAACACACCGACAGCAAGAAAGCAGGTCACAAACGCGAAACGTCGAAGTGCGTCTTGAATCATGAGGATTCCAGATATTGCATCAGGTCAATGGATGGTCGCCGTTGATTGGCGCCGTTGAGTGGCGCCGTAAATTAACGCCGTGCACGCGCGGATTTTCGCCGACACCGCGCCCGGTAGTAGGCTTTTTCGACATTGACGGTTCGTCTGATTAAGGAATCTTGGCAAACTTTGCGGATTGGCGAGGGTCGGCCGGTTCTTGTTGTTCGCTCAGGCCGCCGGCGCCCTCACCCCCCCTGCCCGCGGGCCGTCCGGTTGCGCCGTGAATGACCGGAGGGCTCGCGCCCTACCGCTAACGGAAAACACCCCGCTTGGCGTCAAAGTAAGTGGTCTTCCGATCAATTCCCTCGGAACCCGTCGGTGCGACGCACCGTCGTCCCGAGGAAGATTTGCTGGATCGGTCGCGTCGCGATGCCGCGGCTGGATTGGTCCAATAGACGCACCGTGTTGCCGTAGACATGCAGCAGACGACCCGGGCGTTGCTCGATGGGCATCGATTTGATTTTCGTCCGGTAGTCACCGGTCGGCAGAATGATCGGGCTCCAGCCCGTCGGAGAGGTCGCCGAGGTGGTGGTGATGGAGGTGATCAGCAGTGTGCTCAGAAGGATTGCGTATCGCATAAACGTATTCCCCGGTTTAAATTTCAATGCCACTCTAGGTTACGATTCCGATCCGAAAATCGGCCTGGGGCGGAAAAATCAGGACTCCACCAACCGCAAGGCAAATTCAAATGGGCAAGAAGATTTTGATGATCGTCGGGGACTATGTCGAGGATTACGAGGCGATGGTCCCGCTGCAGATCCTGCAAACGATGGGTCACGCCGTCGACACGGTCTGTCCCGACAAATCGCCCGGCGACACGGTGGCGACGGCGATCCATGATTTCGACGGGGACCAGACCTACAGCGAAAAACCCGGGCACCGCTTCGCCATCACCGCCGATTTTTCTGCGGTCGACGTCGCGGACTACGACGCCTTGGTGGTCCCGGGCGGCCGGGCGCCGGAATACCTGCGTCTCAACGACCGGGTGTTGGAGATTGTCAAGCAATTTGACGTCGAAAAGAAACCGATCGCCGCGATCTGTCACGGCCCGCAAATCCTCGCCGCGGCAGGCGTCTTGGTCGGAAAAGACTGCAGTTGCTACCCTGCGGTGCAGTTCGAAGTCACCGCCGGGGGTGGGAAATATGTCGAGCCGGCCGCGACGATGGATTCGGCTCACACGCACGGACACCTGGTCAGCGCACCGGCCTGGCCGGCCCATCCTGCCTGGATGCGGGCCTTTTTAGAGCTTCTCAATTAGGCATTGAGGGCCGTTTCAGCGCATAATAGAGGGAAATGAGCAAACCGAGATTGCCGACCGAGAGTATCTGCCCAGGAGTTTAGAATGCGCCGTCTGTCCGTACGAGTTGTCATCTTTGCGTTCACACTGACGTTGTTGACGCAGTCGACTCTCTCCGCACAAGGTCCTCGGAAGAAGGTGGATCCGCCGCCTCCGCCGGGGCCCGTCAAATTGCCGACCAAGGACGGTTTGGAACTGAGCGGATATTATTTCGGTTCCAACAAAGGCAAGGCGGCGATCCCGGTGATGATCGTCCATGAGTGGAAAGGGCAAAAGGCTCCCTACGGCAAGCTGTGCGTCGCACTCCGCGATGCCGGCTGCGCCGTCTTGGCGCTCGACTACCGCGGGCACGGCGGATCGCGTGAGTACACCGATCCACGTGGTGAAACCCAAGAGTTCGATTTGGAACGGATGCGAAAGCAACACGTGATGGCGATCGTCAAGTACGACTTGGATGCGGCCAAAGCGTTCTTGGAAAAGGAAAACAACGAGGGAAAGTTGAATTTGAACGCGCTGGTCGTCATCGGCATCCGCGAAGGCTGTGTGTTAGCCGCCGGTTGGACGCAACGCGATTGGAGTTTTGTGCCCGTCGGGACACGCAAGCAAGGCCAAGACGTCAAAGCCCTGGTGCTGGTGTCGCCGGAACGATTGTTGAAGGGGGTCCCGATCGAAACCTCGATCGCGGTTCCCACCGTCGCCTCACTGCCGATCATGATGGTTGTCGGTGAAGGCTCCGCGGAGCAGAGCGACACCGATCGAATCTACAAGCGTGTCGAGGCGGCCAAAAAGAAACTCAGCGGAGGCAAGGATCCGCAAGGGCTGGAATTGCTACAGGTCAAGCAGCCGTTGGGAGGCCCCTTCTTGGTCAACGAATCGGCCAAGGTGATCCCCGAGATCGTCAAGTTTGTCACCTCGCAAGTGCCGATCAGCGAAACCGACAACCCCTGGATCGAACGCTAGTGCTTTGTCAGCTTTCAATTTTCGAGCCTGCGTTTGTCGAGCGGAAAAGGGGTCAGGTACCAAAAACCAAATGGCCCGCAGGGTGCTTCGCATTTTTGGTACCTGACTTCTTTTCCGCGGTACCCTAAGAATAAAAGTTGACGAAGCACTAGGCCGTCGCCACACGACGTGGCGTAAGCTTCCAGCTTGCGATTCCCACAGCGCAAGCTGGAAGCTTACGCCACTTTCCATCAACGTCATTCGTTCGGTTTGGGGACATACCGGTATTGGCCGCCGTTCTGTTTGGCGATCCGCCGCATCCGACTCTCGCCTTCTCGGCTGTGATAGCCGATCGTGTGCACGATGCTGATCGGGCCGTCGTCGCCGAACAGATTGTCGACGCGATTGATCTCCGCCAACAGGTCCTCGATCCGCTGGGGGAACTCACCGTCGGACAACAGAAAGATCACGTCCGGATTCAGTTCCAGCGCAAACGGCAAGGCGTCATAGGGCGCCCGGCCACGATCCATCTTGATCCTCATCGCCCACCGCTGCAGCCTCTGCTTGTTCTCGGCCGTCGCGTAAACGCTCCGGGGCTCGTCTTGGTCGGCAGACGACAATCGCATGTAATCCGGTTCGGCGTCGAAAAAGATGACGTAAAAACGTTGATCGGGTTTCAGCAAGCGAATCGATTGCAACAACGCCGCGCGCGCCGATTCAAACGCGTCGCCCATGCTGCCGCTGCTGTCGACCAAATAGACAAAGTGGTTGCCGCCGCCGTCGACGCCGCAAAAGCTCATCGTCGCATCGGAATCGGATTTCAATGACATCGCTGTCATGCTGGTCACGTCGCGCCGGATCATCGACTCGATCAGCGGGGTCGGCGGTGCCGGCGGTGCATCGCTGATCAAATCGACCACGGAAATCTCGCCGATGTCGCTGATCTCATCCTCCAACTCGCTCGGTGTCGGTTCGTGCGGCGTCGGCGGCAGCTCGGGGGTTTCGATCGAGAGCGATTCGATGGCCAATTCTTCCGTCTCGGCGACCGAACCGGCGATCGCGATCTGGTCTCCCGGTGGCGGCGATGCCAGCGTGAAGAACGCCAGCGCGAGCAAGATCAAGCCGTGGAACACCGCGCTGAGCAACCAGGCGGCAGGCTTGCGTCGTCGCGGCGGAGGGTCGGACGCCGTGGTGGCCAGATCGATGTGCTCCGCCGGATCCGAACGCCGCGGCGGCGATGTTTTCGATCGTTTGGTGTTTGACGGTTTGGTGTCCCCCGGGGCAATCCGCGAGCCCAGCTTCGGCGAGCCCTGCTTTAGCGAGTCCAGCGAACAGGTCCCGTGCGAGTCGCTGCCTGATGCGTCGCTGCCTGATGCGTCGCTGCCTGATGGAGCGACGACCGCGAGATCGAGCGCGTCTTGCACCTGGTTCCAGTTTTCAAAGCGTCGGCTGGTGGGATTGGGGCGAAATCCGGTCTCGCCCCGGGCAAGATCGGATTCATCGCGGTGATCGTCCGCCTCGGGCGGACCGTGGCGGTAGATCGTCGCGGCTTTGGGTGGCCGTCTGCGTGGAGAATCGAAGGCAGAACGCGCGCGACCCGCTGTGGGGAGTGGCCCGGCAGTCGGTCCCGGCGGCTGCGGGGAATCGGCCAGGTGAGCGACGCGCGTCGCCGATTCCAGATCGGCGACGTCGTCGTGTTCCAGGCATTCGCGAAGCCGCTGAATCTGCAATTCCAACTCGGCCGCTTGAGCATCCAACCGCGCCGCGTCGGCTTGGCAGCGGATCTTGTCGAGTTCCAGTTCCAGTTCACGCAGCTGCTGGCGATTGGTTTGATCCGGGGGCGGCTCGGGCGACGCCTTGGGGGAATGATTCAACGGGGGAGCGTTCGGCAACTCGGACATTTCAGCGATTCGGTTGCGTTCGAAGAAAGTGCGCTGGCGACAAGAGTTGCCTTTTATCGCCCCCTGATCGTCGACTTGCAAGTGCGTCGCTGGCGGGGGTGAGGAAATCGTTGGATCGGACCGGTGTGATGGTCGTTCGTGCACCACGTGCCGGTCGCTAGCCAGCGTGTCGATCGAATCGGGATGTGCGGAGTCAATGGTGAGCCGCTGGCCGTAAGGCCTGTCAGTTATACGTAAATGTCAGGAACCGTCGTGGCCGAATGCTCGCCAAGCCAGTGAGAAGTCTTTCATCCGACGCAGACCGTTCCACATCGCTTCGGCACCTGGCGGGTTGTCGCCGCGACGGTTGTTGTGTCCCCCGAGCTGACCGATCATCAGAATCATCTGGCCAAGGCTGGGCGGTTGCTCAGGCAAAGGATCATCACAAACCACTTTCCAAACCGGCTTCCATTCGAATTCTGCGAAGACCGCTTCGCAGTCCAGGTCAGGACACTGACGCCCCAGTGTTGTCAAATACATCAGCCGCCAAGCGACAACTTTATAGATCATCAACGCACGACGTTGCCGGGCGTTGGTTTCCAGCTGGATCTCCTCGATCCGGCAACCCGATTTGTAGACTCGGAAATAGGTTTCAATTGGCCAGCGTTTGACATAGATGTCGATCACTCGTTGGACCTGGTCGATCGTGTCCACTGGCAAGCTGCTTAGCAGTTGCCAATGAACCTCCGTGCCATCGCCGGGGCCGTCTATTTCGCGGACCTCCACGACCGACAGTTGGACCTCGGGAAGATCAGCCTTTCGCAGGTGCGGTGGCTTGACGGTCAACCGCTTGGCGCGAACCTCAAGGGTTGCTCGGCGAGCGGCTCGCTTGGGCGTCGCGGTTAAGTCGATCTGCAGACGTAACCGAACCGGCGCAGCGGCGACTTCATCGGCTACTTTCTTGTAGACGCTCGGGCCGGCGTCGATGTCACGCTCTGGCGTACAGCGGGGCTGATTGGCTCGAATGACGAAATCAGCCGGGGTCGGATGCTCGGCCGATTCGACGTAAATGTCGTACAGATCGCCCTCGCGATCGGCCACGTTAATGACCTGCTTATCGGGGTATTCTCCAGCCAGCTGGCAAGCTTGCTGGTAGTCCTGCAACCAACGGTAGGACTCTTTCTCTTGGATCGGTAGCTGTTTCCGCTGATCGGCTTTTCGACCAAGCGTCTCGGGGTCATGCGAGAACAGTTTGACGTCCGTGACGCCAAGACACAGTCCGGTCTCGGTGAAAGCGATTTGGCTATGGTCATAGAGCCCGAATCGGTAGTCTTCGTTGAGCACGCCGGAGTCTTCGGTGGGGTGCTTGGTGAAATTTAGCTCGGTGGTGTCTTGAACCAGCAGGACGACATCCTGCTGTTCGATACGCCGCATCGTGGCGTCTTTATGAGCGGCGAGGATGTCGGCTTCGTCGACCGAATCGTTGTCGAAGAACTCATAAGCGGCGTGTGTCTCGTTCCATCCCTGCGACGCAGCATTGATGCTCGCTTGAGGGTTGGCGGCAAAGCGTTCGGCAATCAGTTTGCAGCGATTGTCCAGTCGCTTATCGCCCAGTTGAAGTGTGTCAAATTCATTGGCAATTGAATCGGTCATGGCTTCTCCCGTGTTCTTGGTAATCCTGACTAAAGCTCGTGAATTACCTAAGTTCCGGCGCAAATATCGTGCCAATTCAAGCGAAAATGTCAGCGACTTACGTATAACTGACAGGGCCGTAAGGTCTCGGGCGGGCGCCGCAATGCCCGGCCGCTTACGCGTCGCGGCTCACTCAATCAACAGACCGTAACGCGTCCCGCTGGGGTGAATGTGGGAAAGAAACCAGAAGTCACCTTGCCTTGGAGACCGCGCGGCGGCTATAGCCAAGTTCAAAGAAGCGGACGGGAGGAAACCGTTCGTCACGTCTTACAGGGATGGTCTGCCATGCGTTTTTGTCCGAATCGATACCTTGCGAGCCTCGCGACGGCGATCGCGTCTTTTCTTCTCGCCTTTTCCGTGTCGAGCGATCCGGTTCATGCTCAGGGGATGCCGCTGCCCGGCTCGGGGCCGTCTGGTCAGACCGGAACCGGTGCTGCCGCCGGAGGCATGCCTGCCAACGCGGGGACGCCACCGAGTCTACAAAACCAGCCGATGTCGCCTCCGAACCGACCGGCACCGCTTCCCGGCGCGCAAGCCAGTGGCGGCGGGACTCTGCCGCAGACGGCCGGCCAGGAACACCGGGTCTATGACTTGCGACCCTACACCGGCTACCTGACCAAGCACGACCGTCCCGAGCAGGCGATCGTCGACTGGGTGCTGCGTGAAACGGGAACCGACGTCTGGTTCACGTCTCCGTTCGGTTTTTTGAATGCCGACCGCGATCAATTGTCGGTTTATCACACCCCCGAAATGCATGAAGTGGTGACGGGTATCGTGGACCGGTTTGTCGCCGGCGAAAAGGACCCCCAGGTGTTGTCGTTGCGGGTGATGACGGTCGGCAATCCGAATTGGCGATCTCGGGCGCACCTGTTGATGCAGCACGTCAACGTCGACTCGCCCGGCGTCCAGGCTTGGTTGCTCAGCAAAGAGAACGCGGCGTTGGTCTTGAATCTGCTGCGTCAGCGGACCGACACCCGTCAAGTGCAGGCGCTGGATCTGATCACCTACAACGGCCAAACCGAAAAACTGGCCAGCACCCGCGGTCGCAATTACGTCCAAAACGTCAAACCCGCCGCGACGGGCTGGCCGCCTTATGAACCCGAGACGGGAGAGATCCAAGAGGGCTATCGCTTGGAAATCAGCCCGCTGTTGAGCGTGGATGGTTCAGCGATCGATTGCGTGATCAAGGCGTCGATCGATCAAGTCGACCAGCTCAAACCGGTCGAATTGGATCTCCCCTTGCCCAACGCCCAGGTCCATCGCACCAAAATCGACGTGCCCCAGGTCGTCAGCTGGCGGCTGCACGAGCGATTTCGCTGGCCATCGGACATGGTGCTGTTGTTGTCGTGCGGGGTGATCGCCAGCCCCGAGCGGCCGCAGGCGGCGATGCCGCTGTTTAACTTGGAAATGCTGACCGGGACGACCGCCGGCCGGGCCGACGCGTTGATGTTCATCGAGTTTCGTGGTCGGGCGTCGGAAAATTTGACGACCACGCCCCTGGTCCCCCAGATTTCTGCCGGTTTCGGGGCGCCCCACCGCGGTCGTTACTGAGATACGCCCCCTCTTTGCCAATTCCCCCAGAGCCTAGAATGCGGACATCCCGTATTCCTTCTGCTCCGCGTCGTTCGGCTGATTCATGGTAAATGTCACGTCCAGACGAGTGGTCATCACCGGTGTTGGTGTGGTCACTCCCCTCGGAAACGACTCTGATCGTTTGCTCTCCGGTTTGCGTTCTCGCCACAGCGGGATCGGTCCGTTGACCCAGGTCCCGCAAGGCGTCCTGTCGGTCGACTACGGTGCCGAAGCGTCTGAGTTCACCGGCGACATCGCGGACTACGGTCCGATGGACAAGAAACTGCAGCGGACGATCCGCAAGGGCAGCAAGGTGATGTGCCGCGAGATCGAAATGGGTGTCGCGGTCGCACAGTTGGCGCTCTCCGATGCAGGCTTGGAAGCGGACCAGCGTGATCGCGATCGGACCGGTGTGCTGTATGGTTGTGACTACATCATGTCGCAGCCGATTGAGTTCGCGTCGGGCATCAAAAAATGCATCGACGCCGAGGGGCAATTCGATTTCGACCGTTGGGGGGAACTCGGTAAACCCGAAGTCAATCCGCTGTGGTTGTTGAAGTACCTGCCGAACATGCCGGCCAGCCACGTGGCGATCTACAACGATCTGCGCGGAGCGAACAATTCGATCACGTTGCGCGAAGCCTCGGCGTGTGCGGCGATGGCCGAGGCGTATTCGACGATCTCGCGCGGACAAGCCGACGTGTTGCTGGTCGGTTCGACCGGTTCGCGCATTCACCCGTTGCGATCCTTGCATGCGGACATGCAGGAAACGTTGGCGAAAAATCAATCGGATCCGTCCACGATGAGCCGACCGTTCACGGCCACGCGTGACGGCAGCGTGCTCGGTGAAGGTGCCGGCGCGATGGTGTGTGAAACGCTAGAGCACGCCCAGGCTCGCGGGGCGACGATCTTGGGCGAAATCGTCGGTTACGGCAGCAGCGCCGTCGGGCCGGCGTTCGGCGAGCGGTATTTCCAGACGGCGATCACCAACGTCTTGCGGGCCGCCCTCGGCGACGAAGACAAAGCGAACATCGGGCACCTGCACGCCCATGGACTGGGAACGGTCGAGTGTGATGCCCAAGAAGCCGCCGCGATCAACGACGTCTTTGGGCCGGTCGATCAACAGCCACCGGTGACGACCGCGAAAGGTCACATCGGAAATCTGGGCGCCGGTGGCGGGATGGTTGAAACCATCGCCAGTTTGAAGTCGCTCGGCGAAAACCTGTTTCCAATTCTCAATTGCGACGCGCCGGCGGACGACTGTCCGATCAACGCCTGTGTCGATGACTCCACCGCTGCGGGCAAGCAGTTCATCAACGTGAACGTGACGCCGCAGGGACAAGCCAGCGCCATTCGCATTCGCGCGTTCGAATAGACCCAGCCCTATATCAAGCATGACGCATCATAGCCCTTCGTACGCCATCACCTTCCGTCTTCGTTACCGTGACCAGCCCGGTCTGCTCGGAGAAATCACCACCGCGATCGGTTGTGCCAATGGATTCATCGGCGCCGTTGATATCGTCGGCGTGGCGGACGGATTGATCTCGCGCGACATCACCGTCAATGCCACCAACGTCGAACACGGTCAGCGGATCGTCGAAGCGATTCGGCAAATCAGCGGTATTGAAGTCGTCAATGTGTCCGACCGTGTGTTTTTGATGCACCTGGGCGGCAAGATCGAAGTCAATTCGAAGATGCCGATCAAGACCCGCGACGACCTGTCGATGGCGTACACCCCGGGCGTGGCGCGGGTCTGCACGGCGATCCACGAAGACCCCGAATCGTCGTTTGCCTTGACGATTCGCAAAAACACCGTCGCCGTGGTCAGTGACGGCAGTGCCGTGCTGGGACTGGGGAATATCGGCCCGCGCGCCGCCATGCCGGTGATGGAAGGCAAGGCGATGCTGTTCAAAGAGTTCGGCGAAGTCGATGCGTTTCCGATCTGTTTGGACACCCAGGACACCGAAGAAATCATCGCGACCGTCAAACGACTGGCACCCACCTTCGGCGGCATCAACTTGGAAGACATCTCGGCACCGCGATGCATCGAAATCGAAGAACGACTGGAACGCGAGCTTGAGATCCCGGTATTTCATGATGACCAACATGGCACCGCGATCGTTGTTCTGGCGGGGCTCAAGAATTCAATGCGGTATCTGAACAAAGATCTCGCCGCCGCACGCGTCTTGATCAACGGTGCCGGTGCGGCGGGAACCGCGATCGCAAAGTTGTTGATGCAAGCCGGCGTCACGGACATCGTCGTCTGCGACAGCAAGGGCGCGATCCACAAGGGACGCACCGACATCGGGAACAACTCGATCAAAGTCTGGTTGTCCGAAAACACCAACCAAGCCGGCCAATCGGGGACGCTCTCGGACGTCATTCGGGGCAAGGATGTGTTCGTGGGCGTGAGTATCGCGAACGTCTTGTCCGAAGACGATGTTGTCGCGATGAGCGAGGATGCCGTCGTGTTTGCACTGGCCAATCCGGATCCGGAAATCGATCCCAAGGTCGCCGACAAGCACGTGAAAATCGTCGCCACCGGACGCAGTGACTACGCCAACCAGATCAACAACGTGCTTTGTTTTCCCGGGCTGTTTCGCGGCGTCTTGGACGTTCGCGCCAGTGCGATCAATGACGCCATGAAGCTGGCCGCTGCGGATGCCATTGCCGACGTGATCTCGCCGGAAAATCTGACCAACCACTACGTCATCCCCAGCGTCTTTGATCGTCGGGTTTGTGGCGAGGTGGCCAAAGCCGTCGCACAATCGGCCCTGGAAACCGGCGTCGCACGGCGACGCACCAAGCAGGCCTATCGAGTGGTTTGATGCTCTTTTGGGTTCAGCAAGAAAGTGGCGTAAGCTTCCAGCTTGCGTTTCACGAGTGAAACGAGACGGCAAGCTGGAAGCTTACCCCACTTTCCGCTCGACGCTTGCGACGTCGGCTTTTGCTACAATCCGGCGGTGGTTTTTACTTCCGACGATCTGCGGTCCGGCAATGTTGAATTCATCGTTTTGGCGTCCTCTCTCCCTCCCCTTCGCACTCGTGTTTATGCTGATCGTGTCCGATGCGGTGCAAGCACAGGTCGACGCCGGCCCGCCCTCGGGACCGTTGTTTCGCTGTGTGCAATCGGACGACCATGTGACCGTTTATTGCGACCAATCCGAGGTCTTGCGATACAACCTCACCGCACCCAAGGCGCCCGAAGGGATCGATCCGAGGTATCAGCGGAGCGGTTACATCCACCCGATCTATTCGCCGGCCGGTCGCATGGTCAGCGGTGACTTTGCCGCCGATCATCCGCATCAACATGGATTGTTCGCCGCATGGACGGATACTCGTTTTCGTGGCAAGAAAGTGGATTTCTGGAATCAGCTCAAGCAACTCGGCGTGGTGCTTCACGATCGCGTGATCGCAGTCGGCGGCGAAGGGGAACGCACTGAGTTTTCCGTCGCGGTCAGACATTACGCCATCGATGAAGATGGGGTCCGCGAAGCGATTCTGGATGACGTCTGGACGGTCGGTGTGAGCGGGGTGACCGGCGAAGACGTTTCCGCCGAGGATCAGAAGGGACCGCGCTATGTGATCCAGTTTTCGACCGACCAAACCAACATCACCGAGCACCCGCTGACGATCAACGAGTATCACTACGGCGGAATCGGTTTCCGTGGCAACAACGCTTGGTATTCCGCTCCATCGGCCAAGGCCCTGGCCGCGTTTGTCAAACAACCCCAGGCCGACGCGCCGCCGTTGGAACTGGCGCGGCATCGGTTTTTAACCAGCCAGGGCCATGACCGTCGACTCGGCAACCATAGCCGTCCCGAGTGGACCACGCTGTTCGGGATTGTGGATCAGACGCAGGGCCAGAATCACATTGCCGGCGTGAAGATGACACCATCGCCGCTCAACGAGCAGTATCCCGATCCGGTTCGATTGCATCCCACGAAACCCTATTTCAGCATCTCGCCGTGTGTGGTCGGCGCGTTTGATATCGGTCCGGGCCAGACCTATCGGGCGCGGTACGACTTTGAAGTGTTCGACGGGACGCCTTGACTCGTTGACTCGTTTCCGGGCTCTGCCTGGGAACGCAATGTGAGGGTGGCTCCGCCACACGTTTCGGGATGCGGCCAGGCGGAGCCTCTGGAGAATGGTGTTCCCGGGCGGAGCCTGGGCTGCGCGGAATTGATTGTTGCAGCCGGTCCGAATCTTAGGCGGAAACCGTTCCGCAGCATTTGCCCAAAGGGCATCAACAACATAGCCTGGGGTCAGGGAACGAGCGCAGCGGAGTGACCGCCACCCCAGGGAAAGAAAGCCAAACCTGCTCCCTCCCCCTTTCGATCGGCCGGCGGCTGAGCCGCCGGCCGATCGAAAGGGGGAGGGGTTTCGGTAGATCGCGGACCTGGGGTTACGCCCGGATTCGCTGGGGCTCATCCGGTCTCACCCCAGGCTATGTTGTTGATCGCCTTTGGCGAACCGAATCGAGTGAATCTTAATCCACCACGGAACAAGAACGACCAAAGTCTTAACCGGCACAACGCATGAAATCGCGGGCATTCTGCGCAGCCCAGGCGGAGCCTGGGAACAAGTGCAAACCGCTACTCGACGAAGCCGTCGTCGAAGATCGCTTCGCCCGCTAGCGTCTGCAAGATGATCGGGCAGCCTTCTTCGAGCATGTCCAACACTTCATCGAACCCTTCTTCTTCGCCGTAGTAGGGATCGGGCACATCGTTGGGCCAATTGTCATCCAGGTAGTCGCTGAAGACCCGGATGTGCTGGGTCGGCCGACCGGCCAGCGCCGTCAGGAGTTCGTAATTGGCGTTGTCCATCGCCAGCACCAAATCGAAAACACCGTCGGCGAGATCTTCTTGGGTCACCTGGCGACCGCGGCTGGTCAATTCGTACCCGCGTGCTTCGGCGGCTTTCAGCATCCGTGCGTCGGCGCGTTTGCCGATGTGATAGTCGTGTGTCCCGGCGGAATCGACGTCGACGTCCAGCCCGAATTCCTCGGCGAAACGCTTCATCACCGCTTCGGCAGCCGGCGAGCGACAGATGTTGCCCATGCAAACAAAAAGGACTCGTTTTGACATTGGGAAGATTCGTGGATTGAAGGCTGAAGATAAATCGATGCGGCACGGGTACCGATAGGTTATGCGATGACTGACGTTCTGTTCAATCCTATCGCCCGGGGCATTCCAGCCCTACACCCAAGTGAGCCGCTGGCCGTCAGGCCTCGGGCGAGGCCGCGGTGCCCGGCCGCTTACGCGTCGCGGCTCACTCAACCGACAAGGCGCTAACAAAAAACACCCCGTTTGGCGTCAAAGCAGGTGGCATTGGACGCTTCCCCGCGGGCGATTACCGCAAAATCTGCAATCCCGCCGTCGACGGAGGAATGATGCCGGCCAGCTTGGCTTTTTCGTTCAAACGGTTGAGCGCGCCGGCCCCGGTGTCACCCAGATCAACCGTCCATTCGTTCACGTATAAATCGACATGCTGCATCAGCACCTCGTCGTCGAATTCTTGCGCGTGGTGTCGCATCGTTTCCACGGCACCCCCGGGATCGGCGAGCGAGTATTCCAGCGATTCGCGAACGACTTGCTGTACTTTCCACAAAACTTCATGGGGCAGCGTTTTGGCACCGACCAATCCGCCCAGTGGCAACGGACACTGCGTTTCGTTCTCCCAGCGCGTCCCCAAGTCCTCCACCAATCCCAGCCCTTGATCCTGCCAGGTGAACCGGCCTTCGTGGATGCAGACTCCGAAATCGGCGGTGTTTTGCACCAGTCGCGGCATGATGTCCGAGAACACGACCTGCTCGATCGACGTGGTGTGGGGATAAAACAATCGAAACAGCAGCGTCGCGGTCGTGTGTTGTCCCGGGCACAGCGTGATTTGGTCTGTCGTCGCGGGCACGGCGTCGGCGGAGGCACGCGATTGCGACGACAACAGCAGGGGGCCTACGCCGAACCCGAGTGCCGAGCCGCTCGGTAAGACCACCATCGAATCCGACAACAACAGCGCGGCGTGGAAACTGCATTTGGCGACGTCAAAGTTGCCCGCGAACAATTCGTCGTTCAGCTGTTGGATGTCCAGCAACCGCAGATCGAATTCCAGCCCGCGCCAATCCACCAAGCGATGCATCAAGGCATGAAAGGCGAACGTGTCATTGGGGCAGGTCGAAATGCCGAGTCGAATCTTCTCGCTCATGGAGTCTCCCCGTCGAGGAATTGGTTCAATTGTTCCGCGACGCTGGCCAGCGCGGGAGCGATCTGCCAATCACGCTTGTCGCGGCGGCCGACGTGGTTGGAAAACCCGCGCACGACGCGGAGCGGCAGGCCGGCCGACCGACAGGCGTGGGCGACCGCATACGCTTCCATGTCTTCGCCGATCGCATCGGGAACGCGTCGCCGCCGGCGCGCCGCATCGTCTTCGCACGCGCTCCCCGAGCAGACCGTCAGCAGCAGGGCCGGCTGGGCAAGCGATGCCTGGTTCTGGGGCGCGGTCGGCAATCGAATCGTCTCGGTCGTTGCCGGCTCGCCTTCGGCACGCCAACCCAAATCCGCCGCGTCGACAAACGCGTCGCCTTGTCCCACGCCGATTCCGTCGATGGCGACCGAGTCGAACCAGATCGCATCGCCCAGTCGAAGCGTTTCCGTATTTGGACCGGCAAACAGACCGGCGATTCCGGCCAAGATCACTTGGCGGGGCCGTTCGCTCAGCAACAGACGCGTCGTTTCGATTCCCGCCGCGATCACACCAAAGCCGATCGTCCTGACAGACCATTGGCCGGATTCGATTCGGATCGACGACTCGATCAGGCGTCGTTCGTTGTCAGTCGGAACCAGGATCAGACCGTTCAAGAGAGTTGACTCATCCACAATTCGATGGCGTAACGGTTGGACGGAAACGCCATGTTGTCCAGGTACTCGGCGCTCGGATGGACCCAGGCATAATCGTCCAGTTCGGCCGCTTCCAATTCCACATGGCTGGGATCGACGGCACGGCAGACATAAAACAGATCGATGACTTCGGTCACGACGCCTTGATAGTTGTATTGGTTGGGGTGCGTGACCAGCAGATCGCGCGCCTTTAACTGCAATCGAGTCTCTTCGTAAACTTCGCGCTCAAGCGCTTCTTCGACGGTTTCCCCGCGATCGACAAAACCGCCGGGAAGTCCCCATTGGCCCTTGCCCGGATTTCGTGCCCGCCGCACCAGCAGCAACTGGTCGGCGGAATTGACGATCAGACCGCCGACCGCGGCGACCGGTCCGAAGAACACGGCGAATTGGCAGTCGGCGCAGCGAAACGGAATGTGGCCGGGATCGTTCTGCTTGCACCCACAACGCGGACAATGCAAGTACGCCTGTTCAATCGGGATCGACATTAAAGAAACCTTGTCGTTGGATTCGAGATTCAGTGGCCGCCGGCAAAGCTGGCGGCGCGGAGCACGCCACAGCTTTGGAAATGTCGGCTCAGATTGGCCAGTTCGTGTGGCGATTCGATGACGCCAAGCCCGAGTGGTTCGACGACTTCGCGGGGAAGATTGCTGTGCAGCATCAGGCGGTGTTGTTCGGTCACCCGTTTCAAGGTGCGGGCCAGTTCGGAAAAGCGATCGCGGGGCGGCAAGGTTTCCGAGTCGTCGCCGTGTTGCGTTGTCGCCGGCGGTTCTTCGTCGTCCTGGTCGATCGCCAGCAACGCTCCTTCGGGCGGCTGATCCAACGACGACCAGATGACGATCGTCGCGTCGGGCAACGCATAGGCCAACGCGGCTTCGGCGGCCCGGGCCACGTTTTCCCAGGTCTGTTGCTGGGCATCCCCGTCCAACGCCGCGACGACCAACGCCGCCGGCGGCGGAACCGGGTCGGGGCGACGAAGCGTTGGCGTGATCCGTTTGGCGAACGCTTCCAACGTACCGGCGTGGATTTCTCCGGCCGCTCCATCGGAATTGGCCGTCACGCCCAGAATCAGCTGCACGCCCAGCAGCCATGGCACTTCTTCGGCAATCGTGTTTCCCGACTTCATCGCCGGGGACGAAGCGACACCGGAGGAAATCTTGTCGGCAAACCGAGTCCGCGTGGCCGAATCACTGAGCGAAGGAAACACGCCGGTCAAGTCGCGCCGCTGGCTGAGGTTGGAGGGGCGGATCGCGACAATCGGCAAGACAAAGTCGGCGTCCACCAAGGCCCGATTGAGATAAATCGGTTCCGCGTCGACGTCGGCCGCCAGGTAGCACAGCGATTCGCGAATGTCGCTTTGATGCGGGATGACCGCGTGCTCGCCCGCTGCGGCGCGGATCCGCTGGAGGGTCTGTTCGGTGGCTTCGTCCCACACGACGATTTCAATTTGCTCGGCCGGGGTGCTGCGAAGCATCCGCAGGACACCTTCGATCACGGCATCGACGTCCGGGACGTTGGGATCGACCGCCAGTGCGACGCGGTCCCCGGCAACAATTGCGGCTTCGATCGGCGGGAAATCGTCCGGTGCCGCCAGGGCCTGCAACGTCTCGGCGACCACATCACGGCTGGTCCGGTTCGTCGCCGCGTCGTATTCCCAGATCTCAGCAGAGGTCAGTCCGGTCTTCTTCGTCACGAAACGGACGCCCCCGTCGGCCGAGGCGGCGTCGGAAGGATTGGATGGTTCAGTTTGGCTGTCGGGCATGCGACGTTCCAAAGTGTCGGTGGAAAAGTTCAGTGGGTTATCGGTCAGCTCAAACACGGAGACGCCTCCAGCGCGGTTATCACGCTTTCGGGCAAAAAACGCAACCGCCTCGCGTCCGGCCGCGCAATGTTGTATGGGAGTCGTTATCAGACGCTGTTTGGTGCCGTCCACTGCGGAACTCGCACACGGCCTCCCGTCATCGCGACGCAAATCCTAGCCGGCAAACCCTCGAAATCGATGAAGTCGCTCGTTCGATCGCTCCCGAAACTCGTCGCGATCGCGGCTTGGGTGACATTGTCCGGCTGTGGCGGCAGGGAACACGCCCCTTCGTCGGCCGCAGATTCGGCGACCGAGGAAAGGACCCTTTCGCTGCCCGAGATTCCCGCCGCGGATTATCTGAAGCGCGTCCTGACACGCTATCAGAACACCCGGTCCTATCGTGATCGCGGCGAAGTGCGGCTGCGGGTGGAAAAAGACGGACAATTGATCCGTCGAACCGCTCCGATGCACGTGGTGATGGACGGGCCGACAATCTGGATCGCCGCTTATGATGCCCGGTTGTGGTCCGATCCCGAACGAATGGTCGGTTGGATCGCCGACGAGCAGACCGATTTTCATGATGGGCAGGTACTCCTGGCGGGGCCCTCTGCCGACGGGCAGTCCGCCAATCGTCCTGAGCTGGAAAAATTGCTCCGCGACCCGATTTTGACCGCACGAATGGTCTCCGGGCTCGGCGGTCCCCCGCCACAACTGGAATGGCTGCTCGATCCCAACCCGATGGGCAAGCTATTCGGCCGCAGCACCGGCAGCAAGGAATCCGCAGGGCAAGAGGCCGGGGAGTCGGAGCAGCGGTCGATTCGCTATGACGGCATGGCGCGGCGCGAGAACGTCCAGTGCGTCGTCGTGGAAACGGTCGCCGGCAATGATGTGTATCGTTTTTGGATCGATCCCCAGCGGTCGCTGATTCATTGTGTCGAGCTACCCGTCGCGATGGCGGGCAAACGCATCGAGTTGGAAGGCTGGCAGGTTCACTCGCTGGAACTGGTTTTGACCGGCGCGAGTTTCCGGCCGCCCGAGTCACCGTATCGGATGGAGGAAATGCCGGAGTCGGACTTGCCGCGTCGTCCCAGGTATCTCCGGTCGCTCGTCCCCCTTCCCCCGCCCCCGCCCGATCGTCGGCTGGGCCGTCGGGTTGCCGCGTTCCAGGTCGTCGACCGGACCGGGCGAGTGACGGTCACCGAACGGGGCGTCGGCCGACCGTTGACGCTGTGGTACGCCGGTTTGGCCCAGTCGGTCGATGCTGGAGATGTGAAAAACATGCGAGCGGCCGAGGTGCTGTCGGTTTGGCTGCGTCAGTCGCCGGAATCGATCCGCGACAACATCATCCCGGTCGCGGTGGTCAACGATTCGACCGGGCGAATGTTCACCGACGCGGGGCTGGCCAACGGGTTTTGGGTCGTCCTGGCTCAGCGCAGCGACAACGGGACTCGCAACCTGGATCTGGAACCGGGGCGGGCGATGCTGGTCGATTCCAGGGGCACGGTGGTTTGGGTCGGCGATCCGTTTTCGCCGGCCGACATCGTCTCGCTCTCGGCGATCACCCGTGACGCGATCACCGGAGTCGACGTGGCACGCCAGATCCACCAGCAATGGGAAGCCGATCGCGACGCCTATCAAAAGACGCTGGATGAATTACGCATCCCCTAGTGGCGTAAGCTTCCAGCTTGCGTCCCCGAGTGGCCCCGCCACTCTCCGCCCAATGCCATCTACTTTGACGCCAAGCGGGGTGTTTTTCGTTAGCGGTGGGGCGCGAGCGGGCTGTCGATTTTGTGAGCCGCGACGCGTAAGCGGCCGGGCACTGCGACGTCCCCGGGGCCTTACGGCCAGCGGCTCACCATTGACTCAGCAGATCCCGACTAAAACGACAGCCCGCTCGCGCCGTTCCGCTAACACCTGCAGAGCCAAAGCAAGTGGCATTGACTCTCCCCCCCTCCCTTCCGGCAAGCTGATCTTGCGGTCCCCGGGCCTTGTCGAGGATGATCGCCGCCTCCCGATCCATCCCCCATCCTCAGGCGTACGATCATGGATGATTACGAACTGGAACGCACGCCCAATCCGTTTTCGGCCTTTGCGGAATCTCGCAACCAATCGCGGCGCCACTTCGCATCGACGGCAAAATACCTGACGTTCGCGTTTGTCCTGTTTGGCATCGTGACCGCGGCACAGGTTTACCTTCAACGCGCCCGCTTGGCTGAAATTGTGAGCGGGTTTTCGCAGCTCACCACGGCGGAAAAGCTGGCGCAGCTTGAGCGATTGAAAACATCGGGGATCGATGGGATCCCCGGAATCGTGGCCGCGATCGCTGACGAAAAACCAGAGGTCTCGGCGCGGTCCGCCGAGTTGCTCGAAGATCTGAGTCGGCAATGGATGACGTTGCCGTCTGAGCAGTTGGCCGAGCGGCGATTTATTTTTGCCGATCAGCTCGCGGCAGTCTCCGGTACGATCTCCGACGCCCAGGATCCACGCTGGATCCGTGTTCAAGAATTGGCTCGTCTGGCCGCCCGCGACTTGCTCGATTCGGGCTGCGCGGAGAACGACGCCACCTATCGCCGACTGATGCAGGTGATCGCGACGGAGAGCACAGCACCCGGGCATCCGCCGCGCGATGCGATTGCCGAGACGGGGCAACCGTTGCCGATCGATCTGGTCGATCACGAGGCCGCGGGCTGGACGGATTGGCCGCCGACTTCGACGACGCCGACGCTCTATCGTCGGACCGTCGCGACGCTTGATCCGATCGAACCGTCCGACGTCGTTTTGAATCAACCGGCCGACAACGAAGGTTCCGTTCGCTCGGACGCCCGGTTGCTCAAGCCGCGATTTCGCCCCGCGACCACGCTGGCCGACCAAACCAAGCAACGCAAGACCGGTGACGTGGATTCGACGTCGTATTGGATCGCGCAGCTGCAAAGCCCCAGTCCGTTCGTCCGAAAAGGGGCCGTCACCGAACTTGCCAAGCGTGGTGATCGGTCATCGTTGGCCGCATTGCGCCAGCACTTTCAGCACGAGTCGGATGAAACGATTCGCCAGCAAATCCATAGCCGCCTAGAACGTTAGCGAGCGTCACCATGCTTGAAGTCGAAACGAAGTACGAACTTGCCGACAAGGATGACTTGATCAAGCGTCTGGATGAGATGGGGGCGGTGGGTGGCAACGTGGAACGCCACGCGGACACCTACTACCGTCACCCGTCGCGAGACTTTGTGCAGACCAAGGAAGCGTTTCGGATCCGAATGATCGATTCGGTTGCTTCGGTGACCTACAAGGGTCCCAAGATGGACGTCGGTGACTCGGCGTTGAAGGCTCGCGAAGAAATCGAGTGGTGTCTGGCGCCCGGTGACGCCGACGGCAGCCAAATGACCCGTCTGCTTCAGGCACTGGGGTTTGATCCTGTCGCGACCGTGCGGAAAGAGCGACGGTCGTATGCGTGGCCGACGACGGATACACAACACACCGATTTTACGCTGACCATCGATCAGGTCGATCAGGTCGGGCTGTTCGCCGAAATCGAGTTGCTGCTCCAAGACGATTCACCCGACGCGGTCAAGTCAGCGGGCGAGCGGATCGACGCGCTTGCCGGACGTCTCGGGCTGGTGACGACCGTCCGTTCCAGCTACCTGAATCTGTTGTTGGCCAAGCTCAGGCTAGACCGCTGAGAAAAACTTGTTTTCAAGCGTGTTTGGACCAACCCGGGTGTCGACCGGTCCAACCGTAGCGCCAAAGGGTCCCGCGATCGATAGGACCAATGGGACCAATAGGACAGATGGGACCCATACGTCCTCTGTGTCCTATTGGTCCCATTGCACGGTGGCAATCCGCTTCAATCGGCTAATGCATGACCGGCTCGTTGGCCTGGCGCAGAAACCATCGGGCGTGGCCGAGCCTGCGCAACGGCTCCCAGCCGGAATCGCTCCAAAGGTCGCGTTCCTTTTTGAAGTACCATGGCATCGCCGGGCCTTCATGGGCATGACGGTAAAGCACTTCATAGGCTTTCGCCGGATGCCCACGCCGTCGGTCATGTCGGACCAACGCGAGCGCAAAACGCGGGTCGTGGATGTCGACGATTCCACACAGTCGGCCAAAGGCGGATTCGAATTCGCGATTCTGCGATTCCATGTCCTTGATCGGATGCGTTGCGATCACATCGGGAAGTTCGCGATAGCCGATCGCGCGGACTTGACGATACGCCGCGTCGGCCGCCCAGGCGTACGCCAGAATTCCGGCCGGATCGGGTGGTGTCGAGAACGCTGGCGTCCGCTCCGGACCTGCCGTCTCTGAGCCGGGCGCCGCAGACGTCTCCTGACCTGGCAAGGGACCGAGTCGCTGCTGACAAAGTTCTAAGACATGATCGGCAGCAGCGATCACTTCGTTTAAGTGCTGCTTGCGAAGGGTGGGTTGATCGAGAGCCAGCAGATACAATCGCCACGCGACGGGATCGTCCAACGTCTCCTCCGGCTTCGGTGTTCGACTTAAAATCTTCGACGGGCTCGATCCGGCCAGCAACCGTTGCTGCAGCAGCTCGGCTACGGGATCATGGTCATAGTGCCACAACCAATCATGCGGTTCTGCCGGCTCGTTGGGATTGGCAGAAAGCCGCAGCCAACGCGTCGCCGGGCTTTGTTCGGCCGGTGAATGGAACGCGTACCAGAGGATCTCCGCACCATGCATCGAAATAGACGGTATCGTGCCATTGTACTCATCGACCCACAATCGTTTGTCGGTGGAAGAAACAGGATCCGATGCTCGCCGTTGGTGTTGCGTTCGTTTCCAAGGAGCGTCATCGGCTTTTTGCTCGAAACGAGAGGCCAGGACCAATCGTGGTGCCTGTTTCGGAGACGTGGGGAGCTTCACTGCCTGCACCAAAATCCACTCCGCTTGCGGGCTCGAATGTCGAAACGCTCCCAAGCGGTCGGCGGGTGTTTGCAGCCATCCCGTTTCCAACAGCGTCCAACACTGCAGATGGCTTTGGTCCCATGCCGGTACGGTTTCGTCGAGTTCTTGCAGGACGGTTTGGTGTCGAACGGTTCCGGGGTTTGACGACGCGCGATACCACCAAGATTGAACCGACGGTCCACGATTTAACAAATGACTTGCCGACTGGCGGACGGCGCTGGGGACTTCTGATTCTTCTTTTCGGTCCAGCCGTTCCACTCGAGTGACGGCGGACAGGAGAAGCGTGTCCGGAGTCTCTTGGCTGCCGATCAACTGAATCGTCTCAGGCTGTTCCGATTCCGTTCGGTTGGTCGTCTTCTCAAGCATCGGAGCCGTTCCCCGTGTCCATGAGAGCCGACATTGGCGATCGGTTGTGTTCCAGACCTTTCCTTTCCATTTGATTGTTTCGGGGGCGATGACATAGCCGCCCCGATGATCGAGCGTGTGCGTCGGCCAGCCATGATCGAAGGCGGGGCCGTCAACAAGTTCCGGTCCACCGATCCGCTGTCCGTGCAGGTCATACAAACGAATCCCTTCCACTTGATGCAGCGGGATCGCCGGCCCGTCGTCACTCAACCGCACTCGACCATCGACGGCATCCAGTGGAATCCGCGCCACCACCTGCATGCCCGCGTCAATTCGCTGGAACCGCTGGCTGTTGATCGCCGAGGCCGATTCACCGAACAACGCGTCGATCGGGCCGGTTGGTTCGCTGCCGGGTTGTTCGGCAACCGTGTGGCGTAAGGATCTCAGATCCTGCAACATTAATTTTGTTGCTCGGCGAAACGCTTCGGATGAACCAGGCTGTTTTCGGTCGCGGAATTCCGCAATGTCCGGAATCGAGGTCTTGGCGGGATGGGCCACGAAGTCCGGGGCGACCGTGGTTCGTTGATTTACCACGACTGCGACGCCGGTCTGGTGTGACAGCGAGGCGAGAAGCTGCGCCGTGTCGGTTGCGACGTTCCCGGGCTGACCGAGATTCGCAAACACGACCTCGCAGTCGAGACGCTGCGCCGCGTCCATCGCAGCCCCCAGATCCGCCGGCAACAGACCGCCGACATCCAGCCAAACCAGCTCGATGCCGGCCCGTTCGTTCGGCAAGTCGCCGGACGCCTGCAATAACAAGGTCAACAGGGATGGTTCCGATCGTCGATCCGTGTCGCGAGTCGATCCTGAGATCGTCCAGCATTTCAAGCGAATCTCGTCCGCCGATTCGGATGTCGGATTCCCAACCGGCTGCATCATCAAAATGGCATCGTCACGGCGAAACAGATGCGGTTGTTCAAGCCGCGCCGGCGGCAACGTGAACACCTCGTCCTCGCCGATCACGAGGTTTGCGTCCCAATCGAATGCCACCTGCCATGTCCCCTGGTCGTCTGTCCCCTGGTCGTCGATGCGGACGACGACATCGTTGGGGACATTCGATTCAACCAGCGGTTTCCATTTGGACCAAGGGTCGGGTGACTGTGGGCTGGACTGCTGTTCGAGCAGCGTGTCGCGGACGATCGTCCGGGGACGCCAGGGACCGCAGGCGACACCGCGATAGAGACGATGGCTGGCGTTCAAGTCCCAGTGGCGTGGGAGTTTGACCGGTCGCCCGCAGACGCCTTCGACGCTGTGATCGGGGACCGATATTACGTCGCGGAAGCACTTCGCCAGGTGAATGGAATTCCCGATGTCTCCCGAGTCGTCCACCGCCACCAAGCAGCGCCGCAAGTCCGGCAAGTGCTGGATCGGCAGGCCATACCCATCGATCGGATCGATCAGACCCACACGCAGTTTTTCACCGTTTGCCGTCGTGATGGGCCAGACGATGAAAAATAAAACCGCCAGACAAAGGGCGTTGAATCGGTGAACCGTCATTGGACCAGCCATAAAGCCTCTTACCCGATCACGCGCGTCCCAGGCGTCCGACCCACATGCCGGCGGCCAACAGCAACGTGATCGTTAGGACGGTGATGGAGGTGGCGACGATGATTTTGAAGCTGGCCCGCCCGGTGAACAGTTCGTTCCACGTCAGACGTTGATCGGCATCGATGCCTTGCAGTGTGAACATCGCCACCGGCTCACCTTGATCGGGGCCGGGACCGGTCGCTGCGACGGTGCTGGCAAAGATCTTTCCGGTGTCGCTGTGGCATTCGACGCATCCGGTGATGCCCAATGACCAACCGGCCGGGCGGACGTTGTGTGCCATCGGCCAACGGACCATGTCGATCGAATCTTCGTCGGAGACTTCGATTTTCTTGACCGTGTCTTCTTCGTCACCGCTGGCGTACACCACACCGCTGGACACGTAGACGACCTGTGCCAGGCCGAGTTCTTCTTCCAGGGCGGCGATGGCTGCGAAGACCTTTTCGCCGAACAGTTGCTCACCGGCCGCCTTGGTCGCCGCTTCGACTTTGGCGGCTTCTTCGTCGGTCCACTCGTCGGCTTTAGTGCGGTAGCGGTCTTCTCCGAGGGCTTCTTTGAGTTCTGAACTGCCCAGTTTGGGTGACAGCAATTCGCTCGTGAAATCACTTCGCACCCGCAGGGCCCGCCGCGTGATCTCGTACACCGAATCGGGATCGAGCGGTTGCAATTTGCCATCGACCAGACTGGCCCAGTAAGCCGGCCAGACGACGCGGTGCGGGTAAACTCGACCGTCGTCGCCCTTGGCGTAGACGGGGCCTGCGATCCGCGGCAGTTCCGTCCCCGTGCGGTGCCCTTTTTCGCCCAGAGAATGTGCCAGGGACGTCATGATCCCGAGTGCCTGGTCACGGGGCAGCGGACCGCCATGGCAGGCGGTGCAGGAGAGTTTTTCAAAGTGCAGCGGTGGCAATCCGGCGTGGGCGGGATGCGGTGATCCCAGCCGCCCGGCCAGTTGGTCCGTGGCGTAGGGATGGGATTCTGGTTCGTCGTCGGACGCATGCTGGAGTTCATCGACGAAGTCGGCGCCCAGGTGGCAGCCCGCGCACGACAGCGTGACCATGTCTTTGCCGCTGGGGTGGGCTTCGCCAGGAAAGGCCCGGACGATGTGGTGGTCGATCCCATTGCGGTGACAATCGATACACGCCATGCCGGCCCGCAGATGGACGTCTTCGTCGTGCGTCCAGCGGGATTGGATGCCCGATTCGTCGACGGTCCGATTGCTATGGCATTGGTAACAGGCGTTGTTTTGCGGTTGGCGGACCAGGTCGACAAAGACCGTGCCGTCGGTCGCAAAGCGAGACGCGTCGTAGCTGACTTTAGGCAGTTTTTCTTGGGTCGCTTCGTCTTCGGGATCGGAGCCCTCTTTGATCCGCGAAACCTGGCCGTCGATCGTGGCGATCTTAAGTGCGGCGGTGGCGGCCCAGGCGAAGTTTTCTTCGGCGATCTGGTCCCGTCGGGCATTGAAATCGTAGGACCCCGAAACGCCATGACATGCCAAACAGTCGATTTCTAGTGATCCGGACAGGGGCCAACGTGACGCGGTCGCGTCGGCCTCGGTGGTCTCGGCATCGCCCTCGTCGGCCTCGGCGGGTTTGTCGTCCTCTTGCTCGGGGGCGTGTCCCAGTCCGCCACCGGGGATGCGTCCGCCGAATTGCCGGACCATCGCCCACTGGTCGATACCGATTTGGCGGGGATCGAAGGTTTGTTTCCAGTCGCGGTAGGAGAGTGGCAATTGGGTCCCGGTGCGGGGATCGGTCCAGATCCAGGGTTCTCCCTCGCGGCCATCGGCGGACTCGGGCAGGAAGGCGTTAAAATGCCAGCCATGCGAGATCGTTTCATAGTCGTGGCAGCGCCCGCACGTCTTCATGCTGGAATAGGGCGTCGTCGAGTCCGGTTCGATGCGACGATTGTTCGCATCGTACAAGTGAATTTGGTGTAAAAACCGGGCGTCCCCGTCGCTGTGCGCAAATTTTGACCCGTCGGCAGCCGTCAGCCGAGACGACGCGCCGGCCAGGGCCAGCACGGCGATGCAAGCGAGGAAGCGAAGGGTTGGCGGAGACGAATGCGGCAAAAACATTGGAAATTTTTATTCTCTGGTCCGGGCATCCGGGGTGAGCCCCATTCCCGGTTGCGTGTCGGGGCAACATAATTTCAACAGCTTAACATTGTTCCGTAAAAATGTGTCGAACCGAACACCACACAAGGTTTTTATCATGAGTCAAACTGGCGTCATCACTTTCAAGGGCAACCCGATGACTTTGGCCGGAGAGGCGCTCGCTGTCGGCGCACCGGCTCCCGATTTTCAGCTCCACTACGCCGAAGGCGGCATCCAAACGCTGACGTTGGCCGATCTGAAAGGAAAACCCAGCATCATCAGCGTGGTTCCCAGTTTGGACACGCCGACCTGTGCGACCCAGACCAAAAAGTTCAACGAAGAACTCGCCGCGCTCGGTGACAAAATCAACGCCGTCACGGTCAGTCGTGACCTGCCGTTCGCCCAGGCCCGATTCTGTGGGGCCGAGGACATCAAGATGCGGACCGCCAGCGATTACCAGACGCATGCCTTCGGCAACGACTACGGATTGACGATCGAAGAGCTGAAATTGCTCACCCGCGCCGTCTTCGTCCTGAACGCCGATGGCGAAATCGCTCACAAGGAAATCGTCGCTGAAGTCACCGAGGAACCCGACTACGCCACCGCCTTGGCCGCACTGCGGATGCTGCTGTAGAACCAGCCGTCCGACGTCACCGCATACGAGTGGTGTCGAGTGCTGCCGGTAGCATCGTACGGATCCGTTGTACGACGTCCTTTCTAGGTCGTCGTGGGGAGTCCTTCGGACGACGGCCCGGAAGGGCCGTCGTACCTGTGAAGGTCAGAGTCCTACGGACGACGGCCCGGAAGGGCCGTCGTACCTGGAAAGAGGAGAGCCGACCCTCCACTGGCCGCCTAATTCTAACGCTCATCACGATGTCGAACGAACCACTCGAACGGACCGCCGACGACCTGCCGATCGTCGTCGCGGCGCTGTACCGATTCGTCGCCCTGCCGAACCATCAAGACTTGCGGCCGTCGATCGAAGCGGTGCTTGTCGAGAACAACGTCAAGGGATCGCTGTTGTTGGCGACCGAAGGCATCAACGGGACCATCGCGGGCACGCGCGATGGCATCGATGCGGTGCTGGACCACTTGCGGTCGATTCCCGAGTTCGCGGATCTAGACGTCAAAGAGTCCCGGTGCGCCGAACAACCGTTTCGACGCAGCCGAGTCCGATTGAAACGTGAAATCGTGACGATGGGCGTGGAGGGGATCGATCCCCAAGAATCGGTCGGAACCTACGTCGATCCGCAGGACTGGAATGATTTGATTGCCGACCCCGAGGTCGTCCTGATCGATACCCGCAACGAATACGAGATCGCCATCGGCAGCTTTGAAGGTGCCCAGAACCCGCACACGGAATCGTTTCGCGAGTTCCCCGAGTTCGTGGACAAACAACTCGATCCGTCCAAGCAGAAAAAGGTCGCGATGTTTTGCACCGGCGGAATCCGCTGTGAAAAGTCGACGGCCCTGCTGAAGCAAAAAGGTTTCCAAGAGGTCTATCACCTCCGCGGCGGCATCCTGAAGTATTTGGAAACCGTCCCGCCGTCGGAATCCAAATGGAACGGCGACTGCTTCGTGTTCGACCAACGCGTTTCCGTCGGCCATGGACTGGCCGAAGGCGAGCACGTGATGTGTTTCGCCTGTGGATGGCCGGTGTCGAAAGAGGACCAGCAGCATCCGGATTTCAAAGCCGGTGTGCACTGCCCCAATTGCGTCAACGAGATCTCTGAAGAACGCAAGCGACGCTTCGCCGAGCGGCAAGCGATGTGGGAAAAGCAAGGCCGTGTGAAATCGGGGGAATGATGGGGCAAAACGATGGGGGCAAAACGATGGGGTGGCAGAATGATGGGGTGGCAGAATGATGGGGGGGCAGAACGCTGGGGTGGCAGAACGCTGGGGTGGCAGAACGCTGGGGTGGCAGAATGATGGCGCCTCGTTCCCAGGCTCCTGCCTGGGAACGCACTGTCTTGGAGGCTCCCGCCTCCTGCCCGCTATGCCCCGAATCAGTCTGCCAACCCTCTCTCCGCCCTGCTATTCCCGGGTCGGGCGGACGTCGTCGAGGATCTTTTCCAGCTGCCGCATGCTGCGCGAGAGCAGGACTCTGACCGACACGTCGGACTTGCCGAGTTTTTCGGCGATCTTCTTGGTCGGCAATCCTTCGGCATAACGCATCCGAATCGCTTGACGTTGTTCTTCACCGAGTGACTCGACGGCCGCTTGCATCCGCATCATCCGCACGTCACGGCTGAACGCCGCACTGGGACTGGTCATGCTGGCGGCCAGCAGTTGTTCCAGCCCGGGGGCGGAATCACCCGAGGCGCTGCCGCTGCCGGCGGCGTGCAGGGATTGTTGTCGATTCACATCGCGTCGCTTGGCATCAAAATGAAAGCGATGGGCATCGACAACGCGTCGACGGGCGAGTTGTTGCAACCAGTCCATCGGCGAATACTCCTCCAGCGGCGCGGTCTCCAGGCCGGCAAGGGCCGCCGCCGAGACCTCTTGGACCAAGTCATCGACTTCGACCACAGCCAGCAGGTGTTCGCCGGTGATCGATCGCACGAAACCGGACAGCTGGGCTTGGTGCAGACGGATGTAGTCCGCCAACGCCGTCGCGTCTTTTTGTTTGATCCGCTCGATCAACGCCGAATCGGCAGGGGATTCATCGGGCATTTCGAATCGTCTTGATGGAATAGATGGCAAGGCTCGGAGCAGTTCCGCAACCGTCGGGCCGATCCGCAACGGGTGCGTGAATCGTCAGCACCGAGTATAACGGAGATCATCCGACCGGCGGTTCGCACTCGGCAAACGCTCTCCTGCTCGTCTATCCCGTTCCATGACCGACAGGGCACCCATTACCGACGACGCATCCGGGCAGGCCGCCGATTCGGACGCGTCGGTCGATCCCGACGCGACCACCAATGTCCCGAGCCAGGCGTCCGATGGCCAGGCGTCCGATGGCCAGGCGGTGATCGATCTGGACCAGATGGATGAGTTGTTGGAGCAGGCATTGGAGCACTACCTGCAAGCCGCCCCGTTGAGTTCGCCGCAGGAATTGATGCGGTTTCTGCCGGAGGTCGATCTGACCACCCGACGATTCCTGTTGGTCGAATTGATCAAATTGGACATGGCCAGCGTCTCCGAAGCCACGGTCACGGGATCGCAGCTGGGCGTGATTCCGCGCGTCGAAGATTACCTGACGCACTTTTCCGACGTGATGACCGCGGCGGATGTGCCGCTGGATTTGTTGATGGAAGAGATCCAGTTGCGCAAGGAAGCCGGCGAAGTGCTCGATCCGGCTGACTATGCCAGACGGTTTCCACAGCACGACTCGATGATCGCCGAACTGTTGGGCGGACAGTTGAGCGCCAAACCCGAAGCGACCGCCGCGGTCAACTATCGCAAGCGACCGCCGGAGTTTCAAATCGGGCAACAAATCGATGACTTTGTGATCATCCAGACGCTCGGCAGCGGCGCGTTCGCCAACGTGTACCTGGCCCGTCAGTTGTCGATGAGCCGTCTGGTCGCGTTGAAGGTCTCCAAGGGCACCGGCGACGAACCCCAAGCCTTGGCGCAGTTTGATCATCTGAACATCGTGCGTGTCTACGATCAACGCATGCTCGACGATCCGCCGTCGCACCTGTTGTACATGCAGTTTCATCCCGGCGGAACATTGGCCGACGTGGTTGAGCGGGTGCGTCACACGCGGCCCTGGGATCGATCCGGCGAGATGATCTTGCACGCCGTCGACCGATCGTTGTTGAAGACGGCTCAGGCGGTCCCGGAACGGTCGGCGCTGCGTGAAGCGTTGCGGACGATGTCTTGGCCGATGGCGGTGGCCTGGGTCGGAATTCAATTGTCTCGCGCGCTCGAAAGCGCCCATCGACGCGGCGTGATGCACCGTGACGTCAAACCGGCCAACGTGTTGTTGTCGGCCGAGGGCGTTCCCAAACTGGCCGATTTCAACGTCAGCTTTTCCGGCAGCGCCGGTCGCGCCGGAGCGGCCAGCAGTTTCGGCGGTTCGATCGGCTACATGGCGCCCGAGCACCTCCGCGCGATCTCCGCGACCACGTTCTCCGCGGTCGAAGAGGTGGGGCCGAAAGCCGACTTGTATTCGTTGGCGATCTTGTTGTGGGAACTGTGGCAAGGCAGACGGCCGTTCGAATCCGAAGGGCGACCGAAGTCCTGGACCGACGCGGTCGAGCAACAGCTTGACGCCCGTTCGTCGCTCAGCGCCCCGTCGGCGCAAAGCGAAGATGCGCTGGCGAGATTGTTGGAAAAAATCCTTCGCCAAACGTTGGCGTTCGATCCCAACGACCGGATCGGATCGGGCGCGGAACTGGAAGCGCGTTTGATCTTGGCCCTGCATCCCGATGCGGCACAGCTGTTTGATCCGGAACCGGAAAGCTGGCAAGGCTGGCTCAGTCGGCAATCGCCGTGGTGGGTCGCCGCGACCACGATCCTGGTGCCCAACGCGATCGCGGGGGTGTACGGTTTCTTCTACAACAATAAAGACACGTTGGACACGTTGTTCGAAGAGGTGGAGGGATTAGAAACCACGTTCTTGACGCTGGTGTTGTGCATCAACTCGGTTGCCTATCCGCTGGCCGTGTTGCTGGCGATCTACTACACCAGTCGCGTGGTCAAAGGGCTGGAATCGACCTCCGCAGGCAACGAAGCGACCGAAGAAGACCTTTCGTCGGCGCTGGAACTCGCTCATCGTGCCGCCGTGATCGGCGGTCTGCTGTGGTGCTTGGCGGCGGTGCTGTATCCCAGCGTCCTGTCGTTCATGCACCCCGAGTTTTCCCGTCGCGAAGTCGGGCACTTCTTTTTGTCGCATGTCATCTGCGGCGGCGTCGCGGCGATCTATCCGTTTTTCGGCTTGAGCATCTATGCCGTCTCCGTACTGTATCCGCGGATGGTCCGCTCGAAATTGAAAGATCCGAACTTTGACCAACACGTTGCCACGTTGGTTCGTCGCTGTGAGCGTTACTTGTTGTTGGCCTGTATGGTGCCATTGTTGGGGGCGACGTTGTTGTTGGTCAGCAACGAGGCGGCCAAGCACGTGATGTTGATCGCGATTGCGGCGACGGGCCTGGGGTTGTTCGCGGCGTTTTCCGCCTATCGATACATCCTTCGTCAGTGCTCCGTGTTGGCGCCGGTGCTCTCGAGTAAGCAGGATTCGATTTTGTCGCTATGAAAGAACCTCTCGCCGCGTTGCGATCCATCGCGCGACGAGAGGCGACCCTGAGTCTCAACTCGTTCCAAGGCTCCGCCTTGGAACGAGTGGGATAGGCTTCCAGCCTGTCATGACGCACCTCTCCTCCCAACGGTCCTTACGCAACGGTCCTTACCCGGCGGTGTTTCCGCCGGTGAACTGATCGATCGCCGAGCGGAGATCGGGCGAGGACAATCCCGCGCCGGAGTCACTCGGCGAAGACGGTTCGGCGGCAGGCGGATTGACGCTGGATGCCTGGTCCTGGGGTGTTGCTTCCGTCGCGGCAGGTGCTGCGGCCACCGCCGTCTCTGCGACCGCGGTTGCCGCCAGCGGAATTTCTGCGGCGTCGTACAAACGCAAGTTGTTCGCTTCGTCGGATTCCATGAATTGATCGAAGCTGTCGATGACCACCAACACTTGGTTCATGGCGATCGCTTGCCCGTTCAGGTTGCCCAGCGCCAGCGATTCGATCGGCAGGGTCAGCGTGACTTGGATCGCTTGGCCGGCCGCTATCGAATCGAGTTTGCTGGTCACGTTGGGGCTGGTCGGACGGATACGTCCCAGCAGCCCGACCAGCGTGACGTGCGCGCCGCAGACATCACGCGTGCTGCAGTTTTTGATCACGACGTCGAACGAGGGGCCACATCCGGCTGTCGCGTCGGCATGGCGGGTGATGGAAACGAGCTGTAGATCGCCCAGTTCCGCAGCCGGGATCGCGACCGGACCGTGGGGATGAAACGCGTTCATCGCCGCGGCGGGATTGGAGTCGTTGTTGACGCCGTGACGAAGCAACAGTCCGATGACATGGTCACATCGATCGGGGCCGTGAAGCAGTCGTCGCAGCGCAAGCTCGTCGGCGTTCGCGACGGCCAAGGAATTGCCGATCAGGGTGCCCGCGATCACCGCGAACATCCACCGGCACAGTCGGAGATGACGTTTCATGAGATTTGTCTCGTGAGAGTTTGGGGTGCTGTCAAAAAAACAGGCCCGGTGAGTGATTCAGTGCACTCGCCGGGCCTGCGGAAGATCATGCATGCAGAGCACTGGTCTGGGAAACTCTTTCGTCACCCTCCCTGAAGCGAGGGGAGGGTGACCTTGCGTCTTGTCTCGATGCCAGTGCTTGCGGATGCATGTGCTGGCAGACGCTAGCGTCCTAGTAGCAAGCCCAGTAGCTGGTGTAGACCGGGACGTGGTAGGTCACGGGCCGGTAATACGTGTAGGTGACCGGTCGGTAGCAGTGATAGCTGTAGGACGGTCGGTAGTAGCTGTAGCCGCGGCTGTAACCATAGCTGTACCCGTAACTGCGATAGCTGGGCGAGTAGCCGTAGCCGTATCCGACGCGTCGGAAGCAGGCGGCAATGGTGTCTTCGTCTTTGTCGTCATCGCCCAGCAACGCGTCGACGTCGGCTTGTCCGAAGTCGTCTTGATCGTCCGCCACGCTGTCGGACGATGCCTCGGCGGCCGCGATCAGATTCGTGTCCAGGGCGGCGAGCGATTGCAGCAAGTCATCATCGGCACTGACGGAGCCAAAGATCATCACCAGCGGAGCAACAGCAAACAGGATTCGTTTCAACATGGTTGGATACCTTCACGCGATTCGACAGAGATTTTGAATTCAGAAGGCGGCAGTCCGTCGAGTCACTCGCCGCATTCGTTGTCCTTGACTGAAGAACCAAGCGGAAGAGTCGGGCGGGTGTTTCAAAGATTTTTGGAAAGCGGGTTTGGGGCATACCGGGGGCCAGGGGCAAATGGCACGGGCATGCGTGTTGGTGTGCAGGCTTCAGCCGCCGTCCAGCTTAGGACGACCGGTTTTCCGAGTACGATGGCCCTTCCGGGCCGTCGCCCGTGGGGCTCTGCGCGACGACCTCGAAAGGACGTCGTACAAAACGGTACCCTTTCACGGCCTCAGCCCCGCCGCCAGGCCGCTGGCGATTTGCAGGGTTGCGGCGTGGATGGCGACGATCTCGTCGATGTCGGCTGCGTAGCCGCCGCTCATCGCAACCGCGACGGGGATCGAGCGGTCGATGCACCACTGCAGGACGGCGCGGTCGCGCTCGGCGAGGCCGGGTTTGGACAGGCACATCCGCCCCAGGCGGTCGCCGACGTACGGGTCCGCCCCAGCCAGGTAGATCACCAGGTCGAATTCACCGTCCACGCGCCACCGATCGAGCGTGTCGAGAGACCGCGAGAGTTTCTCGAGGTACGTGTCGTCATCGGTGCCGTCTTCCAGCGGGATGTCCAGATCGCTGGGGACCTTTCGCAGCGGGAAATTCTTCGCCCCGTGCATCGACATCGTGATCGCAGAAGAGTCGCTCGTGAGGATCGACGCGGTGCCGTTGCCCTGGTGCACGTCCAAGTCGATCACGCAGGCGCGTCGGATCAAGGATTCTGATTGCAGCGTTCGTATTGCGACTGCGGCGTCGTTAAACACACAGTATCCTTCACCGGCATCGGCAAACGCGTGGTGCGTGCCGCCGGCCAGATTGGCGGCAATACCGTCGTGCAAGGCGCTGCGGGAGGCCGCGATGGTCGCACCGGTGCTGCGCCGCGACCGCTGGACCATTTTGGGCGACCAGGGGAATCCGATACGCCGGACTTCCTGGGACGACAACGTGCCGGTGGCCACCCGGACGATGTAGTCAGTGTCGTGGCAGAGCCGCAACTGATCATCCGAGGCAGCCGGTGGCACCAGCAACACATCGTTGCGGTGGGCATCGCTGGTCGCGACGTGACGGCGCAGACGCCGGTACTTGTCCATCGGAAACCGGTGCGTCGGCGGCAACGGCAATTCGAAATGATCGGTATAGTACAGACGCACGTTGATCTATCAGAGAACAAGAAAAGGGCGAACGGACACGACATGAATGATCCAGCACAGAATCCTTACGCGTCAAGTTCGGCCACACCAGGGGGATTGTTTCCGCAAGGGCGATCGGCGGGCACGATCGATGCGGCGGCGCGAACCGGTACGATCATCTCACTGGCGCTGATCAGCGGCGTCGTCATGATCACGGTGATTCTGACTTATCTGGTGTTTGCCAATCCTCCCGAAGATCAGCCACTGATGCGATTTGACGGTGACGCGATGCTGTTCTTGATCATCGGTTATGGGGTGTTCGTCGCCTCCGCCGGGGCCGCGATTGTGTTGCGAGGGATCATGAAAAATCAAGCGGAGACGCGGCTCAAGGCGTCCGCTGATGAGTTGCCGCGGCCGCTGGAGGGTGGTTCGCCGTTGCCGCCCTCGGGGCGAGCTTTTGTCGGGGCGGTGGCAACGTACACGCTGATCGGCCAGGCGTTGGTGGAGGGCCCGGCGATCATCAATGCGATCTTCATGTTCATCGACAACAACCTGGCCCATCTGGTCCCGATCGTGCTGGCGGTGCTCGGGATCGCCTTGCAAATCCCGACGTCGGGCAAGATCAAGGCGTCGATGGAAGATGCGAAACGGTGACCGGTGCTCGCCAGTGAAGTGACCGGATCGGTCCCATCGCACGGTTGTTATCCCGGCGAGCATGTCTAGAGATCGATCATGCAGACGCCCAGCGCCACGGATTGGAGTTCTGAAACTTTTTTCTCCGTTCACAGACGGTAATGCGGATCCCTTTCACCACGAAAAAACCTGATCACATCGGCGGTATCCACCATCAAACAGATCGAGTTCAAGACGAGTAGCGCGACGAGCCAGCCATGAAACGCAGGGTTTGAGGCCGCGGACGGCAAACGCATCAGCAACCACGGTAGCATCACCAACCAGGTCACGTGCCCCGCTCCAAGTAGCCGCACGAAACCGAGTCGCTGGTGGATCATTGCCATGATCGAAATCGCGATGATCAACGCAAGCAAAACCACCCTGCCCTCGAGTGTTCCTAGGAACAGCAGCGAGGCTAAGTTGGTCAACGCGACGGCGATCGCCCAAGCACGAATCGGAACCGGAAAGCGAAGGCAAACGATCGCAGCGATTTCCCAAATAGAACGAATCATGTCAGTGGTCATCCACGCCCGGATGCTTATCGAATATCAGCGGATTGCGATTGGCTCCGTTGGAATTCCTCGAGTCCTTCTCTCCCCTCGGCTCCCGCTTCGAGATACGGGCGGTTGCTCGATCGGACGCCATCGTAATAATTGGCGACCTCCCAGATTGCGGTCTTCTCGGTCGTCACCGCGAGCTGGCGAGAGGTCATCCTGGCGAACGATCCTTGCCAGACGCGTGTGCCGTTCGATTCGATTGCTTCCAGCCGTAGTAGCAGTTCGGGGTCGTTGCTGATCACGTACGCGAAGACCGCTCCGTCGACGACGCCGCTGTTGACGTCCTCGTAGCGGTAAAGCGGTTGTGGAAGCAATCGCAACTCTGTCGGTTCGCCACTTCGTCGGTCATAACACGTCGAACGGAATTGTCGCGCCACGGCGCGCATTTGCACCAGACGACGTGTTGCCTGAGCCGCAGGCTCGGGTGCCCCGGAGATCTTCGCCGGCTCACTATTCCAGGTCCGTGGGTTCCAAATCAACTCTCCATCGCGGCGACATTCCAACGCCGCGTCGACGAACGAAGAGAATTCCAGCCCGACGCTATCGTTGGGGCGGCGGATCGAAAACGAACAGGCGGCAACTGGTCGTTTGCCATCGAGCCAAAGGAACGACGCGCCATGCGTGCTGCCAAGCGCTTTGGTCGGATTGCTGTAGAACAGCAACGCGTCTTCGGTGAGTGTGAACGTTTCTTCCTGCGATGACGATGCGAGCGAGTACTGATGCGCAAGCTGCTGCAGATACTCGCGACGCACCCGCGTGGCCGATTCTTCTGCGGACCGTGGATCGACTTCCTGGCAGACGGCGACCGCTGAAATGAAACCGAACATCGTGACCAGCAGAAACCGGTTGAGATGCGAATTGTTCATGGCGAAACGAGTTCCTGAATTGAAGAACGCTCAAGTTGGTGCCGGCAATTGTACGCGCAAACAATTTGGTCGTGGCGATCGTTTGGCATCAGGCGGCGTCATCCTGATCAGTGGGATTCTGGTCGACCTGATGTTCGCCGATCCGCCGAAGGATCAACCGCTGTTGCGATTCGACGTTACCGCCGCCGGCGCAAACGTTTCGGGGATTGGTGGCGACGTACAACCGCCAAAGGAGGTGGCGCGGTTTTTAAAGTCACCCTCCTGGCAGGAGGGTCGAGCGAAGCGAGGGGAGGTCGAACGATGAATCGCGCGTTTTACTTCACCTGGCCGAGTCGCATCCCAAGCAGCAAAGAGAACCCTCTCCTCGCTACGCTCGACTCTCCCAGAGGGAGAGTGACGACAGCCCTTTGAAATCAACCACTCAAAAACTGGACGACCTCCAGCTTAGGGCCGCGGTCGCGCACGCAACGAAGTGACTTAATTTGCGAGCGGTACCCGTCAGATGTACACTGGTCGGGCTTGTGTCATCGCAGTGGCGTCCGGCTCGTGCTGCAATGCAGCCAATATTCAGGATCGAATCAACAGCATGCGAAAAGCGACCCGAAAACAGAGTGCTTGCAAGGCCCATCGGCGTCGGGTGGACGGGCGGCGGCTGGGGCTGGAGTTGCTTGAGCTTCGCCTTGCGCTGACCACCGGTGTGGCCATCGACTGTGGTGATGCACCGGCACCCTATCCGACGGCGCTTTCCGAGGATGGCGCAAGGCACATCGCGACAGGTGTCAAGCTGGGTGCGACACGCGGTGAAGATTCGGTTTGCCAACACACGCCAAATGCTTTGGGACATTCGACGGATGATGGAGTCTCGTTCGGACGTGTACAAGTCGGGATGGTTGATGCAACGGTGCGAGTCAACGTCCAGGGAGGCGCGGGGCGTCTGGACGCATGGATTGATTTTGATCGTGACGGAAGTTGGTCGGGGCCGGGCGAACACGTCTTCGATTCCAGGGCATTGGTGGAAGGTGACAACCTGCTTGAGTTCGACGTTCCGGCGTTCGCGAGCGCCGGCACGAGTTACGCACGATTCCGTCTCAGTTCTGACGGCGACGCGAGTCTTCGGTCGGAGGCAAGTGATGGTGAAGTCGAAGACTATCCGATTGAGATCCTTGCCCCGTTCCCAAGCACGGGCCTATCAACGACGCATGCAATCGACGAAGGAAACGGGCAAACTCGGGCCACCGCGATGGGAGATCTTGATGGCGATGGCGACACGGACATCGTGACTGCTTACAGGGACAAGGGCAGGGTCATTTGGTTCGAAAACACAGGGAACCAAACGTTTGTGGAAAGGATTGTCGCGTACAACGCCGGAAAGGTTGACGACGTTGCAATCGCCGACATTGATCAGGATGGGAATCTTGACGTCCTCGTCGCCACTTATTCGCAAACGTCCCCTTGGTCTGCTCTGGGAGTCAATTGGTACCGCAACGATGGAAGCCAGGGCTTTGAAAAACGCGTTGTCATGGGCCTTGGGATCGGTCTGTTCGACGTTGCAGCAGTCGACATTGATGGCGATCGTGATATCGACGTGATTCATGGTTGGACAAACTCGATTACCCTGCATACGAACGACGGACAAGCCAATTTTCAACGCAGTACGATTGGCAGCGTGGATTCAATCAGGAGTGTCGCGATTTCCGACATCGACGGAGATGGTGATATCGATGTCGCCGGCTCTGGGTTTAACGAGATCAAGTGGTTTGAGAACGACGGGCAAGGTGACTTTACGGAGCACCTCGTCGCCACATTCAGTGGAAACATCGCAACGGCGGTTGCAATCGATGACGTCGACGGCGATGGGCTTGGGGACGTGGTTGCGGGATTCAATGACGGGGCCATTCAACTCTACATAAACAATGGCGACGGATCGTTTGCCCCCCGCGAGATCTTCCAGACACCAGCGATTGTGCGTCACGTGACGGTCGTCGACTTTGATCTCGATGGCGATGCTGATGTGTTAGCAGCAATCCACTTGAACCAGGTCAACCTGATCGCCTGGTATGAGAACGATGGTAGTGAATCGTTTTCCGAACATGTCATTCCGGGATCTCGTTATGGCGCCATGCACGTCACCCCGGGTGATATCGATGGTGACGGTGACATCGACGCCGTCGCTGCATTCAACGTCCACGACGTGGTTGTTTGGTATGAAAATGATGGTGCCCAGTCATTCACCAAGCATCCTTTACACACCCCTCCCAACAGGGTTGCCGATGTGGAGGTCGGTGACATCAACGGCGACGGGCGACTGGATGTGGTGAGTGCGTCTCCAGGCGACAGCACCGTCGCTTGGTACGAGAGTCAGGGCGAAGGAAAATACGTCATGCGGATCATCGATAGCGAGGTGGCCCATGTGATCGATGCATCCGTGTCCGATCTCGATGGCGACGGCGATGCCGACGTCCTGGCGATCGACCCGGCCGGTTCGGTGCATTGGTTTGAAAGCGGATCGCAGGGGGGATTCGAGTCGCACGTGGTGGGTGCGGGATTGCTCGCTCCGCAACGCGTTTCGACTGCGGATATCGATACGGACGGCGACACCGACGTGTTGGTTGCCCACATGGCGGACGAGGAGTTTTCCTGGTTCGAAAACGACGGAAACGAAGGCTTCACCGAACACCGTGTTCCAGGTGTCGGTCACTCGACTCTCGTTGACGTTTATCCATCCGATCTCGACTCCGATGGGGACATCGATTTCATCGCAGGAACCACCGTCTCGACCGACGCGCTGCTGTGGTACGAGAACGATGGACAGCAAAACTTTTTGCGGCGGGTGATTGCGACCGGCAGCGGAGGAAACGTCTCCATCACGACGTCTGATGTTGATCGTGATGGGGATCAAGACATTCTGGCGGTCAGTGAAGGCGGCACCGTGGTCGTCTGGTACATCAATGACGGGACGCAGCAATTCGTCCGTCGCCCGATCGACTCGTTCACCAATTCGACACGCGCCTTCGCGGCCGACTTTGACGGAGACGGCGACAGTGATGTCATTGTGGCTGACCGTGGCAATGACCGAGTCTCCTGGTATCAAAACGACGGGCAAGGCAACTTCACGGCGGATCCAAGCGTTCGTTCCTTTGATGACGCTTCGGGACTTGCCGTCGGCGACCTGGATCAGGACGGTGACTTGGATGCCGTCGTGGCACTGTCCGCGCAGAATACCGTGACGTGGTGGGAAAACCTGCCAACTGGCGGGCTGGACTTTGGCGACGCGCCGGCGCCTTACCCGACGACATTTTCTGACGGGATGCCCGTCCATCGAGCGGTGGGGCCTCAACTCGGTCAAAGCCGAGATGGCGAACACGATGGTGTTCCAAGTGTGAATGCGGACTCCGACGGTGACGAGGACGGAGTCCTGTTCGGCAAGATCGATCTGGGGACGGGGATTGCCGGCGTCAACATCGAATTGCAGAATCGGGGGGCTTCCGCCCACGTGGATGCTTGGATCGATTTCGACGGTGATGGTCAGTGGGGGATCGACGAAAAAATTCTCGACAGTCAGGTCGTCGTCGAAGGATTGCAAACGTTGAATTATTCATTGCCCGCTAGTGCGGTTGCGGGCGTCACCTATGCCCGAGTTCGACTCAGTACGGCAGGGGGCTTGAGTCCAACTGGACTTGCGCCCGACGGCGAGATCGAAGACTATGTCGTCAGTGTCCTGCCGGCCGCGCCGACGGTGCTGGGGTTTGAAGTCAATCAGGGCGAATTGCAACGTAGCTCCGTTACCGAAATCGAAGTCGTGTTCGACCGCGAGGTTGACGCGAGGTCGACGGCGTTTTCGATCATCGACCGTGATCGCGAGGTGGAGGTTGACGGGCTAACCGTTTCATCTCGATTGGAAAACGGGGGCACCGTCGCAACAATCACGTTCCTGCCCGGGGCCTTCGTCCAGACGCGATCCAATGGGCTGCATTCTCTCCGGGATGGGAGTTACCAATTGAATGTGGACGGTGCGCAAATCACTGCCGTCTCGACCGACCTGCCGATGGCGGGCGACGTTTCATTCGGCGATGATGCAGCGGACCGGTTCTTTCGCTTCTTCGGTGATAGTGACGGCGACCGGGACGTCGATGGACAAGACTACGGCCGTTTCGGCCGATCATTCCTCAAGCAAGCCGGCGATGCCCCATTGCATTCAGGTTTTGACCATGATGGCGATGGAGACGTCGACGGCCAGGATTATGGATACTTCGGGCTGAACTTTTTGAAGACGCTCTGATTCGAAGCGTCTGCTGTCTTCGTGATCGCCGGAACAATTACTGGCGGAGTTAAATTCGTTTCCGACGGTCCTTGGCAACCCGGGGGGCTTCCCGGCTTGTCTTGAGCGTCTTGGTTCTTTGACGTATTCTGAACGGAGTGAGGGGCTCCCTCGATCGATTGCGAGTGATCAACGTTGCGATCGGTTCCTCATGTCACCGCCAAACCCCCCGCTGCAGTACGGGCTCTCTTGTAAGCCGAACGAAGGCAACCGTCAGCATCGAAGCTCTGTCTAATCCTCCATGCGAACCGCCCAAACGCTGGCGGCGGGGCCTGCGAAGTTCCGTCATGGCGCTGGTGCGCTGTTGGCGGGAATACGACTTACACAAGCTGTCGGTCAGCATCGGCCGCGTCCTGCTGTGGCCGTTCCCCGACAGCGTCTACCTGCGTCTGGGCTATCGCGCCTACTTCGGCACCTGGCCCGATTATCGGCACCCCCGCAGCTTCAACGAGCACATCCACGAATACATGCTGCGCTGTCGCGATCCGATGCTGCGCATTCCGGCCGACAAGATTGAGTCGCGCCATTACATTGCCCAACGCGTCGGTGCCGATGTGCTGGTGCCGTTGCTGGGCGTGTGGAACCGGCCCGAAGACGTGCCGCTGTCGGCCCTGCCGCGTCCGCTGGTGCTCAAGCCCACCGCTGCCAGTGGCCAGGTGCTGATCGTACGGGCCGAGGACGAGCTTGACGAGGACGAGGTGCGGGACCGGATGCGCTGCTGGCTGAGACGCTGCTACAGCCACGTCAATCGCGAATGGTGCTATCGTGGTGTGCCACGTCGGTTGATGGCAGAGACGTTATTGAGCGATGACGGCGGCGGACCGCCGCCCGACTACAAGGCCTATGTCATCGGCGGCAAGGTGCGTTTCCTGCAGGTGGATCGCGGCCGCTTCGATCAGCACACTCGCAACGTGTACGACCCACAATGGAACCCGCTGCCGGCGCGTTGGACGCTGCAGAAGCACGAACCAGATCTGTGTCCTGCGTGTTTGCCACGCATGATCGAGCTGGCCGAGACCCTGGCCGAGCCGTTCGAGTTCCTGCGCGTCGACTTCTACGTGATCGGCCGGCAGCTATACATCGGCGAGCTGACGAACTATCCGGGCGCCGGATTCGAACGTTTCATCCCGAGCGAGTACGCTTGGGAGATCGGCAAGTTCTGGAGGGGGCGGCCACGGAGTGGAGATCACTGATTCGCAGGCTGTCGGCCGATGCAACCGACGCGCCATCGGTTAGTGATCATCGGTGCCGGCGGCAGCCGTCTCGGTTGTTTCACTGGAACCCAGTGCGTCGGCCAGGGTGGCGTCTTCGCCGGCGGGCAGCCAGCGGAAGTCGACGACCAGGTTGTCGCCGTCGATCGTGGTCAGCACGGCGGGGTTTTGTTTGATCAGTTGATTCGCCCAGTGTTCGGCCGAGAGCGTTTGGTGCCGCAAATTGAGTTGCCGTGAGGGGAACTGCCAGCGGGCGTCCGCGACAAGCCGGGCCGGCCGGTCGGTGATCTGACAGCTGGCGATCGATTCGTCGGCGGTCAGCCGGGTCGCCATCCGTTCGGCGCGACTGCGCAAGTTGTCTTCACCGGTATCGATCAAGACCGACAACGGGTTGGGGGACGGCGCGGTCATGGCGGCGACCGTCATGGCGACGATTCCGGCGGCCGCGGCGTGCGTGTTCCAGCGACTGTCCTGTTGAATGGATTCGATCAGCGATTTTTTTCCGGCGATGATGCCCGCGGTTGTGCCACCGGTCAGCGGGCCGCCGGGCAGCACGACCAAATCGATTCCCGATCGCAGCAGCGACTCGGCGCTGGGGATCGATTCATGGCTTTGGTGAATCGTGGCGACGGGAAGGACGGCGACGCTGATCACGTCGCGGCCATTGATCGGAATCGGCGTGACGGGGTGCATCCCATCGTCGGCCAGGATCACGCAGGCGTGGTCGATGCCGTCAAAGTCACTCGGTTCCAACGTTTGGACGCCGCCGCATTCGGTCAGCGTCAGACCGGCGAAGGCATCGGGCAGCGGAGTGCCCGAGGGCAGACGAATCGCCTGGCTGCGGTGCATCACCAGTTTTCGCTCTTTGGCCAAGACGCTTAGCGATGCGATCGCCGCGTCGAGGCTGGTGGCCACGGCGACGGCGTGACCGTCGACATCGAGCAAGCGTGTCAGCGAACGATCCAGTTGTTGTTCCAGGTCGTTGTCCACGCAGTCTCCGCGGAGCACCTCGCAACCGAGTTGCAAGACATGATCGGAGAGCGAGATTCCGCTGCCGTGGCGGGAGAGCAGCACGCCGCCGGCATTGAGACAGCGGACCGCCAGATCGGTTTGACGCTCGGTCCAGCGGAGCATCGATTCGCGGCCCTGGTCGATCGCGCCGCGGGCGGTCTCGCTGGCGGTTTTGACGAGTGCGTCGATGCCGCGTGAGGCATTTTCGGGCAGGTCGCGGAGCAATTCGGCGGCCTGTGCCTTGACCCGCGTGATCGTTTCGGTGTCGCTCGCTTTGCGGGCCACATCGGCAACGCCGTTACGGATGGCTTCGATGGCCCAGGGTGGAAGTCGCATGAAGGGTGTTCTCGCAGGGTGTAGGACAAAGGGAAAGGTGCGGGGGGGGGGGGCGAGATCAGAATCGATCTTGTTCCGATTCCGCCCAGACGCGTGCTTCGGCGCCCTCCCAATCGACATGGATCACGCTCGGATTGCAGCAAACCGGGCAATCTTCGACAAAGGTTTGGGAGTGTCCGGCGACCGGGTCCAACGGGATCACGATCTCTTCGCCGCAACTGTCACAAATGTAGCTGCCGTCATTGTCGAACAATTCTGGCGGCGGATCACGGTCTGGTTCACTCATCGGTTTGCCCGGAAGTGTTGAGTGGTTCGGCGAATGAAATCGACTGGCCCTGCTTAATTCGACTTGCCCTGCTTAATTCGGCTGGCCCTGCTTAATTCGGCTGGCCCTGCTTAATTCGGCTGGCCCTGCTTAATTCGGCTGGCCCTGCTTAATTCGGCTGGCCCTGCTTAATTCGGCTGGCCCTGCTTAATTCGGCTGAGCCGGCGAAACCCTGGCGATCGCACGGCGTTCAATCACTGGGCCGACAAACACTTGTCGGCCTTCGCAGTCTCGATTCTACCGCCAACTTCGTCGCTTTGATGGGTGTGTGGGGGAAGTATCTTTCGAGTCCTGCGAAACAGGCGGCAATCGAGGTTGTTGGCCGCTAAACGTTTGCTCATCACGCCGGGAAACCATCCAATGAAGATTCGAACCAAGACCGCCTTGCGGCTGACCCTTTGTGGTGTCGCGGGGCTCGCCGTCGCGATTTCCGCTTCCCATTCCATGGCACAGGAGTCCGAGGAGGGCCGGCGACGCGGCCGTCCCGAGGCTCGCGAGGGGGGACAGCCCGGCGAGCGAGGGGGTCCCCGCGGCCGACGCGGTGGACAGGGCGACCAGACTGGCCCACGTGGCGGATTCGGTGGCCCCGGAGGACCGGGCGGCTCTGGAGCGCAGATGCTGATGCGGCTGCCGGTGATGGCCGCATTGGATGCCGACAAAGACGGCGTCCTTTCCGCAACTGAGATTGCCAACGCCAGTGTGGCGCTGAAAACGCTGGACAAAAACAACGACGGCAAGCTGGATTCGGCAGAAATGGCGCCCTCGCGCGGCGGACCGGGCGGACGTGGCTTTGGTGACCGCGGACCGGACGGTCCCGGCGGGCGCGGGCCCCGTGAGGGTGACGCCGGACGTGGTCCCGGCCCCGGCGATGGGGCGGGAGGTCCCGGTGGTCGCGGAGCCGGGTTCGGCGATCCCAAAGCCATGCTGGATCGGTTGATGACCCAGGACAAGGACGGCGACGGCTTGCTGGCTGCCGACGAATTGCCCGAACGGATGGCCGCGATGCTGGACCGCGCGGACACCAACGAAGACGGCAAACTGTCGCGTGAGGAGATCGAAAAGGCGATGCAGGCGCGGATGGGCAACATGCGTCGCGGCGGCGGTGGGCGACCCGGCGGGGATCGCGGTGGCGACGCGCCTGGCGGAGAACGGCCGCGGCGTCCGCCGGCAGAGTGATGCGGATGGATGGATGCCGGTGGGCGTTTTTTCTACGCCCGCTTGTCCGAAACTTGCACCTGCTGGATAGTGTGGGGTAACGGCGGAGCGGCGACGTTCCGCCCGGCTAGGGCGATTCGTCTGGAGTCGCCGTTCACCTCGAACCTTCCTCGACTGCGAGTTTTGACCGGTCCCATGAGCGTATTGGTTACCCAACAGGCCCCTGACTTCAAAGCACAAGCCGTTCTGCCCGACGGCCAGTTCAAAGAAATTTCCTTGAGCGATTACAAGGGCAAGTACGTCCTGCTGTTCTTCTGGCCGCTGGATTTCACCTTCGTCTGCCCGACCGAGATCATCGCGTTTTCCGATCGTGAGTCGGAATTCGCCGAGCTGGGCGTGCAGATTCTGGGTGTTTCGGTCGACAGCCACTTCAGCCACTTGGCCTGGACCAACACGCCGCGCAACGCCGGCGGCATCGGCAAGACCGCCTATCCCTTGGTGGCGGACATGAACAAACAAATTTCGCGTGACTACGACGTCTTGCTCGACGGCGGCGTCGCCTTGCGCGGTTTGTTCCTGATCGACAAGGAAGGCGTCGTGCGCCATCAAGTGGTCAATGACCTGCCGTTGGGCCGAAGCGTCGACGAAGCCCTGCGAATGGTCAAGGCACTTCAATTCTTTGAAGAAAATGGCGAAGTGTGCCCGGCCAACTGGCAAGAAGGTGCCCGCACGATCAAGCCGAACGTCGACGACAGCAAAGAATTCTTCGGCGCCGAATACGCGAGCTGAACGGAATGTGGTTGACGGCCCCCAATCGAATCGGCATCGCGGCCTGGCAGGTCGAAGATTCGGTTTGGCGAATCGAAGCCCGTGGAGGCCGCGATGGAGTCGCGCTGCACGTCGGGGACCAGGCCATCCGCCTGGTTGCCCAGCGTGATCAGGCGAGCGATCAGGCGAGCGATCAGCCGGGGAATCAAACGTTGCCGCGTTTGGACGAACAATTCGTCCGTGGCGACGAGTTGCATCTGTCCTTTCCCCAATCCGACGACCGTCAGTTCGGGTTTCGGTTGGTCGTCCGGCCGGTTGAGTGGGATGGGTTTGCCGTTGACCGGAACCACGCTTGCTTTGAATTGCTGGTTTCGATCCAGACGACGCTGTTGGATGCCCACCCCTCACTCGATCTGGTTTTGCCCGCGCGAGAGGGGGCCCGCGTCGAGCGCGTTGCCGCCTCGGGATGCCGCGTGCATCACGCGGACGATGGCGATTCCGCCGCGGCGGTCCTTCTCGGTCCCCAGGATGTGGGAGGGTCGGGACCGATCGACCCCGACCGGGCGCAGCGTGTGACATTGTTCGGCGACTTTCTGGAAAAGGGCGTGATCCGGCGGGCCCGACCGTGGCTGATCGTCAATCGTTCCGGCCGGGTGATCGAGGCGAAGTGGATCGGCGCGGCGATCGACGCGTTAACGGGTAGCCCGTTGCCGCTGAGTTAGTGCTTTGTCGGCGTTCTCTCATCCAGATTCCTCTTTCGGGCTGAAGCCTCCGCGAAAGCCTTGACGAGTCCCGTCGCGAACCGCGACGCGTTTTTCCCGAGATGCGTTTTTCCCGCGACGCGGCGGGGCGGCTCGCACTTTCTGACGTGTCCGTCCAATGGTGGGGGATCAGGGACGGATGTGACGATGTTGCAGAATTGGCTGGTTAGACGACTTGAAGTCCCGGGCCGAGGGCAGACCGACGAAATCCGGGCCGGAAGGGCGCGCTTTTGCTGTTTCCGGTTGCGTGGTTTGCGTAAACTAAAGGGGCTGTTTCCTGAACGGATGGTCCGCCATTGACGGAAGCATGGTCCGCTTCCTTCTCCTTTCTCAATCCGCCACGTGCTGCTTGCGCGCGAGTCCCGGTCGGCTCGCCGCGTTGCCGCAGACCGTATCGAGTCCACCTGGTTTATGAATCGCACCGATTCGGTAACGAATATCTTTTCGGCGGCATTGATGTCCGCCGGATCGATCGCTGCGTCGGTGTTGGGGTCCGCCGGAGTGTTGTTGTGGCTGGTGATCGGTGGACCGAGCCAAGGCCAGCCACCGGGGACGTATCCGCCTGCGGAAATCCTCCGCCCCTCAGCGACACCGGCCGAGTCGGGAAAGCTGCCGATCAAGGGGATGATGTTTTTGGATGTCTCCGAGAATGCGATCTACGCCCCGGGGATGAATTACGAGCGGTATCTGGAGCTGGAGCGGGGCGGCAAGAACCAGACCCGCCGCTACGTCTACGACACGGTCAAGATTGACGGGCGTGTCGATGGCAATCGGGCGGAGTTGTCGGTGGAGGTGCGTGTGGTGGTCGACGCGACGGGGGAGGAGACGATCGAAATTCCCTTGGCGATGGAAAACTTCCATCGGCTGGGGCCGGTCGAGTTCTTTTCCGGTGCGGAGAATGGCAACAAGCTGGCCGTGTCGGTCGACCAGGATTCCGGGGATTATGAATTGCTCGCCTCGGTCGCCCAGGACACCGTCGTCGGATTTCGCATGCAGATGTCGGCTCGCGTCGAGACCGATGTGCTGCACGCCTTGGATTTTCGATTGCCACCCGCTGCGACGGAAATCAATTTGATCAGTGATTCACGGGACGTCGTCGGCGTGATTCCCAATCGAGACGATGAAGTCATTGAAACGTCGACCGACAACACAGGACGCAGTCAGTTCAAAGTGATCAGCAGCGGAGGCCGTTTCACGCTTCAGTGGGGCACGATGGATCGTCCCGTTTCGGTACCGCTGTTGGAAGCCACCAGCGGGATTGCGATGCAATGGAATTCTCCGCAGGACCAGTTGCTGCAGAACGTGAAGATGACGGTGCGTGATTCGCGCGGTCCGATTTCCAGTTTTAAACTGCGGCTTCCCCCGGGGGCATCGTTGCGAGACGAACCGAAATTGATCACCAGTGGTCAATTCGGTCAGCAAGTCGAACTCTCCAAACCTGACGCCGCCGACGACGAGTTGTTTCTGGTCACGATTCCCAAGTTCGAACGTCGGCAGAGCATCGTGTTGGAGTTTCGATTGGAGCTTCCGAGCGATTCGCCGACGGTCAAGAAACCGTTGCCCTTGCAGGTGCCCGTCGTCGAGGAGGCGCTCCGCAACCAGGGCACGATCAACATCACCACGGGCGCGGATTATCGGTTGCGGTGGCATCAACGATCGTATGTCAAAAACACGACGTCGGCCGTTGAGGAGGAAGCAGCGGTCGACCAGCGGAGTTATTCCTTTCAATTCATCCGTGGTGCCTTCACGTTGCCGATCTGGTTGGACGCGACCAAACGCGAGTTCCGGGTTTCCAGCGAGTGTGACATCGAGTTGCAAGACAACTATGCGAATCTGGCGATGGAAATTCGTTCCGTCGGAAACGGCAATCGTTCTCAACTGTTGAGCGTCGATTTGGCGGATTGGCAGGCGCCTCGCATTGAAAATGCTCGCACCGGAGCTCCGCTTCCCTGGTACGAATCGGATGACTTGATCGAAATCGAAGTCAGTTACACGGGGATGGAGGAGAGCATCCCGGTGATGATCAAGGCGCGGCGTCCGATCCAGGAGGCGTCGACGGCGCAGGCGGATCAGCGCATCGAATTGCCGGTGCCGCGGATCGTCGGTTCGGGGGACCGTCGCGATCCGATCACGATTCAAGAAGCCATCGTGCGGCTCTCGGGGAAGGGGCGGCGTTCGTTCGTCGTTGACCTGGAACGCTCGGTCAATCTGGAGCGAACGGCGGATTCGGCGACCGGCAGCGGGTTGGAACGGGGCGGCAACGGGGAGCGCGCCTCGGCGGACGATCCGCGGGATGCCGACGCGATCCGAGTGTTCGCCGTGATGCCTCCCGAATCGGCCGCCCGCATCGTCGGGGAAATGGTCGTGCGTCCGCCCCGCATCAGTCTGGAAAACAAAGCCAACGTCAAATTGATCGGCGATCAATTGGTGACGACCGTCACGTGGTTGATCGAAACGCCCGTCGACTTGGAAGGACGGCTGCGGATCGCGATCCCGGAACCGAACCAATTGATTGCCGGAGCGGGATTGCCGGAGGCGTCGTCGGACGGGCCGACCGGCGAAGATGTTGCGGCGGCATCGGACTCGACGCAAAATCAATGGTCCGTCGAAGTGAATGACCGTGCGGCCAAGTTGCAACCGGTCAAAACGGATGCATCGGACTCGGTCGAGAGCAACCGGGATGACGCGGAGCATGACGAGGCGACGCTGCTGTCGCAGACGACGCAATACGATCTGGTTTCCGATGCGCTTGCCGACGGCAAGATGGAAGTCCGCTTCATTCACTCGGAAACGGTGACCTTCCAGTCCGAGACCCCCGAAACCCTGGTCGAAATCGGATTGCCGTATCCGCTGGTCCAGGACATCACGTTGCGGGGCAAGGTCGAGTTGGAGTTGTTGGGAGGTGAATCGCACGACATCACGCCCGCCGAGAAATCACTGACCGATCAGTTGGTCTTTCGCACGCTGCCGACCAAAACGGTTCCGTTGCGGATTTCGCCACGGGCACCCGCCGACAGCGAACTGCTGACGGGCAAAATTGTGGTGCGGACGGTGATCAGCGAGATCTCGCAGCACGATCAATTGATCGCCAGTCTGGAAGGGACCGGTGAATTCGCGTTGGAGCTTCGGTATCCCGATCAAACCGAGCCCTACGTCACGCTCGACGGTGAACGCGCGGCCTTCAAAATGGTGGGCGAACGATTGGTCGTGCGTGTCCCCTCCGACAGGCAGAAGCACCTGATCGATGTTCGTTTATGGGTCGACCGAACCAGCGGCGGTCTGTTTCAAACGATCGTCCCCCTGGCGCATGTCGGTCCCGGGGCCGGGCAGCTGTTTTGGCAGCTGACCGTCCCATCGGATTGTCATCTGGTTTGGACGACGCCTTCGGTCGGACGTGAGATGCAGTGGGGATTTGACCGCTGGCGATTGATTCGCAGCCCGCTGATGACCGAGACCACGCTGATCAATCGGATCGCCGCATCGCAGTCCGATCTGATCGAGCTGAGTCCGATGCCGACCGGCAATCGCTATTTATTTTCGTCGATGGATGACCGCTCGTTCCGGGCGTTGGTCGGCACCCGCACCATCCTGTGGATGATCGTTGCCGGCGTGATCGTGTTTGTGGCCGCGGTGTTGACGTACATCCCCGCGACACGCAATCCGTTGTCGTCGGTCGTCGCGATTGTCGGTTTTGCGGGCCTGTTGGCCGCGGCTCCCGATGCCGCGATTCTGGTGGGACAAGTCTCGATGTTATCGTTGGTGTTGGTGATCGTGATGCTGGCGATTCGTAACCTGGTCTTGCCGACACCCTCTCGCGTGTTGACCAGCACGCGTGAAGCGCGGCTCGACGCATCGACACAAAGCCGTCGTCAGCCGCCCGATTACCGTCCGCCCAGCAGCGTCGCCGTGACGCATTCGATCGGGCCGGAGGACGTCTCCAAATCACCCAACGAGGTGGCTTCATGAACCGCCCGGTGAGCGACAACAAGGCGTGCCAGACCGGGCACGCCGGGGCGTCATCGTCGGGCACGTCGAAGCTTCGCCGCGGCGCTGCCGGTCGTTTCTTCGACATCCGATCCGGGTTGATGTGCGTGCCGGTCGTGATCGGTTGTCTGATGCTGTGGCCCGGGACCGGGTTCGGTCAACAAGAACCCGGCGAGACACCACCGCCCGCGGTGGTGGGAGAGAAGGAGGCGGGAGAGAAGGAGACGGGAGAGAAGGAGACGGGAGAGAAGGAGGCGGGAGACAAGGAGACGGGAGACAAGGAGACGGGAGACAAGGAGACGGGAGACAAGGAGACGGGAGACAAGGAGACGGGAGACAAGGAGATAGGGGAGAAGGAGACGGGAGGGAAGGAGACGGGAGGGAAGGAGACGGGAGGGAAGGAGACGGGGGAGAAGGAGACGGGGGAGAAGGAGACGGGAGGGAAGGAGGAGGAGGATTCTGGCTCTGAGTGGACCGATGGGGGTCACGAGGATGTTGCAGCGGCATCGCGCGACCGCTTGACGTTACCGCTGCCGCTTCGCGACCGTGACGGTCGGCCGCTGCGCCCGATCGGAGTGTTCCTTTCGCAGATCGTCGATTTGGTGCCGTCCGATTTTCGCGCGGTCTCGATCAATGAACTGCGTGACGCCATCGGCACCGGGGCCGAGCGATTCGCGGATTCGGATCAGGCCCGCTTGGTCAGCGGGTTTTATGACATTCGGCTGGACGAAGATCTGTTCATCAGCGAGGGCAGCAAGTTGGTGCTCGAGCACAAGCGTCGCCCGATCATTCGGCGGACGCTGGGACAGGTCAATTTGGCGATCACGGACTCCGCCGGCGGGCTGCGATCGCCGCTGTCGGCGTCGACGGTGAATGTGCCGCGGTTAGAAATTGATGCGGCGGGCGAATTGATTGCGGTGATCCCCAAGTCGGTCGTCGCCGACGATCCCGCCGCATCTCAGCAGCCAGAGATTCGGGAGCCAGAGCGAGAGGCAGACGGGGCCGCGGGGGCAGCGGACAGCCGCTCGTCGGCGGACCTCCTATCCGACGGTTGGACTCAATCTGAAATACGATTCGGGTGGACGTTGCGGAGTCAATCGTTGGGCGCGGCGAAACGCTTTGAATTGCGCTTGCCGCGGACCGCACAGACGCGATTGGTCATTTCAACGCCCAGCGACATCGTCTTGGAATCCAGCCAGGGTGTGCTGGTCGAACGCCCCGGCCCGCCTCCGGACGCGGATGTCCAGACCCGTACCGGCGACATCCGTTGGTATGTGTTGGAAGCCGGGGGGCTGAATCGGCTGGAGATCTTTGCCCGGCGACGGTCTCTCGACGACACGAACCAACCGTTGTTCATCCGCCGAGAATCCAAACAGTACGAGGTGGACTTGTCGGGCGTTTCGTGGATTCACCGGATGACGCTCCAGTTCCCCCGCCAACGCAACCGTCTGCGTCTGCGTGCTCCGCTGGGGACCGTCACGGCCATTCGAGTCAACTCGATCGAGGCACCGTATCAAGTCTTGCGTCGTGAAGACGGGCAATCGCTGATTGATGTCGATCTGCCCGGCAACGTCGCCGGAGTCATCGATCCGTCGACCGCCAATCCGGCCGGCGGAACGCTGCGCCCCGAACTGGTGTCGGGTGTGTTGACGTTGACGATCGAGGGGACGTCGACTTGGGAGCTCGGCGATGGCATCTGCGAGTTGCCGTCGGTGACGCCGGTCGAGCCGAACGTGTTGTGGACCGAAGCGTCGACCCAAACCATCGTGGCGGTGATGGACCCATTGGAAGTCGCACAATGGGACTTGCCGCCGACGTGGCGGCAATCGATTCAGACACCGACGCGTGCCGGAGAAACCTTGCTGATCGCCGACGGTCCGCCACCGAGAAATGCTCAATCCGATGCGACCTGGTCGCGGCTCCGGTTGATTGAAAAGGAAGAACGATTCATCGACGCGATCTGGACGCGTTTGCGTGTCCAACAGACCCCGGCCCCGGAAGTTCGATCCAACAGCCGGATTCGATGCCGGTTGATGCAAAACCATCAGTCACCCTTTCGCATGAACGTCAACCCGGACTGGAACGTCGACTCGGTCACCGTCGTCGGTTCGGGGCGGCGCATCACGGTGCCCGTCAGTGCCAACCAATGGGTCCTCTGGCCGACACCCAGCGAGTCGGCGCAGGCGACGTTCGAAATCGAGGTGATTGCGCGAAAAAATTTGCCGAGGAATCGCAACCAGTTGGCGATGAATTCGACGTGGATCGTGCGTCCCGAGCAGCACGTCGGTTCTCATCTGATCTCGATTCAACCTCCACCGCTACGGCGATGGGATGGCAATTCGGTGATGCTTCCGGGACGCTTCGAGTCCTCCACCCTGGACGAAGAATCGATCGCCTTTTTTCAACCGACATCGGAAACGCTGTTGATCCGCAGCCCCACCGGCGAGATCCCCGCGGTCACCTTGGAACCGGTCGATGATTCCTTCGGCGTGGCGCTGCGTCACGTGATTGAAACCGAGGGCAACGACGTTGCCGAAACGATCGTGGTCCGCGCCGAGACGACGCAGCCGATTTCGGAACTGTCGGTGCTGACCGGAAACGCCCGACAAGAAGAATTCGATTGGTCGCTTCGACGCACCGATCAGTCGGCGACCGTCAGTCTGCCGAGTTCCAGCGTCGAACGGATGCCGCTGGATCCGCTGGGAACCTACCTGATCACACTCGAAGGCCGTGACCTGCGGCAATACGAATTGGTCGGACGACGGTACTTCCCCGTCGCAGACCAGTTGACGCTTTCTCTGCCCAGCGTGCGGCGGACGCGCGGTCAGACCGCGGAGGTCACGATCGATGCCAGTTGGGAGGTCACCGAAATCCCGCCGGGCGTTCAATTGGTGCCGGGGGCGGAACCGACCGATTCGTTGCAGCCATTTGGGGACCAACCGCAACATTTGCGATACGAACCGCTGCTGCGGCCCGAGATCCAGTTGCGTCGGGCGCGTCGCGACGCCGCGGCGACGTTGATTTGGGACCAGCGGTTTGACGTCGTCGCCAACAGTCGCAATGAAGATCTGTTTCATTTGGTCGCCGACGTTTCGACTCGCAAACCGATTCGTGTTTCGTTCGACGATGAGTTGGAAATCGTTTCGGTTTCCCGAAACAACACGGGCTACGTTCCCGATCGTGTCGGCGTCGGCGAGATTTGGATCAACCCGCAAAAACAAAGTGATCAAATCTCCGTCTTGATGCGTCGACGTCACTCCTCGAGCGGTTGGTTTCGTCGCTGCCCCATTCCTCGTGTCGAGGTGGAAGGCAACGTGATTCGAAATCAAGCTTCCTATCAAGCCGGTGCGGGAACGCTGCTCGTGCACCGCGTCTCGGCTTCGCACCTGCTGGACTGGTACGCCGGCGAATCGGGCGAATCGGGCGAATCGGGCGAATCGGGCGAATCGGGCGAGTCAGCGGAGGGGGCGGAGGGAGCGGAGTTGATCTTGGTTTCGCGAGACGCGGCCATCGGGCTGGGGTGGCTGACCGCGACGGTCCTGTTCTGTTTGGGCTGGTCGATCGCACGGTGGTTTCCGATGGGCGTTCACACGCTGTTTGTGCTGGTGGTGACGGCGATCAGTGGATCGATCATCTGGTGGCCCGCCCAACAGGCCATTGTGGGTTGGGTTGCGGTGCCGCTCGCCGCCGCGGCTTTGTTGCAAGTGGTGATGACCGATCGACGCCAGCGGGACGCGAAGAAGACGAACGGGACCGATGGGGCGCTACGGTCGGACGACACGCGGTCACAGCGAAGCGCCCGCGACCGATCGGCAGACTTTTCGGTCTCGGCGACCCGTTCCATTTTGATGCTGGCGATCGGGACGCTTGCCGCAGCGCCCGGTGTCGCGACGGCGCAGGATTCCTCTGGCGAGGAACCGCGTCGCGAGATCGACAGCAGCGGTGACGGCGAGACCCGGCGGAACGATCCGATCGAGTTGCTGGTGCCGATCGGAGCGGACTATGCGCCCGCCGGGGACAAGGTCTACATGTCGCGAGCGGATTACGAATCCATTCGTTCGGTCGTTGATCCCGATCGCCCGGTCGATGCCCAGTTTCAATCGGCCGAGTACCGTGTCGTCTTGACGCCCCCACGCGATGCGGCCGGTTCGATCACCGCAGAAGTCCAGGCCGACTATCAAATCCAATTGGTGCGGGAGTCGACACGCGTGCGATTGCCCGTCCGCGCCGATTCGTTGCGTCGGATCGAATGGGTGGGGGATGGCGAAACACAAATCATCCGATTCACCGTCGATGAACGAGGGATGGTGACCGCGACCATCCCGTCGAGCCGCCAGAGTCTGCTGCGTTTGACGTACCTGCCGTCTGTGTTAATGCTCGGCGGTGACTCGGAGAACGTCGCTGGGCGAGGGGATGGCCTGGACCGACCGCTGCCGGTCGACCGCGACAGCGGAGATTCGCTTGGCGGTCCAGACCCGTTCAGCGACACCGCCGACGGTGACGTGTTACAGGGGATGGCGACCACGGTCATCCGATTGGCGATTCCGGCGATTCATTCGGCAACGTTGATCGTCGAAGCGCCGCGTGAGATTCAGGTCGATTCGCTCGGCGAGCCCCTGGGGCGGTCGTTGTTCCGTCCCGAATTGGGGCGATACGAAGCCGACTTGGGGCCGATTCGCGAGTTGTCGATTCGCTGTCGGCCGGTGAAACGACCCGGACAGCCCGCCGCGCAAACCCTCAGCCGGGCCTATCGGATTTCGGCCGGAATCGAATCGACGATCGTCGAGTGTGAAATCAATCCGGAGGAATCACTCCGGGAAGGCGACACGGTGCAATTGACGATTCTCGGCGGGCCGCCACCGAGTCTGACGTCGGTCGGTTGGGCGATGGCCGAATCCGACGTCGACAGCCCCGACCGCCCCTCGAGCGTCAATGCGACACTCGGCAATGGAATCTATCGATTCGAAAAACAATCCAGCATCGGCACACCGATCCGGTTGTTGTGGCGGCTGCCGTCGGTGCTCAACGACCCGACGTCAACCGAAGACAGTGAAACGATGCCGATCCCGGAGGTCTTTGCATCGGCGTCGCAGCGTTCCTCGCCGACGTTGTTTGCCATCGAATCGGCTGGCTCGATTCGCGTTTCCGAATTGGCAAAAGGGTCGCAACCGGTGACCGAAGACGAGTTTCTGGCCGCTTGGCGAGGCTATCCGGGAAAGATTCAACGCGCCTTTGTCATCAAAGAGGCGTTCCCGTCATTCGTTCTGTTGCAAGACAAATATCCCACCCCGACGGTCAAACTGGATCACCGTTTGCACGTCGCCGAGACCAAGATGGAACTCAGGTTGAAGGCGGATCTGGTCGACCTGCGGCCGAGTCTGCAACGCCTCCGAATCTCGATTCCCCCGCGTTTCCGATTGGTCAATTGTTTTGTCAACGGCGAAGCCGTCACGTCGATCACGCCGCTGACGGTCAAAACGTCGACGGGGACTCGAACGGAATTGGCGATCGGCGACAACCGAATCAATGGGGCCACCAAGATCGAAGTGTTGGCCGAAAGTTTGGTCCCGATTCGGGGGCGGACATCGCTGCCCCGATTCGCCATCTCGTCGGACGGTCAGACCCACCAGACGTATCGTATCACGCGCGAACGCTCGCTCGACGTGACGCTGACCCAACCCCCAAACACGCAGCCGCAAAACACGCGGGACCGGCCCGCGGAGAACGCGGCGTCCGACGGCGGCCCCACCGGCACGTGGACGCCGGCCGCGTTGACCAAGGACGATCTGTTGGCCGGGCGGATTCCGGTGGTGGATTCCCGCTCCGGCAGCACACCGTCGGCCGACGACCAGATCGTGGTCAGCCGTCGCGCCGCCGGTTCGATGTTTACCTGTGATCAAATCACCCGGATGCGATACTCCGATGGCCAGTGGTTTTGCGACACGCTGTTGGAACTGCCCGGCGGCAAGCGACCCGATTACGTCGATTTAACGATCCCGACACGTTGGTCCGCCGACCTGGACGTGACCGACGCGCGGGTCTGGGCGAAACGCGAATCCAGCGACGATGTGGTCACGGTGATCCGCGTCGCGATGCCCGACGAAGCCGTTCAATCGACGCGTGGCGACGAAAAAGTGCGACGCGTGCAGATCACCGGCAGCCTGAAGAACCGAGATCAGGTTCGAGTCAGTGTGCCAGCGGTGACGGTGCTGGGGGCCAGACTACGCAACCACCGCATCGCGGTGCCGGGCCAGTTGACGACCCAGGCCATCCAGTGGCGTGCCCAATCGGTGCGTGCGGTCAAGGCCACCGAGGGCTGGATGGATGCATTCAAGAACGAGGTGGAATCGCCCGAACGCTATTCCTTTTACACCCCGATCGAAACCAACTGGTCGATCGAGTTGGAACCGCTGTTACAGGCGACGATCAATCCGCTCGCTCTGTGCTGTGACGCCAGGGTGTTTCTCGATGGCGATCACGCGTTGGTCTTGCAGCGATTCGACGTGCTGCCGGAAACCCGTAATGAAGTCTCGGTCGTGTTGCCGATCGGGGCAACCTGTATCGGAATCTGGTCTGCCGGACGCGAAGTTGACTTGAGTGATGTGCCGCCCGACGCCGACGCCGGTGACGGTTCCGACGACGCAACACCCCAGCATCCGACCAAGGTGCGTGTGCCGCTCGCCTACAGCCGGCTTCCGCAATCGTTGGAGGTCCTGGTCGAAGTCCCCGTGGCCGAACGCGCCATCACCCATTATCTGAGTGACTTGGTGGGCGTGCCGACGCGTGACATTTGGGTCACGTTCTACCAGGCTCCGCTGGCCGATCAAAATCGACAACTGAAACTTGAACAGCAAGTCGACTTCGGTGAAAGCTCCTCGAATGATTTCGAGCGGCAAGGTTCGATGCGTGCCGTTGCGTTGGCGGGAAGCGTGGTCACGGCCATCGATCGCTCGCGTGACATGCTGGCCGAACGAAGCGACGAAGAAATCAAACGTTGGCTGTTGCCATGGATCGCCCGTTACCAAGGGATCGCCAGACGCAGCGGCCACGTGTTTCGAATGGTCGAGTCATCCACGCCAACGGGCGACAGCGCGACCACCGACAGCACGACGCCGATCGCCGCGGAATCCGCAGCGTCGACCGGTTCGAAACCGGAGTCGGATCCGGCGGAGGCGTCCTCGCCCGTGGCGGACGGATCGAGTCTCCATCGCGACGCCCAAAAGCGATGGGATGCCTATGACCGCCAGTTGCTGCAATTGGCCGGCCGCTTCTTGCAATCCAATCCAGAATTGCCGCAGACGCTGTTCGCACAGCATCGATTTTCCGATTTCGACGTGGTCGCCATCCGACGCTTGGATTCGATCGAGCAAGGGCCACCGTTGACGCAGACGTTCACGCAACGCGAGTCGCTGGAAGATCTCTTGGTCAACGGCATCACGCTGTTGACGTTCGGTTTGGCCATCATTTTGATGTGGCCGTTCCGCGGTCGGTTCCAAGGTTGGATTCAAGAGCCGGCGGTCTGGTTGTTCGTGATCGGTGTCCTGGGGCTGTTCCTGATCCCGATCCCCGTGGCCGTGACATTGATGATCATCGCGGTGACCGTCCCGCTGATCAATCGACTGAAGTCCAAATCGACATCAACGGGGCTGTAACGAAGAACTGCAGCAATTAACCGGGCGAACCATCGAAAATCATACCCGCGGTCGCGGAAAAGGCCTCTGATGCGTTTTTCTGTAACACCGCCCCGTTTGTCCCGCTTGGCTGGGTGTGGGCACGTCAAACCAGTCATTTCACGGGGATTTGTTCGATGAAGGTTGCTTTTGCAAACGTCGCGTTCTGTTCGGTTGTGTTGCTTTCGATCTTGGCGGCAGTGGATCCGGCGGCGGCTCAATCGAACTCCAGCGGGTGTGATTCAGGCCACGGCCACAACGGATACGTCTCGCACCACCACCGCGTCCACTACGTTCGTCCGGTCCATTATGGATACGCTCACCGCGGCTATGGTTACGACCCCGCGTTTGGGCGTGCCGAGTTGCTCAGGGCCGCGGCGACGGCCAACGTCTTGAACGCGAGTGCTCGCACGCAGCACCTGCACGCCGATCGGTTGGAGATGCAAAACAGTGTCGAATTTCTGGCGACCCGCTTGGAACGAAAACAGATCAACAAACAAAGTCGTTTCGGTCACCTGCATGCCCGTGGCGAACAGGTTCGCCAGCAAAAACAGGCCGAGGTGCAGTTGGTGTCCAGCGTGTCACGTCGTCGCCCCGTCGATCCGATGACCGGGCAGGTCGCGTGGCCGATCTTGCTGCGGTCGAGCTACTACGACAAGGCTCGCGGCCCGATTGATCTGGTGTTTGATCAACGCAGCCGCGTCGGACGCATCAATCCCGATCATTTTCTGCCGATGCGAGATTGGATCGAGCGGATCGAAAAGGAGTTGAAGGCCAACGTCGCCTACTACGAAAAGAGCGACTACTTGGAAGCGAAGGCGTTCCTGCGAAGTCTGATCGATGAAGCACGGACTGACGTAACGCCCGGTCAATCGCAGATCCAATTGGCCGCACGGTAGGGCGTGCGAGAGGATGACATTGGGCTAAAGACCGTCAAGCTTAGGACGACCGGTTTTTCGAGTACGATGGCCCTTCCGGGCCGTCGTCCGTTGGACTCCCGACGACGACCTAGAAAGGACGTCGTACAACGGTCCGCTGACCGCATCACACTTCATCGACGACCTTATGAGGATTCCTCGCGTTTCGCAACATTCCTGAGCGGGAGGGGATCTCGTGTCTGCACACCAGCGGTTTATGCCGCGCGTCGTTGTGACTGATCGTCGGGGGCGAGGAACTGGCCGATGGCGTCGACCGTGCGTTCGCTCGCGCCGCGGTGTTGCTCGACGACCTGCTTGGCGGAGCGTCCGAGCGCATCGGCGGCCGGGATGTCGGTCAGGCAACGCTCCAGGAACGCTTCCAATTCGGTCGCGTTGGCCGCCCGCACCGCGCCACCGGCGTCGAGCAGTCGCTCGGCGATGTCGGTAAAGTTTCGGGTGTCGGGGCCAAAGGCGATGGCATTGCCGTAGCCGGCCGGTTCAAGCATGTTTTGTCCACCGCGGTCGCCGAAGGTGCCGCCGACGGTGGCGATCTGGCCGACGCCCCACCAGTGCCGCAGTTCACCGATGGTGTCGATCAGCAGGACTCGATCGGCGGTCCATTTCAAATCTTCCAATGAGCCGTCCCGCGAGCGACGGTGCGCGAGCAGCCCTTCGGCATCAATCAATTGCGCCACGCGGTCAAACCGTTCGGGGTGGCGTGGCACCAGGATCAGCCGCAGTTCGGGGTGGCGCCCGCGGAGTCGTCGGTAGACGTCCAACGCTATTTTTTCTTCGCCTTCTTGCGTGCTGCCGACGACCCAGACCATGTGCCAGGGATCGACGCCTGCCCAGCGGGCGCGCGATTGGACTTCGACGCATTCACGCGTTTGCGGGGCATCGTCAAATTTCAGCGAACCGCTGACGGCGATGCGTGACCGGGGTGTTCCGCAGGCGACAAAGCGGTCTGCCGAAGATTCGTCTTGGCATTGAACGCTGCTCAGTGATGTGAAGATCGAACGCGTCAGCCAGCCGAATCGTTGATAGCCGGCGGCGCTGCGTTGGCTCAACCGTCCATTGATGACGATCACGTCGGTGTTTCGCTGTCGGGCGGTTTGGATCAGGTTCGGCCAGAGTTCAAGTTCGGCGAGCACCAACAGCTTCGGCTGGAGAGTGGCCAGGGTGCGCTTGACCGCCCAGGAAAAGTCGAGTGGGCAGAAGAACACGCGGTCGGCTCCGAAGCGCTGGACGGCCAGGTCGTATCCGGTGTCGGTGCTGGAACTGATCACGATCGACGTCTGGGGGAACTGTGTCTGCAAACGCTTGACCAGCCCGCCGAGCAAGTTGACTTCGCCGACGCTGACCGCGTGCAGCCAAAGGCAATCCGCCGTTGGGGTTTCACCGCGCAGACGACGCGCCTCGGCAGGCGACAGGCCCAGTAGTTTCTGTCGCCACCCGCGGCGGTAGCGTCCGTGCCGCACCCGGCGATACAGAATCCACGGCGAGAGTGCCGTGAGCGCGATCAAGTAGACGGCATTGGCGAACATTGGAGATTCCGTTCTCGGGTCGTGCTTCCTCGTTCCCAGGCTCTGCCTGGGGACGGGCTGATTGGAAGGCTCCGCCTTCCGGTTGGCTGCTGGGTGAGGCGGAGCCTCGGGGGCATTGCGTTCCAAGGCGGAGCCTTGGAACGAGTTTGGCTGCATTGGAGATTCCGTTCTCGGGTCGTGCTTTCTCGTTCCCAGGCTCTGCCTGGGGACGGGCTGATTGGAAGGCTCCGCCTTCCGGTTGGCTGCTGGGTGAGGCGGAGCCTCGGGGGCATTGCGTTCCAAGGCGGAGCCTTGGAACGAGTTTGGCTGCATTGGAGATTCCGTTCTCGGGTCGTGCTTCCTCGTTCCCAGGCTCTGCCTGGGGACGGGCTGATTGGAAGGCTCCGCCTTCCGGTTGGCTGCTGGGTGAGGCGGAGCCTCGGGGGCATTGCGTTCCAAGGCGGAGCCTTGGAACGAGTTTGGCTGCATTGGAGATTCCGTTCTCGGGTCGTGCTTTCTCGTTCCCAGGCTCTGCCTGGGGACGGGCTGATTGGAAGGCTCCGCCTTCCGGTTGGCTGCTGGGTGAGGCGGAGCCTCGGGGGCATTGCGTTCCAAGGCGGAGCCTTGGAACGAGTTTGGCTGTGTTTTACGAGGTTTTAGCGGCAGGGCGCAAGCCCTCCGGTCTGTTTCTCGTTTCTCGTTCCCAGGCTCTGCCTGGGGACGGGCTGATTGGAAGGCTCCGCCTTCCGGTTGAATGTTGGACGAGGCGGAGCCTCGGGGGCATTGCGTTCCAAGGCGGAGCCCTGGAACGAGATCGGCGGGGAATTCGACTGGCTACTTCCTCAGGCAGCAATTCTTGTATTTCTTGCCGCTGCCGCAGGGGCAGGGATCATTGCGTCCGATTTTGACGCCGGTATTTCGAATCGGCTCGGGTTTGGCGTCGGTCTGCTGGTTGCTCGCTTCGGCGGCCTGTTGTGCGGCCGTTTGGGTGGCGGCCTTGGTCGCCGTCGCGGTGCCCGCTTGGCCGGCGACCGAGTGCACTTCATCGTGACGTGCTTTGGCGTCGACCCAGGTGCTGCGGATGAAGTCTTGGTTGAACGATTCCATGCGGAAGATCAAACCGGTGACTTGTTCACCGACCGATTCCCACATGTGGTCGAACAGCCGCATGCCTTCGCGTTTGTATTCGACTTTGGGGTCCAGTTGGGCATAGCCTTTCAAGCCGACGCTGCTGCGGAGGTGGTCCATCGTCAGCAGGTGATTTTTCCAAACGTCGTCGACGATGTTCAGCAAGATCTGGCGTTCCATGCGTCGCATTTCGGGGTGGAATCGATCATCGACGGCACCGTCGACGGCCAGGGTGAGTTTTTCACGATTCATCCGCGCCAGATCTTCCGCTTCGATCGAAGCACCCAGTTCGTTTTTCATCCAAGCGGCCAGGGTTTCCAGTTTGTCGGTTCCGCTGGTGGCGACCGCGGCGGTCTGGTCGTCCTGGGCATCCCCGAACACGTTCTGGACCATCTCATCCGCTTTGGCGTACATGGCGCCGGCGGCGTCGCTGGTTTCGCGGCTGAACTGGATCAGCTGCGTTTTCAGGTCGTCACGGTTCAGCGGTACCTCCTCGATGTCGACCCCTTTCTCAAAGCGACGTTTGATCCAGCCGACCAGGTTTTCGCGATCCAAGATGACTTGGGCACCTTGCTGGACGGTGAATTGCGAGATGCCGGCGAGTGCCGGGTATTCGGTTTCTTTCTCGGCGTATGCTTCCTCGGCGCGTGAGACCAACGCCTTGGTGACGGCACGTCGATCTTCGACGTCGCGGAATTCTTCGGGAGTGGTTTCGATTCCGAAGCGGTGTCGCATCCAACCGCAGAGGACGCGGAGTCCGTAGTCGGCATCGAGGAACGGTTCGCCTTCGCTGAGATCAACTTTTTCAATGGCTTGATGACTTTTCTCGATCAGGGTGTTGATCAGTTCATCGCGTTCCATCTTTTTCAGTTGATGGTCTTGATAATTGGTGCCCAGGGAGGTGTTGCACCATTTGGCGAGCGCCTGCCAGTTCCATTCGTCCTCCATGCCTTCGGGCAGGTTTTCTTCGACGATTTCTTCGACCGTGACTTCGGCGGTTCGCTCGGCTTGTTCGCGGGCGTAGCTGGTGGCCATGGAGATTTCCATGTTTTGGAAATCTTTGGGATCCAGCGTGCAACCGAGTTGGCCGCCGGCGAAGGCGGCAAAGGTTTCGGCGCCGTAGCCGGGTTCCAAGAACGTTTCGACCTGTTCTTGGATCTGGGATCGGATCAGATCCAGAATCATCGTCCGCGAGCTGTGGCCATCGAGCAGGTTTTGGCGATAGCGATAGACGCGTTTTCGTTGCTCGTCCATGACCTCGTCATAGTCCAGCAAACTCTTTCGCATTTCAAAGTTGCGTTCTTCGACTTTCTTTTGGGCGGCTGCGATGCGGCGGGTGACGAGTTTGGACTCCAGCGGTTCGTCCTCCCTCATGCCGATCCGTTCCATCATGTTCTTGACCCACTCGCCGGCGAAGATCCGCATCAAGTCGTCTTCGAGCGACAAGAAGAAACGGCTCGAACCGGGGTCGCCTTGGCGTCCGCAACGTCCGCGAAGCTGCAGGTCGATGCGTCGCGATTCGTGACGTTCGGTTCCCAGGACGTACAACCCGCCGAGTTCGCGGACGTGTTCGCCCTGCTCGCTCATGCCTTCGGCTTTGTCGATCGATTCGACCAACTCGTTCCATTCCTCGTCGGGAACGTCCAGTCGCGTCGCGTACTTGTGCTGCAGTTGTGCCCAGGCTTTGGTCTCGGGGTTGCCGCCGAGGATGATGTCGGTACCACGACCGGCCATGTTGGTCGCGATCGTGACGGCGTATTTTCGTCCCGCTTGCGAAACGATGTCCGCTTCCCGTTCGTGCTGTTTGGCGTTCAGGACTTCGTGTTTGACGCCGCGGCGTTCGAGCAACAGGCTCAGTTTTTCGCTCTTCTCGATGCTGACGGTACCGACCAGGACGGGGCGTCCGGCATATTCGATCGAGGTGATCTTTGCCTTGGGGATCGTGTCAGGGGTCTTTTCACCCTTGCCGATGAATTTGACTTGATCGCTCTGTTCTTCCTCGATCTTGCCCCACAATTCGGTTCCGTCCTTCAGTCCCAACACATCCCACTTGTTGGTCCGTTCGATCTCTTCGGCGAGCGCTTTGTATTTGAATTCTTCGGTCAGATAGATGACGTCGGGATGTTCGATCCGTTGCAAGACGCGGTTGGTCGGGATCGCAATCACGTCGAGTTTGTAGATCTTCCAAAACTCGTTGGCCTCGGTCATCGCGGTCCCGGTCATGCCGGACAGCTTCTTGTACATCTTGAAGATGTTTTGCAGCGAGGCGGTGGCAAAGGTTTGGGTTTCGGGTTTGATCGGAACATTTTCTTTGGCTTCGACCGCTTGGTGCAACCCGTCGCTCCATTGTCGGCCGTCCATCAAGCGACCGGTGAACTCGTCGACGATCACGATCTGGCGATCTTTGACGACGTAATTGACGTCCAGCTTGTACAGGTAGTGGGCCTTGAGCGCGTTGTCGATCAGGTGCGGCCATTCCATGTTGCCGGCGGTGTAGAAACTTTCGACGCCGGCCAGCCGTTCGGCTTCACGCACACCCTCGTCGGTCAGCGTGACGTTGTGCTGTTTTTCGTCGACGGTGAAGTGTTCTTCTTTTCGCAGCGCCCGTGCGACGCGGTCGGCATCGGCGTATCGCCCCAGATCCATCTCGCTGGGGCCGCTGATGATCAACGGCGTTCTCGCCTCGTCGATCAGAATGTTGTCCACTTCGTCGATGATCGCGTAGTTCAGCGGGCCTTGGCATTGCTGGGCTTCGGGCGGAAAACGGTCGTCGCCTTGGGCGGCCGGCCGCATGTTGTCGCGCAAGTAATCGAAGCCGAATTCGTTGTTCGTTCCGTAGGTGATGTCACAGCGATAGGCGGCCTGTTTTTCGCCGGTCGACATCCCCGATTGGATCGCGTTGACCGTCAGACCCAGGTTCATGTACAGCGGCGCCATCCATTCCATGTCACGGCGGGCCAGGTAATCGTTGACCGTGATGACGTGAACGCCTTTGCCCTCGAGCGCGTTGAGATAGGCCGGCAGCGTCGCAACCAGCGTCTTTCCTTCACCGGTGACCATTTCGGCGATGTTGCCCTGGTGCAGCACCATGCCGCCGATCAGCTGGACGTCGTAGTGACGCATGCTGAGGAAGCGTTTCCCGCCCTCGCGACAGACGGCAAAGGCTTCGGGCAAGATGTCGTCCAAGCTTTCGCCGTCACGGATCCGTTGCCGGAACAGCTGCGTCTGTTCACGCAACTCCTCGTCGGTCATCGCCTCGTATTTCGGCTCAAGCGCGGTGATCTCCTCCGCTTTGGCCTGGAGTGCGGTGACTTGACGCGCGTTGGCCGATCCGAACACGGACGTGATCGCACGTTCAAAGGAGCTGAGGGCACCGCCGAAGACTGCGCCGGTGACATCTGCCAGGGTTTCAAAAAACGACATCGCTGAATCGCTTAGTAAGTTTCTATGTATGTTTCGCCGCGAGCATACAGATTCGCCCGCAAGAGAGTCAGATTGGCAGCGCGACGGCCCCCGCGTCTAGAGCAGCCAATTTGGGGCCAATCCGACGAAAGTCCGGTTTTACGCCCCGTTCTGACCACCGCTCGGATCGGAAAGGAGAAGCTAAATGCTTTGGGGGGCTTAGGTTAGGTTTTTTGGTGGATCAGGTCAACGGTGATCGTTGCGGCACCGCGGACAAATGGCCGGCGACGTGTTTTCGCGGCTAACGAATTTTCAACTTGCCAGCTAAACTGTCCGCCCTGACTAGCCTTTTGTTCCTCCCGCCCATTGATTCATGATCGATCAGAACCCATCCGACGACCGGTTACGCGTCGCCATCGGCGGCGACCACGCCGGTTACCCGCTCAAACAGGTGGTTGCTGAACAGCTTGCTGCCGTTTCATACGCGACATTGGTCGGCAACGTCATCGACTGTGGCACCGACAGCACGGCGCGGTGCGACTACCCCGATTTTGCGATCGCGGTTTCACGCGAGATCATTTTGGGCAACGCGGACCGTGGCATCGTGGTCTGTGGCAGCGGGGTGGGCGTGAGTGTCGCGGCGAACAAAATTCCCGGGATTCGGGCGGCGATCTGTCACGATACCTATTCGGCCCACCAGGGGGTCGAACACGATGACATGAACGTGTTGTGCATCGGCGGCCGGATCATCGGCAGCGAGTTGGCCCTGGAAATTGTCCGCGCGTTTCTGGGGGCCCGCTACACGCCGGGCGAGCGGCACCAGCGCCGTTTGGACAAAGTCATGGAAATCGAAGCCCAGGGGCGCGACGCGTTGGGGCTCTAGAGGAATGGTTGTGGGATAGGCTTCCAGGCGGTCAATCGACAGGCTGGAAGCCTATCCCACTTGATGCTCTTGACAGGCTGGAAGCCTATCCCACTTGATGCTCCCGATAGGAACAATCATGGAAATTCTTGGTGGACCTTACTTTGGTGTCGCGGGCGCGGGTGAATCCCACGGCCCGGCGGTGACGACCATCGTGTTCGGTTGTCCGGCCGGGCTGATGATCCGTCGCGAGCAGGTCCAAGCGTTTTTGGATCGGCGCCGACCCGGGGGCAACAAGTATGGCACGCCCCGCAACGAAAAAGACAAGGTCGTCTTTCTCTCCGGCCTGTACCAGACCGATCACGAGGCGCTGCTGGGAGACGCCGGCCGCGGTGAATCAAAACTCAGCGTCGAGGTCGAGGGGGCGCGGTTTGAATCCCAAGGCTATGAGGCGGGCTACACCACCGGCGAACCGATCGCGGCGATGGTCCTGTCGACCAGCAAGAAGTCGGGCGATTACACGCAATTCATCGGCCCCAAGGGTCAGGTCCGCCCGGGCCACACGGATCTGGTGAAGTATCACAAGTCGCGTGGGTTCGTCGATGTCCGCGGCGGCGGTCGCAGCAGTTACCGTGTCACGATCAGCGATGTCGTCGGCGGCAGTCTCGCGCGATTGTTTTTGCAACAAACCTTCGGTACCGTCTTGCTGTCCTCGATCGATCAAGTCGGACCGCTGCGGGCGAACGTTTCGTTGGCCGATCGGTGCCAGGCACTGTTGGCCGAGCAGGATTCGGTCACGATCGATGCCGACACGATCGCGGCGATGCAGCGCGACATCGACGCTTCGGTCATCCCTTCGATCGACAGCGGTTTTGCCTCCGAAGCCGCGGAACTGATCAAGGAGACGCGCAAGTCCGGCGACTCGCTCGGGGCCGGGGTCGAGGTGGTGGCGCTCAATGTGCCGCCGCTGCTGGGAGACCCGCTGTATCAGAGTTTAAAGGTGCGGATCATGGGTGCACTCGGCGGGCTCAACGCGGTCCAGTCCTGCGAGGTCGGCGCGGGGGCGGCGGTGATCGAGCGGGTCGGCAGCGAGAACAACGATCCGATCCGCAGCGGCGGGTACGTTTCCAACACCCACGGCGGCCTGATCGGCGGGATGACCACCGGCATGCCGCTGGTGTTTCGCGTCGGATTCAAACCCACTTCGACGATCAACAAACCACAACAGTCGGTCACCAAAGACCTCAGCGAGATCGATTTCCAGCTCGAAAAAGGGCGCCATGACCCCTGCGTCGGTGTGCGAGCCGGAGTGACGTTGGAGTCGCGGATCGCGATCGAGTTGATGAACGCGGCGCTCAGCCACAAGGCGCAGAGTGTCGGGGAAGGGCTGCCCGGATTGTTCCGGTAGGGCTCGGCGAGCACCCCGTGGCGTAAGCTTCCCGCTTGCGACTGAGGGCACTGGCAAACTGGAAGCTTACCAGCACGATCCGCCGCGAGTCGCAAGCTGGAAGCTTACGCCACTTCTCTGCGGCCGAGCGGCAAATTGTGACAGACAAATGGCGCGGAGTTGCTAAGATGGGCACCGCTGATCGCCACCGTTTCCCCTGCCAAGAACGTTTCGTCATCCATGAAGATCAAGTGCCCCGGCTGCGCGTCTCTGCTTCAAATCCCCGACACGGCGGCCGGCAAGGTGGTCAAATGCAAGTGTGGGAAACAGCTTCGGGCACCCGGGGGGCCTGCTGCGGCGCCGGCACAGGCGAAGCCACCAGCGCAAGCCAGTCCGGGGGCGTCTGCTGCCAGGCGGGCACCCGCCCAGTCTCGACCGCTCGCCGCGCCCTCTCCCGCGGCGGCAGCCGGGTTGTTTGACGAGTTGACCGAAACCGATTTGGCGCCGATCAAAGCGGTTCAGATTCCGGGAGCCAAGGTGGCGGTCAAGGCGCCCGGTGCCAGCGCAGCGAAAATGCTCAACGAGGCGATTTCGGGCAGCGATCGGCGCGGGGAAGCGTTGGTGATGAAAGGGGAGGCGATGCGGCCACCTTTCTTGATCTTTATCGGCATCATCAACGGACTCTCGGCGATCTTCTACGGCGGTTTGATGCTGTTGTTTCTCGGCTTTGTCGATGCCGAGATGTTGGAGGACATGGACGATGCCATGGCCGACGTGGTCGGGTTCGTCTATTACCTCATTGCCGGGATGCTCGGGCTGATGGCCCTCTTGTCGTTGGCGACCAGCATCTGCTGCTTCTTTCGCGGCAGAGTCTGCTGGTACGTCGTCTTGCTCAGCTATGGCTGGGCGCTGGCGTTTCGCATTTTCGAAGTGGCGCAAGAGGCGATGGCAGATGACGTGGAATTCAGCATCATCAAGGGTGTGGGAGGGATACTGATCGGCGCCGGCATTTGGGCGTGGCTGCACGGCGAAAGCGTTCGCGCGTATTACCAAACCGAAGGCGAACCGATTTGGCGGATCGCGGTGATCGACGCGACCGGATTCCTGGTCGCCGGAGGGCTCGGCGCGGCGGTACTGTTGATGGGGTAATCAAAAAGTGGGATAGGCTTCCAGCCTGTCATGGCGAAAACGACAGGCTGGAAGCCTATCCCACTACGTCACCAAACAATCTTGTCGGCGTCAAAGATCGGGCCTTCGACGCAGGTGCGTTTGTAATCCCACTCGCCGTCGTCTTGTTTGACTTTGGCGACGCAGGAAAAGCAGATGCCGATGCCGCACGCCATCGGAGTTTCCATCGAGACCTGACAGTCGACGCCACGCTTGCGACAAGCATCGGCGACCTTCTCCATCATGATCTCCGGTCCGCACGTGACGACGCGGACGGCGGAGGCGTCATCGAGTTCATCGAGCCGAGCGGCCAAGACATCCGGCACCAGTGCTTGGCGGCCGGTGGATCCGTCATCGGTGCACAGCTGGACGTCGAATCCGGCCTGACGAAAATCCGGGACGCCGGCGAGTAATGATTCGCGCCGCGCCCCGTAGATCAGTTCCACCTGATTCGCCCAGCCGTTTGGCCGACCAAACGATTGGCTGCCGATCGCTTCGCGCCCGAGCAGCAACATCGGTGTTTGCCCGATCCCGCCGACGGCCATGATCAAGCGGTCACACGGTCGTGCGGAGAAACCGTTGCCCAGCGGCCCCCACAAGCTGACTTTGGTTCCCAGTGGGCTTTCGGCACAGGCCGTCGTGAAGCTGCCTTTTTTCAGGTAGATCAGATCGATGTATTTCGGTTTGCCGTCCTCGCCCGGCAGCACGTCCCAGATCGCCAACGCGCGACCGATCAGCGGTGCATCGACACCCGCCAAGCGGATCATCACGAATTGGCCGGGTACGGCGATCGACGCGAGCGCCGGAGCCGAGACACGCAGCCGATACGTCGCTTCGGCAATGCACTCGTTCTGCTCCAGCACCGTTTCGTGCTGGACCAACTGGTCGGCGTAATAATCGGCATGCAGTGCGGACATGGTCGAAGGTCCAGGGGGACGGTGACAGGATTCGATTGTCTCGCCCCTAGCCTAGGAGATCTGTCACTTTTGGCCAATGTGTCGTGCGTGAAGGAAACGAGTCGCCGGAATCATGCGGCCACCCCATCGTTCTGCCATCCCATCATTCTGCCATCCCCGTCTCGCCAAGGCCGCCGGCGGGTTTGCTAATCTATAGCACCGCGTTCCCCCCTCTCCAGCCACGCACATTCCGAGTCCCACCGCCATGCCGCGTTTTATCGCTTGGACTTTCGTCATCGTTTCGTTCCTTTCCGCCGGGACGACGTCTCAGGCCCAGGCGGGAAAATTAAAAACACTCAACGACCACTTTCCGTTCACGGTGCCGGATTCCGTCGACCGCTGGAACGACCGCGCCGATGCGCTGCGTCGTCGCGTCTTGGTCGCCACGGGGCTTTGGCCGATGCCGGACCGCACGCCGTTGCAGCCGGTGCTACACGGCAAGATCCGGCGTGACGGGTTCACGGTGGAAAAGGTGTACTTTCAATCGCTGCCGGGGCACTTCGTCACCGGGATGCTGTTCCGTCCTGCGGCGGACAATTCGTTCGGGCTGGTCGATGGCAAACGTCCGGCCGTGCTTTCGCCGCACGGACACGGGGGCCGAACGATGCGGCTGAGCGACGGCGAGCTGGCCAAACAGATCCAATCCGGCGGCGAGGTGTTTGAGAATTCAGGTCGTTATCCCAAGCTGGCTCGTTGCGCGCACCTGGCGCGGATGGGCTGCGTCACGTTGATCTTTGACATGCTCGGTTACGCCGATTCTATGCAGATCGAATTCGAAACCGCGCACCGTCATGCCCAGGCCAGACCCGAAGAGTCCGATCGCGAGCAGCCCTGTCTATACAGCATCGACGCCGATTTGAATTTGCAATCGGTGATGGGCCTGCAGACTTGGAATGCCATCCGCGCGTTGGATTTTCTGGCCGAGTTGCCCGACGTGGATCCCGATCGATTGGGTGTGACCGGCGGCAGCGGTGGTGGCACGCAAACGATTCTGTTGGGGGCGATCGATCCGCGAATCAAAGTCGGGTTTCCCAACGGCATGGTGTCGACGTCGATGCAGGGCGGTTGCTATTGCGAAAACTGCAACTACCTGCGGATCGGGACCGGCAATGTCGAGCTGGCCGCGTTGTTTGCGCCGAAGCCGCAAGGCATGACGGCGGCCAACGACTGGACGAAAGCCATGCTCCGTGACGGCTATCCCGAGCTGCAAAAACTGTACGCCATGTTGGGAGCCGACGGAAACGTGATGTGTGGCGACGTGCTCCGGTTCCCGCACAATTACAACTACGTGACCCGTGCGATGATGTACCCGTGGATGGCCAAGCATCTGGGGCTGTCCGGCGACGTGCCGCTGGTGGAAGGCGATTTCGAGCCGTTATCCGAAGCGGACATGAAGGTCTGGGACGACGATCATCCGGCGCCGACCGAGGTGGGAATCCCGCACGAACGCAAGGTGCTGGCGTGGTGGAAACAGCAGAGTGATCGAAAGTTAAACGCCTTGATTCCCGATCCGACGGCAGGCATCGACGCAGCAGCCAAGCAGTTGGCCGAGTATCGCCGAGTCGTCGGCGGGGCCTGGCGCGTGATCTTTGATCGGTCGATGCCCGTGGCGCAAGACTTGGTCGTCACAAAGCGGAACGAAGGGGCAGCCGGCGACCGCGTTGTCCGTTATCGCCTGGAGCATCGCGACTGGAAAACGGTCGTGGAATTCGATGTCGTCGCGGGAGACAACACCGGCGCGGTGGGGCACGTCGTTGTGCCAAAGACGGTGGGCCGTGACGCGGCACAGCGGGATGCGATCGTGAAGTCGGTTGCCGCCCAGGGCGACGGCGCAAAAACTGTGGTCGCCTACCTTGCTCCTGCGATCGGGGCAGCAAGGGATGCGATGGAAAGTGAGCACCAGCAGCCCTTGATCGACGACAAGCGAAGTTATTCCGGGCTGACGTTCGGCTACAACCGGCCGCTCGCCGTCAAGCGGTTTGAGCAACTGTTGTGCGTGTTGGCGTACCTCGATCACTCGACGCCCGATGGACCGTTGACGTTGGTCGCGGATTCCTCCAGTTGCATCAGCAGCGCTGCTGCCGCGGTGGTCGCCGGCGATGTGGTCGACGAGTTTCGTCTCAACAGTGGAGGCTTTCGCTTGAGCAGTGTGACCGATTACAGCGACGAGCACTTTGTCCCGGGGGCGGCGAAATACTTTGATTTGCCGGGGCTATTGTCGCTGCGTGCGCCCAACGCGTTGTCGATCCAGGGCGAGGCCGAAGGGGCGATGGGATTGGTGCAAAAGGTTTACGCAGCTGCCGGAGCGGCGGACAATCTGACGGTGGAGTAGGGCATGCTGTGCATGCCGATTGTCTGATCGAACAAACGATCTCCGGTATCACCGCAACGGAGAACACCCACGGATGGCAAGGCGTACCCACGGATCCCTGGCTGCTTTTCATCCGTGGGTACGCTCTGCCATCCGTGGGGTCATTTTAATGGGGCACTGGAGGGCTTGGGCTGGCGCTTCCAGCGTCGCACCGCAACCCACCCGCTTGAGTCCGCGATCCAATCAGACGGATCAGCGGCGGATGACATTGATCGTTCGGCGGAGGAGTACCGATTGACCGTCATGCACTGCATGAGCTACCGCTCGGTCACCGTTCGCCCGGTGTGTTTGATGCGAGCGATTTGAATGTCGATCGACGGGCTGGCAAACTGTTCGGCCAAAGCGTTCGCGGCTGATTCGTCTTCGCACCAGGCGAACACTCCCGGACCCCAACTGCTTTGCCCCACGCCGATCGCGCCGGCGTTTCGAAGCGACGCGATCAGCTCGGTGACCCAGCGGCCGTTGTAGGGGCCGCCTTGGGCTTCGGCGAACAGCGTGCCGCTGGTGTGGTTGTACGTTTCGATCGCATGGGCGAAGTCGGTGAAGTGACCGGCCCGGGCGGCCGGCAGGATCTCATCGACGATGTGCCGCTGTAGCTCGTCGCCAATGCGGTTTACGGCCGATCGGTGAGGCTTGGATTGCAGTCTGGCAAAGTGATCGGATTCGTGTTGACCCGATACCGTTTCGGCAATCGTCGCGGGGCTGAGCGTCAACAAACGCCATCGGTCGGGCAATTCGAGTCGTTGTCGAATCGGGTTTAGCGTTTGGCGATCTTCATCGCCGGTTTCGAAGATCATGCCGCCGTTGAAAAAACCATGGACGCCGACCGCCGAACGTTTGCCCCGATCGGCGATTTCGGCGGCGAGCGTTTCATCGGAAATATCCTGCCCGGTGAACTGCCGCAACCCTTCGGCGATGGCGAGTGAGAGTTGTGTGCCGCTGCCGAACCCGCGGTGCGGAGGAGCGGCGCTGACGACGTCGATCGCCACGGCGGGCAACGACGTCTGGCCGATTGCTTGACACAAGCGTTTAGCGATCGGGCAGGCGCGTTTTTGAAACGCACTCGCCACGGTCCATTGATCGGCCGCGGAGAGTTCGACGATGGTTGCCGGCCGGTCGATCATCACGCCGAGACCACCGAATGGCGGCGATGTGTCGAGCAACCCGAAGTGCAACCGCGCGCCGGTTTCGATTCGAATCCGTTTCGCCGCACGCATCATCGGATTCCGGTCGGGGCGTGTGGCTCGATCCGCCGGGTGATCACCGCAACCAACGTCTCAAACGCGTCCCGTTCGGCGCTGCCGGCGGTCTTGTCGACCAAGGGTTTCAATGCATCCAATTGTGACCGGACGTCCGCGGCCGGGATCAGATGAGTCCGAGTTGCCAGGATGGCTGCTTCGATCACGGCATGCTTGGCTCGATTGAAACCGAAGAACGGCGCGATGATCCCGGAGTCGACCACGCGGCAGGGCATCTCGTAGCGCGGCGGCGTTTCGGCCACAGAGGTCACTTCGACGGCAAACCAACGATGGCAGTGGTTCAGGATCGCCCATCCTCCGCAATCCGAGCGCCGCAGCGATGCGGATTGATCGTCGAGCTGGCTGACCGCGGCGCGGGCGAAGAGGGCCGCGTTATCGGTCACGTGAATCGTCGCGCGTCGCGTCGCACCTAAATTGGCGAACGTGCGCGAGCCCTCGAACGGTCGCAGGATGAAGCCCGGATCGGCGGATCCGCTGGACGTCATCGCATCGGGATTGGACACCACCGGCCCCATCGGCGCAAGATTGACGCGGCCGTCTGCGCCGATCGTCGTCACGATTGATTCCAGGATCACGTTGCGTTTTGGGTCAGGGAGGCGAAGTTTTGGACGATGGTTTGGCCGCTGTCCGACAGAATGGATTCGGGATGAAACTGGACTCCAAAGACCGGGCGCGAGCGGTGGCGCAGTCCCATCACGCAGGCGTCGTCGGTGCTGGTGGCGGTCACCCGCAAGCAGCTGGGCAGGCGCTGTGGCGAGACGACCAGGGAATGATAACGCGCCACGTTCATCGGGCTGGGGCAGTTGCGAAACAGGTCGACTCCATCGTGGGTGATCGGGCTGGCCAGGCCATGGCGGGGCTCGCTGCGGATGATTTGTCCACCGAATGCAGCCCCGATCGCTTGGTGTCCCAGACACACGCCCAGGATCGGCAGGTGCTCGGGAGCCTGGCGGATCAGGTCGACACAGCAACCCGCATCGGCCGGTCCGTGGGGGCCCGGGGACAGTACGATCGCCTGGGGGGCCAGGTCAATGGCCTGACGGGCGGTGATCTGGTTGCTCCGGATCACCCGCGTCTCCGCCCCGGTAAGGCGAAAATAGCGCGCCAAGTTGTGAACAAAGGAGTCCTGATTGTCCAACAGCAGAATCATGATCCCCCGCCCTTGCGGTCAGGGGTCACGCAGCGATAATTCCCGGCAAAAGACTGACCTCCGACTCTCATTTTACCCCAAGGTAGCTGATCATGGCATTGGTTCCACTTCGCGTTGTGCTCGACCACGCCGCAGAAAACGATTACGGCGTTGCGGCATTCAACGTCAACAATATGGAACAGATCCAGGCGATCATGGAAGCCGCCGAAGAAACCGATTCGCCGGTGATTATCCAGGCATCACGCGGTGCACGGGCCTATTCGCAGGACGCTTACCTGCGACATCTGATGATCGCGGCGACCGAATTGTACCCGCACATTCCGATCGTCATGCACCAAGACCATGGCAACAGCCCCGAGACCTGTAAATCGGCGATCGAAAACGGCTTCACCAGCGTGATGATGGACGGTTCGCTGGAAGAAGACGGAAAAACGCCCGCCGACTACGAATACAACGCCAAGGTCACCAAGGCCGTCGTTGAAATGGCTCACGCCAAAAATGTCTCCGTCGAAGGTGAACTCGGCTGCCTGGGATCGCTCGAAAGCGGCGAAGGGGAGCAGGAAGACGGCCACGGTGCGGTCGGCGAATTGACCCACGACCAATTGCTGACCGATCCCGACGAAGCCCAGCGATTTGTCGAAGAAACCGGCGTCGACGCACTGGCCGTCGCCATCGGGACCAGCCACGGTGCGTACAAGTTCACCAAGAAACCGACCGGCGAAGTGTTGGCGATGACGCGGATCGAAGAAATCCACGCCAAGCTGCCCAACACCCACCTGGTGATGCACGGCAGCAGCAGTGTTCCGCAAGAACTGCAGGACATCATCAACCAGTACGGCGGCCAAATGAAGCAAACCTACGGCGTGCCGGTCGAAGAAATCCAACGCGGGATCAAGAGCGGCGTTCGCAAGATCAACGTCGATACCGATTGCCGCATGGCGATCACCGGCGCGATCCGCAAGGTGTTCGCCGAAGACCCCTCGGCGTTCGACCCGCGTGCTTATCTGAAGCCCGCCCGCACGGCGATGAAAGACGTTTGCGTCGCACGCATGACGTCGTTCGGACAAGCCGGCAACGGAGCCAAGCTCCGGGCGACGCTGTAACGCAAGCCTGCTGGTAACTCGTTCCAAGGCTCTGCCTTGGAACGTCGGTTCAATCGCCGCCGATGATCGAGCCGCCGCCGTCGGACTTCTTCGGTTTGAATGAAAACTTCGTCGTCGCCGGTTTTCGGCTCGTCCGCCGCGCGGTGACGTCGTTGCGGCTTTCGGCGTAACGTCGTTTCCCGGCCGATTTCTTTTTTGCGGACCGTTTCTTGGTCCCCTTGCCAGCCGGTCGGCGTCGCGGCGTTTCGTCGGCGACTTCGTCGCGGCTATGTTCGATCGCTTTTCTCAGCCGGCTGACTTCATCGCGCGACAGCACGCGGTGGGCACCGACCGGCATGTCGCCGATTCGCAGCGGTCCGATCGCAATCCGGCGCAAGGTCTGGACCTTGTGCCCCAGCCGCGCCAGGATTCGGCGGATCTCGCGATTCTTGCCTTCGCGGAGCGTGATCTCCATTTCGGTCGCGCGGGCCCGCGACTTGACGATCTTGGCCCCTTCGACGCGAACGAATCCGTCCGAAATATAGATGCCCTTGCGCATGCTCCGCATCGTTTCGCCATCGATCTTGCCGGCCACGGTGACGCGATAGACTTTTCGGACGCCGTATTTGGGGTGCGACAATTGCTGGGCCAAATCACCGTCGTTGGTCAACAGCATCAGCCCCTGGCTGCTCTGATCCAGTCGTCCGACGGGGAAAACGCGTTCGCTGTTGGGGACCAGATCGATGACGCGTTGGCGTCCGCGCGGGTCGGCGTTGGTGCTCAAAAAGCCGGTCGGTTTGTTGACGGCGTAATAAACGAGTTTCTGTTGTCTCAGCGGCACGCCGTCGACGAGCACCTTACTGCTCTTGGGGTCGACCACGGTCCCCAGTTCCGCGGCGATCTCGCCATCGACTTCGACGCGTCCTTCTTCGATCAGCGATTCGCATTGGCGTCGGCTTCCGAATCCCGCGGCCGCCAGCAGTCGTTGCAGCCGTTGCGGTTGATCCCGCGTGCTGGTCGTCGCGGCGGCGGGGGCTCGCCTGGTGCGTTTGCCGGCCGTGCGTTTGGTGGTGCGTTTGCCGGCCGTGTCTTTGCTGGCGGGGCGTTTCTTGGGTGCCGCCGACTGCGATTTCGGCTCGCTTTCGGAGGTTTTGGCCTTCGGCTTGCGTGCCCCACGTTTCGGCTTGCCCCCCGTCCGCTTGGCGGCGGAAGGCTTTTTGCCGGGTGAATTCTTATACGAGCGACGGGGCATGGATCAATCTGCGGTCGGGTGAATGGTTTTTGCGAACCCACCAGATTACCAGAGTCATGCGATTTCGATAGCCACGTTATCCAAGAAGGCTAGAGCAAATGCTTGGCCTTGATCTCCAGGTATTGGTTGACCAGCGGCGCGGTCAATTCGTCCGGAAACGTGTCGACCATCAGCACGCCGCGGTGCTCCAGGTCTTTGAGGACTTGGTCGCGCCAGACGAGGATGTCGGCGGCCGCGGCGGCGCGATACAGGTTCGATTCGTCGCCCTCGGGGTGGTCGGCCGCCTCGAACAGGGTGCGGTCCCTCAGGATCACTCCCATCGGCAGGTGCTGGCCGTTGATGTTGCCCAGGTAGTCCGTGACGGCCGCCGCGTTGACTTCATCGATGATGTTGGTCGCCAGGACGACCAGCGATCGGCGTTTGCAATGGTTGCGGAGGTACAGAAACGCCTGGTCGTATCGTGATTCGACCATCCGGGGGAACTGGTCAAAGCAGGCATGAATCAGGCGATTCATTTGGCTCTTTCCTCCGTGGGGCGGGATGTAGGCATGCACGGAATCGGAAAAGCACAGCATTCCCACCGCGTCGCCCTGGTGCAGCGCGACGTAGGCCATCATCAGCGCGGAATTCATGGCGTGATCGAGCAACGTGTAGCCGTCGCGGGTGTTGGTCATCATGCGGCCGCAGTCGAGCAGGAAGATCACCCGTTGGCTTTGGTCGCTTTGGAATTGCCGAACGGTCAGCTTGTTTCGGCGGGCGGTGCTGCGCCAATCGATGTGGCGAAAATTGTCGTCTCGGCTGTAGTCGCGCAGACGTTCAAAATCGCTGTCTTGGCCGATCCGTCGGGTGCGGCGGACGCCGATCAGGCTCAATCGATTCGTGCGGGCGAGCAACGCATAGTCGCTCAACTGTTTCATGTCCGGGTAAACGTTCAGCTCGCTTTCCAGCGGAATCTGGATGTAGCGATGCCACAGCCGAAGCGGGCTGAGGAAGCGGAGCGAAACGTGCTCGAGTCGGAACGCCCCGCGGCGGCCGGGCGTCAATTTGCGGCGAAAGCTGACGCGTCCACGGGGCGGCAATCGCAATCGGTGCTGGTCGGGGGAGGATTCGAAATCGTCCGGCAGGTCGTCCCGCGCGTGGCCGACCAGGGTGATGCCGGAAAGGTTTTCGACCGTCAGATGGCTTTCAACCGGAACACCCAGCGAGCAGGAGCGGGCGATTTCGCGACTGGCGTGGATCCCGTGATTGGTCGACAAGTAGATCGACAGAAAATCGACCGTCGCCACGATCAAGAGTAGCCAGTCGAGCGCCGCGACCCAGATGAAACTGTCGGGGGAAAAGACCGTGAAGACGCTTCCGGCCAGGGTGATCGTCAGGACGGCGATCCACAGCTTTGTCGGATAGGTGCGGAAACGCCACGCCCCCACGGCCAGCGGCACGGCGAACACCACCAACATCAGCCACGGCAGCTTGCTGTAGGTTTGGAATTGGCCTTCGGTGATTTGACGGAGCGCATCGTTCATGCGCCCCATCGTACCGGCAAACGCCTAGCGTCGGTCACCCATCAAACGGAAAATGAAGTAGGCGAGCGTCATGATCGCTTGCAGCGTTCCGGCCACGTAGGTCAACGCCGCGGCGTTGAGCACCTTGGCGACGAAGTGTTCCTCGTTGGCCGCGATCAAATTGGCGGACACCAAGTGGCGTCGCGCCCGGGCGCTGGCGTCAAACTCCACCGGCAGGTTGACGACTTGAAAGAACACCACGCCGGCGAACAAGACGATTCCCGCCAGCAGCAACAGGTTGCCCACCGAAGGGATTTGGTAACTGAGAAACAGCCCGATGGTGGCCAGGGTGACCCCGATGTTGCTGCCGAAATTCGCCGCCGGGACGGCCATGTTGCGAATGATCAGCGGTGCGTAGCCCTTGGCGTCTTGAAACGCGTGGCCCGCCTCGTGACAGGCAACCCCGAGCGCGGCCATCGATCGCCCGCCGTAAACTTCGGGACTCAACCGCAGCACCTTGGCGCGGGGGTCGTAGTGGTCGCTCAGGTGGCCGGGGACTTGTTCGACCCCGACCTGGTGCAGGCCTGCCGAATCGAGCATTTGTCGCGCCGCTTGGGCGCCGCTCATCCGTGCTTGGACCTGGGACATGGACGCGAACGTGCTTTTGACCCGCCACTGGGCGAACAGCCCTAGCAGCAGCGGGGGGGCGATGAAAAGCAGGTAGATCGGATCAAAAAGGAGCATCTAAGAACCCGTATTGGCTTATTTGGAACGCTGAAAAGCAGTTTTGGCAGGGGAACTGGCCAGACAAAACCTTGATGCAACCGCCGGGCCAATTGGCACGGCCGAGCTGCAACTTGTCGATGGAATGGACCGCGGGGAGTTTAGCGGCAAAGCAATCTTCGTTGGTTTGTTCATCCGTTCGTTCATCCGTGGGCGACCTTGTCGAATGAGATTGGGAGTTTTGAAGGTCACCCTCCCAGAGGGAGGGTGACTTCAAGCCTTGCGACTTGTGGGAATACACGCCTGCCAATTTGTCGTTTCTGGCCGGCCCGCGTGCGTTGGCCAAATGCCATCTACTTTGGCTCTCACGGTGTTAGCGGAACGGCGCGAGCCGGCTGTCGATGGAGTCGGGATCTGCTGAGTCAATGGTGAGCCGCTGGCCGTCAGGCCTCGGGCAGCGTCGCCGTGCCCGGCCGCTTACGCGTCGCGGCTCACAAAATCGACAGCCCGCTCGCGCCCTACTGCTAAGAGAAAGCACCGCGCGTGGCGTCAAAGTGGATGGCATTATTCGCCGGGCCGCGGGCTGTCGACGGGCCAATCGCCGTGCCGCTGATGGTTGCGACCCTCGATTCTGCGGTGTCGCTGGCGAAAAACCGGCCAGCTCTGGAAGATTCCGCTCGGGGCAGATGATTTGGCCCCTGTTGCAGAAACCGGAAATGCACCAAGATACGCGTCCGCGATCAGCGACCTTCAGGAAACTTTCTGCAACGACATTTTCAGGCTCTTTGGGGGCTTGGTGCGGTTGGAGGAGTGTGATGTCCCGGCCGCGGTCAGGATCTGGCACACCGTTTGCTGCTCGGCGTGCCAGTCAGAAAAACTGTCAACTTGGCGCGGCCGTCAGGCCCCCAAACGACAGTCGCTCGCCAGTGGACTCCGTATAGTCGACTTCGCGCGGTGGACTGCCAAGTGGTCGTTTCGGCCGCCGTCGTGTTGATCGCGACTGGCTGAATACGGCTGGCTGATTACGACTGAGCAGGCCAATTGCCGCTGGCGGCAGCCGACAAGACATTCTCCATTCAATTTCCCGCACTACAGAAAAGGTATCCGCAACTATGGCGACTGCCACCAAGAAAAAGGCTTCCGTTCGTCTGCAACCGATCGGCGAGCGAATCGTGGTCCAGCGTGAAGAAGTCGAAGAAACGACCGCTGGCGGGATCGTTCTTCCCGATTCGGCACGAGAAAAACCGGCCCGGGGCACCGTCGTGGCAATCGGCACGGGCAAGCTGCTCGATGACGGCACCCGTGGACAAAGCCAGCTTTCCGAAGGCGACCACGTGCTGTTCAGCAGTTACGCCGGCGAGTCGGTCGAGATCGATGGCGAAGAATATTTGCTGATGCGTGAAGACGACGTTCTGGCGGTGATCGGCTAGGCCGCTGCCTCTAGGCCGCTGCCTCTAGGCCGCTGCCGAGCAATTTCCGTTCGCATCCCACCCGATCAAAAACCTCTAACAACACACCTAAATAGAATTCCATGGCAAAGATCATTGCATTTGAGCAGGAAGCCCGTGAGGCGATTCGCCGAGGCGTTTCCAAACTGGCTCGCACCGTCAAGGTCACCCTCGGTCCCAAGGGCCGCAACGTGATCTTGCAGAAGAGTTTCGGCAGCCCGACCGTCACCAAAGACGGTGTCACCGTGGCGAAGGAAATCGAGCTGGAAGACGTCTATGAGAACATGGGCGCCCGGATGGTTCGCGAAGTCGCCAGCAAGACCAGCGACGTCGCCGGTGACGGAACCACGACCGCGACCGTGATGGCCGAAGCGATCTTCAACGAAGGCTTGAAGGCCGTCGTCGCCGGTGTCAACCCGATCAAGATGAAGCAGGGCATCGAAAAAGCCGTCGCCGATCTGACCGAAAAACTGCATTCGATGGCCACCAAGGTCAAGGATCAGTCGGCGATGGCAGACGTCGCGACGATCGCCAGCAACAACGACCGCGAAATCGGCGAACTGTTGGCCGACGCGATGAGCAAGGTCGGCAAGGACGGCGTCATCACCGTCGACGAAGGCAAGAGCCTGCAAACCGAGCAGGAGTGGGTCGAAGGGATGCAGTTTGATCGCGGCTACCTGTCGCCGTACTTCGTCACCGACAGCGCCAGCATGGAAGCCGTCCTCGAAGACGCCTACATCCTGGTCTTCGAAAAGAAAATCAGCAGCATCAAGGACATGGTCCCGATGTTGGAAAAGGTCGTCCAACAGGGCAAGCCGCTGTTGATCATCGCCGAAGACGTCGACGGCGAAGCACTGGCCACGTTGGTCATCAACCGTCTGCGAGGCACGTTCAACGTCTGTGCCGTCAAGGCTCCCGGTTACGGCGACCGACGCAAGGCCATGATGGAAGACATCGCCATCCTGACCGGTGGTCAAGCCATCTTCGAAGCACTGGGCATCAAGCTGGAAAGCGTCGACCTGCCGCAACTCGGTCGTGCCAAGAAGATCATCATCGACAAGGACAACACCACCATCATCGAAGGTGCCGGCAAGAGCAGCGACATCAAGGCTCGCATCGACCAAATCCGTCGTGAAATCGAAAACAGCACCAGCGATTACGATCGCGAAAAGCTGGAAGAGCGATTGGCCAAACTGGCCGGTGGTGTCGCCAAGGTCAACGTCGGTGCCGCAACCGAAAGCGAGATGAAGGAAAAGAAGGCTCGCGTCGAAGATGCACTGCACGCAACCCGTGCCGCCGTCGAAGAAGGAATCCTGCCCGGTGGTGGCGTCGCCCTGCTGCGTGCCAGCAGCACCGTCAAGCCCGGCGATGACCTGAGCGACGACGAGCGAGTCGGTTACAACATCGTCCTGCGTTCCTGCCGCGCCCCGCTGAACATGATCGCCCAAAACGCCGGCCAAGACGGCGGAATCGTTTGCGAGAAAGTTGCTGCGATGAAGGGCAACGGTGGCTACAACGCGCTGACCGATACCTACGAAGACCTGGTCAAGGCCGGCGTCATCGACCCCACCAAGGTCACGCGTACCGCACTCGGTAACGCCGCAAGCGTCGCAACCCTGTTGCTGACCAGCGACGCCCTGGTTGCCGAAAAACCCAAGGCCGGTGCCAAAGGCCACGGCGGCGACCACGACATGTATTGATCCGCTACCCCCGAATCAATCAACAATACGAAAACGCCCGAGCCATTTGGTTCGGGCGTTTTTTTGTGGGATAGGCTTCCAGGCTCGTCAAAAGCAGCGAGTGGGATAGGCTTCCAGGCTCGTCGATGCTGGAATGACAGGTTGGAAGCCTATCCCACTTGCCGGCCGATCAGGTTTTGATTCTGAACCGTCCGGCTTCGGCGCTGGTGAAAAACGCGACCGCGGCGCCGCCGATGAGACCGCAGAGATGGCCATCCCAGGAAACTTCCGCACCGCCGCCCGGCAGGATCCCCGACAGCAGCGTGCCGCCGAACAGGATGCCGACCACGATCGCGACGCCCACCGGGACCAGTCTGCGATTCAAGAAGCCGCTGACGATCATCAATCCGATCAGCCCGAACACCAGACCGCTGGCGCCGACATGATTCGCATCTCGGCCGACCAGCCAGAGCAGCGACGCGCCGGCGACGGAGGTCAGCGCGGCGAGCAACCAGGGGGCTTTCTGCGAGCCGACCAGCAAGCCCAACAGGATTCCCAATGACATCGTGTTGCTAAACAGATGGCCAAAGCTGCCATGCAGAAATGGCATGGTGATGATCCCCGGCAGCCCACTCCATTGACGTGGTTGCAGCCCGAGGTTCGTCAACGCATAGGGAATCGTCGCATCGACGATCCGCACCAGCCACAGGATCAGCAACAAAACGCCGATCCGGTAAAACTCCTTCTGCATGTCCGATCAGGCCGTTACGAAGTGGATGCGAATCGAAATTTTGAGAGGAGCAAATTCTTCCCTCGTTCCCAGGCTCCGGCCTGGGAACGCAATGTGTCGGAGGCTCCGCCTCTTTGCATTCTGGTGACCGGAAGGCCGGGGGGGCAATTGTCTAAGTGGCGGAGTTGATCGTAGCGGAAGTCGTCAACACATTCGCAAGCCGTCGGCCCTCTCTGGCGTTTGCTTGCTGCGCAAACGCCGTCTCTCCCAGAGGGAGAGAGTCTAAATCCGTTGCCAAATCCTGCAGTAATCCAATCGACGTCCCGAGCCTCCCGTACCGTGTGTCCCCAGACAGAGCCTGGGGACAAGGCGTTGCAAGACGTTGCCGCTAGGCGCGTGCTGTGATGCGGTCCCCAGCCGCTCTCAACATCTCGATCGCTTTGGCCATCGTCGCCGTGTCGATTTCATGCACATCGATGCTCTGGCCGACGCCCTCGAGCATCGTGATCGTCAAGCGACCGCCGAGGTGTTGACGGAACTCTTCCAGCCCGTCGAGCAAGCGATCCAGCGGCGACAACGCTTCGTGCCAGAGTGGCAAACCGAGCGCGTGCAAGCACTCGCACACGCGATGCACGTCTTCGATGCGGAAGCCGAGTTTGAGATGCGAGTAGAAACAGTCGATCGCGACTCCGATCGCGACGGCTTCACCGTGGCGAATTTCAAAGTCCGTGATCGGTTCCAGTTTGTGCGCCGACCAGTGCCCGAAATCCAGCGGCCGGGCTTCTAACATTTCAAACGGATCACCGCCTTCGGTGATATGCCGTAGGTGTAATTTGCAACTCGTCGCAATCGCCGCCGAAGCGACGGTCATGTCGCGTGCGCGTATCCGATCGGCGTGTTCACACAGCCAATCAAACTCCGTCCGGCTCTTCAGCAACGACACCTTCACCGACTCACTGAATCCGCTGAAAAAATCTCGGTCGGGCAACGATTCCAATAACGACGCATCGTTGATGACGGCCCATGGAACGCTGAACGTGCCGACCCAGTTCTTCTTGCCGAAGTAGTTGATCGCGTTCTTGACTCCCACACCGCTGTCGCCTTGGGCCAGCGTTGTCGTCGGCAGACGAATCAGGCGAATACCGCGGTGCGCGATCGCCGCGGCATACCCGACCGCGTCCAGCATCGCGCCGCCGCCGATCGCGATCACGTAGCTGCGGCGGTCCAGGTCATGGGCATTGATGGTCGCGAGGATTTGTTCGACGCAGACGGAATCATTTTTGACCGCCTCGCCGCCTTCCACCAAGACCACCTCGCTGACCAGATTGACGCCGGCGGATTCGGCCAACCGAGCGGCGAGTTTCGTGACGTGGCCGGCCGATTCGGCGACCGGGCGTTCGGCAACCAGCAGCACCTTGGCGTCGCCAAAGCTGTCTTGTTTCAAAAGCTCCAACAACGTCGGGAAGTCGGTGCCCGCGATCTGCTCGGTCGTCCGCAAGCGATGCACAAAGGGAACCGCAAATGGAACGTCCAAACAGGCATCGGCTGCGGTGCCACCATCGGTCGCCGTGGGGGGGGATGGAGATCTGGAAATGATCGAGTCCGCGACGGAGGCTGGGAGTGGGGGCGAATGACTCTTGGGGTTCGAAGGGCGAAGCATTACGGCGTCAACTCCTTCCATCCCCGCCACAACCAACGCAGCGAGTCGGGGAAAATCGCGCCGCCATGGTTACCGTTGTGGGCTCCGGTGCCAAACACAAACTTGTAATCGTAACCGGCGAATTCAAGGGACTTGGCCATCTGCTGGTTCGCCAGCGGCCAGTTGCCGTGCTGGTTGTCCAAATCGTTCGCACCGTCCTGGAGCAACACACGCAGCGGCTTGGTCTCCGTTTTACGAATCATCGCAGCGTAATGGTGGCCGCCGCGGATGTTGACAAAACTGCCGATGTGGCTGAGCACCTTGCGAAACTGGTCCGGCCGATGCCAGGCGACACCAAAGGCGCAAATGCCTCCGGAGCTGTTGCCGCAGATCGCTCGCAGTTCGGGATTGGAAGTGATCCGATAGTCCTGTTCGACGGCCGGCAGGATTTCCGTGAGCAAAAACTCCGCGTAGTCGCCGCTGACGGTGTCGTATTCGACGCTGCGGTTTTCCGGCCGCGGTCGCCAACCCCGTTTCTCCGGCAGTTCACTGGTGTAGCCCGGGTCGATCATCACCGCGAGGGTCACGGGCATGTCGCCTTTTGCAATCAAATTGTCAAAAACGACGGGCACTCGGTAGTCGCCCGTGGTGCCTTGGAAGGTATGCCCGTCTTGAAACACCATCAGTGCGGCGGGCGTTTGGGGATCGTACTGTGCCGGAAGGTAGATGCTGTAGCGGCGTTTGGTCCCCGGGAAAACTTTGCTGTCGAGCCAAACGTGTTGGGTGACCGTTCCGTGTGGAACCGCGTCGTTGGGTTGGGAGTCGGGACCGTGTTCGTATTTGGCGGGCTCTTGAGCGGTCGACTCCGTGACCGGGTGGACAGCGATCAAGCCGGCGAGGAAGACGGCGGCGGTGACGTTTCGGGTGGCGAAAATCGGCGGAGGGGTGGGTGCAGGCATCGAAGGTGGGGCGGGCGTCGGTGAGGTGGGAGGTCACCTCTATGATAACAGCCACGGCATTCTTTGCAGGCGTGTTTCTGGGGAACGACGCTACGTAGTGGATCACGGCAACGAAACAAACCCACGGATAGCAGCGCGTACCCACGGATTCCCCGGCTGATTGACATCCGTGGGTACGCGTTGCTATCGGTGGGCACAATCGAATCCGGTTCTGAAGGCTGTCCTCGCCTTCCATCGGCGTCTGTCGCCGCAGTCTCCCGTCGCATGCCGTTCCGCAGAAGCGGACTTTTCACGTCGGGGGCGAATTTGTTATGCCGTAGTTCCCACTGGAGGACCAGTCGGTTTTTTCACCAACGGATTGAGACCCATGAAAGCGTTTGGCGTAAGACTCGCCGCAGGTGCTGTGACGATTTTGTTGGGAGCCATCATGGCCGCCCAAGCACAAAAAGACCAAGAAGCCAGCACCGAATCGGCTTGGACCGAAGAGCAAATTCCACCCGGCAAGGCGGTTTCACCCATCGCCGCGGCGGCGGGGTTGCAATCGGCCGACCCCGACGATGTCGAATTGCTCAAACCGGTCGGTGAGCCCGGTTCCACGGAAGCATCGGCGTCGCCGTCGGTGCGTCTGGTCCAGCACACCGAGTCGAGCGATTCGATGGTGTTGCCGGAACTTCCGGCCGATTCCGGCAACGCGCCGCAGCCCGAAAACTCTGTCGGCGGACGTTCGGTGATGAAGATGCGGCTACCGAGTTTCGACGACGCGCCGCCGTTGGATGCCGATGCGGACGCCGCGATCGACGCGCCAGCCGGCGCCGGTGGGCCTTCGTTTTCAATGGGATTGCCGGTCGCCGATGCCCCCGCGGCATCGCTTCCCGACCATCCGCAAATGTCCGAGATCACGTTCGCCGAGACGCCCAGCGACAACGGTTCGCAAGACGTCCAAGTCGGCAATGGTCTGGCCGGCGGCGACTTGGCCGGCAACGAACTGGCCGGCCAACCGCCCGCCAACGATCTGCCCGCCAACGATCTGCGCGGCGGCACGTTTGCCGATTCCCAAACGCTCGATCCGAATGCCGGATTGTCTGCGGCCGCCGCACCCCGAGGATTCGATCGCGGAGCCTCATTGACCGATACGGTCGACCCGAACGCTGGGATGCCGTCGGCCATGTTGACGCCGGTCGTCGAGGATGCGGCCGGGCCGTCGCAACCGCGATTTGCCGATGCCCCGGGGTCGACGATGCGGATCCATCGCGAACCGGCGATGACGTTGGAGATCGGCGCCACCCAGTTTCCGATGCAAGACGAAACGGAGCAGCCCGCACCGGCTGCGTCTTCGCCGGCGATGTCCCCGGCCACCCTGGGCATCACCTCGCAGCCTCAAATCGTCGGCAACGGACAGGTCGCGGATTCGACACCGTCGCCGTCCCACCAGCCCGCAGCCGCGACGACGGGACAAGGCTACATGCAGCCGTCCGGCGGTTTCGCTGCCCCCGACAGCTACCCGATGGCCGCGGCGCCCCAGTTGCCCGCGCCATCACTCGGTGCCCCGATGCCCCGCGGCGGTAACATGCAGCCGCAAGGGATGCAGCCTCAGTCCGGCACAAATCCCGGAGCGGCCTATCCAGCCACAGCGCAAGCTTATCCAGCGGCAGCGCAAGCTTATCCAGCCGCAGCGCAAGCTTATCCAGCCGCAGCGCAAACGCCGGGCAACTCGGTTTATCAGGGTGTTGGTTACCAGCAAACCGCTGCCGAAGGTCAACAGCCCGCCGGACCAACCTTGGCGTCACCCGGTGAACGCTACTTGGACGGTCCGCAGTCGCCGTCGGTTGTGATTCACAAGCGGGCGCCTGCGGAAGTGACGGTGGGCAAGCCGGCTTCGTTTGTCATCACCGTCAAAAACGTTGGCGGTTCCAAGGCGTTGAATGTTCAAGTCCACGACCGCGTTCCCAACGGCATGACGCTGACCGATGCGACGCCGCGACCGAACCCGAAATACCAACCCCAGTTGTATTGGGAACTGGGTGATTTGGAACCCAATCAAGAGCGCACGATCACGTTGCAATTGACGCCCGAGCAAGAAGGTGAGTTGGGCAGTGTCGCCCGCGTCACGTTCCAAGCCGCTGCATCGGTCCGAACGATCAGCACGCGACCGGAACTGCGTGTCGTCCAACGGGCACCCGAAAAGGTGCTGATCGGTCAGCAGCTGGAGATCGAACTGGAAGTCAGCAACCCAGGCACCGGCGAAGCGACCGGCGTGATTCTGCAAGAAGACGTGCCGGTCGGACTGGAGCATCCCCAGGGAACGCAGCTGGACAACTTGATCGGCACGCTCGGTCCGGGGGAAATCCGGCGACAGGTCTTGCGGATGCGGGCGGTCCAAGCCGGTGTCGTGCAAAACCAGATTCGCGTCAAAGGCGATGATGGGTTGGAGACCACACACTCGATTGCCGTCGAGGTCGTCGCTCCGGAGTTGAAGGCGACCCTGACCGGACCCTCACGTCGATTCTTGGAACGCCAGGCCACGTACACGGTAGAAATTGCAAACGTGGGGACGGCCGAAGCACAAAATGTTGAGATGAGTGTCCAGCTGGATCGCGGATTCACGTTCGTGAAAACCGACTACGAAGGGCAATACGACGCGTCTCGACACGCCGTGTTCTGGTCCTTGGACGCGTTGCCGGTCGGACAATCCGGGAAAGTGCCGTTGACGCTGTTGCCGGTCGAAGAAGGCAACCGTGTGTTGCAAACGGTGGCGACGGCGGACTTGGGCATCAAAACCATGACGGAGAGTCAGGTCGAAGTGGCCTCGCTGGCCGAGTTGACGTTCTCGATCAACGACACCGCCGACCCGATCGAAATCGGTGGCGACACCATTTACGAGATCCGAATCAGCAACACCGGTTCGCGTGACGACACCAACGTCAAGGTTGCGTTGCAGCTTCCCCAGGGGTTGCAGTTGGTCGAACAAGGTGACTTCACGCCGCAGGGGCAAGGCATCATCGCCTTCTCGCCGCGAGCCTTGTTGAAGGCCAACGATGAAATGGTCTACCGGGTCAAAGCCAGGGGTGTCGCCGAGGGGCGGCATCTGGTCAAGGCGATCGTCACCAGCGACCAGTCCAACGTGCCGGTGACGAAGGAAGAGAGCATCATGGTGTACGCCGACCGTTAGCGCTGCAAGGAAATCGAGAACGGCGCCCGCCAACTCGGTGACAGGCTGGCGTCGTCGATGTTGACGCCCGCTTCGCTGGTCCCGCGGTGGTTGAAGAAGGGGTGGTCGGGCATCGAATCGAGCGAATCGGCGGGGATGAATCGAATGCTGCCGTCTTCGTACAGCACGTTGATTCCCTGGCCGCTGTGGCTGAATCGCATCTTCGCCGGCTGGTCCGCCGTCATCGCGTGCTCCAGTGGAGCATCGGCCATCACCGCGAACGACGCGCGGGCCTCGAAACGCGGCGATGAAAATCCTTGATCCCCGATCACACCCAGGGTGTAGGCGTAATGGCCGCCGGCATGTTGTTGGACTTGCTTCAGATCGTTGTACGGAATTTTGTGCAGGGATTCCACCGATGGCAGCGTCGAAAGCGAGACCAACGGGGAGGTCTCCGAGGGCTCTGAACCGACCGGATCATTCAACATCGGCAGGTCGGCCGAGGGGCACCAACGTTGATCGGCGTCGTCCAGCAATCCCGCGTCGGCCAGTCGGATGGCGAACATCCCGGCAAAGGCTTCCCGTCCCGACTCGGCCACCTCGGGCAGTCGCCCGTGCTCACTGCGATAAACGTATTGCATCAGCGCGGTCCAATTGCGGCGCAGACGGTCTTCGCAGGCCACTTTTCGGGCTTCGAACCGGCCGGCGGCAATCGTCGGCAACAGCAACGCCAGCAACGTGGCGACCGAAAGCAGGCCGCCGATCGAATCCATGATGTTCCAGCGGTTGCCGCCCGCCCCGGCTTCGCCCGACAGGTCGACATCGGTCAGCGTCACCGGCGGATCGGCCGGCGTGTCTTCCACCGGCGTGTCTTCTATCGGCGGGATGCCGTCGGGGATCGCGGCCAGGGTTCGGGCCAACAGATCATCGCTGGGCGCTTCCACCGCTTCGAAGCTGTCTTCCAGCGGTTTCAGGCTCCGCTCGATTTCTGCGAGCTGTTCCCGGCCCTCGGGATGGTCGCGTAGCCAGTCGGAAATGCGTTGCATTTCGTCTGGCTCAAGAGCTCCGAGAAGGTATCCAAGCAGATCTTCGTGCATCGGCAGGAACTGCGGCGGGCGAATGAAAGTCTGACTCTGCTGCGGTCGCAGCGATGGGCGAGTGTTGCTGAATCCTACGCACGGTCGACTCAACCGGTTCGTGTCGAGCGGATCGTGGCGACTGGACCGTGGGGGGGCGGGCAGCGCGTCCCGGTGGCGCCGACGCTCGCTGATTCTATCAGTCGTCCGAGGGGGCGTGGGAATCTTCCCACATCACGCCCAATCGCTGGACGGCGGCGTGCAGGCGGCTTTTGACGGTTCCCACGGGGATTCCCAGGATTTCCGCCGCCTCGCGGTACTTCAGTCCTTGGTAGTAGACCAGCTGAATCACCTGCTGCATCGGTTGGCCGAGGGATGAAATCGATTCTTTCATCCAGTCGCCGTTTTCTTGCGAGGCCGCGGCGGCCAGGGGGTCGGGGGTTCCACCGACGAGTTTTTCGGCCCAGCTGGCGTTGCGTTGTTCGGTATCGTTGGGCGTGCGGTCCAGACTGACCATCCGGTGCCGCTTGTTGCGGCGTTGGACGTCGATCGCCTGATTGGTCGCGATGGCGTACAACCAGGGGCGGAAACGCCGCGAGCTGTCAAACTGTTGGCACTTCAGATGGACCTGCAAAAAGGTGCCCTGAAACGCGTCTTCGGCCATCTCGGTGCTGCCGATGTAGCGGCGCAGGTAGCTGTAGATTTCACGCTGGTAGCGACCCATCAACTGATTGAACAGCGTTCGATCCCCGCTGTTTCGATAGGCGGCCAGCAATGCCTCGTCGCTCAATTCATCGCTTTCGGTGGCCGAAGCGGATTGGACAGAAGCGGTGGTGGAAGACATGGGCCGAGGTTCCGATGAGCGGATAAGTGTTTAAGGGAAACAAGCGGTCCACAGCACGCGTCAAAGGTGCGTCAAAACCGCCGCTGTGCACCGAGAATCCCCGTGCACCCTAGAGACTGATTATCTCGCCAATTGCCCCATTCGTCAAAGCGCTTTTTGGGTGAATTGTCGGCCGAGCGTGTGGAAACGGCTAGTTGCAGGCTGATTTCACCGATAAAACGCCTGGAGCGAGGCGGAGACCGCAGCAAAACGTTTTCTTACGGATTTCCATTGAACGCATCGAATCAAACGGGTCAACACGCCCATCGCTACCAGTGGTTGATGCCCGGTGATGTGAATGCATTCTTTGGGTTGATGCTGGATAATCTGACCGGTTTGTTTCTGGTCGTCATCCTGCTGAGCGGGTTCGGGTTCCCCACCGAGTTCGCGATTTCGGCCTTGGTACCCGGCACCGCCCTGGGGGTTCTGGTCGGCGATTTGGCCTTCGTCTATTTCGCCTTCCGGTTGGCGCGGAAAAAAAATTCCAGCGACGTGACGGCGATGCCGCTGGGTTTGGATACGCCCAGCGTGTTCGGCGTCTGTCTGTTGATCCTGGGGCCCTCGTTTCGCCAAGGGGTCGATTCGCTGGGGCTGTCGGAGATCGATGCCGCCTACCGCACTTGGCACATCGGGATTTGGTGCATCGTCATGAGTGGTGTCTTGAAACTCGTGATGGCGCCGGCGTCCAATTGGGTGCGGCGCGTGGTGCCCCGCGCCGGATTGCTGGGATCCCTGGCGGCGATCGCGCTGGCGTTGATCAGCTTTTTGCCGCTGTCGGAGATTCTCGCTCGGCCGCTTCCGGGGCTCGTCGCGTTGGCCATCGTGTTGACGACGTTGATCGCGCGGGTGCCGCTGCCCGGACGGGTTCCCGGCACCCTGGGGGCGCTGTTGGTCGCCGGGCTGATCTACTACCTGATGTGTGGGTTGGGCGTGGACGGCTATCACTTTCCCAGCTTGAGCACGATCGAGTGGTTCCCGACGCGGTGGATGGAATGTTGGAACGGCAGCTGGATTTCCGCGTGGCCCGATGCGGTGCCGTATCTTCCCATCGCCCTGCCCTTTGCGATCGCCACGGTCGTCGGGGGAATCGATTGCACCGAGAGTGCCGCGGCGGCGGGTGATGCCTATCACACCCCGACGGTGATCGGTGTGGAAGCGGTCGCGACGCTGCTGGCCGGGCTGTCCGGCGGAGTGATTCAGACGACGCCTTACATCGGTCACCCGGCCTACAAAGCGATGGGGGGCCGCGCGGGATACACGCTGGGGACCGCGCTGGTGATCGGATCGGCGGGGCTGATCGGGTACTTCACGTTCCTCAACGACATCATCCCCAAGCCCGCCGTGCTGCCGATCTTGGTGTTTATCGGTTTAGAAATCACCGCGCAAAGTTTTTCGGCGACGCCCAAGCGGCATTACGCGGCGGTGGCGATCGCGTGTTTGCCCGCGCTGGCCGCGTTGGTGTTGAATTTCAGCGGACAGATTTTGAGCGACCAGGCCTTGCGTGACGCTGGCGTCTCGGTGTCCGATCTGAGTCCCGTGTTTCAAGAAAGCTTTGCCACGATTTCGATGTTGGGCAGCGGGTTTATCTTGACCAGCTTGTTGTGGGCGTGGGGGTTGGCCGCGTCGATCGATCGCAATCTGCGGACGGCGGGCATCGTGTTTTTGGTCTGTGGCGTGTTCACGCTGTTCGGCCTGATGCATTCGCCACTGGAAGGCAATCGGCTGTTTTTGCCGCTGGGGCCGGAGCACTGGGATACGATCGTGCTGGGGCCGGAAAGTCGGTCCAAGGTGTTCGAGTTTGCCGCGGGCTACGCGGTCGTCGGCGCGCTGCTGTTGGCGTGGCGGCGTTGGCTTCCCGCCGGTGATGCTGCTCGGGCGCCGCTGGAATCAGAACCTGAACCGAAACTGGACACCGATGCCTCGTCGTGAAAGATCGTCCGAAACGAAGTCGCCGCCGAGTGACCGCCGCCTGATGGCGCTGGTGCTGGCGATCACGATGTTGATCGCGTCGCTGTTGGCGTGGTGGTTTGGGTCCGGCAGCACCGCGGAGTTTACGGCGGCGGCGTGCGGACGCATCGGGTTGGTGATGGGGGCGTTGTGGTTGGCCTGGCCTTCATTGAAGCGACCGGCCAAATGGTTGCCGGCAAGCGCACCGGTGATCGGCGTGATCGCGCTCGTGGTGCTCGCCGCCCAGCCCAAGTTGATCATTCCGGCGATTCCGATCGTCGGAGGGTTGATCACGGTTTCGGCGTTGGCCAGGGCGTTTCGCCGGAAGTAGACAGGCTCGGTCGGCTAATGCTTCACAGCGTTGCCGGCCCGGGGGAACGCCTCAAACCGGTTCGCCGCCTTCGATCAGGGCCAGGTCGGCTCCGTCGAGGAAGCTGGCCAACGATCGGGCGCGATAGGGTTGTTGCAGCTTGCGAACCGCCTTGCTTTCGATTTGGCGGACGCGTTCGCGGGTGACTTGAAAGATCCGTCCGACTTCTTCCAGCGTGTAGGTGTAACCGTCGGCCAGGCCGTATCGCAGTCGCAAGATTTCTCGTTCGCGGTAGTTGAGCGTTTCCATCGCCAGATCAATTTGAGCCTTCAGGGCTTGACGATTGGTTTCCAACAACGGGTCGTCGTCGCGATGATCTTGCAGGAACTCGCCGAAGACGCTGTCCTCGTGGTCGCCGACGGGTTGATCCAGCGACAACGGCTGGCGGCTCATTTTCAAGATCACTCGGGTGTCGTCCAAGCTCAGGCCGCTGCGGGCACAGACTTCTTCGGCCGTCGGTTCGCGGCCGTTTTCTTGCACCAGGTCCCGGGTGATTTGGCGGATCTTGTTCATCGTGTCGATCATGTGAACCGGCACGCGAATCGTTCGGCTTTGGTCGGCGATGGCACGGGTGATCGCTTGTCGAATCCACCACGTCGCGTAGGTGCTGAATTTGTAGCCGCGGGCGTGTTCGAATTTGTCGACCGCTCGCATCAGCCCGGTGTTGCCCTCCTGGATCAGATCCAAGAACGACAGTCCGCGGTTGCGATACTTTTTGGCGATCGACACGACCAGTCGCAAGTTGCCGGCCGACAGGACTCGCTTGGCCGCTTCGTAATCTTCGCGGAGGGATTCGCAAGACAACACGCGGCGATCGAGCGTTTTGGGCGACTCGTACGTCATCCGCATCAGATAGCTCAGTTCGCTGCGAAGCTCTTTTTCCGAGGGCATGCCGGGCAGGTCCGAGGAAGAACCTTCGCGAAGTTGTTTGCGGATCTCGTTCATCCGCCGCGAGGATTTTTCCAGCTTCTGGAAAATCGGCTGCAGTTTGCCGGTGCGAAGATTCATCTCTTCGACCAAGCGGACCGCCTTGTTTCGACGGACGACCAGGTTTTTCCAAGCCGCACGTCGTTGACGCATCGGCAATCGTTTGTTGATCGCGGTGAAATAGTCGACCTTGTTTTGGTTCAGCAGGTGTTCCAGCGTGCGGACGTTGGGCACGATCCGTTTCATGATCGCCTTCTTTTCGACAGCGTTGGTCACGCTGACTTCGATCGTCCGATCCAATCGCAATTGCTTGTCGCGGACTTGTTGCAACAGTTTCAGGGAGCCCTGCAGCATGAAGTCGGTCGCCAGCATGCAGTGGCGGTAGCGGTCGCGGGTTCGCTCGATTTGCTTGGCCGCGGAGACTTCCTGGTCGCGTGTCAGCAAGGGGATTTGACCCATCTGCATCAAGTACATTCGCACCGGGTCTTCGGTCGGGTCGGTCTCGCCGTCCATTTCTTCGGCGACGCCACGAGAATCCGCGGGGGCCTCTTCCAGGTGGTGGTCGGCGAAATCTTCTCCCATCACTCGGGAGCGGCGGTCCACCGATTCTTCTGCGGCGAAGGAATCGTCTTGCAAGCTACGTCCGCTAATCCTGGTTCCCATCAACTTCTCCTCTGATCCCGGCTTGGAATATTCGTTCTGGTCCGGGAGGGGTACAGCATCCAAGATGCCGGTCCCCGTCGATGAGATCGTGTGTAGCATTGCAAGTCGTTTGTGGGGTGGGGTTTACGTCAATGGCGCCGGCAGGGGGCGGGCGTGGGGTGTTGCGAAATGTCCACGATGGGGCGTCGCAAAAACTCAACCAGCGTGGCAACATTGGGCTTTCTGGCGCCAGCAGCGATGAAGCCAGGGTGCGGCGGGACCGAACGGTTGACGGAACCTGACGGTCGCATTTGCCCCCTGGCGGAGCCGGTGTCTGTCAAAGGTAGGTCATCGGACACGGACTTAACGGAAAACCCTCAGGAATTTAGACTAGGGCATGCCACGGAGAGTTCCCTCGCTTTTTTGTGACGCCGACGGGTTCTGTTGAATCGTTGTGCAGCTTGGTGTTGTGCAGCCTGGTGTCGTGCAATCGCGGGGGGGAACCGCCGTGGCGTGGCGGTAGGCGCTTCCTTCTTGATTCCGATTCCTCGCACAGGACGATTCCTCCGTGAAGCCGCCCACGCCGTCTTCGACCAACCGAGCTGCGGACCCCGCCGGCTCCGACGACTCCGCCTTCGACTGGATCGACACCGGTCGGGTGAACCATTGGGCAACGACGCGCCAACATTTGGTGTCGATCTGGAACTGTGGTGCACCGCCGGATCTTCTCGATACCTTGCGTGCTCGTCTGCAGCGTCACTTCGACGACCTGGACGATCTGGACGCGACGATCAAGAACTTGGATCGTTTCATCGCGGCCAGTCGATCGCCGACGTCCCTGTTGTCGTTGTTTGAACGCGACGAGGCGGCGTTGTCGGCATTGCTGCAGATCTTTGCCACCAGCCAAACGCTGGCCAATCGTTTGATTGCCGATCCGGAAAGTTTTGATTTGATGCGGGCCAGTGACGGCCAGCCGGCCGAGCGAAAGTTCCTGGTGGACGAATTGGTCGCGGAACTCGAAATGCTCGAAAGCCCCAATCGAGCTGCGTTGGCGATCCGTAAATTCACCAGCCGCGAAATCGTTCGCATCGCCTACGGCGAATTCGTCCGTGATCTGAGTCCGGATCACGTCGGCCAGCAATTGGCGTTTGTGGCCGATGCGGTTTTGGAGGCGGCGTTGAAATTCGTGCTGCGGCGTCAAGCCGAACGTGTCGGGTTGCCGCGGCGCATCGATGGCCAGACCGTCCGCTTGGCCGTGATCGGTTTGGGACACTTGGGCGGAACGGAGATGGGGTACGGCAGCCCCTTGGAGCTGCTGTTCTTGTACGACGCGATCGAAGAAAAGAATGAATCGCATCGCGAATTCGTTCGGCAGGTGGTCGCCGATGTGATTGCGTTGGTCAGTTCCGAAGACGCCGCGGCGCTAAACATCGCGATCGACACGTCATTCCGGCCGCTCGGGTCGGAGGTTGTCATCGGCGGCAGTTCCCTGACCGCGCGACGGTTGGAGTCCGAAGGGCGGACGTGGCAGCGGATCAAACTGACCAAGGCTCGGGTGGTCGCGGGGGATCATGCGTTGGGCAGCGGTTTCCTGGGCCGATTGGAACCCTGGATCTATCGGCGGTTTATGAGTCGACAAGACTTTGCCGAAGTGCGTTCGCTGCGCCGAAAACTGCAGCGTCGCTTTGATTCCCAGCAGACCGACGGCGACGACGTCTTGATGGCGCCCGGCGGTCGGCGCGACATCGAATTGATGATCCAGTTCCTGCAGCTGTTGCACGGCGGCGACATCAAGTCCGTCCGTGTCGGCAGCACGGCCGAAGCGATCAACGCGTTGGAGCGTGAAGGTTGTCTGACGCATCAAGAAGGCAGCCTGTTGTCCAAGGGCTACGCCAGACTCTGTCGACTGCAGCACCAGTTGTCGGTGATGTTCGGGCGTTCGACCAGCTGTTTGCCGAACGATGATTTGATGCGGCGACGCGTCGCCTGGCATCTCGGGATTCGCGACGAGCAAGGGAAATCCGGCGATCTGGAACGGTTCCAGTCCCAATTGCGCGAGACATTCCAGCTGAACCGGAAAGTGCTCAATCACCTGATGGTCGACGCACCGTCGGATGAGGATTCGGATTCGCCACAGGATTTCGCGATCGAAACCGAACTGGTGCTCGATCCGTCACCGGATCCCGAATCAGTTCGTCAAACCCTGTCGCGCTATGCGCTGCGTGATCCCGATCGCGCGATGTTGCATCTCGATTCACTGGCGACCGAATCCATCCAGTTTCTTTCGGGCCGACGGTGCCGTCATTTTTTTGCCTCGCTGGCGCCCCACTTGTTGGCGGAAATCGCGACCACGCCCGACCCCGACCGGACGTTGGTGACGCTGGCCGAAGTGGCCGAATCGATCGGCGGCAAATCCAGTCTTTGGGAATTGTTCGGAACCAATCGTGCAACGATGCAACTGATGATTCGGATGTGCGCCGCGACGCCATATCTGAGCAGCATCTTGATCGAGATGCCCGGCATGATCGACGAGTTGATCGATTCGTTGCTGATGAATCGTCTGCCATCGGCCCAGCGATTGGACGCGCGTTCGATCGATCTGTGTCGACGTGCCACCGACATCGACGTGGTCTTGCACGGTTTCAAAAACAGCGCGCACCTGATGATCGGCGTGCGAGACATCCTCGGCAAAGAGTCCGTTCAGGCGACCCACCGGTCGCTGGCCGACACCGCTGAAGCCTGCGTGCGGCGGGTCGCCGAGTACGAGCAGGAACAGCTGGCGATGCGTTTCGGCGATCCGATCGGTCCGGACGGTCAGCCGGCGGAGTTGATCGCCGTGGCACTCGGTAAATTCGGCGGACGCGAGCCGAATTACCACAGCGATCTAGACGTCGTTTTCTTGTACACCGGCGACGGCCAAACCCGGCGACGTGTCGGCGGGCCGCGAAGGACGATCACCAATGCCCAGTTCTTCAACCAGTTGACCTCGGCGATCATGGCGCGGGTCAACCGGCCCGGCGAATACGGTCGCTTGTACGAGCTGGATGGACGGCTACGACCGACCGGCGAAGAAGGCGTGTTGGCGGTTTCGCTGGACCAGTTCACGAACCGATTTCAACGTGGCATGGCTCCGTTGTGGCAGCGTTTGGCACTCTGCAAGGCGCGGGTGATCTCTGGATCGCGCCATGTCCGCAAGCATGCCGGCGACACCTTGCTGGGGATTCTGCGCGGCACCGAGTGGCGACCCGCCATGGCCCAGGAAATCCGCGAGTTGCGCTTGCGGATGCAGCAAACGGCAAGCGAAGAGAACTTGAAACGCGGCGTCGGCGGAACCGTTGACGTCGAGTTCGTCGCCCAAATGTTGACGCTTCAACACATCCGAATGCATCCCGACATCCACGCCACCGGTACCATCGATGCGCTCCAAAAGCTGGCCGATGCGGGACTGTTGCCCGCCGACACGTCGCTGCGGCTGATCAACAACTATCGCACGCTGCGCCGCGTCGAAGCCAATCTGCGGTTGATGAATGTTTCGGCACGACACGAATTGCCCGATCGGGTATCGAAGATGCGCGATCTGGCCTTCTTGATGAATGAATCCGATCCGAAGATGATCGAAGCGCTCGTCCAACAAGCCCGAACCAGCAACCGCGAACTGTTTGACGGTCTGTTTGAGGACTAGCCCCTGTTTGAGGACTAGCCCTGCTCTCCCCTTCCCCACCCTTCCCCAGCCAGTGTCTCGCGCCATGACCCAGCCTTCGTCCCAAGACCCGACGCAACTTCGTTCCTATCGCTGGTTCGGACCCGATGACATGCGTTCCTTCGGGCATCGCTCGCGAATCAAGGGCATGGGGGTCGACGACATTGATTATCAAAACCGTCCGGTCGTCGCGATTCTAAACACTTGGAGTGAACTCAATACCTGTCATTCGCACTTTCGTGATCGGGCCGACGAAGTCCGCCGGGGGATCTTGCAGTCGGGCGGCTTTCCCGTCGAAGTTCCCGTGATGTCACTCGGCGAGATGTTGATGAAGCCGACGACGATGCTGTATCGCAATTTGCTTGCGATGGAGGTTGAAGAGGTCTTGCGCTGTCATCCCATCGATGCGGCGGTGTTGATGGGCGGTTGCGACAAAACGGTTCCGGCGATGTTGATGGGCGCCATCAGTGCCGACATCCCGTCGATCTTTTTGCCCGCCGGCCCGATGCTCAAAGGCCGTTGGAAGAACGAAACGCTGGGCAGCGGCAGCGACGTTTGGAAGTACTGGGATGAACGCGTTGCCGGCAATTTGTGTGACCAGGATTGGAAGGGGATCGAAAATTGTATCGCCCGTTCCGCCGGTACCTGCATGACGATGGGCACGGCCAGCACCATGGCCGCGGTGACCGAGGCGATGGGCATGTCGCTCGGCGGGGCCGCCTGCGTGCCGGCGGTGTTTGCCGACCACCACCGACTGGCCACCCGCACCGGCCGTCGCGCCGTGGATTTGGCGTGGGAGAACCTGAAGCCGTCGGACATTCTCACCCGCGAGTCCATCGAAAACGGACTGATGGCGTCGCTGGCCATCGGCGGCAGCACCAACGCGATCGTCCATCTGATCGCGATCGCCGGCCGGCTGGGGATTGAGCTGACGCTGGAGCATTTCGACGAGCTGTCGCGGACCACCCCGGTGCTGGGCGACATCCGTCCCGGCGGCCGATTCTTGATGGAAGATTTTTATAACGCCGGCGGTCTGCCCGCGCTGCTGGCTCGCCTGAGTGATCTGCTGCACACCGAATGTCGTACCGTGGGCGGCGTCACGCTGGGAGAACAGATCGCGGGTGCCGAATCGATCGACGACGACGTCATCCGTACCCGCGACAATCCCGTCTCGCCGGCCGGAGGGACGTGTTTGTTAAAAGGGAATCTGGCGCCCAATGGCTGCGTGATCAAGTCGATCGCCGCGGACCCGAAACTGTTGACCCACCGCGGTCCGGCACTGGTCTTCGACAACTATCCGGAAATGAAAGCCCAGTTGCATGACCCCGATCTAGACGTGACCGCGGACAGCGTCTTGATTCTCCGCAATGCCGGCCCGCTCGGCGCCCCGGGATTCCCGGAATGGGGCATGTTGCCGATCCCCAAGAAACTGTTGCAGGCAGGTGTTCGCGACATGGTCCGGCTGAGCGACGCGCGGATGAGCGGGACCAGCTATGGCACCTGCGTGCTGCACATCGCCCCGGAGAGTGCCGCCGGCGGTCCGCTGGCGCTCGTCGAGACCGGAGACCCGATCGAAATCGATGTGCCCAACCGAAGGATTCACTGGGATGTCAGCGACGAAGAAATCGATCGTCGACGCCAGTCCAAACAGCTGGGCACGTTGCTTCCCGAACGCGGCTACGGACACCTGTATGCCAAGCATGTCACGCAAGCCGATCGGGGCTGTGATTTCGATTTTCTCGAAGGCCGGTCGCCGGGCCAAGAACCCGGCATTCACTGACGGCTCGTGGGATAGGCTTCCAGCCTGTCATTCCAGCCACTGATTGAGTGCCTTTGGCGGCTACGCTTTGGCGGTCGCGCGGCGTTTGTTCCAGCCGCCTTTGCCGAATCGTTTCTTGGGGCGGCGGTTTCCGTTGGCCGACGACGATCCGTTGTTTCGGGATCCGTTGCGGCCACCGAAGTTTGACGACTTGGCGGGTTTGCTGGCCGTGTCGTTCAGCTTCGCGCCCGGGTTTTGGATGCGCAAGGGTTGATCGATCAGCTTTTCGATTTCGCGAAGCTTGTCCCGTTCGTCGACGGTGCAAAATGAAATCGCAATGCCGTTGGCACCGGCGCGGCCGGTTCGGCCGACGCGGTGAACATAGCTTTCCGGTTCCATCGGCATGTCAAAGTTGACGACATGGGTGACGTCGTCGATGTCGATTCCCCGGGCGGCCACGTCGGTCGCGACGAGCACGGAGATGCGATTGTCTCGGAACGCGCTGAGCGCTCGCTGGCGGGCCGCTTGGCTCTTGTTGCCGTGAATCGCGGTGGCCGTGATGCCTTGTTTTTCCAGTTTTCGCGTCAACGCGTTGGCGCCATGCTTGGTGCGTGTGAAGACGATCGAGCGAAGCACGTCGTCGCCACGGAGCACCTTGACGAGTTGATCGACCTTTTCGCAGCGGTCCATCATGCGGACACTTTGATCGATCTGTTCGACGCTCTTGGTTTTCGGCGTCACGTTGACCTGGAACGGGTTGAACAGCAGCTGGTCGGCCAGTTCGCGAATCTTGGGAGGCAGCGTGGCGGAAAAGAACAGCGACTGCCGATCTTGGGGCAGCTTGGCGATGATCTTTTTGATCGCCGGCATGAATCCCATGTCCAGCATTCGATCGGCTTCATCGAGCACCAGGATTTCGATGTCCGACAATCGCACGTGGCCTTGCTCCATCAGGTCGATCAATCGGCCCGGTGTGGCGATCAGGACGTGCGCCCCCTTGTTCAGGGAACGGACTTGTTCGTTTTGGCCCACACCGCCGTAGACCAGCGTTTGGCGAAACCGAACGTGTTTCCCATAGGTGTGAAAGCTTTGGCCGATCTGAATGGCCAATTCACGCGTCGGTGCCAGGACCAGTGCCAGCGGGCGTCCCGAGGCGGCGCGGGGCGCTTCGTGCCCCAGGAAGTCGAGGATCGGCAGGGCAAACGCAGCGGTCTTGCCGGTGCCGGTTTGGGCGCAACCGAGAATGTCTTTGCCTTCAATGGCGGCGGGAATCGTTTGGGCTTGGATCGGGGTCGGGGTCGTGTACTCCAATTCGGCCAGTCGCTTTTCCAACGGCTCGAACAATTCCAATTCTTGAAATGATTTCAACGTACGTCTCTTCAATCGTTTGTGTGGGCGTCTCGCGGAAACGTGTTGCCGCAGGAATCCCGATGTGTTGGGGTGGCCGTGTCTCGATAGACCGACTCGCGTTTTCGAAACATGTCCGGCAGCTGATGTCGTGATGACACGACGCATCTTCAGCATGGAAAGAAATGCTCGATACTCCCGGACAAACAAGAAAGTCCCGGGGAGGGTTGCATCGATCGATGCAATCAGCTTTCAAAGAGCGGCCAACGTGGCCGAATGAAGGCAGCAAGGAGTCGCGACTTCGTTCATTTCGAAAATCGCTGTCGCAGGCCCGTTGAGCATCCAACTCAACGATTCGGCTCGCGTGGGCCAGCAAACGTCCATGACGTTTCTCGTTTTGATCTGGCCGATCTATCCGTCCAGCGAGCGCCTTGTCCGTCTCACTGATGTAGGGAGACTACACGCGCCGCAAGGATTGGCCAACACGAATCCGGCAGAATCCCACTGAATGTCGCGAATTGTCCCCTTGAGTCGCAAATAGCCCGAAAGCAACGTTGTTGGGGCGATCCAAGCGTCACACCGTGGCGGCCAGGGGGGCTTCTGGGCAGCTGCTTTCGTTGATGATCGACGCGATGCGTTCGCCACCGATCACCAGCGGACAGACCACCTCATCGGCCCCGACCTTGAGCATTCGGTTGGCCAATTCGGGGTTCTCGGCCACGCTGATGACTTTCAGTTCGGTGCCGAGTCCTTTGCCGCTAATCACGATCAACAGATTGTCGAAGTCGGATTCGGTGGCGGCGACCAGGTGGGCTGCCTCAAGGATATTGGCGTCGATCAATGCCATTTCGGATTTCGGATCCGCCTCGATCAACGGAATGTCCGGAAAAAAACGCTGTGTCATCGCCACTTCGCCAGGCTCTTTGACGATCGCGGCGATCTGATTGCCTTGCACCTTCAATTGGTGAATCAGGGTGCGGGCGGTTGCTCCACCGCCACAAACGACGACGTGGTTGTTCATTTGGTTGATCTTCTTTTTGGTCCTTAGACGGTAGAACTGTCCACTCAGCTGACCGTTCACCAAGAAACTGGTGATCCCGGCGGTCCAGCAAGCCATCAACACGATCGAGGCCAAGATCAACGACGAGGTGAAGACGCGACCGTGAGACGTCAGTTCGTTGGTTTCGCCAAAGCCAACCGTCGACATGGTGATGATCGTCATGTACAGCGAATCGGCAAACGTCCAGCCCTCGATCGCCACGAACCCGATCGATCCGGTGACGATCAGGCAACTCACCAAGACGGTCAGCGTTCTTTGAAGGCGGTACGTTTCCACAGCACTCTCTATGAAAGACAGATGTTGCGGATCGCTTCAAACTGCTCGCGACACTCGGCCGCCAAGTCAGGGTCTTGGAAATCACAAAGTTCACTCTCCAATTCAGAATCTTCGCTGAAAGCGTCCTCGCAAAATCCCAGTTGCCATTTTTTCGCCAGATAGGCGGCACAAATGAGTGTTCGGGAAAGCGGGTCAGCGGCTTCTTTGAGTGACAGATGGTGATTTGCGATGGTGATGCACATTTGGGTCGGCAAAGACCATGCGACGCCGCATTGACGACCGAGAGTCGCATGTGAGATCCCGTAGGATTCGATTTCAGGCGCCAACGATTTTTCGTGTGGAGACTCATCGAGCATGCCTGCGTATTCTTCACCGGCATGTTGAAAGAGGATCAGTTTGCCGATGTCATGGACGACGCCACACAAAAATGCTTCGTCAGGATTGGTGACCTTGGTCCGTTTAGCAATGAACCGGGCCGTCGTGGCGACGCCCAGCGACTGGATGTAGGTGTCCAGGCGATGTGCTTGGCAAGCTGCGTCTTTCGCCTTGAAAAGCGCCCCCGAGGCCGACGCGATCGCCTGTTGGGCGACGCAGCGAAAACCGAGCACCACGATCGCGTGTCCGATCGTGGTGATCGCACGACTTGCACCGTAAATCGGGCTGTTGGCGAGTCTCAGAACTTGAGAGCTAATCGTCGGCTCGCATTCAATCAGTTGAACGACCGCGGGAACATTCGCGTCGCTTTGGTTCAGTGTGTCGACGAGTTGGGATGCGGTTGCGGAAAATTGAGGGATTTCGAACTGAAAATTGGCAGTCTCGTTACGATCGATGGTCGGTTCGCACGGGGGGCAGCTTGTCATGGGTGCGAAACGTGGCGGAGGTTGGGGGCGGGAGAATGCGTTCAGACCGGGTGACTCGTCGATCGCCTAGAAAGTGTAGGTCGCTATGGTTTGATGCGATGCAATCTTGCCAAGGGATCACCGACATCCGATGCGATCGCTTGATCGCGTTTCACGAACACCGTGACAGACCGGAGGGCTTGCGGGCTGCCGCTAACCATGCTTGACAGCGTTTCGCGGTGGGGCGACCGTGTAGAGGCGTTCCAGTTTTTCGGGATGTTCAATCCGCTGATTGAGCATCTGCTGACACAGTGAATCGGCATCCGCTTCGGGTTTGACGCAGTTCAGCAAGCCGTCTTCGGCCGCCAGCTGGTAGGGAAACATCCCGTGTCGGCTGGCCAATTCTGCCGCTCGCTGGAATGCCTCGATCGCCTGTTCCCGTTCGTCGCTCTGGCGTTGATGGATTCCGCTGATCAGTGCGGCCAGCATCCGTCCGTAGTCGGAGGTTTGGTTGTCCAGTCGATCGATGCAGCCTTCAACGACCGCGGGGTCGGTCAGCGGGTCAGCAGATGACCGGCCGCGCAGGTGTAGCGAAACCAACGCCGTGAAGTAATCCAAGGAAACTTGGACCAGCAAGATCCGTCGGATCAACGACTTGTCGATGGACCGTCGCATCTCGATCACCTGGCGCGACGCGACGTCGAAATCGCCGAGGTAGAGCGACTGCTGGACGGATTGCATCCACTGGAAAAAATCGATCAGCTCGACGGTTCCGGTGTCCGTCATGATGCGAAGGTTGTCTCGGCAAAGCTGTTGACACTCGGCGACGCTGTCGGACATGAGAAACGCATTTCCACCGTAGCCGATCGTGGCGACCAGCTGTTGGTAGGAATCGTTGCGGCGTTTGGCATCGTCGACCATTTCATGGGCCATCGACCGCATTTCACTCCAGCGTCCGAGGTGCCAGTCGGCCCACAGACGTAACCATCGCGTGTGTGCGATTTCGAATCGCAAGGGGATGGACTCGGCGGTGAAGTCGAGCACGCAGGAGTCGACGGCATCGGGGACGACGCTCCATCGCATCGCCAGGGACTCGGTGAATGCGATCCCGGAACGGATCTCCGCGGTGATCTTGCTCGCCGGTTGATCGCTCAGACTCGCCAGCAGAGAGTCAAGCGACGCACGGCTTTGAACTTGAACGTGGCTCTGGTCGGCGGAAACCAGCGAGGTCCAGATATGTGCCATCGCGGCGAAATGAATTCGCTCGGTTGTTGTTCCATGTTCCAGGGCCCGGTTGGCACCGTGGAGCACCAATTGCAAGGTGCCTCGAAAGTCCAGCATCGCCATCGAACGACTGATTTCGCTACAGAAATGTAGTTCGCACGCTGCGACGCAATCGTGATGCGGTGGGACGTCACCGGGGGCTTCTCGTTCGTCCGAAGACGGCGTTTTCGGAGGGTTCAAATCGAGGTCACTGACGTCGCTCAGTTGGCCGGCCAATCGGGCAAGTTGCGAGCGGACCTCGGCGAGCGAGTACTCCCCGACGTCCGGGGCGAACCCGATGGAAAACTTCCCCGCCAAGTCGGCCAACAGGGGTCGGGCGCGATCCATCTGTCCACTTCGCAGCAGCAGTTGCAGCGCCAGGGTTTGAAACCGCAGGCGTTCGAGCGTGTCGGTCGCCCCTTCGGAGAGCTCGAGATAGTAGTGGGCCGCCCGCTCCGGCAAATCGGCTTCGTGGAAACACCGGGCGGCATCACGCAAGTGTTTCTCGCGGGCATCCCCGGTGACCTGGTGGAGCACTTTTTCGTGCCATTCGCCCGCCTCCGACTTGGCAAAGGCGCGGTCGGCGTTCTCGGCGGCCATGATCGCAAATGGCAACGCCCGGCCGTCCTGGTCGGCGGCATAATAATGCCCGGCAATGCGGGCGGCAAAATCACGCGGTCGATTGAGTTTGGATAACAGGTCCGCCCAGGCGAGGTGGGCTTGATGCAGTTCCGTGGTGTCCAGGTTTTCGATCAGACCATCGGCGATTTTGTCATGCACCACGGTGATGCATTCTTTGCCCGTGGCGTCGTCATTGACCAGGCGTTGGTTGACCAATTCAAACACGGACACATCGACCTGTTCGCCTTGTCCGCTCAATTCGGCCAACTGGCTGATCGAAACCGGGGCCGCCGCGGTCACGATGAACGCCAGGATCTTTTTGGCATCGTCGCTCAAGCGGTCAAACCGGGCACGCCAAAATCGATCGACATCACCCAGGTTTGAGATCGAGGCGTCATTGGATTCTTCAACCTGATGCAGCATCCCTTCGGGACGAAACTCTTCGGCGAGTTCTTGCAACCGAAAGGCGTTGCAGCGTGAGATGTCGACCAGTTCCTGCAGGCCTGCGGGGTTGATGTTGGCTTCCCATCGCGTCGCCGCGGTTTGCAAGAACGACAACGCCGCATCGGGCGGCAGTGGGCCGATGTGAACGCACTGGTCGGCCGCCTGGCGTTGATTGGTTTCCGGTTTTCGCGAGGACGTGATGATTCCCAGTGAGCCATCGGTGTCCTTTTGCAACTCGTCCCAGACGGTGTCGCTGTCGTGGTCGGACCACTGGGCGTCATCGATGATGATAATCAACGGGCCGACTTTGCGCAGTTCACGGCTCAGCCGCGCCGCCGCCGAGAGTGCATCCAGTCGTTCCGGGGCCGCCGAGAACAAGCCGGGCGTTTCGGCCAGGTCTGTGAAAATGACGTGACGCAACTGGGGAAAGGAATGGATCAGAAGCGAAGCGCTGACCGGATCGAGTCTCAAGGCGTCGCGATCGGAACGGGAGTAACGCTGGGCGATTTGATCGGCGATTTGGTCCAACACCTGCAGCGTCTGATTTTCACGTGACCGGCATTTGACCCGGAACACCTGCCCCCAATTGTTCTGTCGAAGTTGACGCTCGATTTCATCCAGCAAACGGGTCTTGCCCGCACCCGCTTCGCCGTGGATGTGCAGCCGCCCGGTGCGGCCACGATAGATCTCGCGGATCCATTGTTCACACTGTTCCAGCTCCCGTTCGCGGCCGAACAGATGGTGCGTGGTCACCAGACGGATCGGGTTGTCGTCGGTTTTCGTCATCGTGACGATTTCAAGTGACGACGGGCGTTTGGTGCGGTCCGCAGTCAGCATGCCGGCGACGGCCATGCGAAGCAGCGGTGGGACGTCTTCGTCCATGCCCGAGACGGCATCGGCAATCGTCTGCTCGTCTTCGTCACGCACCCAGTCCGCGAAATCACCCTGACGCAACCAGCGGTCGCTTCCGGAAATCTCGTTCAGGCAATCCAGCATCACCAAGCCCAGGCTGAACACATCGCCCGCCGGCGTGTAACTTTGTTCCCACAATGCTTCGGGGGAAAAATAACGCGGCGTGCCCGCGATGTAGGGACGCAGCCCATACGGGTCCGTTTCCGGATCGCAATTGGCCACCAAGCCGTAGTCGACGATCACGCCGTGCCCATTGTTGCGGACCATCAGGTTCGTCGGTTTTAAATCGCGATGCACCAAGCCGCCGAAGTGCATGATCGCCAATCCGACGGCATAGTCATGCAGCAGCGAATGAAGGCGTCGATAGGCCTCCGGCGGAGGCAGTTCTTTCAACCGCAGCGCGGCCGAATACAAGGTCTCGCCCTCGATCTCTTCCATCGACAAGACGGTGTACTTCTCGATGATCTCGATCCGGTCCGTGCGGAGCAGGCAGGGGTGCCGAAACGGAGACATCCGACGGAAGCCCAGCTTGTTGCGATACAGATCGTGGGACGACATGCGGCACAACAACTTCAGTGCACAACGCCGCTTGGCCAATAAGTCGTCGGCCGAATAGACAAATCCGGCCTTGCCGCGACCGATCAGCTCGCGAATGCGGAAATCGCCAAAGCGTTGGCCCGCCGTCAGCGGCGAACTCATACTCGATTCAAGCGAGTTGGATAAACGCGTTTCGTCGTTGCGCGACGGGCGGCCGTGTGTTTCGTCAGACGGATTTGCGGGAGGGTTCTCTGGAGGTGCATCCATCGCGATGACGCTAGCAGTATGCTCGGATATTTGCTCGGCAAAAATCGCTCATTCGCCTCTCGGCAGCCCTCTTGGCCCAGATTTTCTGCCTCGGTTCTCATTGGTGGCAAAGCCCCGCCAAATTTCAGCCGCAGTATAAACGACTCGGTCGAAACACTGGAGGCAAAATCCAGTTGTGCGCCAGAAGAAGTTGAGTCGTGGCGTTTGCGCACATCGCGTCCCCGCAATGCGTCGTCCTGGGCGTGCTGACTTCCCTTTGCCGCCTCGGCGTGTGGGCAAGTCGCTTTTGGCCCCAAGGGCATGCAGCTCCATCGCCCGGGGCAAGCAAACCGAGCCTTTGCGATGGTTGCGCCGCCCCAGGAACCTCTGACATGCAAGAGACGTGCAGGTTCCGATGCCCAGGGGGAGCGCTGTGAAGCATCTCTTTTCTGTGTTTTACGTGGAGTTAGCGGCAGGGCGCCAGCCCTCCGGTTCCTCATCGCTGCCAACCTACCGGAGGGCTCGCGGGCTGTCGTTTTTGTGAGCCGCGCGCCGCGTCAGCGGCCGGGCACTGCGACGCTGCCCGAGGCCTTACGGCCAGCGGCTCACCATTGACTCAGCAGATCCCGACTCAATCGACAGCCCGCTCGCGTCCTACCGCTAAAACATGCTTCGCACCGATGCCCAGGGGAGAGCGCGACGAAACCCCTTGGTCGTCGCTCAGGTCCGTCGCCCGCCGCGATCGCCCGCCTGCGATCAGATCGCAAAGACCACATAGAGCGAAACGGCCAGCAGGATCAGCCCGCCGCCGACGTAGGGAGCGGCTTTCCAGGGAGTCAGGTCGACCGCCCCCACGTCTTGTTGGACGTAGGGTGTGCTGCGACGGAACCCCACCGCGCCGAGGACCAACTGCAACACGACCAGCCCCAAGAAGACGACGCCCATGAAGTGATACCCCGAGCCAAACGTTCCGATCACCCAGCCCGTTTCCGTTTCGCTCTGGCCACTCAAGAACGTGCCGATCGACATCGCCGTCAAGCCGACGATCAGCGTGATCATCGCGGACATCCCGTCGACGGTGCGGTTGGTCAGGCCGACCAACATGATCGCCAGGATCGGGATGAAGTAGATTCCGTTGAGTTTTTGAAAGAACCCAAACACCCCTTCACGGCCGTGGAAAAACGTGGGGGCGGCGATCACGGCAAACACGGCGACGACAAAGCTGCAGAGCTGGCCGGAGAGCACGACCCGGTGTGTCGAGGCCTGGGGACGAATGAATTTTTTGTAAATGTCCAGCGAAAACAAGGTCGCGCTGCTGTTGAGCACGGAATTGAACGTCGACAAGATCGAACCGACGACCACGGCGGCAAAAAATCCCACCAACGACTCGGGCAAGACCGAGACCACCAACGTGCCGTAGGCCCGATTGGCCGCCCCGTCGCTCGTCGCGTCAACGCGTTCGGCGAACTCGGGATTCGTCGCGACCAAGTACGCCGCCGCGATCCCCGGCAACACCAAGATCAGCGGTGCCAGGATTTTGAAGAACGCCGCCAACAGGACGCCCTTTTGGCCCTCGGCCAGGTTTTTGGCGCCGAACGTCCGCTGGATGATCTGTTGGTTGGTCGACCAATAGAAAAAGTTCAGCAGCAAGACGCCCGTAAAAAGTGTCGGCCAGGAAACGTCTTCGTCGGCCGTTCCCAGCGATCGGAAGGCGTCCGGGTCACGGTCGGCGATCAGCGAAAACGCCGACAGCAAACTGCCGTCCTCCCCGGCGATTCTGGCGAGTGTGAAATAGGTGATCATCAATCCGCCGATCAGCAACCCCGCCCCGTTGAACGTGTCCGAGACCGCGACCGCTTTCAAGCCGCCCCAAATCGCATAGGCACCGCCGACCGCCGCGATGAAGATGATCACCATCCAAATCGTTTGGAGCTGCGTCAGGTTCAAACGCGATTCCAATTCCAACATCCCCGACAATCCGTTCGCGCCCAGGTAGAGCACGAAGGGCAACAGGATCAGCATGTAGGCGATGACGAACAGGAAGGTCGTCAACGTTCGCACGCCACCGCCGTAGCGCGCTTCGAAGAACTGTGGGATCGTTGCGATTCCGGATTTCAAATAGCGGGGCAGAAACACGAGCGCCAGGGCGACCAGTGAGATCCCCGCCACCACCTCCCAGGCCATCACGGAGAGTCCCTCGGTGAAGGCGGCCGCGTTGAGCCCGATCAGCTGTTCGGTCGATAGATTCGTCAGCAACAGCGAACCGGCGATGAAAACACCGGTCAGCGATCGGCCAGCCAAAAAGTAACTTTCGTCGGTCGATTCGCCACCGCCGCGGGTGACCCACCAGGTCGCCACCGCGACCAGTGCGGTAAAAAACAGAAAGGTTGCAATCGTCATGGAGAGGGCGTCTTGCGGGTCAGCTGGGCTCGCGGAGCGGGATCCGTTGTCCGCCCATCGAATCGCTCCGCCGACACGCGTCGAGAATCCGTTGGGTTTGCACCGCGCGGTCAGCCAGGCCGCGATCGAGCGTGCCGGAAATGGCGATCTGATTGAACGTCCGCATCATCTCGACTTCTTGCGCGTTGGATTCACCGCTGTGGTATTCATCGCACTGAAACGTTTCGCTGCGGCGACGGAAATTCCATTGGCAGTTGTCGATCTGCAATTCGTGTCGATGGATCTGGTACTCGGTCTTGGAGTCGTAGAGCGGCAACACGAAGTCGTCGATCGTCAGGTATCCGGAATCACCCGAGAGGGTCGCGAGTTGCTGGTTGGCGGTGCAGAACGAGCAAAAGAAACCCGCCGTCAGTCCGCCGTCGAAAACCAGTTCGCCGGCAAATTCGCCCGGCACCCAATCGTCGGATCCGTCGCGTGAGAGCGGGGTCAGGGTGCGTCCGGAGACTTCCAGGGGATCGCGAAAGCCGCTCGCCCAGAGGATGAACCGAATGCAGTACCAGCCCAGGTCTCCCAGACACCCGTGAGGTTCCAGGACGCTGTCGGTGCGAATGTTGGCGGATTGGAATTCCGAATCGCCGGTGAAGGAAAAGTGGGTTTGAATGCGTCGGAGTTGGCCCAACGCCGCCGATCGAACTCGTTCGCTGACGGCGTGGATCCGTTTGCCGTGGTCGAACATCACCCCGTCCATCAATTGAACGCCGTTGGCGTCACAGGCGTCGCGCATCGCTTCAGCGTCGGCGGCGTTGACGGCGACCGGTTTTTCGATCAGCACGTGTTTCTTGGCTTCCGCGGCCGCGATCACCCATTCCTTTCGGCTGCCGGTCGGCATGGGGACGTAGACGGCGTCGATGTCGGCACAGGCCAACAAAGCCTCGTGGCCATCAAACGCCTCGGGGACGACCTCGAAGGGGGCTTCACGCTGACAATCGTCGATGAATTGACGGGCCCTGTCGGCCGATCGGCTGGAAACGCCGCGGACGATTCCGTTGCCGCTCAATCCGATCGCTTTCCAGTTCTTCCTCGCGATATTCGCCGAGCTGAGGATTCCCCAACGACACTGCGCACTTGTCATCGCTGCTGATGTTCTCTAAACGTGTCCACTGCTGTGATTCCATCCGCTGTGATTCTACGCGGGCGAGAATGCAACAGCTTGGAACGAAGTCCAAGAGAATAACATGGAACACGACGGGCGCGCCGCCGACACGCCTGAATTGGGAACAGATCTCACGGAATCGATAACCGATCTCACGGGGCCGTCCCGCTTCAGGCAACGCCTTGCGCGCAGACAATGCCGCTTCCGGACCGTCATCCGGAGAACCCTTCTTTCCCGGGTACGACGGCCCTTCCGGGCCGTCGTCGGTAGGGCTCGCCTTTCCCGGGTACGATGGCCCTTCCGGGCCGTCTTCGGTAGGGTTCACCTTTCCCGGGTACGATGGCCCTTCCGGGCCGTCTTCGGTAGGGTTCACCTTTCCCGGGTACGACGGCCCTTCCGGGCCGTCGTCGGTAGGGCTCGCCCCGACGACCTGGAAAGGACGTCGTCCAACGACCGCTGACCGCATCACACCCAATCGACGCGATCGTTGGTCGTTCGTCGCGTTTGGTGTCGTTTCTATGCGGGACGGTCCCTCAGGCGGAGTGCCGCACCTGCGGTCAGGCGTAGTCGGCGAATTCGACCTGGATGCGAACGATATCGGCCGCGCCGGCGAAAAACGCGTCCAGCACGTCGGAATCGAAGTGGGTTCCGCGGCCTTCCTCAAGAATCGAGAAGCATTTTTCACGCGGCATCGCTTTCTTGTAGGGCCGTTCGGAAGACAGGGCGTCAAAGACGTCTGCCACCGCGGTGATCCGGCCTTCGATCGGGATGTCATCACCGGCCAGTCCGATCGGGTAACCCGTTCCGTCCACCTTCTCGTGATGGGTTTGTGCGATGCTGGCCGCCAAACGCATCAGCGAGGTCCCATCGGAGAGGATTTCGGAGCCGGTTTGCACGTGGCTGCGCATCGTCGCGGCGTCGTGGGCGGCGAAGGGCTTGATGATCTGACGCCCGTGTTTGACGTGCCCTTTGATGATTTCGTACTCCTCCGGTTCCAGTTTGCCGGGCTTGAGCAAGATGGCGTCGGGGATCGCGATTTTGCCGACGTCATGAAGTTGGGCGGCCAGTTCGAGGTCGTCGACGAAGCGTTCCGGCAGACCCAGGTTTCGGGCGATCACGCCGGCGTAGCGACCCACGCGGATGACGTGGTTGCCGGTGTCGTTGTCGCGCAGTTCCGCGGCACGGGCCAGAGAGTAGATCACTTCACGACGCGATTTTTCCAGTTCCTTCGTGCGTCGCAACACGATCTTTTCCAGTTCTGCGGCGTGGTAAAACAGCTGGTCATGGTACATCTTGCTTTGCAGCGCGTTGCGAACCCGCGGTGCAAGTTCCATCGGGTCGATCGGCTTGATCAAAAAGTCCGTCGCGCCGAGTTCCAGGCAGCGCAATTTGACTTCACTGTGAGTGTTCGCGGTCAAGATCAACACGGGCAGGCGTTTGAATTTTTCGACACTGCGGATCTGCGACAAGATCGAAATCCCGTCGACGTGCGGCATGTTGATGTCCAGCAAGACGACATCGGGCTCGCGCGTGTGAATCAAATTCATCGCGACCGTCGAGTCGGTGGTGGTTTCGAAATCGCTGTGCCCGGCCTGGGACAGGATTTTCTTGGCGATCATCACGTTGGCGATCTCGTCATCCACGATCATGATCTTGCCCGGAGGGACATCCTGGCGGCGTTCGACGCGAACTTGCGAGTCGAGGACCAAGGGGGCGTTGACCGCCGGGATCGGGATCCCCGGGCGGGACGATGGATGATTGATCGAGGAAACGTTGGAACTCATGGCACTCCGCCTGACGAAAGAATGAATCTGCGGAACTCTTGGTTTGCTAGCCGTGGCCAGCGAATCCTATCAATCGCTTCGTCGGGGTTTGGCCGTTTTCATCAATCCGATCGCAAGGGCTGCGACGGTTCTGACCCATTGATGGCATTTGCCGGCGCGGTCGACGCGAAGGCCGATCATCCACAATCGGTGTCCGAAACGTCCTGCCGCGTCCCGGGGCAGGCATCGACACCAAGTTGGCGGTGGTGTCCAGCGGTGCCTATTGTGTGGTAGGTTCATCGCTCACGCGAAAGCACCAAATAGGAGACCATCAGGATGCAAAAACGCCCACTTGGAAACACCGGATTGGAATTGTCCGTCCTGGGATTCGGAGCCTCGTCCATCGGAGCCGAGTTCCGCCCGATCGACGTGTCCGAGGCGCTGCGATGTGTGAACGTTGCGCTGGATCGTGGCATGAACTACATCGACACCGCGGCCTATTATGGACGCGGGATGAGCGAAATCATGCTCGGACGTGTGCTGCCGCAACTGCCCCGCGATTCGTTTTATCTCAGCACCAAACTGGGCCGCTTCGCTCCCAAACACTTTGACTTTTCGGCCCGCCGTGTCGCCGAAAGTATCGACATTTCGCTCGAGCGGATGCAGCTGGACCATCTCGACATGGTGTTCTGTCACGACATCGAATTCGTGGACCTGGACCAGATCGTCAACGAGACCATCCCTGCGCTGATCAAACAGAGAGAAAAGGGCAAGGTTCGATTCGTCGGCGTCAGCGGATACCCGATGAAGATTTTTCATGAGATGATCCGGCGTAGCGAGATGGACGTCATTTTGAGCTACAACCACTACACGCTGCAGAACGACATGGCACTCAGCTTGGTGGAGCCCTGTCGCGAGGCCGGCGTCGGGCTGATCAACGCGGCCCCGTTCTCGGCGCGGCTGCTGACCGACGCCCCCTTGCCGTCGTGGCACAAAGCGACCGACCAGGTCCGCGAGGTCGCCAAGGCTGCCGCCGCCCACTGCCGCGAGCGGGGATCGGACATCGCCAAGTTGGCGCTGCAGTATTCAGCGGCCAATGAATCGTTCGCCAGCTGCGTCGTCGGATCGGCCAATCCCGATCGCGTCGCCGGCTGGTGCGATTGGCTCGACGAACCCCTCGATGAAACCCTGGTCGCCGAAGTCAAAGAGATCCTCAAGCCGATTCACAATTGGGTCTACGTCGAGGGCCGCCCCGAAAACAACGACAAGTGAGGTTTCAAGTTTCAAGTTTCAAGTTCCAAGTTTCAAGTCCTGAGTCCGCTCTCAGTCTCCTTGTCTCCTTGTCTCCTTGTCTCTCCCAATTCCCCTACCCCCCCTATCACATGAAATCCTGCATCACCATCTCACTCGTCGAAGAAGCTCGCGGTGGTCCGTTCGTCCTCTGGGACGGCCTCGAAAAATCGATCGCGTTTGCCGGTGAACTCGGTTACGACGCGGTCGAGATCTTTGCCCCGTCGGTGGAATCGCTGAACTTGGATTCGCTCGGCAATCTGCTCGACGGTGCGGGCGTTCGACTGGCCGCACTCGGTACCGGTGCCGGTTGGGTCAAACATCGGCTGCAGCTTGCCGATGCCGATGCGAAAAAACGGTCCGACGCCCGCGCCTTCGTTCGCACGATCATCGATGCGGCCGGCGGATTCGGGGCGATGGCGATCATCGGTTCGATGCAGGGCCGCAGCGACGCCGAAGTCGATTCGAAAACCGCTCTGGGTTACCTGGCCGAGGCGCTCGAAGACGGCGGGCAGCATGCCAGCCAGTACAACGTGCCGCTGATCTATGAGCCGCTGAATCGTTACGAGACCAATCAGTGCTGCACCGTCGCCCAGGGCGTGGAACTGCTGCAATCGCTGTCGACGTCCAACGTGCGATTGCTGTGCGACCTGTTTCACATGGGCATCGAAGAAACCGACATCGCCGACGCCTTGACCCACGGCGGTGACCTGGTCGGCCACATTCATTTCGTCGACAGCAATCGCCGCCCGGTCGGTTGTGGTCACATGCAGTACGGACGCATCATCGAAGCGCTGCGGGCGATCGACTACCAAGGCTACTTGTGCGCCGAAGCGTTCCCGTGGCCGGATCCCCACGAAGCGGCCCGCCAGACGATGCGGGCGTTTCGTTATTGGACCCAAACGGATTGACGCTAGGCCGAGGCGAGTGTTGCCGTCGGATCGACATAGTCGTGGTGCGAACCGACGCATTCCGATTCGCTTTCATCGGTCGCCGGCGAAACCGTTCCGAAGTACAGCAGACAGGTCACTGCGATTCCCATGCTGATCAGCGTCCAAAACGGTTGATACGTTGGGCCCAGTTCGGTCTGCGTCAGAAAGACCGACGCGCCCGACCAGCCGCTGTCGGTGATCCGCCCAAGTGAAACCGACAACGCATTGTTGGTAAAGTGAATCAGGATGCAGGGCAGGATGCTTCCGGTTCGCAGCGTGATCCAGCCGAGCGCGACGCCCATCACGGATGCGGCGATCGATTGTTGCAGAACGCCGTGTGAGATTCCGAACATGACGGCGGTCAACACGACCGCGCGGAGTTTGCCTTTTTCGCGAACCAGTCCGCCGAAGATGAATCCTCGAAACGCGAGTTCTTCGCAAACCGCCGGCACCAACGCCATCAGCAGCACGACGGCCGCCCAGGGAGCCGATGCGATCTGTTCGGCGAAGGGTTTCATCGCCGCGGCCGCCTGTTCGCTGACCGGATAGACGTGGTTGATCATCTTGGACAGCATCACATAGCTCGGGTGCAATGTGACCCCGAACAAGACCGCCAGCGGCAGCGTGGTCCAGTGCGGCATGCGTAGTCGCAAACTCTGGCGGACCGAGGTCGTCAGCATCGTCGCCATGATCAACGCCGGGAACACGATCAGAACCTGTGGCATCATCACCAGTTTCGCGATGCCGGCAAAGTCCTGCGGCATTTCCGAAATCGTCAGCCGGGCAAAGAACAGGGTGACCAGCACGATCGCCCCACAGGCATAGGCTTGCGCGGGTGTGGCCGCGATTTGTCGATCTCGCCACAAGTGACGCACCCACATCCCGAGTTCCCATTGCTCGCCGCCGCCGAACAGCACCGCTTCGTCTTCGAATTGGCGTCGGGCCCAGCGGGCGGCCAGCCACAGACAGCTACCGGTGACCGTCGCCACCATCGGAACATAAAACAATGCGGTCCCATATTGGCCTTCGACCAAGGCGCGGACCAACAAGAACATTCCGGAAACGGGAATCAGACTGGTGCCGATATTCAGCGTCGTGCCGGGCAGCATCGGCAGCATCACCAACGGTAGCGTCACCATCATCAACGGCATCAAGTAGTACTGGCCTTCTTTGCTGCTCTGCGCCATCGCCGCGACCGCCAGCGCCAAGGCGCTGAACAGGCAGGACAGCGGCACCAGCGCGACGAACAACCAGAGCATCGGCACCAGGGGCGGCGCGCCCAACGCGGTGCCGGCACCGCCGATACCCATGTTTTGGAAGACCAGCGAGCTGGTCAACAGCATGCTGCCGGCGTTGAGCAGGGCCGTCAACATGCTGAACGAAGCGACCGCGCCCAGTTTCCCCCAGACGATCTCGCTCCGCAGCGCGGGGCTGCAGAGCAGCGTCTCGAGTGTTCCCCGTTCCTTCTCTCCGGCGACCAGGTCGACGGCGGGATAAAACGCTCCGGTCATCGCCCAGACGAGCATGATGAACGGCAGCAGCTTGCTCCAGAACGCCGCTTCACGCGTCCGTTCGGGCGCGATGTCGGTGTCGGACCACTCAAAGGGCAGTAACATTTCGGCATCGATGCCGACGCCCGACAAACGCTCTTTGATCCATTCGCCACGCCAGGCCGCCAGCACACCGGCGACGCGTTGTCTGGCGACGACGGACTGGTCGCTGCCCACGTTGAACAACAGTTCGATGTCCGATTCGTGCGTCTCCTCTTGCGAGGTCGACTTCGTTTCTGCCCCGACCAAGTCGCCCATCAGTTCGTTGTCTTTGAAGGCGGGCGGGATCAACACGACCAAATCAAATGCGCCGGTCTTGACCCACTCGTCGGCTTTTTCACGGACCGGCCGATCGGCCGAGAGTTCGTCCCAGCGATAGGTCAGCAGTTCCAGCGAATCGGGTTGCTCGATCAAGTTCGGGGCAAACGTTTCGCCCTCGAACAGGGGCGGTGCGCCTTCGATGTTCTCTGTGCCGACGACGCAGACCGAGGTCGGGTTTTGACGCGTGAATTGGGCGATCTGCAACAGCAGCATGCCGACCAGCGGGTACAGCATGATGGGCAGCACCGCGATGGTGAACAGCGTCCGGCGGTCACGCAATTGGTCCCGCATCTCGCGCATGTAGATCAGCCAGACCGCGGCCGCGCGCGGTTTGCCTGCCCGTTCCGCTTGTCGCCGAATCGCTCGAGACGAATCGCTCATACCAGTTGTTCTCCCACCGCTTGGTTGGCCGCCGACGCAGGATTGATTCGTCCGCCGACGCGCATCTCTTGTTCGTGTTGGCTGAGCAACCCAAAGAAAAGCTCTTCAAAGTCATCTTCGCGATGGCGGTCTCGAAGTTCTTCGAGGGTGCCGCTGTCGAGAATTTTGCCGCAATACATGATCGCAATCCGATCGCACAACCGCTCCACTTCGCTCATGATGTGGGTCGAGAAAATCAGGCACTTGCCGGCTTCTCGCAGCGACCGAATCACGCCGAGCAAATTGCGGGCGACCAGCACATCCAGGCCCAACGTCGCTTCGTCGAACACCAGGACGGGCGGATCGTGAATCATCGCGCGTGCGATCGAAACCTTTTGCTTCATCCCCGTGGACATCTTGCCGCCGGGGACGTCACGAAAGTCGTTCATTCGCAATTGATCAAACAGGTCGTCCAAACGCCCTTTTAATCGCGCGGCCTTCATCCCATGAAGTCGTCCAAAATACTCCACCATTTCCCAGGCGGTCATGCGGTCGTAAATGGCGGTGTTGTTGCTGACGAACCCGATGTGCCGACGGACTTCGGACGAGTCGCGAACCACGTCATAACCGGCCACGGTGGCGATGCCTTCGGTGGGTTCGAGCACCGTGCTCAGGATCCGCAGCACCGTGGTTTTGCCCGCCCCGTTGGGGCCCAGCAATCCAAAAATCTCGCCCTTCTGTACCGAAAACGAGATGCCGTCGACGGCCACGAAGCGGCCACGCTGGAGATCCTCATACGTCTTGGTCAGATGTTGAACATGGATCATGCGAAAAAGCGGGCCCCAGGAGCGGTCTGTCGGAAATAGCTTCTCGAAGCTAGCTCATTGAACCGCCCGTGTGTTTCAAATCCTCCGGCACCGCCGTGGGATCGGCTCCTCCTCCGCGGCACAACCGACAGAAACGGCAACGCTTATGGGGGGGATCGCGAAACCGACACGCAATTTTCTCCTGACGCGCCGACGGATTACACTCGTCCTTGACGCGTTGCTATTTAATACTGGGGAACCTGAGCTTCTTTCTGTCGTCGCCGGCGGTGCCATTCCATGTCGAAATCACCGAAGATACGATCCAATCTCAAGGCCGCCGATCGCCGCCGTCGCCGCCGCAATCTGGCCGGTCGCGGCGGCGACCCGCAGACCGCCCCGGGCGATGCGTGTCGCGGTCAGTCGGACGGTGTCGATGTCCCCCAACTGCTGATCGAAGCCGTGCTCGGCGTCGCCGGCCGCGAGGCCGCACTCAACGACTCTGCCGTGATCGGGGCGTTGCGGGCAGTCCAAAACGGATCCACCTCGCGCTCCGCGTTCACGCAAACCGTTTGTGGGGAGATGATCCATCGGCTGGATGCCGCCGGAGTCAGCGAAACGCAGCGGCGGAAGGCGGCGGGCGAATTGTTGACGATCGCGCTGGACAACACGGATTCTCAATCACCGCACCAGTTGATTCGCTACCTGGCGTTGATCGCGTCGTGATCGCCGGTTCTTCACGCGTCCTTCATGCGATCTTCACGGTCGGGCGGGTGACTGAGAAGCTGCAACGATTCGCGGGAATGGGAGGGCGGATCGAGCCAAGGCGTATCGATGTTAACGGTCTTGCGATTTAATTGGCAAAGAACGATCGAACGCGTCGTCGGACGGGACGGGGCGCATCCGTGCCAAAACTTTGTACACCGACGAATCGTTTCATGCGGCGCACGACGATGGCTGGACTGGGAGCGGGGACCCGTTCCCATCAACTTGGGGCGAGTGGCTAATCACGTACTGATGGATCGGTACATCACACTCGTCGCTACTGTTCACGGATGACAACGAAGCGATGAAAAAAACTCATGGTGCGCGCCCGCGGCGGTTTTCGCTCGCGCTGGCGCTGGCGACGTGCTTCGGCACGGCGGCGGTCAACGCCGACGACACGTTCTTTGGCATGCCGACCGACAACACAGCGCCGGTCTATCAGACCGCTCGCTTGAACCCGGTTGATGATCCCGGCCTGATTGATTCGGGGGTCGAGTCCTCTGCGTCCGATGCGGTCGTTGCTGGCGAAACGGTTCCCTTGAAGGACTACGAGAAACTGCTCGGTCGCGTCGGCGATCTGGAGTCTTCATGGGAAAAGTACCAGGACAAGCTGAAGAGCGACGCCGACGCCAAAAAGAAGAAACCGGCCTACAAGCTCAACGGACGGGTTCACCTGGACAACTGGAACTTTCTCGACAGCGATGCGGGGATCAACCAGTTGGAAACGGGGGACCCGACGGACGATCCGGAAGACCGCTGGGACTTCCGCCGGATTCGTCTGACGTGGACCGGGGATGTGCCCGGCAACATGTTGTACCGAATCCAGATCGACTTCAACAATCCGAGCTCCGCGGAGATGAAGGATGTCTATCTCGGATTCAAGGAGCTTCCGCACAACCAAACGATGTTGATCGGGAATCAAAAGCGACCGATCGGTTTGGACCACCTCAACAGTAGCCGTCACAACGTCTTTGCCGAACGGCCCCTGGCGGTTGAAACCTTCAACGAAGATGCCCGCCGGTTGGGCGTGTGCATGTACGGCCTGACCGATGACGAATCGATCCACTGGCGATACGGTGCGTTTCTGCTCGAAAACATCAGCCAAGACGGACGCTATCGCGGTGACTTTGACGAATGCGGTTTGTATGGCCGTCTGTCGGGCAGTCCCTGGTACGACGAAATCAGTGGCGGGCGTGGTTATTGGCACTGGGGGATCGCCGGTTCGGTCAACCAAACCGACGGCGACGGCCAATTGGACAATGACCAAAACGCCAACGAAGGTCGTTTCCGAACGCGACCGTTGGCGCGAAGCGATTCACGATGGTGGGACACCGGCCGGATCCTCGGTGCCGAGGGCTACCAACAACTCGCGTTTGAGTCGATGTTGAACATCGGCGCGCTGCAGATCACCGGCGAGTACTTCACCACCTGGATGCAGCGTGATGCGTTGGGCGGGTTCAACGGCAGCGATCTGACATTCCATGGCGGCTACCTGTTCGCACACTACTTCCTGACCGGAGAGCACATTCCGCTCAAGCGAAGCTCGGGAACGATCGATCGCGTCAAACCCTTCGAAAACTTCTTCGTCGTCGACCGCTGCACCGGCGGCACCGGCAGGGGCTGGGGAGCGTTGGGTTTGGGGCTGCGTGCGGACTACTTGGATTTGTCCGATTCCGATATTCGCGGCGGACAAGGGTATGCGTTGACGGCCGGTCTGAACTGGTACTGGACCGCGTACTCCAAGATCCAAGCCAACATGGTGATGGGTGAAATCGAAAATGCCGGGCAGGGACGTTCCGCCGTGCCGCTTGCCGCCGGGATCGATGGCGACTTCAGCATCCTCGGTTTCCGCTACATGATCGACTTCTAACGATCTGTTCGATTGTCCAACGCCCCGACGGGTGTTTTCACCAACCATTCCACTGCAAGAAGAAGTCATGTCCATTCAAAAAATCATTCGTGCCGGATTGTTGCTGGCCGCGGCGATCTGCCTGCTCGATTGCCACACCGCGTCGGCCATCGGCGGCAAGCTGCTCGATCAAACCGGCTGTGCGTGTTGCCCCGTGTGCGACCATGTTTGCAAACTCGACGCCGAACAGGTCGAAGAAGAGAAGAAGTGCTTCACGGTCGAATCCAAAGCGATCTGCATTCCCCGTGTCGTCTTTCCTTGGCAGAAGGCCAAGAAAGCCGCCTGTGCGTCGTGTGACGCCTGCGACGGGCTCGGCTGCACCGCCTGCGTGCACAACGGCGCCCGCGTCCGCAAGGTCTGTGTGTTGAAGACAGAGACGTACAAGTGCCCCGCCTGCAAATACACTTGGACGGCGGAAAAGAAGGATCGCTGCGGCTGCTGCCCCGGTTCGTGTGCGGGTTCCTGCGGGGGCGGAGCGGGCTGCGATAGCGGATGTGCCGCCGCGCCGATGGCCTTGCAACCGACCAACGCAGCGGTTCTGCCGGCACCGGTCGCCGAGCCCGGCACCGATGCAGCCGTCGATGCGGCGGACTATTATCGTCAACCCGGCCAGGCTTTGCCGACACCGGCAGCGACACCGACACCGACACCGACACCGGCCCCGCCGGAACCCGTCGCCAATTGATCGCGATTCCGATTCTCCCGGCTGTTTCATGGCCTCGCCGTTGCCCGTTGGCAACGGCGAGGTTTTTTTTTTGATGAACTCAGTCGCGGGCCTGGTCATCAAGTCCCCTGAGAACGCAGGCAACGCCTACATTATTCACTTCTTTCATCCGGGATCTGTCAGGAGACCACAGCATGTCGCGAGCGTTATTGGTGATCGATGTTCAACGCGAGTACTTCGACGGAGCACTGCCGATTTCTCATCCCGCCGGACACCTCGAGCGAATTTTGGAGGTGATGGATCGAGCGGCCGAAGCGGGCGTGCCCACCGTCGTCATTCGCCACCACCAAGCCGACCCCCAGTCGCCGATTTTTCGCAAGGATTCCGAGATGTGGCAATTGCACCCCGAAGTCCAATCGCGGCCCCGTGACGTGTTGATCGACAAGCAGTTGCCCGGATCGTTTACCGGAACCAACTTGGACGCGTGGTTGAAAGAAAACGGCGTCGACACCCTCAGCATCGCCGGATACATGACCCACATGTGTTGTGACACGACCGCCCGCCAAGCCTTTCATCGCGGTTACAAGGTGGAGTTTTTGCGTGACGCGACCGGTACGTTGACGGTGGAAAACGAAGCCGGCAAGGCGACCGCCGAACAGCTGCAACAATCGATTCTCGTCGCCCAGCAGATGTTCATCAGCGAAGTGATCGGCAATGACGTCTGGAAGCAGCGCGTGGAAGGCAGCTAACGGAAGGCAGAATGATTCGGGGCAGAATGATGGGGAAGGCTGAATGATTCATGCCTCGTTCCCGGGCTCCGCCCTACGTCGTGAACGATATGTTAGCGGCAGGGCGCGAGCCCTCCGGTCTGTTGGCAAAAATGCGCAAGCCGGAGAGTTCGCGGGCTGTCGATCGAGTGGGATTGGTCGAGCCAATGGTGAGCCGCTGGCCGTCAGGCCTCGGGCGGGCGCCTGGATGCCCGGCCGCTTACGCGTCGCGGCTCACTCACCAAACCGGCATCCCGCTTGCGCCCTGCCGCTACAACCTCGTCAAAAACAGAAAAGAAATCGTTCACGGCGTAGGGCTTCGCCTGGGAACGGGGGGCGGATGCTCCGCCTCCGGTCGCAGCGTGTGTGGCGGGGGCCACAGCCGCAGTGCGTTCCAAGGCGTGGGACGTCAATTGTATCTGTGGCGGAGTTGATCGTAGCGGAAGTCGTCAACACTTTCGCAAGCCGCCGGCCCGTGTCGGCGGAGGGTCGTTTGAACCGAGCGTTTGTCCTCGCTCTCCCCATTCGGACATCGCAGCAATGCCTCGAAAAACCTGGGTCCTGAGCGATTAGCCGCTAAAATCCACGAAGAACCCGAAAACAGTGACGATTCCGTCCGATTCTAGGAACTGTTCGGATCCCGGTGTGAATCGGCGGACGAACGCCCTGTTGTCGCGGAGGCCGTCGAAGCGATTTGAGCTGCGGTCAATCGCCATCGGGGCGGGGCGACGGCGTCGGTTTTAGGTCCGCTCGTCGCAGTTTGAGCCCGGAAAAAGCGGGGTGCAACGCCGCGGAGGTGTCCGGGCTGAACCCCGACCGGGACACTGCTGTCTGTTCGCACACCGGCTCCCCTCTGCCCGGGTGCATGGTGCACGGAGCTGGCCGGAGATCAGGCCCTTGCTGGTCTGACCTCGCAAAATTATCCTACCGGGCTCAAATTTCAGGACTTTCTTTCCCCTTCACGGTCAAAACCGGACTGATGCCCAGCCCCACTCAGCGACACGTTCTCTCCGCTCTGGTCCAGAACGTTCCCGGGGTACTCGCCCATATTTCTGGGATGCTTGCCTCGCGTGGCTTCAACATCGACTCGCTCGCAGTCGGTGAAACCGAAAACAAGACGCTCTCTCGCATGACTTTTGTCGTCGTCGGTGACGATCGAGTGCTGGAGCAGGTACGCAAGCAGTTGGAGAAGATTGTCACGGTCGTCCGTGTCATCGATGTCAGCAGTCGCGATTTCGTCGAACGGGATCTTTTGCTGTTGAAGGTCCAAGCCCCCTCGGGGCCCAAGCGGGCCGAGATTCGTGAGCTGGTCGATATCTTTCGCGGACGCATCGTCGATGTCGGGCCGGAAGAGCTGATGATTGAGATCAGTGGCCGAGAGAACAAAGTCCAGGCGTTCATCGAACGCGTCCGCCCCTACGGGATCACCGAATTGGTCCGAACGGGTCGCGTCGCGATGGTGCGAAGCGATTCGGACGTCTCGATCGCTGACGAAGCCGCCAAGGCGGCCGGCTGATTTCTCCCTCGGAACTCCTTACACACCACCTTTCCAATCACCTCGAGACCATTCCACCATGGCAGCCACCATCTACTACGACAACGACGCCGATCTTTCGCACCTCAAGGGCAAGACGGTCGCGATCCTCGGCTACGGATCCCAAGGCCACGCCCAGGCTCAAAACCTGCGTGACAGCGGCGTCAATGTCATCATCGGCCAACGCCCCGGTTCGGCCAACTATGACTTGGCCGTTTCCCACGGTTTTGACCCCAAGTCGATCGCCGACGCCACCAAAGAAGCGGACGTGATCAACATTCTGCTGCCCGATGAAGTGCAGGCCGATGTCTACCGCGAATCGATTCTGCCCAATCTTTCCAAGGGCAACGTGCTGATGTGTTCGCACGGATTCAACATCCACTTCGGGCAAATCGCCCCTCCCCAAGGGATCGACACGCTGCTGGTCGCACCCAAGGGGCCCGGGCACCTGGTCCGCAGCGAGTATGAAAAAGGCGGCGGCGTCCCGGCCTTGATCGCGTTGGGCGACGACGCTTCGGAAACCACCAAGCAGATCGGTTTGGCCTATGCCAAGGGGATCGGCGGAACCCGCGGCGGTGTGATCGAAACCTCGTTCATGGAAGAAACCGAAACCGACCTGTTCGGCGAGCAAGTGGTGCTCTGCGGCGGCGTCAGCGAACTGGTCAAGGCCGGTTTTGAAACGCTCGTCGAAGCCGGTTATCAGCCCGAGATGGCGTACTTCGAGTGCATGCACGAGCTGAAGCTGATCGTCGACCTGCTGTACCAGGGCGGACTCAGCTACATGCGTTACAGCATCAGTAACACGGCCGAATATGGCGACTACGTCACCGGCCCCCGCATCATCACCGATGAAACCAAGGCCGAGATGAAACGCGTTTTGGAAGAGATTCAAAACGGCACGTTCGCCCGCAACTGGATCCTGGAAAACCGTGGCGGCGCGGCATTCTTCAAAGCCACCCGCCGACGCGAACGAGACCACGGTGTCGAGCAGATCGGTCGTGGGCTGCGAAAGATGATGTCCTGGATCGACGAAAAAGAAGTCTCCTGATCCACCCAGGACCTGGCGGGCAACGCTGTGAAGCATTTTTTCCATGTGTTTGTTGAGGTTTTAGCGGCAGGGCGCGAGCCCTCCGGTTCTTCATCTCTGCCAAAACACCGGAGGGCTCGCGCCCTGCCGCTAAAAATGCTTCACAGCGTTGCCTGACGGGGTTCCTCCATCTGGCGATGACAACGGCTCGGGTTTCCTGACAGCAGGGGACCCGAGCTTTTTTGATGCCGTCGGATTGCTCTCGCAATGACCGGCGAGAATCCGCACAATGGGACCGCTCTCGTTCGCTCCCTCGTTCGCCTCGGCTTCCCGCCGGACTCCCGCACCATGTCAGCATCCACCCTCGCAGCAACGCGTCTGCCATCGGTTTCGGACATCACCCAACTGCAAATCGACACCGTCGCCGCCTGGCACCGGGGGCCGATCGAGAATCCGTATGACGGATTCAAGCAGCTGGTTTGCAAGCAGCACGAATACAACTATCGGCTTTGGCACCAAGAGGACATCGCCCGCAGCCCGACCGCCGATGATGTCAAAATCGCCGCGGTGAAACGGGCGATCGACACGCTGAATCAACAGCGAAACGACATGATCGAAAAGCTGGATGATGCGATCACCGAACTGCTGGGCACCTTGCATGTCCGCCCCGCCGACGGCGCGCCGATCAACACCGAGACCGCCGGCAGCGCGATCGATCGTTTGTCGATCATGTCGCTGCGGCTGTATCACTACCGCGAGCAACTCGATCGCGACGACGCCGATGCCAGTCACCGTGCGATGGTCGCCGCGCGAATCGATCTGTGCCAACAACAGCACACGGATCTTTCCAATTCGCTGCAAGCATTACTGGTCGACATCTTCGACGGCAAGAAGCAGCACAAGACGTATCGTCAAATGAAAATGTACAACGATCCGTCGCTCAACCCGGAAATCTACCAGTCGTAGGCAGCGACCATCCGCCCCGGGGCCGATCGCCGATTCACACCGTCGACGGGTCGCCGGAGGGTTCGGTCTGTGGGTTCGCGGGCAGGATCACTGCGCCGTCGCGGAACTTTCCGGTCGGCCGGGGTTTGTTGTTCGGCGTGCCGTTGATCCGCTGGTTTGGTGGGACGACGACGCCGCAACTGACGACAAACTGAATCGCTTCGTCGATCGTCATGTCGATGTCGATCGTATCACTGCGGCGGACCGTGACGGTGAACCCCGTCATCGGCATCGGGCTGGTCGGCATCAGCACGCTCATCATTTCCTCACCCGTGGCGTCATGCAACTGGCGGACGCTGTTGCCGGTGACGAATCCCAGCGACCAAATGCCTTTGCTGGGGTATTGAACCGCGACGACGTTGTTGAACTCGATTTCACGTTCGCTGAACGCAAAATCGGTGACTTGTTTCACGCTGCCGTAGACCTTGTTGACGAAGGGAATCCGCAGGATCGCCCCGTCGAAGCCGCGGAAAAACCAGCGACCGAGTCGAAATGTGAACAGGCGTCCCATGAAATACAGGACGGTCAAGAACACGATCAGAAAGACGGGGACGACATACTTGCGCTGCATCCAGGAGATCTGGATGTAGCGATGCCAGTAGGCGTTCGCCGAGACCAGCGGTTTTGCATCGATCCCGAACTGGTCCGCGTTCTCGTTCACCGTGTCGACGATTTCTTTGGGCAAGTAACGCCGCCCGGTCGGATCCGGGACGTACTTGCTGTAGCCGAACAGCGTGTAGGTGCTGAAGCCGCCCCCCGGTTCGGGCACCGCCCCTTCCGGGACCGTGCTCAGGGTGCCGTCAAAATATTCTGCGCCCCAGACCAGTCCCTCTTGGACGACCCACTCGGTCGGCCTCAGGACGTACGTTTCGATCGTTTTCCACGCCCAGATCAGGACCAGAATGGTCAACAGTGGCGGCAGCACGACCCCCAGGCCGCGAACCAAGATGTTTCGCACGCTCACCGTTCGAGAAGCATGAAGGTTATCGTCGTGATCGGTCACAGCGGGTGTGGTTGAGTCAGGCAAAGCAATCGAAAAGGGTTGTGAGTAGAACTGTACGCTACGGGGTCAAGTCTGGATTGGAATTCCGTTGGCGGCCATCAGACACGGCGGCCGATAACCCTCACAGTACGCACAATCGGCATGTTCGCAAGAATCATCGCATTGAAAAACCCGACTTCCAGCCCGCAACACCTTCGTCAGGCTTTGAAAGTGCCGAAACCCCGCGAACTGCCAGCAACAGTGCGCTTCGGCCCGCCGGTGGAATTCTTTGTGGTCAATTCGTCGAAAACTCGACACTCGGTCATCCCGAGCAGGCGCGTGCAACGACCGCGACGGTCACGCGGCGCGCCCCGGCTTGCTTGAGCACCCTGGCGATCTCTCCCGCCGTGGCGCCCGTTGTCATCACGTCGTCGACCAACAGCACGTGTTTTCCGGCCAGCGACCGCCGCCGCCAGGTTCGACAGCGCGGCCGCCAGACGCGAAACGCGCCGCGCACGTTCGCGATCCGCTCCTTTTCGCCCAGCCAGGCCTGTTTGTTGATTTTCCGTGTCGTCGCCAACAGCTCCGCGTAGGCGACGTCCGGCCAGCCCTGGCGGAGGACGCCGGTGACCGATCGGGCCAGGACACGGCTGCCACCGGCCCCACGCTGAATGCGACGCCACAGATGCGACGGGACGGGGGTGATCAAGTCGGGGAGATCCGCTGCCGTTTCACCGGTGGCATCGGATGGCGGTTGGATGACGTCGCGAATTCGACGGGCCAATCGTCGTCCCAACGCGTCGGCGAGCGAAATCTGGCTGCCATACTTCGCCGCCACGACCGCACTGCGCACCAGCCCATCGTAGCTCCACAAGGCGACACAGCCGTCAAAGGCGTGGGTTTCTCGTTTGCAACGCAGGCAGCGGTCCAGCGGAGGGGCTTGGTGAGCTTGGGGATCCGCCGAATCCAGGGTGAAAGGGTGGGCCCCCGGCAGGACGGATCCCGCCGGTCCTGCCCCGGGGTGCCCGCATCGCAGGCAAGCGGATCGCATCCGTGCTTCGCTCGACTCGAGTTGGGGGCGGCAATCGGCACAAAAGTCTCGCTCGGGCGCGATGCAGGCGTCGCACAAGCGACAGGTCGACGGCAGGACGAGTTCCAAGGCTTGCCGCCCCAATTGGGCCCCGAAACGGACGCCCCGTTCGACGATCCGCCGCGATCGGGCGTCCGGGGCGGCGTTCGGAGGGGAACTGTCTGTACCCATTTTCAGGCAGGGGCAAAAAAAATGATTTCTTTTCGCGCGAACCTTTCGTTGGGGGCCCGCTCTGTACGATCAACTACCACAGGTCGGTGAGTTTTCACTGGCTTTTGGGGTCGACGTGCGTTACCGTTAACGCAGGTCGGCAGACCCTCCACCAGCGGCATGTTAATGCATCCGCAGCATCTCGTTCCCGTCGGGCGAAATGTTTGGTCGGTCCGCCCTTTGAATTTTATTCTTTGCTCCACGCCGCACCACGAACGGTGCCGGGAGGTTTGAAATGCGTATCAATCAAATCATCGCAGCTGTCACACGTAGCCTGAATTTTGCAGGTGTCCGTGAGATTCTGAGCGCCGATGCATTTGCACACGCAGCAGACCTCCAGCTCTGTATGGCGTGTGTATCGCCCGGGATCGGGATGTATTCGGGACCACAACGATTGCTGATGCAAGATCAGCCCCGTTGCGGCCATCCGAGTCATCCGACCTCCCACGCTTGGCTAGCCAGCGTTGTCCAGACGGCCGTCGGTAAACGGAAACGTTTACCGCTCACCGTCCGGCGACTGGGACTTGCCGAACGTGGCTCCGCCGCTCTGCGACAGAGAGGCTGAGGTTTGGAAGCCTGTCGAGGCAGGTCTCCCAATCCCACCGCGAATGCCAAGCCGATGGTGCGTGCCGAAACAGGCGTCGATGCGACGCAGGTTTCCACCCCCAGGCAGCTTCGGAGATGTGTTTGACGTTCTGACCTGAAATCCACCGATTTCAAGTCTTTGCCCGTTCTCGATCGACACGCCAATTGGCCTGTTTCGAGAAGCAAGTGCATCGATCCGATTCGGAATCGAGACGTTTGGCAGTCGCGACTGATACATCCAAGCCGATCGCGTGAACACGGCCTGCTCCGGCAGCCCACCTCACACGCTCAGCCTCGCCTTACCCCGACGATCAACCTGGCTTGATCACCTTGCCGCGACCGCGGAGCGCTGCGATACAGCGCGACGCAACAACGCGGCGATCAAGTCGACACCCGAAGACGCTGATTTTCCCCGTGCGGAATCAAACCGCCACACCGGTCAGCTTTCGGAAGGAACCGAGCGATGAACCTCACCACTGAAACCCTGTTTGATCTCCGAGAGCTGACGGTCGCTGAACTGGTCGTTCGCGCCCAGGGCGGCGATCGCGATGCCTTCGGCGAATTGTTTGACCGATACCGATCCGCGATCGTCGCCGGTGCGATGAGCCGGGTTCGCAACGCGGACGAAGCCGACGAGCTTGCCCAAGACGTCTTCATCCAGGCGATGCAAAAGATCGACCAACTGCGTGTGCCCGAAGCGTTCGGTGGTTGGTTGCGACAGATCGTGCACCGCATGGCCATCAATCGCGTGACCCGCAATCGATCGGCCATCGCCTGCGATCCGGAAACCCTGGAAGCGACGTGCGTCAGCGAAGACGCTCCCGACCGAGTGGCCGAGCATCGTGAACAAGCCGAAGCGGTTCGAAACAGCATCGACCGTCTCGGCGCACTGGATCAAGAAACGTTGACCGCGTTCTACTTGAACGGTCAAACCTTGATCGAGATGAGCGACGCGTTCCAAGCCCCGATCGGAACGATCAAGCGGCGATTGCACGTCGCGCGAAAGCGACTGGCCAAGGAGATGGACTTGCTGGGCGCGGCCGTTTGAGGGGCCGTTCAGCATGAGGCGTCCGCTTCTCCGAGTACGACGGCCCTTCCGGGCCGTCGGCTGAACGGGGACAACCCGGAAGGGATGTCCTACAGAATTGATCGGAATGAACGTACGACGGCCCTTCCGGGCCGTCGCCTGAACTCATCGGTTCAGCCGATGGCTGAACCGATGGCTGAACCGATGGCTGAACCGATGGCTGAACGGGGACAACCCGGAAGGGATGTCCTACAGAATTGATCGAAATGAACGGACGACGGCCCTTCCGGGGCGTCGTCCGGAGGACTCCCCTCGACGACCTCGTTCGCACGCGTTTTTTTCAGTCCAGTTCGCGTTGATTCAGTTCGTCGCGCAACTTGGCCGCCAACTCATATTGTTCTTGCTCGACCGCGGCGGTCAGTTTTTCACGCAGCGTCTGGCCGACTTCATATTCGCTCCGCAGCGTTTCCCGCAATTCGACCAGGCGGACGACCAATTCGTCCTCTTCGAAGTGCTCGTCGGCTTCGTGTTTTTCGAAGAATTGTCGGATCGTTTCCAGGCCGGCGTTGATCGCCATCACCGCGTCTTCGCCCGACTCCTCCTCTTCCAAGGCGCCCAACGCGGCCGCTTGCGTGCGATGGAACAGCACGAACGGTCGATACTGCTCGTGCGATCGTGACCATTCCTCGTCCGGGCTGACCCGCTCGCTGACATCCATCAGCCGCAAGGTGTGATCGGCATCCATCACGGCGCGGTTGTAATACTGCAACCGCAACCAGCAGATGCGGCGGTGGTAGAACTGCATGAACTCCCGATCGACCTCCATGCACTGATCTTCGTCCAACTCCATTTCGGGGTCTTCCAAGACCGCTTCCTGCAGGTATTCCAGATAGGTCGGATGCCCCTCGACCACGGTGCCGTCGGGGCGGCCGGTCGTCTCAAGCTGCAGGACACCCATGTCGACTCGCATCTGGATCACATCGCGTCCGTCGTTTCCTTTCACCATGCGGACATTCAACGTGTGCGGGTTGAATTCCCATTCCTTGAGTAGATCGTCTAGATGCATCGTTCGTTTCATCGGTCTCTTCTGAATCGGCAAGCTGTGCTTGGATGGATCAGCCAGGCCCGCCCTGCAATTGGAGTATAGCACCGGACTTGTCGCGGTCGAATGACCAGCCGTGTCAGGCCCGGCGCAGATAACTCTATCAGCGTCAGGGAAACAAGCCGACCAGGGCAGACGTCTCATTTCGCGACAAGCATTCCAGGATGAGTTACCGAAGCACGGTCGAAAATTGCCAGCAATGGCAATTTCGTCCCGTGGTGGTACAGAAAAGTTCGACTTTTTTCAGCGGATTTTCTAAAGTTCGCCGGCGTTTCGGATTGGTTGACGCGTTTTAGACTGGTGATTGGCACACGGTTTGTACTCCGTTTCCGCTAACGAATCGTTTCAGACCCCATAGATCAAGGAAGTAAGCTCATGTTGGTTCTCAGTCGCAAAGTCGGTGAAAAGTTGATGGTCGGCGATGACATTGTTCTGACCGTCAATCGAATCTCGGGAAACCGAGTCGCCATCGGCATCGAAGCGCCCCGGAACGTCCGAATCGTGCGAGGCGAGTTGCAAAAAAATCAAGTCGCCCCTTCCGGATCCACCCCCAACACCGCGCCGATGGGCGAAGCAGCGATCGCCGTTGCTAGCAAAGCTGAGGCGTGAGGGGTGTCGGTTCCGTGCGGTGTGTGTCTGCGCCGGATCACGTGCGTCGGCGCCGGATCGCGTGCGTCCGCAACCGGGGTTATCGGCCCAGGTGGACCCCGAGTTTGCTGACCGTGATGCGGCCGTCGAAGCAATGTTGGACGTCACGTCCTTGTTCGCGCGGCCTGTCGTGAAAATCCAGCTGGAATCGAACGCGTCCCCCCGGCTCGATCGTTCCCGTTCGATCGATGGGGCAACGATCGACCTCGCATTCGATGATGTCTGGTCGCTGATCCGCGTCGGGAATCACGGCGGGCAGGTTGACGTTCCAAAGCGGCGGCGGATCGCCGTCAGACGGATTGTCCACTGCCGCACGAAAAAAGGCTCCAATCGTCGGTTCCAGCCAAGTCGGCGTGTGGTCCCAGGTGCGCGGAACATCGGGCCGGCGATAATGCGACGCCGCCAGCGCCGGAATCCCCAACAGACTTGCCTCGCGGGCTGCGGCGAAGGTGCCGCTGACCATCAGGTTCACCCCCAGATTCGCCCCGGCATTGATTCCTGAAAACACGAGTTGCGGTTTGAAATCCATCGCGTAGTGGGCGACCCGGATGCAATCGACCGGCGTCCCGTCGACGCTGTACCAGTTCTCGCGAACCGTGGTGACGTTCAGCGGCCGCGTGGTCACGATGCTGTGCCCGCACTCGCTGCGACAACGGTCCGGCGCAACGGCGACGATTTCGACGTCTTCGTTTGGCCGGTGGACCTGGATCGCATGGCGGACACTCTGATCCAGGGCCTGCAGTCCCGGCGCATCGATGCCGTCATCGTTGGTCAATAGGATCTTCAGCATTTCGTCGCGATGATGGCGTCCAGTTCCTGTCGCAGCCGCGGCAGGATCTCGTCGTAACCGAACGCACCCAGGGCTTCGGTGCCCCGTTTCAGATTCACCTTGGCCGGGCCGCACCACAGACCCAGGTCGGCATCATCGGTCTCGCCGGGGCCGTTGACGCGACACCCCATCACCGCGATCGTGATGTCGTGGTCTTTGGCGTACTCGGTCATTTCCTTGACGCTTTGCGCCAGATCGATAAAGGCTTCGTTCTCCACGCGTGAGCAGCTCGGGCAACTGATGATGTTCAGCGATTTTTCGTTCAGCTTGACCACCGTGCGGACGCGTCCGGCATAGATGTCGGCAACAATCTCGCGTCCCGCCGCGATCTCTTCGGGTTTGCGATCGTTGGGAAGGGTCAGTGAGACTCGAACGGTGTCCCCGATGCCCTGGCCGATCAACTGTTCGAACGCGATCCGTGTCTTGATGATCCCCTCGGGCGGCATCCCGGCTTCGGTGACGCCCAGGTGCAACGGAATTTCGGGCCGCCGTTGGGCGAAGCGCCGATTGCCCTCGATGACCTGCTGCGGATCGCTATCTTTCAGCGAGACGACGTAGCGGTGGAAGCCCAGCGAGTCGACGAAGTCGCAGTGTTCCAACGCGCTTTCGAGCATCGGCGTGATCGAGTCTGACGGATCGTACTTGGCTTTTTTGTCGGGGTCGACGCTGCCGCAGTTGACTCCGATCCGGATCGCGCAGTCGTGTCGTTGGGCCTGCTCGATGATGAACTGCACCTTGTCTTGCCAGGGCTTGTCGCGCTGGTGGTGGTAAAGGTGCCCGGGGTTGTAACGAATCTTGTCGACAAAGGGCGCGACCTTTTCCGCCAGCCGAAAATTCTCTTGCAAGTCGACGGCCAGGTTGGCCTTGGTTTGCGTTCGGATCTCGGCCAACGCTGCGGCGTCTTTGTCGCTGTCGACCGCAATCCGCACGACGCCCGCACCGGCCTCGCGATAGGCTTCCGCCTGAGCGACGGTGGCGTCGATGTCTTGGGTCTTGGTCGCGGTCATGCTCTGCACGGCGATCGGATTGCCATCGCCGACGACAAGATCGCCGATCGCGACCGCTCGAGTTGGATTTCGCTGAATTGCCATAGGAACTTTGTGGGGGTGAATGGGGGGCGGGGCGTTCCGCCTGCGCCTTCCGAATGGCCCGCCGGCAGGAAACCGTCGTCGCTGGTGGGCAGCAACCGGCCTTCCTTTCGGTGATTCGGCCCTGGGATTGTACGCCCAGGGGTACTGAGACGGGAACCGGCGAGCAGTGTAATCCAGCACCAATCGCAATTGGCGAGACGCGTCACTCCAGTCGGTTGGTCCAACTTCGGCGTTGAAGGGGCCCGCGTTCGATAGGACCATTAGGACAGATGGGCCCCATACGTCCTATGTGTCCAGTCGAGCAACAAAGACTGACAACTGATGTCACGGCGGGTGCATCGACCGAAGTGAATTCGGCTGGAGGTCATCGCTGAGGAAACGCTCGCAGCGTCTTGATCTCGTGCGACCCATCGTGTGATCCGCAGACGCATGACTCCCCCGTCACTCGCGTCGTGTGGTCCGAGCGCGCTTTATCGGGATCGCAACGACTCGTACAACGCTTCGTAACGTTCGATCATCTGGCGGTTGGAAAACTCGGCCGCGACGTGCTGCTGATTCGCTGAGCCGATCGTCTGGCGTAACTTTGGGGAACGAAAGAAGGCGTCGGCCAGGCGTGCCATTGCGACATCGTCACCCGGTGGGAACCCCTGAGATTGGCCGCGTTGTGTGGATGCGTCACCGAGCAGTTCGATGCTGCCTTCGACGCGGCTGCAGACGGTCACACAGCCGGCGGCCATCGCCTCAAGGACGATGTTGGGCATGCCTTCGTAATGGCTCGGCAGCAACAGCATCGTGGCGGCTTTCAGGAACGGTGCGACGTCGTTTTGCCAGGGCAGAATCTGGACGCGGTCTTCACCGATCTCGGCTGCCCATTGCGACAGCGCTTCTCGCAGCGGACCGTCACCGATCATCACCAGACGCCGGTCGTTGGCGTCACCGAACAGCTCGTTGAACTGTTGTTGAATCAACTCGATCCCTTTCTGATGATGCAGTCGGCCGATGAACACCGCGACTTGGCTTTCACTCGGCCAACCGATCTGGGACCAGTCCAAAGGCACGGCGTCGCGATAGGTCGGCACATCGACGCCGTTGGAGATGACCGAACACGAATGAGGGTTGACGGACAGTTGCTCGATCGCAAACGAACGGACTTGTTGGCTGACGCAGACGAGGTGACTCATGCGGCGGATCGCTTGGGATTCCAGGGTCAAGCGAACGCGTTTGGCTTCGGCGACGCGGAGTCCGCCGACCACGTGCTGCACGCCGGCACGCTTGGCCGCCAGGGTTCCCAGGCAGTTGGCGTGGAAGAGAAAGGTTTGGCAAACATCCGGCGGATCGGCGCTGATCCGCCGTGACAGCCAGCGTGTTGCCGAGACCATGCGACTCCAATGATCGAAGCCGCCGAATTCAACGGTCACGTTCTCTTCGGCTAAACGATCGACCAGTCGACGTCGGTCCGGCAATGGTTCTGAACCGATGGAGAGGACGCGGGTGCGGTGTCCGCGGTGTTGCATCCCGATAGCCAATTCGGTTAACGCTTTCTCGGCGCCGCCGACGTTCAACTCGGTGATGATAAAATCAACTTTCATGGGATGCGCTACGCATTGGAATCGGTCTTGGTTTTTCCGTCAGATTGCATGTAAGGTCCCTGCAATCGTCTCAATCACCCGTTGGCGCGAAACTTGATCGACTGGAACGTCAAATCAAACCCAACTCCATCGGATCGATGGGCGAAGTTGTTGGCAGTACACCGCTGTTCGATTCCGCTCGCAACTTCAGGGCGAGCCTGTAGCAATAGGTAAAGAGATGCTCACTCCATCTAGCTGGTCTGTCGCACCAAGCTTAACGATCGAGTCCGTTCACGGACTGAAAGAAACGTTGGTCGTGGGGCCTAGCGGCATTTGGCCATCGACATCATCGGCTGCTTCCCGCGATGGCTCGCGTGGCCATTCGGGAAACGTCGCCGATTCGGCCGGCGAACCTCCCGCCCCGAACGGCCCCAGCGGTCGCCAGGGCCCCGGCCGGGAAAACTGAGTTTCGCCACTGGTTGGCTATCGACTCCCCCGCGGGCGACTCTCCGTCGTCCGTCACCGCTGAGTCCTCGGGGCACCCGACCGGTGCTTGGACCAATTCAGGAAGGTTGAGCCTGGTGCCGAACGATCCGAGCGGTCTCAACTGACGCCGCCGGTCTGCGCAACTGGTGTTGCCCTGCGGGTTCAATCGCGCGTTCAAGGGTGCGTTCAATCGTGGCGACATGCTTGCTCGCCCGGAGTCTTTTGATTCGGCTGGGGCGTTCCGCTCCGGCCATTCGGCGTCCGCTTTGTAACGGCGACGTAATAAATGGGGCGAATTGTCGTCACCGCGGCGTGGCATCATCGATCGTAAACCGTTAACCTATCACGGGTTTGGGGCTTCCAGGCCGAGAGGTCTCCGATTTGACGGCGTGGTGAAATTTGCCATGCTTTTCGCCACAGACTAGCCGAAAACATCGGGTGGGTCGGTGCGTTCGAAGCGATCAGGTGTCGCTGCTGGCCGGCCAACCCTACCACCCGGCGTTCGTCGCCCGAGAGCAATTGTTGATGAGCACTGCTACGCCGCACCAGCAAGATTCAAAAGACAAGTCCGATTCCGAGCAGAAACGGTCGCGTGTCCCGCACGCGGCCAAGCTTTACCACAACCTTGTTCCCGCCTACCAAGCGTTCTGGCCGGCCGTGGCGGGGAAGAACATTCGTGCCGAAGTCGGCGCCATGCAGCTGGCAAACGACGCCAAGGTTCTGGAGGTCGGTGTCGGCACCGGGCTCTCGTTGGCGAGCTATCCCAGACACATTCGTTTGACGGGCATTGATCTGTCCGAATCGATGCTGGCCGAAGCCCAGACGCTGATCGACAGGAAGGGTTGGGACCACATCACGGTTCAACCGATGAATGCCGAAGAATTGGAGTTCGACGACGACCAATTTGACGTGGTGACGTCGTTCCACACCGTCAGCGTCGTGTCCAATCCCGCCAAGATGATGCGTGAGCTGGTCCGCGTTTGTCGACCCGGCGGGCAGATTCTGATCATCAATCACTTCCGCAGTGATAATCCCATCATCGCCCGGGTGGTCGATTCGGCCGGCAACGTCACCAAGCGACTCGGCTGGCGAACGGATTTGGAGCTGGAGGAGGTGTTGCGCGAATTGCCCATCCGCATCGACCAACGCTACAAGCCCAACCCGTTTTCATTCTTCACCATCATGAAAGCGACGGCGAAACCGGATCGGGTTTAGGGGCGGGGCTTGGGGGCGTAGGGCATGCTGTGCATGCCATCTGTCACGCACAGCGTGACCCACCGCTGCTGTCACGCACAGCGTGACCTACCGCTGCTGTCACGCACAGCGTGACCTACCGCTGTTGTCACGCACAGCGTGACCTACTCGGATTTCTCGAGGTACTCGGCGTAGACCTTGGCGATGTCGCCCATGTAGTTTCGCGGCGAGTCTTCGGCGGCGAGGGTGAGGTGTTGCTTGGCCGTTGCGTCATCGCCCAGGGCGTCGGCGTAAAGCCCCAGGTAGAAGTGGCCATAGAACTTGGCCGACTTGGCCGCGGTTGTTCCGGGCGTGAACGAATTCATGCGCTGTTTGACCGGTTCGGGGTCGCCGCTGCGAAGCATCTCTAAAACCTCCGCCATCGGTGCCCTGGAATCGTTCGGTGCCGGCAGCAGTAACTGCTGTGCCTTTTCGGGAGATTCGTTTTTGGCGACGCACAGAAAATGCCACGCCGCGTTTTCAACGTCGTGCGGATTCACTTCGCGGTGGATTTCGAACAGTTCGGCGCCCGCTTTGAATTTTCCGTCGAAGTAAAACGCGATCCCCAGTTGCCACAAATAGGGGCGGTCGTCGGGGCGTTTGGCCAAGTAGCCTTCAAACATCTCGATCGCGCGTTTCGCTTCGCCGCAGCGCAGCAGCGTATCGCCGGCGACGCGTTGAAACTCAACTGACGCCGGTGCCTTGGCCAGTTTGTCGGCTGCGGCGAGCGCCGTCTTGTAGTCCTGTCGGTCGAGGGCCTGGCGTGCTTCGGCGGCCCATCGCTGGTTCTCCACGATCGATTGGCTGTCCTGGCCGGATTGACCTGGGCAAGGGGCGGGGACGCAGAACGAGAGACAGAGCGAAAGGCAGAGCGAAAGGCAGGCCAAAGAGACGATTCGAGGTGGAGTCATCGGTGTGCCGTTGGATGGTTATTTGGCGACCACTTCCAGCAGTTCGATGGCTGGTTCGCCGTCGCAGTAGATCAGCGCGGTTCGTCCATAAACAGTTTCACCTTCTTCGGCATGGAGTAGGCCTGCCAGGGCCGGGCCCGCTTGGATCTGCCACAACTCGCAGAGTTGGACTTCCCGCAGCACGTTGTGTTCGATCAAGACGCGCCCCAGCGGTGTCTGTCGTGCTTCGATGCGTTCCCAGACTTTGGGGTCGAGTGCGGCGACGTTCAGGCGAACGATTCCATACTGAACGACTTTGCCGGTCTCGTGAGTCTTGAGCGTGATTTCGCGGACGTACCAATCACCGTGGTCGTCGGTGTAGCGGTGATGTCGATGGACGACGACGTCGACCTTTTCGCCGTGGTGCGATTCGACGGTCACGGTCATGTGCGAATGGTGATTGACCAGTTCGTCATAGGGCGCCGGCAACCGTAGCGTCGACGTGCATTGCCCCCACTGGGAGAACCCCGTTTCGGGCTCGTAGAACTCCGCCAATAGCGTTTCGATTTTTACGTCGGCGTCGTCTTTAGAAAGCCCTACAACCATTTTTCCGCTCGGGGAACTCTTGAATGTTGAAAGTGGTGATTCTTGAATCCGTCGATTCAAACCGCGGGTGCGGCAACGCCGAGTGCGACCACGTTGGGGGTCTTGATTTCGGGGCGTTCGAGCACGGTATCGACGAGGAAGTACATCAAACGCCGCAAGGCGTCGGGTTCCAGCGTGTCGGCGACCTGTTCGGCTCGTTGTTGATGTTTATCAACCAGGCGAAACGCGGTTTCAAACACGCCCGCTTTTTCGTACAGCCGGCGCACCGCGGTCAAACGCTCGCCGTCGCTCAATTCGCAATCGGCGCGTGCAAGCCCCAGTAACTCTTGTTGTTCTTGGTCGCCCAGCGATTCCAGGGCCAGGGCCCACAGCAACGTCGGTCGTCCGCCGAAGATGTCGCCGCCGGCGGAGAGTTTGTTGTCGTCGTCGCCGGCAAAGTCACCGAGGTCGTTGAGGATTTGGAAGGCGACGCCGAGGTTGCGGCTGAACGTTCGGATCGCTTCGCGGTACTGGTCCGCTTTTCCGTCGGCGTCATCGCCACAGCCCAACCGAACGCCACTGAATAGCGCGGCTTCGAACGCCGGAGAGGTTTTCAGCGAATAGATTTTCAACGCATCCAACGGCGTCAATCGGCGGTCGGTGCCGTCGCGCCAGAGCAATTCGGCGCCTTGGCCTTCGCCGAGTCGCATGTGCGCTGCGGCAAGGCAATCCATCACATCGATTTGGGCGCTGGCACTGGTGTCGCCCATCGCGGCGCGGTCGCTGATCAGCCGATATCCCATGCCGACCAGAAAGTCACCGACGTTGATCGCCGTGGGCACTCCGAACGTCTTGTGCAGGGAGGGTTGGCCGTAACGATAGGCGTCATCGTCTTCGATGTCGTCGTGGACCAGACTTGCTTTGTGAAAGGTTTCGATGCTGAGGGCAGCCCGGCGGACGGCGTTGGGGAGTTTGGAGATCGCACGTGCGGCGTCGCTGCCGGTGCAATCGCCGCCCGTCATCGCATCGTAGGCTGCCAGGGTGATAAACGGCCGTGAATGCTTACCGCCACGAGCCAAGAAATCGTAGGCGATGTGTTCGGTGGCTTCGATCGCGTCCATCGCCGCCACACTTTGTGCACTCAGATCCCCCGTCCCGAACGGCGCCTTGCCACGCAGTCGCGGTGCGATGGTGTCGAGCGTCTCGGGCGCGAATAAATCGCCCGCGGCCCGCATCAGGTGGACGTAACTGCGCGTCTCTTGTTTGGCCGGCGAGTAGGGCGTGCGAATCATCTGGTCGACCCACGCTTCGTCGACCTTGGTGTTGCGGCAATCGCTGCTCAACAACGGGACGGCCATGCAGGGGATTCCCGCCAACAAGACCTTGTCGATTGCTTTTTCCAAAACGTTCAAACAGGCCACGCCGACCACCGCATCGACGTACCCTCCGACGATGATTTTCATCACCACCGGAGAACCTTCGGCGACCAGCACGCGGTAGCCCATCTCTTCGGCCAGTCCGCGGAAATCGGCGATGCTGCAGGCCCCGCACTCTTTGCAGTTCATGCCGAACTCGTCGTATTCCGCCGGACAGCCCTCGGCGTGTTTCAGGCAATGGGGCAGCAGGAACAACCGTCGTTCCGGCGGAACCCCTTCCAGGGCATGACGCCAAAACGAGGTGCTGATCATCACCATCACCCAGCCGACCAGGGATTCGGGTAAATCAGCCTCTTGGAGTGTCCGCCGGGCGACTTGTTCCAATTCATCCTTGGTCATCGGAACGCTGCGGTCCAATCGGTCGGCGACCTGTTCGCAGCGGGCGCGCAGACTCTCACGCAACTCCAGCGTTTCGGGGACCTCCTTCAGATGACTCGTCTTCCGCCGCTTACTGCGTGAGACGGTTCCGGCGTCCGGTGACGCAGGGTCCGAGGGAGATTGGGTGACGGTTTGGCTGGCAGGGGTATCGGTGGGGCTGAATCCGGTCGACAAACCGATTACCTCGGGCAAGAAATGGTGCGGAAATCTAAGGTGGGTTCACTGTAGCCTGAGGCCGGAAATCCGGTCGTCATCGAGGCCAATTCGGGTCGTGTTCTTCATCAATCGCACGGAGGAATTTCCCCAGTGCGGCGGCGGTGAAAATCAGCGGATACAAGCGTTCATGGTACCAGAGCTTGGCAAAGTAAAATCCAATCGGCCAAGCCACTTGATGCCGCCGATCCTCGACGCTCTGCATCAAGAATTCAACCCCGCGTAGTATAGCCGCCAGCAAGGCATCGTTCACAGCGGCAGGGCAGACAGCGGCAGAACATTCTAGCCGTTGTTCTGTTAACCCGGCATTTGCCCGATCGGATCGCTGATTCGACGACACGTTTCCAGATTGCGGCATCTCAGGTTGCGGCGAAGACGACTCGGTTTGATCGCGTGTCCGTAGAATGACCGTCGCCAGGGCTTCAACCGCCAACGCGGTTTCTTCCACGCTGCTTTGCAGATCGTCGGGAATCTCGGGCGCGATCGAGGCGTACTGGGGATCGGATTCGATCAGTTCGCGAATTTTTTCCGCCACCGAAGGCCCCCCGCCCCAGCCGCCGTCCGTGTTTTGGGCGTTGAGGAGAAAGTCGCAGGCCGCCGCTTCCGGGCGGGTGCCGATTCCGCCTGCGATCAGGACTTTCGCCGTCCCGTAGATCGGATTGGACTCGTCATCGCGGTCTTGGTTGCCGAACCAGAGCGGCATCCAGGAGCCGTCGGGTTGCTGCTGACGCCACAGAAAACGAATCGCCTTGCGCTCGGGACGCTCAAAGTCCGCGCGGCTCGGTCCCGCCCCCCGAGAGTCTGTGGGGCGACAGGGGATCGATTTCAAGGCCCGCAGGGCGTGCGCGGTCAGGTCGGTGCTGCTGCGATCGAAGGGCAGTTTTCCCCAGCCACGGCAAAACGTCGGCCAGCCGCCGTTTCGATTTTGCAGCCGGATCAGCCAACGGCCGCCTCGGATCATCGCGGCGTGCATTTGAGTCTGACGGTTTTCGTCGGCGTGGGGACGCATCAGGCCGAGCGCCAAGATGGCCGCCGGCGTGTCATCGCTGTCGGGTACCGCCCCGCTCAAATCGGTCCATCCCCAGCCGCCCGGTTCGGCGCCGGTAAACGGATGTCGCGTCAAGTGCTGGCAACCCAAGTGCCAATCGGCCAAGCGTTCGCTGTACCAGCGGCCGTCATCGTCCGGGTCGCAACAGAGCGCGTGAATCGACAACGATGTCGCCCAGGTCGCCAGGTTGGTGTCGATCGGCCAGCATCCGCCGTCGAGCATCGACTGTTTCAGGGAACGCAGCCCGTTGCGAACCACTGGCAAGTCACATCGTCCCGTAGCGGCCAGACTCATCACGACAAACGCCGTCAACGGAGTCGCTTCTAAGTAGCCTCCGCTGGCCGGCTGCATTTTCTCAAGCACTGAAAGGGTTCGCTGGATGCTCAGTGACCGAATCAGGCGAATCGGGGCAAACGCGCGGCGGCCGAGGAAGTGACGGGCTTGGCCGATCGCGACCAGCGCGGGGATCGCGTAACTGACCACCGGCATCTGCAGGAAGCGATACATCGATTGTGGAAACACGGCCGCTTCGAACGGCAGGGCTGCGACGTCGTCCCATGAAATCAACCCGGCGATCGCCATGTTGTTCATGATCGGCACCACGAACGTCTTGTCCGTGCCGTAGCGGCGGCGAAGTCCGTCCAGTCCTCCCGCGCGGTCGATGTACCGCTGCAGTTTCTCGATCGCCGTCGACGGCAGCGGTGGTTGGCCGACTTTTTCCGCCAGCGTCGAAGCCGACAGCACCAGATAGCTGGTCGCGATGTTCGAGTGGCTGCGGTCGGTGTCGCCGAAGCCGCCATCGGTGTTTTGTTGGCGTTGTAAATACCCCATCCCCTGCCCGATCAGCGATCGCAGCGATTCCCGCTCCTGGGGTTGCGTTGGTTCGCTGTGCTGGAGGGCCGCCGCCATCGCGCTGACGGCCGTCGCCGTGCTCAGGGCGCTGGCGGCCAATTCGCCGGTCCAGTGTCCGGCGTCGGTTTGGGCCTGGAGCAATTCGCCGCGAACTTGGTCGAGCGTTTGCCTACATTTCCGGCGCGTCGCATCGATGGCGTCGGAGGGGGGAGGCATCGTAGTCAAATCGATCGGGGCCCAAGAAGTGTCAGGGGGGAGAGGCTGTGCCGGCGCGGCGGTGGGGCGTGTCAACAAGCGGGTGGTGGAGGCGGGGCGTCGGGGGCGCAGCACCAGTATAACGGTCGGGCCATGGCACGAGATCAGGCCGGCGACAGCATCGTCGGCGACCATTGATCGGTTATTTCGTAACTGGTACGCTCGGTTCCAGCAGGCAAGGACCAGCAGGCATCGATTTGTACGCACGCGAAACCCGACCGACCAGACCGACCCCACCCCAGCAAACACGTGATCGCTCCCAATCTCGCTTCTGAATTGCCCGACGACCAGCGAATCGTCATCACCGGAATCGGATTGACCGCCCCCAACGGAAATGATTGGGACAGCTTTCGGGAAGCGTTGCTTGAAAAACGTAGCGGCGTCAAACCGTACGAAATCCGCTACTTCGGCAAGACACTGGCGGGGATCTGCGATTTCGAAACCACCCGCTATCAATCCAAAAAAGACCTCCGTCGCGGGACACGCGCCGGCAGCGTCGGCGTTTATGCCGCCAACGAGGCGATCAAGCATGCCGGAATCGATTGGGAAAACACCGACAAGTCTCGCGTCGGCATCTATGTCGGCGTGACCGAACACGGGAACGTGGAAACCGAGAATGAGATCTATGTGATCAAGGGGTTCGACTACGACACCAGTTGCTGGTCGCACCATCACAACCCCCGAACGGTTGCCAACAACCCGGCCGGCGAGATCGCGTTGAATTTGAAAATCACCGGTCCGCACTACACGATCGGCGCAGCCTGTGCGGCCGGAAACGCGGGGATCATTCAAGGTGCCCAGATGCTGCGTCTGGGCGAATGTGATTTGGCGATCGCCGGTGGCACCAGTGAAAGCATTCACACGTTCGGGATTTTCGCCAGTTTCAACAGCCAAAACGCATTGGCCAGCCACGAGGACCCCGCCAAAGCCTCGCGGCCGTTTGACGTCGACCGCAGCGGCATCGTGGTCGCCGAGGGCGGCTGCCTGTACACGCTCGAACGGCTCAGCGATGCGAAAAAACGCGGCGCGGAGATTTACGGCGAACTGGTCGGGTATGCGATGAACACCGACGCGACCGATTTCGTCTTGCCCAACCCCGAGCGTCAGGCACAGTGTGTCCAAATGGCCCTGGATCGAGCCGGATTGCAGCCCGACCAGATCGACATCGTCAGCACGCACGCGACCGGGACTTCCAGCGGCGACGCCCAGGAATGCTCCGCGCTGCGGTCGGTCTTTGGCGATTGTGAGACTGTCCGGATCAACAACACCAAGAGCTACATCGGACATGCGATGGGCGCCGCCGGAGCCCTGGAGCTGGCCGGAAATCTCGCCTCCTTCCGCGATTCCGTCGTCCACCCGACGATCAATGTCGACACGCTCGACGAGGACTGTCGGCTTCCGGGGCTGGTGCTCAACGAAGTCCAGGAAACCCGAAAAGTCGACTACATCCTGAACAATTCGTTCGGAATGCTCGGAATCAACTCCGTCGTGATCATCGGCCGAATCTAATGGGGGGATCGGGGTGAGGCGAGGCACCAACGGTTGCTGAATCCCACTAACTCGTTCCAGGGCTCCGCCTTGGAACGCGAGGTCGGTGTGGCTCTCGCCACACGCGGTTCACGCTCGAGAGGCGGGAGCCTCCGAGTTTCCAACTCGTTCCAGGGCTCCGCCTTGGAACGCGAGGCGGGTGTGGCTCTCGCCACACGCGGTTCACGCTTCGGAGGCGGGATTCCGACTCGTTCCAGGGCTCCGCCTTGGAACGCGAGGCGGGTGTGGCTCTCGCCACACGCGGTTCATGCTCCGGAGGCGGGGGCCTCCGAGCGCATTGTGTCCCCAGGCGGAACCTGGGAACAAGTGGCAGTTGATCGCATCGCCCGCCAGCCTCTCCGGTCCGGGCAGAGCGAAAATCAAACAGCGACAAAAAACCTGGGTTTCGGGCACTTCGAAATTTGATTGCCAGGCGGTAAGATGATCGGCCCGGCAATTTCTGTTTCGCCCCGTTTCTTTCCAAATCCCAGATAGCAATGACGCCTGCTGAAATCCGCGACGAAATCCTGGACATTCTCGAAGACATTTCGCCGGACGAAGACCTGGACGATTTGAAAGACGAGGTGGCGTTCCGGGAGCAGTTGGAACTCGATAGCATGGACTTTTTGGACATCGTCATGGAGCTGCGCAAGCGGCACCGTGTCCAGATTCCCGAGGAGGAGTACGGGGAGCTGGCCAGTATGGCGTCCACGGTGGCGTATCTTGAACCGAAGATGCGTGACATCGTCAAAACCTGATCCTGCGGTCCGTCGACTCGAGACGCGTCGAATCATCCGTGACCGACCCAAACGCAGAAAAGAACAGCATCGACCACTACGACACGATCATCATCGGCGCCGGGATGAGTGGCTTGGCTGCCGGGATCCGTCTGGCGCACTATGACCAGCGTGTCTGTATTCTCGAGCGTCACTACACCATCGGCGGTCTGAATTCGTTCTACCGCATGGGCGGACGCGACTACGACGTCGGTCTGCACGCGATGACCAACTTTGCCAAACGCGGGACCAAGAAAGGTCCGCTGGCCAAGCTGATTCGCCAGTTGCGTTTCCGCTGGGACGACTTCAAGCTCGCCGAGCAGATCGGTTCGTCGATCCGGTTCCCCGGCGTTTCGCTCGATTTCAGCAACGATATCGGGTTGCTGGAAAACGAGATCGCCGAGCGGTTTCCCGGCCAGGTCGATGGCTTCCGGTCGTTGTGTGATTCGCTGTTGGATTATTCCGACATGGACGGGGCTGATCAGCGTTTCATGCGATCGGCGCGGGAGGTGATGGCCGAGCACATCAGCGAGCCGTTGTTGATCGAGATGTTGCTCTGTCCGCTGATGTGGTACGGCAACGCCCGTGAGAACGACATGGACTTTGGTCAGTTCTGCATCATGTTCCGGGCCTGTTATCTGGAAGGGTTCGGGCGTCCGTTCAAGGGCGTGCGGGTGATCTTGAAAAACCTGGTCCGCAAGTTTCGTGGGCTCGGCGGTGAATTGAAGCTCCGCAGCGGCGTGTCCAAGATCCATGTCGACGGCGGTCGTGCCGTCGGTGTCGTCTTGGATGATGGGACGGAATTGACGGCAACGCGCATCCTGTCGTCGGCCGGCAATGTCGAGACCATGCGGATGTGCGACGACATCACCGAAGTCGACGTCGCGCGTGCGGGAAAGCTGTCATTTATCGAATCGATTTCGATTCTGGATCGGATGCCGCAATCGTTCGGGTTTGATCGCACCATCGTCTTTTACAACGACAGCGAGGCGTTTCATTGGAAGCGCCCGGACGACGAACTCTGTGACCCGCGGACCGGCGTGATCTGTTCGCCGAACAATTACATCTACGAAGACGACGAGGGTGATTTGCCCGACGGCGTGTTGCGGATCACGACGCTCGCCAATCACGATCGCTGGTGCGAGTTGCCTGAGGCGAAGTACCAGGCCGAAAAAGTGCGACAGTATGATTCGGCGGTCGCGTCCTCGGTGCGTTTCATGCCGGATTTTCGCCAGTACGTTGTCGACACCGACGTGTTCACGCCCAAGACGATCCGTCGCTTCACCTGGCATGACAACGGCGCCGTCTACGGGGCGCCGACCAAACAGCTCGATGGCACCACGCATCTGCCGAACGTCTTCTTGTGCGGCACCGACCAAGGGTTCGTCGGCATCGTCGGCGCCATCGTCAGCGGCATCAGCATGGCCAATCGGCACTGCCTGCAGCCCTATTAGTCTCTCTCCCTCTGGGAGAGACGGCGTTTTCGCAGCAAGCAAACGCCAGAGAGGGCCGGAGCTTTGAAAGTTTTAGCGTTTTCCGCTACGATCAAATCCGTCACTTACACGTTCGACGTCCCACGCAGCGGCAGTGGGCGGCTAACCCGGATATTGCATCCGCTGAGTGGTTGACTGTGATTTTGGACTGAGTTACGGCGGCGTTGCCTATTATGGCCGATTTTCGCTGCAATTGATTGGCTTTGGGCAGAGGCCCCCCACCCCCAGAGGACAAAATTGTCGCTGGGTGATGAATCGCGATGCGATGGGGGTAGCTAGTCGCTACGACAAAGACGCGTCAGCACCTGATTGAACAGCGGTTCCCAGGGGCAGTGGCTGCAGAGATGAAAGATCACACGACGGCAAGTCACACGCACGCGTGCTGCAATTTTCAATAGACGCAATCGAATTGTGTCCACGCGTAGACGACTATGTTTCGTTCCACTCAGGCCCAGGCGACGCACCCCATCGAGTAGAACGTAAGCAAATGATGAAAGCATCACGCGGAACTGATTGGCAATAAAACGGGTGCAACTGGTGCGATCAGCGAACAGGCAAAGCTGTTGTTCTTTGATCCGATTCTCCATCTCGCCACGCATGCAGTAGTGCTCTCGATAAAACTTCTCCGGGTCAAAGGCGACAGAACACCATGTTCCTGGAGTCTTAACTTGCAACGGTTGCCTTTTGCCGTTGACCATCGGTCGATGGTAGGTCGTGTCGACAATGCCATCACTTGAGAAACGGTTTGTTACGACGAAGCGAGGATTGGGGCCTTTGCCAGTGTACTCTGCTTTGCCGACCACCCAGCGATGGCGGTCCCAAGTCCTGCCGGTGCGATAGCGAAACCATTTGAAGCAGGCTTGTTTCCCACCCCGGTGTGATCGAAGGATTCTTGCCCGTGTCATTTCGCAAGCAATTTCCTTGACTAAAACCTTATTCTTGGGCAAACCAAAGATGTAGTGGACATCGTTTTTGTCGCACCAACGCATCAGGCGTTCGATCGCAAAGCCTCCGTCACCACGAAGGGTAATTTTGACCTGAGGCCATCGTTTGCGGATCCTTGCGACGAGTAATTTTGTGATCCCGCGTGCGTGGTGTGCATCACCGAGATTGGCCGTACGAAGATAAGAGACGAGAAGTTGGTCGCCGCAAAATACGTACAGCGGTTGGAAGCAGTAACTGTCGTAGTAGGCATTGAAAGCCCTTCTTTCTTGCTCGCCGTGTACCTTGTCGTCCGTTGCGTCTAGATCGAGCGTGATTTCACCAGGCGGGGTGTCGAAGCTGTCAAGGAAAATATCAACGAGGATCTTGCTGAGCTCGAAGAGTTCTTTTTTGCCGATTCGATTTTCAAATCGCGAATGCGTCGAGGGACTTGCCAGAGTGGGATCTTCATCGTCGTCCGCCCCGGCATTGATTCGAGGGGTCCGTCCGGCGGCGACTTGAAAGGCGGCATCGTTGCGAAGATGCTGTTGATCGTTTGCATCTTCGTATCCTGCAGCGATCGCAAAGATTCGACTGATGAGGATTTCCGCTTGCGAATGCTTGGTGTGAAACGGATCACGTGGGTCGTCGATGGCTTGGTCAATCCGCTCGATCAAATTGAGCTTTTTGTCGACTTCACGAAGCAGGACGAGGCCTCCGTCGGAGGTGAGCGATCCGCCGTTGAAATCCACCTCAACGGCCTGCCTGCGGAGGCGTTTCAATGCGGGACGTTTTCGATTACGCTTTGTCATTGCCGAAAGCCTTGGTTTCGTGTTCTGTGAAGTGTCGTAACTCCAATAGATACACGAACTAAGGCTTTCGCGCTATAGGGGGAATCGTATCAGCGGATGCAATATCCGGGCTAACCCGGATATTGCATCCGCTGAGTGGTTGACTGTGATTTTGGACTGAGTTACGGCGGCGTTGCCTATTATGGCCGATTTTCGCTGCAATTGATTGGCTTTGGGCAGAGGCCCCCCACCCCCAGAGGACAAAATTGTCGCTGGGTGATGAATCGCGATGCGATGGGGGTAGCTAGTCGCTACGACAAAGACGCGTCAGCACCTGATTGAACAGCGGTTCCCAGGGGCAGTGGCTGCAGAGATGAAAGATCACACGACGGCAAGTCACACGCACGCGTGCTGCAATTTTCAATAGACGCAATCGAATTGTGTCCACGCGTAGACGACTATGTTTCGTTCCACTCAGGCCCAGGCGACGCACCCCATCGAGTAGAACGTAAGCAAATGATGAAAGCATCACGCGGAACTGATTGGCAATAAAACGGGTGCAACTGGTGCGATCAGCGAACAGGCAAAGCTGTTGTTCTTTGATCCGATTCTCCATCTCGCCACGCATGCAGTAGTGCTCTCGATAAAACTTCTCCGGGTCAAAGGCGACAGAACACCATGTTCCTGGAGTCTTAACTTGCAACGGTTGCCTTTTGCCGTTGACCATCGGTCGATGGTAGGTCGTGTCGACAATGCCATCACTTGAGAAACGGTTTGTTACGACGAAGCGAGGATTGGGGCCTTTGCCAGTGTACTCTGCTTTGCCGACCACCCAGCGATGGCGGTCCCAAGTCCTGCCGGTGCGATAGCGAAACCATTTGAAGCAGGCTTGTTTCCCACCCCGGTGTGATCGAAGGATTCTTGCCCGTGTCATTTCGCAAGCAATTTCCTTGACTAAAACCTTATTTTTGGGCAAACCAAAGATGTAGTGGACATCGTTTTTGTCGCACCAACGCATCAGGCGTTCGATCGCAAAGCCTCCGTCACCACGAAGGGTAATTTTGACCTGAGGCCATCGTTTGCGGATCCTTGCGACGAGTAATTTTGTGATCCCGCGTGCGTGGTGTGCATCACCGAGATTGGCCGCACGAAGATAAGAGACGAGAAGTTGGTCGCCGCAAAATACGTACAGCGGTTGGAAGCAGTAACTGTCGTAGTAGGCATTGAAAGCCCTTCTTTCTTGCTCGCCGTGTACCTTGTCGTCCGTTGCGTCTAGATCGAGCGTGATTTCACCAGGCGGGGTGTCGAAGCTGTCAAGGAAAATGTCAACGAGGATCTTGCTGAGCTCGAAGAGTTCTTTTTTGCCGATTCGATTTTCAAATCGCGAATGCGTCGAGGGACTTGCCAGAGTGGGATCTTCATCGTCGTCCGCCCCGGCATTGATTCGAGGGGTCCGTCCGGCGGCGACTTGAAAGGCGGCATCGTTGCGAAGATGCTGTTGATCGTTTGCATCTTCGTATCCTGCAGCGATCGCAAAGATTCGACTGATGAGGATTTCCGCTTGCGAATGCTTGGTGTGAAACGGATCACGTGGGTCGTCGATGGCTTGGTCAATCCGCTCGATCAAATTGAGCTTTTTGTCGACTTCACGAAGCAGGACGAGGCCTCCGTCGGAGGTGAGCGATCCGCCGTTGAAATCCACTTCAACGGCCTGCCTGCGGAGGCGTTTCAATGCGGGACGTTTTCGATTACGCTTTGTCATTGCCGAAAGCCTTGGTTTCGTGTTCTGTGAAGTGTCGTAACTCCAATAGATACACGAACTAAGGCTTTCGCGCTATAGGGGGAATCGTATCAGCGGATGCAATATCCGGGCTAAAGCCTGCACACCAACACGCTTGCCTGTGCCATGCGGGTCGCGCACCCTGATTTTTAGATCTGAAATCTGGGGCGGGTGGGCCTATAAAAAAAGACCCGGCTGAAAAAGCCGGGTCTTCTCATGGCGCTGGTCGGGTGCCTGCGGCCTAGCTGTTGGTGATCGCAGCTTGGGCGGCGGCCAAGCGGGCGATCGGCACGCGGAACGGGCTGCAGCTGACGTAGTTCAGTCCCACTCGGTGGCAGAACTCGACGCTGCTCGGATCGCCGCCGTGTTCGCCGCAGATGCCGATCTTCAGGGCCTTCTTGGCGGAGCGGCCTTTGGTGACGCCCAGTTCGACCAGTTGTCCGACACCGGTTTGATCCAGGGATTGGAACGGGTCGACATCCAAGATTTCTTGCTCCAGGTAATCGGGCAGGAATCCGCCGATGTCGTCGCGGCTGTAGCCGAACGCCATCTGGGTCAAGTCGTTGGTGCCGAAGCTGAAGAAGTCGGCGTGCTCGGCGATCTCGTCGGCCGTCAAGCAGGCGCGGGGGATTTCGATCATGGTGCCGATCGAGATGTCCAGGTCGCCCTCGAACTTCTTCGCCGCGACCGTCTTGGCGATCGTCTCTTCGACCTTCCCTCGCAGCAGGGCGAGTTCTTTGTAGGTTCCGACCAGCGGGATCATGATCTCGGGGTGAGCCTTGATCTTTTTCTTGCCGCAGTTGATCGCCGCTTCGGTGATCGCTTGGACCTGCATCTCCAGGACTTCGGGGTAGGTGATGCTCAATCGGCATCCCCGGTGTCCGAGCATCGGGTTGGCTTCGTGCAGCGCTTCGATGCGTTTTTTGATGTCGGATGCTTTGACGCCGAGTTCCGCGGCCATCTCTTTTTGAGCGGCCGTTTCGTGGGGCAGGAACTCGTGCAACGGCGGGTCAAGCAAGCGGATCGTCACGGGCAATCCGGCCATCGCTTTGAAGATGCCTTCAAAGTCTTTGCGTTGGAACGGCAGCAGCTTGGCCAGTGCCTGGCGGCGATCTTTTTCTTCTTCGGCCAGAATCATCGATCGCATGTGGATGATGCGATCCGGCTCGAAGAACATGTGCTCGGTGCGGCACAGTCCGATGCCCTCGGCACCGAAGTCACGGGCTCGCTTGCTGTCGGCGGGTGAATCCGCGTTGGTGCGAACGGCCAGCGTTCGGTACTCGTCGGCCCATTTCATCAGCTTGGCGAAATCACCGGACAGCTTGGGCTCCTGTGTTTCCACGGCACCGAGCATGACTTCACCGGTGGTTCCGTCCAGGCTGATCACGTCGTTGACGCCCAGGGTCTGGCCGTGGACCTTCAGACGTTTCTTCTTTTCATCGATCTCGACGTCGGAGGCACCTGCGACACAGCATTTGCCCCAGCCTCGAGCGACGACGGCTGCGTGGCTGGTTGCACCGCCGGTGCTGGTCAGAATGCCGACCGCGGCGCTCATGCCATCGACGTCTTCGGGGCTGGTCTCGCGACGAACCAGGATGATGTCTTCGCCGGCGTCTTTCCGTTCGCGGGCCTCTTCGGCCGTGAAGGCGGGTTTGCCGACGGCGGCACCCGGCGATGCGTTGATGCCCTTGCAAAGCACTTCGGCGGCGTTGCGGGCGGTGGTTTTGAAGCTCGGCAGCAGCAGCTGCGTCAGCGCGTTCGGGTCGACCCGCATGACGGCTTCTTTTTGATCGATCAGCTCTTCTTTGACCAGATCGCAGGCGATTTTGACCGCGGCGATGCCGGTTCGTTTGCCGGTTCGCGTCTGCAGCATGTACAGCGTGCCACGTTCGATCGTGAACTCGATGTCCTGCATTTCGGCGTAGTGATTTTCCAGCGTCTTCTTGACCTCAAGCAGTTCCTTGTGGATCGCGCGGTTCCACTTCGGCATTTCGGCGACCGGTTGCGGGGTGCGGATCCCCGCGACCACGTCTTCACCCTGAGCATTGATCAGGAATTCGCCGTAAAACTTGTTCCCGCCGGTGTTGGGGTTCCGTGTGAACGCGACGCCGGTGCCCGAATCGTCGCCCATGTTCCCATAGACCATCGATTGGACGTTGACGGCGGTTCCGAGCAGGTGGCGGATCCCTTCGATCTCGCGGTACTTGACCGCCCGATCGGTGTTCCAGGAGCCGAAGACGGCTTCGATCGACAGTTCCAGTTGTGCGACCGGGTCCTGTGGGAACATCTCGCCGGTGTGCTCTTTGTAGACTTCTTTGTAAGCCTCGCAGAGTTCTTTCAGGCCCTCGGCCGGCACTTCCGTGTCGTCGCTGACGTTGTACTTTTTCTTGATTTTGTCGAACGCGATTTCGAACTGGTGGTGGTCCATCCCCATCACGACGTCGCCGAACATGTTGATCAGGCGGCGATAGGCGTCGTAGGCGAAACGTTCGTTTTTCGTCGCCTTGGCCAGCCCTTCGGTGGAGATGTCGTTGAGGCCCAAGTTCAGGATGGTGTTCATCATCCCGGGCATGCTGACCGCCGCGCCGGAGCGGACGCTGACCAGCAGCGGGTTGGAGTCGTCGCCGAACTTCTTGTCGAGTTCTTTTTCGAGTTTTTTGATCGCTTTGCCGACCTCGTCCATCAGGCCCGACGGCAATTGCTTGCCGGCCTTGTAGTACTGGTCACAAACTTCGGTGGTGATCGTAAACCCGGGGGGGACCGGAAGTCCGATCGAGGTCATTTCGGCGAGGTTCAGTCCTTTTCCGCCGAGTAGAGCTTTGGGTTTGCCTTTGCCTTCGGTTTTTGATTTACCGAAGTAATAGACCATCTTGTTCGCCATGGTTGTTCTCTATCGAAACCGTCTCAGAAGGGGCGTGAGCAGGCGGTGGGTTCGTCGCTATCCGTCGTCAAAACAAGGACTTACGTCTATCGGCGCCGCTTTAGCTCGTGGAGAATTTAGGAGTCACTCGGGAGTCATCGGGGGCGTGGTGGCTCGGCATGGTGACGCCGCGAATCGCCTGTGCGATTCGCCTGGGAGGCCCGATCTGTTTCACCTCGATTCGGCCAAGCGGGCGTAAATCTATTTGCGACAAGCGGTTTGGTCAATGAGAGGGGCACCAGGAACCTGGAGAGGGCCGCGGTTTCTTTCGACCGTTGGGACAACTGGCGGGATGATGGGGGCAAAACGATGGGGCAAAACGATGGGGCAAAACGATGGGGGCAAAACGATGGGGGCAAAACGATGGGGGCAAAACGATGGGGGCAAAACGATGGGGGCAAAACGATGGGGGCAGAACGATGGGGGCAGAACGATGGGGGCAGAACGATGGGGGCAGAACGATGGGGGCAGAACGATGGGGGCAGAACGATGGGGTGGGAGAATGATGGGGTGGCAGAATGATGGGGTGGCAGGTGCGCCGGGATAAAACCGGTTTGGAATAGGAATTGAAAGTGTTCTACGAAAAAGGTTTAGCCTACCATTTCGGCCTCCAGCGGAGGTGCGACCGCGGTAACAACGTCGTGCTGAGCGTCCGCCCCGGAGGGAAACGCAGGCCAGAAATTGAGCTCCGAAATCAATGTAGTCTCGTGTGTCGACCTTGTCTGCCTATGGGGAAGACAACATCCGGTGCGTCGTTATCTCTGGCGAGACGCAACGGAACACGGCGGAGTCTGAGAACCTGTGCATGCGTGGATATTCCAAACACGAGAACCGGGAGATCCCAACAGTTCCTTGGTCCGCCCACGGGCGAACACAAGGACGGTCAGTTAACCTCTCCGAGGGTACGGCTGACATGAACGCTGATGGGAAGTCGGATGAGTCCGTAGTACCGCTGACTCAGGCGAACAAAACTACGACCGTAGCGGCGGAGTCTGATGAGGGAAGGGATCTCACTGAAGGGAAGTATTGCCGAATTGTTACCGATGCTCCGAACTCAGAGTCGGGCCAAGCATCAATTAGAGCAACACGGGAAATCACGACGGGTAGCAACGTTCTGCGCTGTGATCGTTTGACCCAACGGAGGAGCCGTATGAGGTAGTTCTTCATGTACGGATCTGTGCGGGGGGCGGCTGGCAACAGCCGTCCCTACCGCGACAATGATGGGGTGGCAGAATGATGGGTGGGAGAATGCTGGGTGGGAGAATGCTGGGTGGGAGAATGCTGGGTGGGAGAATGCTGGGTGGGAGAATGCTGGGGGTGGCGGTTGGCTGATCTTGGCATTGTTTTGCCCCCATTGTTTTGCCACTTTCTCCACCCCAAACCCGGTTGCTCCGGGCGTGTCGTACGAATCGGGCTCGGCGAGATCCGCTTGCGTCCCTACAATTCGCGTCTTTCCCCGAGTCACTCCACTTTGCCCGCCGACCGATCGTGACAAAGCCAGCCAGCCAACTTCGCGTTTACAACACGCTGACGAAAACCAAACAGCCGTTCGAGCCGATCGCGCCGCCCGCGGTCGGGATCTATTTGTGTGGTCCGACCGTTTATGCCGAATCCCACATCGGTCACATGGTCGGCCCCGTCATTTTTGACACCGTCAAACGCTACTTGCGGTACAGCGGCTACCAGCCGACTTGGGTCGTCAACATCACCGATGTCGATGACAAACTGATCAACAAGAGCAAGGAGCGGGAGTTGCCGGTTTCTCAGATCGCCACGGAAATGACCGCCGACTACATGGCCAACCTCCGCGAGCTGGGCGTCAACCAAATCGACTACATGCCGCGGGCGACCGACCACATGCCCCAAATTATCTCGTTCATCGAGCAGCTGATCGAAAAAGATCACGCCTACGAGGTCGATGGCGACGTGTTCTTCGATGTGGTCAAAGACCCCAACTACGGCCAGCTCTCCAACCGCAGCGTCGATGACCAGCAGGGCGAGGGCGGCGGTGCAGCGGCAAAAAAACGCTCCGCCGGCGATTTTGCACTCTGGAAATCCGCCAAACCCGGTGAAATCTCCTGGGACAGCCCCTGGGGCCGCGGCCGACCCGGCTGGCACATCGAATGCTCGGCGATGAGCCACGAAATCCTCGGCAAAACCTTCGACATCCACGGCGGCGGGTTGGACCTGATGTTCCCGCACCACGAAAACGAACTGGCCCAAAGCGGCTGCTGTCACGACGCCCCGATGGTCAAGTACTGGATGCACAACGGCCTGATGCGTTCCGAAGGCAAAGGCAAACTGGGTGGCAAGGGCGATCGCGAAGAGTCGGCCGAAGAAGCGGCCGCGGGAAAGATCAGCCGTTCCAAGGGCGACGGCGGTCTGAGTGCCCTGATCCGGCGCCACACCGGAACCCGGATTCGGTTCTTTCTGCTGCGAACCCACTATCGCAGCACCATCCTGTATAGCGAAGAAGGGCTGGAGGAAGCCGGCGCGGCGCTGGAGGGTTTTTATCGGCTGTTTGATCGGTTCCATGAGATCTCGGGCCTCTCCTTCTACGGCGACGGCGATCTGAAACCGGCCAAAACACGTGCCGGCGGCGAGTTCGATCCCGGAAAGGATGCCTTGCTCGGGCAGGTGCACCAGATCCGGGAAAAGTTCATCACCGCGATGGACGACGACTTCAACACCGGGGCCGCCATCAGCGTGCTGTTCGATGGGTTGCGGCTGCTGAATCGATTCATCGATGAAAAATCACTCGCCGCCGGGGCGGATGCGTCCTCGCCCCAAGTCGTCTCGCTGATCGCCGCCATGCGATCGCTGAAAGAACTGACCAACGTGTTGGGCTTGTTCGACAAGCCGCCGGTCGCCGGCGGAGGTGATGAAGTCGCACAAGAGTTGCTCGACAAAACGATCCACCTGTTGATCGATCTTCGCAAGGAAGCCCGAGAACGCAAGGACTACGCGACCGGTGATGCCATCCGCAATCGACTCGGCGAACTCGGCGTGGCCCTGTTGGACAAGAAAGAAGGCACCAGCTGGGAACTGACCTCATGAGTTCGCGGGCGGCGGTCAAACTGGGCGGCGCCGCGGCCAGCCAAACGCCCGTCACGATTCTGGGCATCGACCCCGGACTGAACACGACCGGGTACGGTGTCATTCGCGTCAGCCGGGGGCAATTCCAGTTGATCGAAGCCGGGATCGTCCGCAGCAAAGCCAAAGCGTCGATCGAAGAGCGGCTGCTGGAGATTCATACCGGCGTCACGGAGGTCTTGCAGCAGCACCGGCCGGATTTTCTCGCGCTCGAACAACTCTTCTCCCACTACTCGCGGCCCAAGACGGCCATTCTGATGGGGCACGCGCGGGGCGTGATCTGTTTGGCCGCGGGCACCGCCGGCATTCCTGTCAAAAGCTTCGAACCGACGAAGGTCAAGAAAGTGATGACGGGCAATGGGCACGCCCCGAAGCATCAGATTCAATTGGCGGTAAAACTGCAATTGAACCTGTCCGAAGTCCCCGAGCCGGCCGACGTGGCCGACGCCTTGGCGATCGCCGTCTGCGGTTTTCACCTCAGCCACAACCCGCTGTTGGCATGAGCGACTCGGGTTACCATACCTCGTTCCAAGGTACCTCGTTCCAAGGCTCCGCCTTGGAACGCAAGGCCGGTGTGGCTCCCGCCGCACGCGGTATGCGGCCCGGAGGCGGGAGCCTCCGAGACATCCCGTTCCCAGGCGGCCCCTGGGAACGAGAACTTCATTGCCCCCTTTTAACTGGCACACCTCGTGATTCTGAACATCGCCGGAAAACTGACGCAAGTGACCGAGACATCGATCGCGATCGAGTCGGCACCTTTCGAGTACGAGGTCTTGGTCGGCGACTACACCCGCCGGCAGTTGCAATCCAAGGTCGGTCAGTCGATCCGATTGCACACGATGGATTACATCGAAGGCAACGCCCAGGGTGGCGGCCGGTTGACGCCGCGGCTGGTCGGGTTTGCGACCGAGCCCGAACGCCAGTTCTTTGACCTGTTTTGCAGCGTGGACGGCGTCGGCGTGAAGAAGGCGCTCCGCGCGATGGTCCGGCCGGTCAAAGAGCTTGCGGTGATGATCGAACAGCAAGACGCCAAGGGGTTGTCGGCGCTGCCGGGGATCGGGCCGGCGACCAGCGAGCGGATCATCGCCAAATTGAGGCGAAAGATGCCGCGATTTGCGTTGATGGTCGACCAGGCCGGCCCGGCGGGCGAGGCCGACTCGGAAAGCAACCACGTCGTCAGCGAAACCTTCGACGCCTTGATCACACTCGGCCATGCCGAAGCCGAAGCGAGGCGATTGATCGATGAAGCGTTGGCGACCAAGAAGAAGTTCAAGGACACCGAAGCGCTGCTCACGGCGATCTATCAGAAGTCCGTTTAACGACCCTCGTTGGACCTTCGTTCCCGGGCTCCGCCTGGGAACGGGATGTCCCGGAAGGCTCCGCCTTCGGGCCGGCGTCTGTGTGAGGCGGAGCCACACCTACCTTGCGTTCCCAGGCGGAGCCTTGGAACGAGATGAGGGCTCGCGCCCTGCCGCTAACAAATCGTTCGCGGCGTAGGGCTCCGCCTGGGAACGAGGTGAGGCCTACTTGGCGACTTCGGTGAACGCGGTTTCGCGGAGCACGGTGACTTTGATTTCGCCGGGGTACAGCAGTTCGCGTTCGAAAGCTTTGGCGATGTCGTGGCAGACGACCGCGGCTTGTTCGTCGCTGGTGGTCGTGCTGTCGATGATCACACGCAGTTCGCGTCCGGCGCTGATCGCGTAGGCTTCACGAACGCCGTCGAACCGTCGCGCGATCGACTCGAGTTCTTCCATGCGTTTGATGTAGCGTTCCAGTGATTCGCGCCGCGCACCCGGTCGACTGGCGCTGCAGGCGTCCGCGGTCGCGACGACCATCGTGTAGGGGTGTTCGACGACGATTTCATCGTGATGTCCCAGCGCCGCGTGAACGACTTCGGGACCTTCGTTGTGGCGCCGCAGCAGGTCCGCTCCGATCTTCGGGTGGCCGCCTTCGAGTTCGTGGTCGGCTGCTTTTCCGATGTCGTGAAGCAATCCGCAGCGGCGGGCCAAGTCGCCGCGCATGCCCAGCATCTCGGCGATCATCCCGGACAGGAACGCCACTTCGACACTGTGCCGCAACACGTTTTGGCTGTATGAGGTTCGAAAGTGCAATCGGCCGAGCATTTCGATCAGCCGGTCGCTCAGCCCCGGGACGTCGACTTCATCGGCCGCCTCACGTCCTTTTTGAACGATCAGTTCATTGATCTGTTGTTTGGTTTCTTCGACGACCTCTTCGATCTTTGACGGATGGATGCGGCCATCGGTGATCAGGTTGGCCAGGGAGCGACGGGCGATTTCGCGGCGAACCGGATCGAACCCGCTGACGATCACCACGCCCGGGGTGTCGTCGATGATCACGTCGATGCCGGTCGCTTTTTCAAACGCGCGGATGTTGCGGCCTTCGCGGCCGATGATCCGGCCCTTCATGTCGTCGGTCGGGACGTCGACCGTGCTGGTCGTCGAGTCGGCGGTGAAGGCCGAGGCGTAGCGCTGGATCGCGGTCAGCAGCATTTCGCGGCTTTGTTCTTTGATCGTCTCGTTGATCTGCTTCTTTTTCCTCAGCAACAGTTTGCCGCGTTCGTGTTCCAATTCGTCGTCGAGCGCCTTCATCAATTGCTCGGCGGCTTCGGCACGGGTCATCCCGGAGACCGCTTCGAGGACTTTTTTTTGCTTGTGTTCGAGCGTTTTCAACTCGTCGCGCTGCTCGGCGAGTGATTTGAGCCCCGCGTCCAACCGTTGTTGGCTGTTTTCCAGACCGCGTTGTTGTTTGCGTAGGTCCGCTTCCTGGTTTTCCAGTTGTTCGGCTCGGCGATCGAGCGTCTGTTCGCGGCTCAGTTGCAGACGCCGAGCTTCGGTCAGTTCCGCCTCGCCCCTGGTTTTGATTTCCAGTGCTTCCTCCTTGGCCTCCAGCAAGATCTGCGTCTTCAGCGCCTCGGCCTCGCGATTCGCTTCGTCCATCAATTTGTCGGCTTTTTCCGCCAGACGAATTTTGTAGGCGGCGGCTTTCCAGCGTTGATACCCCATCATCAACACTGCACCGGCGAGGACTCCGGCGAGTGAATACAGAAAGAAAAAGTCGTCGAGGAATGAAGCGAGGGGCAGGACGTGGGGCAAGGGAGCCTCGGATAGCATATGAATTGCGCAGTCGCGTGGCGGAATCGCGCTCGTGCAGTTGCGCTCAGGTGGATGGAGGAGACCGGTCGACGAGGTGACGATCGCGGGTGAAAACTCGGCGACGGTTCGAGGAAGATCCTACCAAATTTCCTTTCGTCGTGGGGGGGCGGTTTGGCAACCACACCGGTTGTGATCGCCGGCCGTGATTTTGCGGCGGAGTCGCCGGGGGTCCCCCTGAATCGGATTGTTTTTTACAACTACTGCCCCGCCTGGACGCACCGCGTGACCGGCATTTTCCATCCCACGGTTCCATGACCATTCCACCTCCCTGGCAGAATCTTCGCGACGCGATCGAATCGGTGTGGCCGGTGTCTCGCTATCGGGATGTGGGCGTCGTGGTCGGTTGCAGCGGGGGTGCCGACAGCGTCGCGCTGCTGCGCGGTCTGGTCGAATCGGTCCGCCATCCCGCCGCCGCCGCGCCGCCGGGCTTCATCGTCGCCGCCCATTTCAATCACCAATTCCGTGGCCGCGAGTCAGATGCCGATGCCGACTTTGTGCGTCAATTGACCGAGCAACTCGCGGTGCCCCTGGAAATCCAGTGCGGCCAGGCGGCGGAGCAAGACGAGCAGTCCGCGCGGAATCATCGCCGCGAGTTTTTTCACGCCGTCATGCGGCGACACGGCGCCCGCTACCTGGCCCTCGGGCATTCCCGCGACGACAACGTCGAAACCGTCCTGTATCGGTTGATGCGCGGAACCGGCCCGCTGGGGATGGCCGGGATCGCGCCCTTTCGTCCCTTTTCGGACGATCCCTCCGGCAGCGATTTTGTGATCGCGCGACCGATGCTTGACCTCGGCCGCGACCAGATTCGCGAAGCCCTGCGGTCGATCGATGCCCCCTGGCGGGAAGATGCTTCGAACCAATCCAACGCCTATCGGCGGAACTGGATTCGCAACGAATTGGTGCCGGCCATGCAATCCCAGTTCCCCCAAGCCGTGCCCGCGATCGCGCGGGCGATCCAGGGCCAACGCCAATGGCGGGACGCCTTGCAGCCGGTCATCGATCGCTGGTTGGCGGCGGTTCAGATTCAAGAAAAACCGCTCACGCTGCGACGTTTGGATCGAATCGGCCGCGAGGCGGAAACGGATCCCACCGCGACTCCACTCGGCGATCAAGCCGTCGCGGTCGAGGCGCTGCGGCGGTGTTGGCAACGATCGGGATGGCCGCTCCGGGACATGGGCCAGTTTCATTGGACGCGGGTGTTCGAAATGCTCGCCGGCCGCGGCCCCGACGCCTGGACATTGCCCGGTGCCATCGAAATCCGCCGCGATTCGTGGGCGGTCACCCTGGTCCGCCGCGACGGGTGATCTGCGGACGAAATATCCAGCGGAATCGAAGTGTTGACTGATTACAGTGGGATAGGCTTCCAGCCTGTCGATACTTCAACGACAGGCTGGAAGCCTATCCCACTTTTCCGCCGACCACTGTTAGACTATCGGCCCAACGAGCAGTGCCAGTATTCCATCCAGACCGAACTCAAATGAAGACGAATCTATTCCTGTCGTGTGTCATCATGGCCGTGGCCCTTTCGCCGACGGTCGCCGCCGAGCCGAACGACGCGGACGTGGTGATCTATGGAGGCACTTCGGCAGCCGTGACCGCCGCGGTTCAGGTCAAACAGATGGGCAAGTCGGTCGTCATCGTTTGCCCCGACCAGCACCTCGGGGGCCTGTCCAGCGGCGGACTGGGATGGACCGACACGGGGAAAAAAGAAGTCATTGGCGGATTGGCTCGTGACTTTTATCACCGGATTTATCTGGAATACCAAAAACCGGAAGCCTGGAAATGGCAGTCCCAGGACAGTTACGGCAACAAGGGACAGGGCAATCGCGCGATCGACGGCGAAAATCGGACGCAATGGATTTTTGAGCCCCACGTCGCCGAAAAAGTCTTCGAAGACTACGTCAGTGAATACAACATTCCGGTGCACCGCGACCGTTGGCTCGACCGCCAATCAGGCGTCGAAGTGGCGGACGGCAAGATCGTCTCGATCCGCATGCTCAACGGGGAAACCTATCGCGCCAAAGTGTTTTTGGACGCCACGTATGAAGGGGATCTGCTGGCCGCCGCCGGCGTCCCGTATCACGTCGGCCGCGAGTCCGGTGCACAGTACGGCGAAAACTGGAACGGGGTGCAAACCGGTGTGTTGCACCACCAGCATCACTTCGGCAATCTGCCGCCGATCAGCCCCTACCACACGCCCGGAGACCCCAGCAGCGGAGTCCTGCCGCGGATCAGCACCGATCCGCCCGGTGAAAAAGGTGCCGCAGACCATCGGGTTCAAGCCTATTGCTTTCGAATGTGCTTGACCGATCATCCCGACAACCGCGTCCCGTTTACCAAACCCGACGGTTACGACCCGTCACAGTACGAGTTGCTCGCGCGGATTTATCAGGCCGGTTGGGATCAGACGTTTCGCAAATTTGATCCGATCCCGAATCGCAAGACCGACACGAACAATCACGGTCCGATGAGCACCGACAACATCGGATTCAACTACGACTATCCCGACGCCTCCTACGAGCGCCGCCGCGAAATCATTCGCGAGCACGAAACGTATCAAAAAGGTTGGCTCTATTTTCACGTCACCGACCCGCGTGTTCCCGAAGAGGTTCGCACGGAGATGCAATCGTGGGGCTTGGCCGCGGATGAATTCACCGACAACGGCAATTGGCCGCACCAGATCTATGTCCGCGAAGCGCGGCGAATGATCGGCCAGTACGTGATGACGGAAAACGAGTTGCAAAAACGACGTGCGACGCCGAAGCCGGTCGGAATGGGGTCGTATTCGATCGATTCGCACAACGTCCAACGCTACATCAAACCCGACGGGGCGGTTCAAAACGAAGGTGATATCGGTGTGTCGACCGGCGGGCCCTACCAGATCTCCTATGACTCCCTGATCCCGAAGCGATCCGATTGCACCAACCTGCTCGTGCCGGTCTGCGTCTCCAGTTCGCACATCGCGTTCGGCTCGATTCGGATGGAACCCGTCTTCATGATTCTCGGTCAAAGTGCGGCGACGGCGGCCGTGCTGGCGATTGAAAATGGCACCACCGTCCAGGACGTCGGCTACGAAGCGTTGGAAAAACGGCTCGCAGCCGATGGTCAGGTGCTGCAATACGAGGGCGGCGGTGGCAGCGGCGCGGCACTCCGTCCCAGCGACTTCTCCGGGATCGTGCTGGACAACGTCACGGCCAAACTGGACGGTTCGTGGCGACCCAGCCAAGCCAATCATCCGCATTTCCTAGCCGGTTATTTGCACGACAACAATGCACAAAACGGTGAATCGACGGCGACGTTTGAAGTCGATTTGGATGCCGGGACCTATGAGGTGCAAATCGCGTATCCGCCGAATAACAATCGGGCAACCAATGTTCCGGTCCGGATCACGCATGCAGCTGGGACCGAATCGGTGACGTTAAATCAGCGAAACAAGCCGTCGGTCAAAGACGCATTCGCACCACTGGGCCGATACCAATTTGGCACCGGCGGGCCGGCCCGCGTCGTGATCGGAAACCAAGCCACCGACGGTTACGTGGTTGTCGATGCGGTTCGGTTCGTGCCGGTAAAAAACGACGAATGATCGCCAGGTGCTCCGCGAGAATGGGCGATTGCAAATTGCAAATTGATCATTTCAAAATGCCAATTTGAGATCATGCGGTGCCAAAGCCGGGGAAGATCAGCGATGTCAATCGACGTCGTCACACAAAATCCCGAAGTGGCTTGTTCCGTTCCCTCATCAATAGCAAATTTGCAATGTTCATTTGTAAGCGCCCGAGGAAACCATTCTTGGCGCGTGGCGTAGGCTGGTGGGTTTTCACTCACGTAACCAGGAGGTTTCCATGGTTCGCTTGCCAGACCCCGCCGTTCGCCAACGTTGGTCGCGGCTGATCCAACTTCACGAACAGTCCGATCTTGCGGTCTCCGACTTTTGCGATTTGCACGGAGTCTCCACCGCATCGTTTTATCGATGGCGACAAAGGCTGCAGGGCGACGCAGATCAGAGCGACGCGTTTCTTGCCGTGCAAATCGAACAGCCGCGCCCCCAAATTGGCGGCACCACTGTCCGCTTTCCCTGTGGCACGCAGATCGAGCTTGATTGCTGCGACGCCAACAGCTTGATGATCATCGTCGACCGGTTGGCACCACAACCAAGCGAGTTGCAGCAATGATCGCACTACCAACCACTGGCGGCATTTTTCTCTACGCCAAGCCGACCGACATGCGAAAGAGTTTTTCGGGCCTGGCCGGCATCGTGCGAAACGAGCTAGGCAAAACGCCAAACGACGGAAGCTTGTTCCTGTTTATCAATCGACGCCAGGACAAACTCAAAGCTCTCTATTGGGACCGCGATGGAATGGCGGTGTGGTACAAAAGTCTGGAGCAAGGCACCTTTGAAAGAATCAGGCAAGATGGCGAGGCGAGCGTCAAGCTCGACGCAGCCGACTTGGCGATGCTGCTTGGTGGAATCTCAATCGAAAATGCCAAGAGACGTAAACGGCTCAAGGCAGCGTAAGCTGCCGCGGAAGCAGTGACGACGGACCACACTTGGGAGCAAGTTTTCTTCGGCGAAGAAAACTTGCTTTTTTTCTTGCCCAGACGGTGATTTGCTATTGCGCGATTTCGAGAAGCTTTTAGTCTTCTGTACATGGACAAGCTCAAGCAACTTCAACGCGAAATCGAAGCCCTGCGTGCGAAAAACAGCACGCTTGAGTCCGTCAATGAATCGCTTGCTGCCACCAATGCGTCACTCACCAACAAAGTCGATTCACTCGCTGTAAACAACCAATCGCTTGCTACCACCAACGAGTCTCTCGTCCAAGACGCCAAGTCACTCGCTGCGGCCAAAGAGGACCTTGAATCGAAGAACGAGGACTTACGAAAGCAACTCTCCAAAAAGCAAGACGAACTCGACGCTTTGATCCGTCGCATCTTTGGCCGCCAGAGCGAACGCTTTGAAGACGACGACCAGCTGAAGTTCGAATTCGCCAGTCAAGCAGAAATCGACGACGCTCGTGAAGGCATCAAGCAGGCGATCGAAGAAAATGATCGAGCCGGCAAACGCAACAAGCCGCCCAAGCGACGCAAGCGTGAAGAGCGTTTTCCCGACAGCCTGCCGCGCAAGGAAGTGATTGTCGACTTAAGCGACGAAGAAAAAGAAGGCTTGGTGCGGATCGGAGAAGACGTGGTCGAATCGGCACACTTCACCCGGGGTGCGGCCTATATCATTCGAAAGATCTTCCCCAAGTACGTTCACCCGGAGGATCCCCGCGCCGGTATTTTGCAGGCCCCACGCCCCGCGGCGCTGATTCAAGGCGATCGCTACGACACCTCATTCGCTGCCTCGGTCATTGCCAATCGACTTGGCTACCATCTGCCGATCTATCGTCAAGAGGACATGTTCGCCGAGTGCGGCCTTTACCTTTCACGCAGTACGCTACTAAACCTTCAAGAAGCTGCCGAACGCGTGCTCCGGCCGTTCGTGCAGTGGCTTGCTGACTTGGTTCGCACCGACAGCTGCATCGGAAGTGACGACACGTCGATCCGCTTACTGTTGCCGCAAGACATTCCCGAAGCACGCGAGGACGATCCGAAGGGTCGGCGTGCTGCGGAAGTTTTTGCAGCAGCCAAGTCGAAAGGGCTCAAAAGCATCACGGCAAAGATGTGGGCCTACCGAGGCGTTCATATTCCAATCAACGTGTTTGACTTTACGGTCAGTCGTCACCGTGATGGGCCGGACCAATTTTTAGTCGATAGCGAGTATACGGGAACTCTATTGGGAGACTGCTACGGAGCGAACACGGGGATTTACATACGATCAAACGGATTGATCGTTCATGCCGCTTGCGCGGCCCATGCGCGTCGGAAGGTGGAAGCTGCGCTAGACAATCACGCGGAGCATGCAAAGCATTTACTTGGATTGTTTCGATTGATTTATGATGTCGAAGACGAAGCTCGAGAGTTGTCGCCAGCAGAACGCTTGACACTTCGGCAAAAGCAATCGGCTCCCCTTTGGGGCCAGATGCGCGAGTACCTCCAGATGAAGATGATGGACGTGCTGAGTAGTGACAAGATCAGCGATGCGCGAAGTTACATCTTGAATCAATGGCAAGGACTGACGGCTCACCTTGAAGACGGGGAAATCCCGATCGACAACAACTCATGCGAGCAGCTGATGAAGCAAGTAGCACTGGGTCGCAAGAACTGGCTTTTTCTTGGCAGTCTTGCATCGGGTTATCGTACGGCGACATTGATGACGGTCGTCAGCAGCGCGATACGAAACGACCTGGATGTGGCGGCGTACTTGGAAGACGTACTCGACCAGCTTCTCGCAGGCAGTCGCGACTATGCCGCGCTGCGTCCTGACGCATGGGGGACAGCGCATCCGGAGTCGATCCGGGCCCACCGTAAGCGTTCTATCTTCCCATGTTGACGGGAGCGGTAGCGTGGTGGGTTTCTTTCCACTTTTGGAGAAACCCATGGCACGATTGCCCGACCCACAGCTCGCCCGGCAATGGCGAGAGCGACTCGATCGATTTGAGCACTCTGAATTGACTGTCGCAAAATTCTGCGAAGTCGAAGGATACTCGGCGGCCTCCTTCTATCAGTGGCGGCGAAAGCTCCGCGACGAAAAGTCTCCCGGTGACCCGGCATTCATCCCCGTACAGTTCGATGCCAGCGAGCTTTCATGCGCAGCCCGGCGAGGCTTCGAAATCGACTTGCCCGGTGGGGCGACCGTCAAAGTGCCGCCGGATGCGACCACCGTCGAGAGACGCGAGCTGATCGCCGATATCGTCCAAGCGACTGCGGTCGAGGTAACGCTGTGATCGCAATCTCACCAACGACACGCATTTTCGTCTGCACCGACGCGACCGACATGCGAAAAGGATTCTGCGGTTTGTCGGGCCTCGTCAAAGCACACTTCCAGATCGACCTGTTCTCTGGTCACTTGTTTGTTTTCTTCAATCGCAGGCGTGACTACGTCAAGGTCTTGGCCTGGGACAAAGACGGTCTTTCTATCTGGTCGAAGCGACTCGAGCGTGGAACCTTTGAGAAGCTGACGCGAAGTTCCGACGGTGACTTGGAGATCGATTCGGCGGAACTAATCATGATGCTTCGCGGTGTGCAGATCGAAGGAACGCAGCGAAGGAAACGCTACTCGATTGACACAGCCAAAGTGGCGTAGCGGCAAGCGAAAAGAACTCCAAGAAATTGCAAACGCAAGGTGGTCATCTGCCTTGCGTTTTTTGTTGATCGCGCTAAAACAACCGTATGACTGAGCCGGAGAATCAAGACGACTTGCAGAGCCTCCGGCGGTTCAATGATGAGTTGGTCGAAACGGTTCAGTCACAACAGAAGACGATCGCACAACTTCGCGAAGAACTGAACCTGTACCGTCGCAAACTGTTTGGTCAATCCTCCGAGCGGCATGCCGAAGACGATTCGCAGTTGCATCTGTTCGATCTCGGCGAGTCGGTCAATGAAGGCGATGATGACGAGCAGGATCCGCCGAAGTCTCGCAAGAAGCGACGCCGTAAGAAGAAGTCCGAAAAACTACCGGCTCACTTGAGACGCAAGATCATCGAGGCGGACGTCTCGTCCAAAGAGCGAATGTGTTCTTGCTGTGGCGAAGAGATGCCCATCATTGGCACGGACATCAGCGAGCGGCTCGATCTGATTCCGGCGGAACTCTTCGTTTGGGAAATCCGTCGTCATAAGCGTGCCTGTGGCAAGTGCAGAGAGTCGATCGCGCAGGTTCCCGCCGGCAGCGAGCCCGGTGGACCGACCACGCCGGTTGCCGGCAGTGATTATGGCTTTGGCGTTTACACGCAAATCATCACCAACAAGTTTGCCGACCATTTGCCACTGTATCGAGGTGAAGATATCTTCGCCCGCGCAGGCGTGATGATCCCGAGAAACACGCAGTTTGGGATGCTTGTGAACATCGCGGCACTCGTCGCACCGCTGATCGCCTTGATGAAATCGCGAATCGTTTCGGGCCGCGTACTGGGCGTCGATGACACGTCGGTGCGGCTGCAAGATCCTGCCTTGCCCGGCAAGATGCGAACGGCTCGCTTCTGGCTGTATCGTGGCCGCGAAGACCATCCGTACAACGTGTTCGACTTTACCGAGAGTCGTGGGCGCGACGGTCCGGCGGGATTCTTGAAGGATTTTCACGGCCACGCGGTGGTCGACGCCTATGGAGTTCACGAGGGAGTCTACCTGGGGAAACACGATCAGATCTTTGCCGCGTGTTGTAACTGTCACGCTCGGAGGAAGTTCGTCGAAGCAAAGCCGAACGATCCGGTGGCCGCTGCGCGTGCGCTTGCGATGTACCGAGGACTTTATGACGTCGAGGATCGCGCAAAGCAGTGTAGTGCCGACGAGCGTCTTGAGCTTCGCCAGCTTGAATCGGCCCCGTTGATGAACCAACTCCATGACTGGTTGATCGAGAAGAGCAGCGATCCGCGAGTGTTGCCCAAGAGTTCGCTTGGCAAGGCCGTCAGGTACTCGCTGAATCAGTGGGACGAGTTAACGGTGTTTCTAGGCGATGGAGCGATTCCGTTTGACAACAACCAAACAGAGAACGAGCTTCGGAGCCTGACGATCGGTCGTCAGAACTGGTTGTTCGTCGGCTCCAATCGCGGTGGCGAAGTAGCCGCTGCGATGTACAGCTTGGTATCATCGGCGGCGCGGCATCATCTCGATGCTTGGGCTTACGTGGACGATTGCCTTCGCAAGCTTGCCGGTGGCTCGACGGACTACGAAGCGTTGCTTCCGGATGTTTGGCGAGGCCGCCATCCCGAGAGCATTCGAGTGTATCGTGATGCCGAGCAGGCGTCGCGACGATTGACAACTCAGCAACGCCGCGTGCGTCGGCGCGAAGCCAAGGTGGCGTGATGTCGGACTTGACCGAGCGAATCCAATTGACGCGTGAACATCGCGACTTGATCCTGAAGTACGGCTACGTGTCAGGCCGTTTGGAGGCGTCGCTTCGTCGTTGGCCGAAGGATCAACTGCTTCGCCGAGTTGGGATGACTCGGGTGGAACTGCACCTGCTGATCGGCGACCTGAGCCACTCGTGCGTCAAGGGCAAAGCGGGTTCCGATGTTGAAGCGGTCGCTGACCTGTGCGACCACCTGGAGTACGCCCAACGCACCGGGGATGGCGATCTCGACATTCTATGGTGACATCAGATCGGCTCCCTGCCATTTGAACCGCCCAAGTGGAAGATGCGTCGGCGTGCAAAGCTATCGCCAGCTTCGTGAATCGACTGGCCGTAGTTGATCAGCGATGGCAAAGCGGCAGCGTCTTGATCTCCCGTGGCACATGGCAGATCGAAGAACGCCTGGCCGACATGACTTGCGAGGTGTGATCAAGCGGCTCTTTTTCTTTCAGCAAAAGATCGAATCCGTTGACCGCACTTCGCGCGATTGCTTGGGAGTCGAGCGGAAACAGAACTCAGAGACATCCCAACGAGATCAAAACGCAGTATCCGCGGCAGCGCCGATGACCTGCGTGCTGGAGACGTTTGAAGCTGCCGCGGTAGCATCGGTTAGGCCACAAACACAAAGCGTGATTTTGGACTGCAGTGGCGATCAAGGTCTCCGGCGTTTTTGCGTTGGTCACGAATCCCGAAATGTTGATACGCCGACACCGCCACCGCGGTCAATTCGCCACAATGGCCCGATGGATCTTCGGATTGGTGAAAAGCAGTCGCCGGCCGCCCGAGCCACGAAGCGACACCTGGGCAGATAGAACGCTTACCCCACCGGCAAAAGGAGCGTGAAGCTGACAACATCCGTCGAGAGCGAGATCGGCTTCGCCGCCGCCTCGCCCGCCTGGATCAGTAGCTGGCACTGCAAGGCAGTATTCAGGACTGTCTTTCGATAAAAGGAAAACCGACGCAGGACACACCTCGCGCGTCACGAGGGAGTCACGCGCCTGCTAAGCCCGCGTTGGGCCCCATGAGACAAGACGCTTGTCCCGGCGGATCGCGGATCATCTACGGCCAGTGGATCCAAGAATCGGGCGATAGCTCTTTCCCTGAAACATGGCCACGGCGTCGCCCCGCTGGCCCACCTAACCCATGGTGCTCCTGGGCGCTTACGTTCATTTTGCAATTTGCAATGAGTGCTCCGCGAGAATGGGCGATTGCAAATTGCAAATTGATCATTTCAAAATGCCAATTTGAGATCATGCGGTGCCAAAGCCGGGGAACATCAGCGATGTCAATCGACGTCGTCACGCAAAAGCCCGAAGTGGCTCGTTCCGTTCCCTCATCAATAGCAAATTTGCAATGTTCATTTTGCAATTTGCAATGAAGGCTCCGCGAGAATGGGCGATTGTAAATTGCAAATTGATCATTTCAAAATGCCAATTTGAGATCATGCGGTGCCAAAGCCGGGGAAGATCAGCAATGTCAATCGACGTCGTCACACAAAATCCCGAAGCTGCTCGTTCCGTTCCCTCATCAATAGAAAATTTGCAATGTTCATTTTGCAATTTGCAATATCAAGGCCTCAGTCCCGCCTGGTCCGCGGCGTCTTCGAGGAAGTAGTTGATGTCGGCGTGCTTGTCCGCGTGCAGGATCTCGTAGGCGTGGGCTGCGCTGCGGGCATGGTAGAGTTGCTCGACGAGGTTGGCATCGCGGGTGATGGCCGTCGCGAAGGCGGAGAGCACCTGCAGGTGGCGGCTGCGTTCCAGTTCCGGTGTTGCCAGCAGCAACACGGCGTGGACGCGACGGTCGTCGAACGTGTCAAATTGCAGTCCTTCCGCGCTCAACCCCAAAACGCCACGGATCTCGTCGCCTTCGCCATCGTCCAGGATCGCGTGGGGGATCATCAGTCCTTGTCCCAAGTAGGTCGACAGCTCGGCATCACGGGCCAGCACGCGTGCAATAAAATCTTCCTGTGGGAGTTGCATCTTGGAGGTCGCATAAAGCTGTGACGCGAGTTGTCGAATGGTCGCTTCGCGATCGCCTCCGGTCAGCCCGATCGTAATCCGCTGCTCCTGCAGGAAGTCCAGTAGCCGGGGGCGGTCTTTGTGGTCTTCGCCCGATCGGACAAGTGCGAATCGTGTTGCACTCGGTCCGAGCAGCTGGTTGATCGCCAGTGCTGACAGTCCGACCGTGTTGACGACCGTTCGGACCTCGTCGCTGAATCCCGAGTTTTCACCCGTCACCAGCAGGATCAGGCCGACCGCGACGCCGCCGTGTGGCAGCAGTGCGATGCCGAGGTAGCCGCGGACGTTGTCGGTCACCCCGGACAACGACATCGCGGAAAAGGCGCTGACGCATTTGCCGATCAATCTCGCGGTGAAATACAGTCCGACCAATGCGGCCGCGCTGGGAACCAAGCCGAAATCCAGTCGCATGCCGGCAAACGTAAAGAACAGGGCGAACAGCGCGCCGCCGATGGTTTGCAAGTAGGCTTCGCCCGAACGCACCAGGTCGTGCTGGAAATTGGTCAGCACGATGCCCGCGAAGGTGCATGCCAGGATTCCTCCGGAAGTGCCGAAACCGGCCGCCAGTCCCCATGAACCCAGCACCGCGGCGACGATCGTCGGCCCCAAAAACGCCGGGCTGACAACCGTGCGCGTCAAAATGATCGCGATCAGCGCACAGCCGCCGCCGATGACCAGTGTCACCCCAAACTGAACGAACACACTTTGCAACGAGTGTGTCCAGCCGGCCTGATCGCCCAAGAACGTGGTGATGAAGACGAACACGGCGACGGCGACCATGTCAATCAAGCCGATCGCAGCGAGCAAGGTGCGGGTGAGGATGCCCCGTGCCCGAGCTTCTTGAATCACCAAGACCGTTGTTCCCGGTGCCCCCGCGATCGCGATCGCCGCCAACAGCAGTGCCGGCTGAGTGGTCATCACGTCGCCGCCAGGGACCAGTGGCCCGGCAAAATAAAGCAAGGCACCGACCAATACCGGCGTGATCAACGTCTCGCACAGCAATAACAGCCCGATGCGTTTGCCGGTGTTGCGTAGACTGGCAAAATAGAGCGTTGCCCCCACCGTGAATGCAATGAACCCCAGCACGAAGTGCATGTAGGGCAAAAAGCGATCCAGGGCTTTGGGATCCACCCCCGTGTCCATGCCCGGCAGGGCGATCCAGCGGAGCAGAATGCCCGTCGCGATCCATCCTGTCACCTTCGGCAGTCGGAGGAGGGCGAACAGTTCGCCGCCGATGATTCCGGTCACCAAGACCGTTGCCATATTCAGCAGCGGATCTTCCAGGTGAAGGTTTACCGAAGCGTGAAACATTTGAGGTGTCCTCGCCGATGTAGTTCAGGACGGACGCCCGCCAACAGTAAGAAAAGCCGATCAATCAACAAACAAAGTTTTGATGGCACCGCATGTTTCACAGCAGGTGGATCCTTTCGCGGCATCGCCGATTCAGCCGCCGATTCAGTCTCGGTGCGACACTACTTTAAAGCCTTCGGGTGTCAACCGATACCGTACTACGTCGGCACGGATCCGGCGGTCTCGTTCACGTTTCCCCCCCTCGGGAGTCGAATGGTGGCGGATGGATCCGGTGCCCGATTAGATTGGTAGACGGTCCCTTGCGTTGCCAGCGATCGAATCGAAACGGAGGACGGCGGGGCATGGCGATTACCATCAAACCAACTGAAATCGCAGACATCGACGCGATCTTCGCTCTGCGAAATGACCCCGATGTGCTGCGACATCAGTACCAGCCCCGGAAAGGCGAGACGCCCGCGTCGTTCGAAAAAAAACTGGCCGGTCAGCCCAATGTCCTGGGCATCTCCTTTCGTTGCACGTCGATCTTTGACGACGGCGTTTTGGTCGGGCACGTGATGCAGCATTTTGGTCCGGGGGCGGAGGGAAGACGCCGTTCCTGTGACTGTGGATGGAACCTTGCCAAGTCGCATTGGGGCCAGGGGGTGATGCCCCGGGCGCTCACTCAATTGTTCGCCCAGCTGTTTGACGAAGATCCCAAGCTGGTCGTTTTCGCGTCGTGCTTTGAATCCAATCATCGTTCGCGCAGGGTGATCGAAAAACTGGGGTTTCAGCCTGACCGAATGCACTGGATGGTTTGGTTGACCCATCTGGTTCGCAGCCATGGGCGACGGATCGAACAATATCGGCTGGATCGGCTACGGTATCGCAGGGCGGTTGAGCGAATGGCCCCGCCGAACGAGTCTCAAGGATGAGCACATCGTCTATGCTCCCAGCTTGCGCGTTCTTAGAAACCCTGGGTGTGGCAAGCAAGGTGCGTACCCCACTTGATCCCCAACGGTTCCAGCATTGGCGAACACGATCCGCGAGAATGAGTATCCCGGAGGGATACCAGCGAGTAGCCGGAGGTCAGCGCAGCGACACCTCCGGGAAGCGCGTCCCGCAATCCCCTCGACCCCGGACGGGGTCGCAGCGAATCCATCCGCCGGCGGCGGTGCGGCAGTCTGCGTTCGTAAAGGATTTGATTGGTGAGCTTGAGTGTGCGGGCTGGCCGGGAACGAGGGCGCCGACGTCATTTGCTTCGACACCCTTCGGGGGCGCGTCTGACGGGGGACCGGATGTCCGGAGGTGTCGCTTCGCTCACCTCCGGCTACTGGCTTGGACCCCGTCGGGGTCCTGCCGCACACTTTGGCGTCGAAGGTGGTGGCGGAACGGCGCGAGCCTTTTGGGGCCAGCCGAAGGTGCGCAAACGCAAACAAGAGGGCTTGATCGCGTCCTTGCTGTAACGCAAAAAAAGCGGAGCCGGTTCACGGCTCCGCTTTTCGCAGGTTTCAATTTGGGCCCGATCGATCCCGATCGAGCCTTCGCGGGCTGGATCAGCCGCCGGTCGGGAACAGTGGGCCTTCGCCGCTTCCCAGGCCACCCTTCAGGTCGCCTTCTTGGGACGGCATGCTGCCGGTTTCGGCGGCTTCGGCTTCCGCTGCGGCGCGTTCTTGCTCTTCGCCCCAGTCCACTCGTTTGAGCGACAGGCCGATCTTCCGCTCGTCGGTGTCGACACGCAGCACCTTGACTTCGATCTCGTCGCCGACCTTGACGACTTCTTCGGGGTTCTCGACCTTGTGCTCGGCCAGCTCGCTGATGTGCAGCAAGCCTTCCAAGCCGTCTTCGAGACCGATGAAGACACCGAAGTTGGTGATCTTGGTGACGTTGCCTTTGACCAGTTGGCCGGGCTGATACTTGTCCGGAATGTCGCCGTCCCAGGGGTCGTTATCGAGCTGTTTGAGTCCCAGTGCGATCCGGCGACGTTGTTCGTCGACGCTCAGCACGCGGCATTGCAGCTCTTGGCCTTTTTCCAGCAGTTCGCTGGGGTGACCGATCTTGCGGGTCCAGGACATGTCGCTGACGTGCAGCAGCCCGTCGATGCCTTCTTCCAATTCGATGAAGGCACCGTAGTTGGTCAGGTTGCGGACCTTGCCGGTCACGTCGGTACCCTCGGGGTAACGTTCCAGGACGTCGTCCCAGGGGTTCTTTTGGGTTTGCTTCATGCCCAGCGACAATTGTTGGCCTTCCGGGTCGACGCCCAAGATCTTGACTTCGATCTTGTCGCCGATGTTGACCAGTTCGCTGGGGTGGTTGACCCGTTTGGTCCAGCTCATTTCGCTGATGTGCACCAGGCCTTCGATGCCCGGTTCCAGTTTGACGAACGCACCGTAGCTCATCACGTTGACGACTTCGCCGTCGTGGTTGGAATCGACCGGGTACTTCTCTTCGATGTTTTCCCACGGGTTGCGATCTTTCTGCTTCAGTCCGAGCGCGATCTTTTGTTTTTCGCGATCGATGTGCAGCACCTTGACTTCGATTTCTTGGTCGATCGACACCATTTCGGTGGGGTGCGAGATTCGTTCCCAGGCCATGTCGGTGATGTGCAGCAGGCCGTCGATTCCGCCCAGGTCGACGAACGCACCGAAGTCGGCGATGTTCTTGACGATCCCCTTGCGGATCTGGCCGACCTCGAGTTCTTGCATCAAGTACGCGCGGTCTTCTTCGCGTTGGTTTTCGATCAGCGAGCGTCGGCTGATGACGATGTTGCGACGGGTGTCGTCGATCTTCAGCACTTCGGCTTGGATCACGCGGCCGATGAAATCGCCGATGTCGCCGGGGCGTCGGATGTCGACTTGGCTGCCCGGCAAGAAGACGTTGACGCCGATGTCGACCAGCAAACCGCCTTTGATCTTTCGGATCACGGTACCGGTGACGACCTGGCCTTCGCCGATCTTCTTGATGATGTGTTCCCACTCGATGATCTTTTCCGCTTTGCTCTTGCTCAGCGCGATCATGCCGTAGGGGTCGTCGGCGGCTCCGTAGTTGTCTTCCATTTCCTCGATGAGGACCTGGACCATGTCGCCGACGGCGGGTTTCGCTTCGTCGGGGCCCCATTCGTTCAGGTTGACCGTGCCTTCGCTCTTGAAGCCGACATCGATCAGGGCCCATTCGTCGTTGATCTCGACGATTTTGCCGTCAACGATTCGCCCTTGGGCGTAATCTTGCTGCTCGGCGTGCTGCAGGAAATCGAGCAGCCAATCCTCCGTCTCCTCCTCTGGCGCCATCACGGCCAGATCGTTGAGCATGTCGTCGTCTTCGAGGGAACGGATCAGATTGCGGTTGACCATGAATTTTTCCGATTCGGAATCCGTCAATGAGTCCAGGAGATGCCGGCGTTCCGAACGTGCTGGTCCGGTGGGAAGGCGGCGAAACTCACGCCGTGGCAAAAGACTCTTCTGCCGTCAAACGTCCCGCAAGTGAAAGGCGGTCTGGGATTCGCGGGCGACAGATTCGTGGGTTGGAGGAATGAAATAACATCCGCTGCGGACGCCGCCCCTAATTGATGAAGGTCACGACGCATGCTGGTGATCAAAGCTGGCGAACAGCCCGTGGTTCACGGGCGCACGGTCACTCGCACCAGGCGCAGGGTCGGGCAACATGCCCGAAATATGGTAGCGCGGAAGATTACCAGACCCCGGGGACCCCCACAACAGCATTTTTCGGTATTCCCGGGCGTTCTGCCGAGATCCCGGGCGGCAGGCCCGTGGCGATCAGCCTTCGGCGATGTTCACGAACACCTTCAACGCGTCCTTGTCTTCCACCAGCAATCGCATCATTTCGTCGTAGTGGTCCATGCCGTCGACCGGATGCGTCAGGATTTTGTCCAGCACCCCGGGGAACATCATGTCGCCGAGCGCCAGGTCTCGGATGCCGCTTTCGAAGTGGGTGCGGTTGGCGTTGACGCTGCCCAACAGCAGTTTGTTGCCGAGCACCCAGTTCAGGTTGACGCTGTCGGAGGGGATTTCGATGTTTTCGTCGCCCCCGGTGATGCTGGTCCAAACGACCACGCCGTTGTGGCCGACGTATTGCATCGCGTCAAAGGCGAGCTTGCTGCTGCCTGTCGCGTCGACAATCAGGTCCGGTTTGCCCGTTTGCGCCGCGAGCTCTTCGACCGTTTTTTCACGTGTGCTGACGTAGGTCGCTTCCATCCCGGTGACAATTTCGCTCTTTAGGTTTGGCGCTTCACCTCGCGCGATCGTGTAAACCTCTAAACCGCGAAGCCGCAGGATCAGCGTCGTCAGCAATCCGATTTGCCCCGATCCGAGCACGTAGGCCAGTTTGGGCCGCCAGACCTTCATGCGGTGCTGAGCCTCATAGGCTTGCTGGACCGCTTTGGCGGCACAGCTCATCGGTTCTTGCAGCACGTGCAAGTGTTTGAGCCCCTCGGGAACACGGACGATGTACTCCTCTTCGTCGGCGAACTTTTCCGTCATGAAGCCGTGCCGCAAGTTGATGCCACGCTCGTAGTACGTCTCCTCGCTGGTCATGTCGTTCGTCCCGATCACGTCATAGATCGAGCTGCCGGGACGGCGAACCGTCGCGGTCACGTAGTCGCCCGGTTTGACGCGACGCACGTTGGGGCCGACCGCCTCGACGATTCCGAAGGACTCGTGGCCGATCACCAGGTAGTCATCGCCCTGGGGCGCATTGCCGTACAACGCCTCGTTGATCTCGCGGTCGGTGGCGTCCACCCCGACCTTCAGCGTTTTGACAAGCACCCCTTTCCCGTCGGGGAATTGCTCCAGGGATGGTTCTTCGATTTCGGTCAGGTGAACGCTATTGGGGGTGCCCGGGGTAACCGCGACAGCTTTCATCGTTTTTGGCTCGGGGGGAGAGTCATTCGTCAAGTTGTGGGCCGTCGGCAGGAAGGTGGCCTTCGGCGGACGCGGAATCGTACCAATCGGACGGATCGGTGTTCAGGGGGCGCGGGGCATCGGTGTCAGACGCTCAGCAGACGAAAATCCTCCTGACGATTCCGGTGGTGCGCTGAGGCGACCACCGGCTACTTGCTGCAACCCCTCTCGGCAACGCTGTGAAGCATTTTTTAGCGGCAGGGCGCAAGCGGGCTGTCGTTTTAGTCGGGATCTGCTGAGTTTAGTCGGGATCTGCTGAGTCAATGGTGAGCCGCTGGCCGTAAGGCCTCGGGCAGCCTTGCAGTGCCCGGCCGCTTACGCGTCGCGGCTCACGAAAACGACAGCCCGCAAGCCCTCCGGTGTTTTGGCAAAGATGAAGGACCGGAGGGCTCGCGCCCTGCCGCTAAAACCTCAAGAAACACATGGGAAAATGCTTCACAGCACTACCCTTTCGGGGTGGTGCCTGCACCGCAGGCGGATTGGGCCCGCCGTTTCGCGGCGTGGCGGCAGGCTAACGGCGTGGACGTTGCCGTTGACGCGGTGCTGGGGAGATTCTGACTTTCTTTTTTAGCAACGATGGTTGTCAAAAATCGGTTGTGCTGTAACAGTAGGGGTGTCGTGTTTCTGTTTTCCCCTCCCTCGAAAAGGCCCCGCGATGAAATCTGAGCCGCACCCGGAAAGCGGACCGATCCGCTCGGTCGATCGCGAATTGTTGCTGGCGATGCGCAGCGGCGAGCTGATCGGAATTGGGGAGTTGACGGAAAAACTGGACGTCACGGCGACCGCCGTTCGGCAGCGGATCGAGCGGTTGCTCGCTCGCGGGCTGATCGAACGCGAAAAGGTCGTCGCCGGCCGCGGTCGGCCCACGTATCGCTATCGGATCACCGACCAAGGCAAGCGGATCAATACGGCGGATTCAACCGAGTTGGCCGAAGCGATGTGGCAGGAAATGCTGTCGATCGAGGACCGTGAGTTGAGAAGCCGGATGCTCAGCAGCGTGGCGACTCGGCTCGGTCGCGAATACGCGGCTCAGCTTGACGAGAACGCGCCGCTGGAAGAACGCATGCGAGTTTTGTCGCGGTTGCTGTCGTCGCGTCGCGTGGTCAGCGATGTGAATTCGGCGGGCGACCTGCCGGTTTTGGACATCAACGCCTGTCCCTACCCGACGTTGGCCGACGGCAGCGAAGACCACACGATGTGTCACCTGGAGGAACAGGTCCTCTCGGAAGCACTTGGCAAACCGGTACAGCTCAGTCAGTGTCGTCTCGATGGCGACTCGTGTTGCCAGTTTTCACCCGCTGCGAACGTCACCTCCGACGGCACCACGACCTGACCCCAGTATTACACAAGCATTCAATCACCCTTCACCACCCACCATTGCAACGATAGACATGACTCACGTTCTGAAAATTGAAGACCTGCACGTGTCGGTCGGCGACAAACCGATCCTCCGGGGCGTCAACCTGACCCTCAATCACGGCGAAACCCATGCGCTGATGGGCCCCAACGGCAGCGGCAAAAGCACGCTGGGTTTGGCGATCATGGGGCACCCCGGATACGAAGTCACGTCCGGTTCGATCACGCTCGATGGGAAAGACGTGTTGGAGATGGCACCCGACGAGCGGGCTCGCGCGGGGATCTTCATGGCGTTCCAACGGCCGATGGCGATCCCCGGTGTGAAGATGGCGGACTTCTTGCGTCACGCGACCACCAATGTTCGTCGTCCCGATCGAAAAGAAGGCGAGGAGCTGATTCCGATGCGTGAGTTCCGCAAGGAGCTTCGCGAAAAGATGGAACATTTGCGGATGGACAGCGAGTTTGCCCGCCGCTACGTCAACGACGGTTTCTCCGGCGGCGAAATGAAACGCGCCGAGATCCTGCAACTGGCGATGTTGCAACCCAAGTTCGCGGTCTTGGATGAAACCGATTCGGGCCTGGATGCGGACGCCGTCCGATTGGCCAGCGAGTCGATCGCGGACATCGGCCACCAGAAAATGGGACTGCTGATCATCACCCACCACGACAAATTGCTCGAGCACAATCCGCCGGAATTCACGCACGTCATGCTGGGTGGGCGGTTGGTCGAAACCGGTGGCAAAGAACTCGCCGAAGAGCTGCATCAACACGGCTACGACCGGATCCGAAAGGCCTATCCGGATGCCGAAGCGTTGAACCAAAAATTGCTGGCCGAGGAAGCCGAAGAAGCGCTGGCTTGATTGAAGGCGGGCACTGACCAAGAAGACCCGGCACCCTGAAACTTACGAATCACTACCATCTCCATTTTGGAGCATTGATATGTCAACCGACGCACCTGCCGAACCCAAGTCCGAAATCGGCGAAATCAACAAGTACAATTTTCGCACCGAGACCACCGGCGTCTTCAAGGCAAAAAAGGGGATCAATCGGGAAATCGTCAACCAGATCTCCGATATCAAGAACGAACCGGATTGGATGCGAGAGTTCCGGCTCCGGTCTCTCGATATCTTTGAATCCAAGCCGATGCCCAAGTGGGGCGGTTCGATCGATATCGATTTCCAGGACATCTTTTATTATCTCAAGCCGACCGATCACCAGGGAAAGACCTGGGATGACGTGCCGCAGGAGATCAAGGACACGTTCGACAAGCTGGGGATTCCGGAAGCGGAAAAGAAGTTCTTGGCCGGCGTGAAAGCTCAATTCGAAAGCGAGGTCGTTTACGGATCGCTGGAAGAGGACTTGGCGAAGAAAGGGGTGATCTTTACCGATACCGACACCGCGGTTCGGGAACATCCCGAGCTGCTGCGTGAGTACTTCGGCAAGATCATTCCGCCGGAAGACAACAAATTCGCCGCGCTCAACAGTGCGGTCTGGTCCGGCGGGTCGTTCATCTACATCCCCAAGGGCGTCTCGATTGATTTTCCGCTGCAGGCCTATTTCCGGATCAATGCGGAGAGCATGGGGCAGTTCGAGCGCACGCTGATCTTGGTCGATGAAGGTGCCAACGTGCACTATGTCGAAGGCTGCACGGCGCCGATGTACAGCACCGAGTCGTTGCACAGTGCGGTCGTCGAGGTCGTCGTCAAACGCAACGCACGTTGTCGTTACACGACCATCCAGAACTGGGCCAACAACATTTACAACCTGGTCACCAAACGGGCCTACGCCTACGGCGACGCGACGATGGAATGGGTCGACGGCAACTTGGGCAGCAAGTTGACGATGAAGTACCCCGCGGTGCACATGATGGAGCCCGGTGCACGTGGCGAGATCCTGTCGATTGCGTTCTCCAGCGCCGGTCAACACCAAGACGCCGGTGCAAAATTGGTGCACGAAGCGCCCAACACGACCGGTCAAATCATCAGCAAGAGCATCAGCAAGAACGGCGGACGCAGCAGCTACCGCGGTCTGGTTTCGGTGCATCCCGGTGCCCACAACAGCAAGAACAACGTCGTCTGTGACGCGCTGATCTTGGACGCGGAAAGCCGCAGCGACACCTACCCGTACATCGAGGTGAGTGAGCAGGATGTTCAGATCGGTCACGAGGCCAGTGTGTCTCGGATCGGTGAAGAGCAGATGTTCTACTTGCTCTCGCGGGGACTGACTGAGCAGGAAGCGAGCACGATGATCGTCAACGGATTCATCGAGCCCTTGGTCAAGGAGCTGCCGATGGAATATGCGATCGAAATGAACCGGCTGATCCAACTGCAAATGGAAGGCAGCGTCGGATAGCGTCGGCGCGGGATAGGCTTCCAGGCTCGTCATCCCCGCAACGTGGGATAGGCTTCCAGCCTGTCTTGACCTCGTTCCCAGGCTCCCGCCTGGGAACGCTCTGAACCGCAGGCTCCGCCTGCACCCCAATAAGCACCTCGGGCCGGCAGCCAAGTCGCCCCCATTGAATCAATACCAAGCAAACGAATTTCCATGTCACAAACCATCACACACGCTTTTGATGCCGCCGGGTTTGACGCCTTGCTTGCCAGCCAGTCCGAGCCGGATTGGTTGACGACGTTGCGTCGCGAAGCGTTTGAACACGCCGAGGCGATGAGTTGGCCCGAGCGTCGCCACGAAGAGTGGATTCGAACCGACATCCGCACCTTCCAGCTCGGCAAATTTGGGTTGCCCGTGCTGGATCCGGCCGACTGTGATCTGGCCGAAACCGAGCGGCTGCACCAGTTGGTCGAAGGTGTCGCGTTGGGCGGCCGGATCGAGACCGTCGACGGTTGCATCACGAAGGAGTCGCTGGATGAAGATTTGGCGGCCAAGGGTGTCGTCTTCGGCAGCCTTTCAAAATTGGCCCAGTCGCACCCCGAACTCGTTCGTCCGTACTTGTTCACGGCCTTTGATTCCGATCACGACAAATTTGCCGCGCTGCATGCGGCGTTCATGTCCGGCGGGCAGTTCCTGTACGTGCCCCGCGGTGTGGTCGTCGATCGTCCGCTGCACATCGGGTCGATTTTGACCGACGGCGGCACCGACACGACGCACACGCTGGTGGTCCTGGAGGATGGTGCCGAAGCCACCTTGCTGCACGAGTCCAACAGCACCGACGCGGGTGGTGCCGGGCTGCATCTGGGGTCGATCGAGTTGGTGCAGAAACCGGGATCGAACCTTCGTTACGTCAATCTGCAGGAGTGGGGGCACAAGACCTACCATTTCGCCCAGCAAAAAGCGGTGGTCGACCGCGATTGCTCGCTGCAGTGGACGATCGCGGCGATGGGATCGTCGCTTTCCAAAGTCAACCAGTCGGTCGATCTGGTCGGTGCGGGGGCCCACAGCCAAGTCAACGGCGTGATGTTCACCGAAGGCCGCCAGCATCTGGCCTACCACACCCTGCAGCACCACAAGGCGGAGAGCTGCCGAAGCGATTTCCTGTACAAGGCGGCCCAGCAGGACAAGAGTCGCACCGTCTGGCGGGGGATGATCAAGGTCGATCCGGCGGCCCAAAAGACCGACGGGTACCAGCGAAATGACAATCTGGTGCTGTCCAACCACGCCCGGGCGGATTCCATCCCGGGATTGGAGATCGAAGCGGACGATGTCCGTTGCACCCACGGCAGCACGACGTCCAAAGTCGACGAGGATCAAATCTTCTATGCCCGTTGCCGCGGTTTTACTCGAAAGGAAGCAACCCGTATGATTGTGACCGGGTTCTTTCAGCAGATTTTCGACCGGATCACGATCGAAAGCGTGCGAGAAGCCCTCGGAGCGGCCATCGCCCGACAAGTCCGAGAATACGAATAAGAATTTAGTTTCAAGTTTCAAGTTCCGTGTTTCATGTTCCAGCATGAGACCCCACAGATTGAAACCTGAAACTTGAAACCTGAAACTTGGAACCTAAAACCCGAAACCTAAATCGCCCGGAAAGAAGACATGGCACTTGCCGAAGACAAGGTTCGCGAATCGCTCAAGCAGGTGATCGATCCCGAGTTATACGTTAACATTGTGGACCTGGGGCTGATCTATGTCGTCGCGATCGGCGACGAGAAGGAAGACGGGCGTCACGACGTGACGATCGAGATGACGATGACCAGTCCGATGTGTCCCGCGGGGCCACAATTGGTTGCCGGGACGAAAGCGGCTGCCGAGGAACTTGAGGAAGTGGATGCGTGTGAAGTCAAGGTTGTGATGGAACCGGCGTGGTCGCCGGACCGGATGACGGACGAAGCACGTGATCATTTGGGCATTTTTTAAGGGATTGTGACTTGAAGGTTTTCGTCGGAGAATACATCTGCGGCGGCGGCGTCGCGGATCAGGCGATCGACCAGATCCCGCCTTCTTTGCGGAAGGAAGGGGAGGCGATGCTTCGCGCTTTGGTGGAAGACCTTTCGGCGTTCTCTGAAACGACGGTCATCCTCGAAGACCGTTTCGAAGTTTCGGTCAACGCCACGCAGACCGTTGCCTTTGATGCCGAGCGTCCGCTCTGGGCGCAGTGGGTTGCCGCCGCCAAGGATTGTGACGCGGCCTTGATCATCGCGCCGGAAAGTGACGGCTTGCTGGCCAAGGGGGTGGCATCGTTGCGCAGCAGTGGCGTCGAGGTGATCGCCGGCAGCGGTGATTTTCTTCGCGTGGCCAGCGATAAACTGCTGACCGCCCAGGTGTTGCACAGTTCCGGTGTCGCGCATCCGCCCTACATCGCCGTCGGTGACGAACGGATGGTGGGCGTGGTGGCCGGCTGCGATCGATTTGTCGTCAAACCGCGCGACGGTTGCGGCACGCTCGCGATCGCGACCTTCGACGATTTTCGCGAAGCCCGCAAAACACTCAATAAAAGTTTGCTAATGCAAGGCTGGGTCCCCGGCCGCAGCATCTCAATCTCACTGCTTTCCTCTGGCAACTACCAGACGTTCCTGCCGGCGGTGTCCCAACAGATCAGCGACGGGATGTGTGAGTACGTCGGCGGTTGCGGACCGCTGAACAACAACGCCCAGCGGCGTGCCACCGCGTTGGCCGCCAGAGCGATCGCCGCGATGCCGCCGACCGCGCGCGGCTTCGTCGGCCTGGATTTGATCTTGGGCGAAACGCCCAGCGACGACTACATCATCGAAATCAATCCCCGGCTGACGACTTCATACGTCGGTTTGCGGGAGATGATTCATGGCAATCTCGCCGCGCGACTGTTCGACATCGAAACCGGGCCGGTCAGTTGCAAGGCCAGCGTGAACTCGGTCCATTGGACGGCCGACGGCAGAGTGAAAATCGACTCGCCGCAGACGGTGTGATTTGTGGGATAGGCTTCCAGGCTTGTCGCTGCTGAAATGACGAGCCTGGAAGCCTATCCCACTCGTTCTTTCTCGCTCCCGCGCAATCCATGTCGAATCTCCCTCCCGCTTCGGACGCTGTGACGCTGGGCGTCGACATCGGCGGCGCGAACCTGAAATACGCCGACACGCAAGGCCACGTGTCGTCGGTCGAGTTTCCGCTTTGGATGCGTCCAGATGATCTCGCCGGCCAACTCAAAAGCGACTTCGCCGCCTACCCCGATTCCTCACGCGTGGTGGTGACAATGACCGGCGAGCTGGCGGATTGTTTTCTCGATCGTTGCGTCGGCGTGCAACACATCGTCGATCAGGTCTGTCGGGCGGCGAAGCAATGCGGCTGGTCGTCGCCCGAGTTTTATGCCGTCGATGGGCAATTTCATTCGGCGGCGTGGGCCATGGAGCACGTCGACCTGGTAGCCGCAGCCAATTGGCATGCGCTGGCACATTGGGTCGCCCGGCGATTTGCACCGCAGTTGTCCGGCGGCGGGTTGCTGGTCGATATCGGGTCCACGACCACCGATCTGATTCCGCTCGGTGACGGTAGGATTGCAACCCCCAGCCGGACCGATTTTGAGCGGTTGTCCGAAGGATCACTCGTTTACCTTGGCGGCGGGCGAACCCCGGTCTGTGCGTTGGTCGATCACCTGGATTGGCAGGGGCGTCCCGTTGCGGTGATGCGTGAAGTGTTTGCCACGATGGATGACGTGCGATTGCTGTTGGGATACCAACCTAGCGACGCGTCGGATTGCCGCAGCGCCGATGGCAAACCACGCGACGCCTTTCATGCCGCCAACCGAATCGCACGCATGATCGGACTGGACCACCGAACCGTTGACTTGGAAACCGCGAAACGATTGGCAAAGCAAGTCCACGATCAGGCGCGAACCCTGGTAGCCGAGGCGATTGCGGCGTTGGGCGGCCACGGCCCACTGGTCGTCAGCGGGCACTGCAGCGATTTGCTGCCCACCGACATCGACAGCCGCCAACGGATTTCACTTCCGGCGACGTTGGGTGAGGCGGTCTCGCGGTGCGCACCCGCCTTTGCGGTCGCCCACCTTGTGGGATAGGCTTCTAGCCTGTCCATCCAAACCCGACTGCCCGCGCGGACCCTGCCGACGTGATTCCGCGGACCGCCGCCACCTTTTCCACTGCCTCCAACATCCATGCGACGTGTCATCAAAATCGGCGGGAGTCTGTTGTTGCGAGACGCGCTCTCGGATTCGATTCAGGCATGGGCCGTGAGACAACCGCCCGCACAAACGATCGGGATTGTCGGTGGCGGTGAATTGATCGATGCGGTGCGTCGTTTGGATGCTGCCTTCCCCAGCCCATCGAGCTGGCTGCATTGGCAATGTGTCGGACTGCTGCGGACGACGTTCGAGTGGTTGGCCCCGCAACTGAGCGGCTGGCACATTGAATCGACCCCCGAGCAATTTGAGCGACTGAGACGTTTTCCCGAGTGTCACCACCATCTGGTCGCGGTCGATGCGTTTTATCATGCCGCGACACCGTCGCCCTTGCCCGAAGATTGGACGACGACGACCGACGCGATCGCGGGTTGGTTGTCCATTTTGATCGGTGCCGATGAGCTGGTGCTGCTAAAATCCTGTGACGTCGACACGTCGCGTTCGCTGTCCGAATTGGCCCGGCAAGGGGTTGTCGATGCCGCTCTGCCGATGCTGGCCGACCGGTTGCCGCCGGTTCGCTTTGTCAACCTTGCCGCCGAGGCCGATCGATGACGGCAATTCTGGGTCTGTCCGCTTTCTATCACGATTCCGCCGCGGTCCTTTTGATCGATGGCGAGATCATTGCCGCGGCACAGGAAGAACGTTTCACTCGCAAAAAGCATGACGCCGCGTTTCCCGTCCACGCGATCGAGTTTTGTTTACAGCAGGCCGGGATCAACGCCGACGACTTGGACCATGTCGGTTTCTACGAAAAGCCGCTGTTGAAATTCGACCGACTGTTGGAGACGTATCTGTCGTTCGCGCCGCAGGGATTTCGTTCGTTTTGGAAAGCGATGCCCGCGTGGATGACGGAGAAGCTGCATCTGAGACGTGAGATCCGGCGCGGCCTGGGCAACGAGTTCAAACGCCGCATCGCGTTCTGTCAGCACCACCAGTCTCACGCCGCCAGCGCGTTCTTTCCATCGCCCTTTGATCAGGCCGCGATCCTGACGATGGACGGCGTCGGTGAATGGGCCACGACCACGATGGGCATCGGACGGGGAAACAAGATCCAGCTGACCGATGAAATCCGCTTCCCCCACTCGCTTGGATTGCTGTACTCCGCGTTCACGTACTACTGCGGTTTTCGAGTCAATTCCGGCGAATACAAATTGATGGGACTGGCGCCCTACGGGCAACCGAAGTACGCCGACGTGATCAAGGATCGGCTGCTGACGATTCATGATGACGGTTCGTTCCACTTGAATCTCGACTACTTCGGCTACTGTCAGTCCTTGCGAATGACCACGCCCAAGTTTCATCGATTGTTCGGGCGGCCTCCGCGGCAGCGAGACAGCGAGATCGAGGATCTGGATCGTGATTTGGCCGCTTCGGTGCAAGTCGTGACCGAAGAGATCGTTTTGCGTTCGGCACGGCATCTGTACGAAAAAACAAAGTCCACCAACTTGTGCTTGGCCGGTGGCGTCGCGCTCAACTGTGTCGCCAATGGACGCGTGCTTCGCGAAGGCCCCTTCGATTCGATCTGGATCCAACCGGCCGCGGGTGACGCCGGCGGCGCGTTGGGTGTCGCCCAATTCATCTGGCATCAATTGCTCGACAAGCAGCGGCAAGCGGCCGCAAGCGACTCGCAAGGCGGCAGCCTGCTCGGGCCGGCGTCGTCGAGCGATCAGGTGCAGTCGGCGCTCGATCGGCAGGATGCGGTCTATGAAGTGATCTCCGATCCCGCCGAACTCGATCGACGGACGGCCGCGCTGTTGGCCGAGGGGCTGGTGGTGGGACGGTATGCCGGTCGTGCGGAATTCGGCCCGCGGGCGCTGGGCAACCGCAGTATCCTCGGTGACCCACGCTGCAGCGACATGCAGTCGACGATGAATTTGAAGATCAAGTTTCGTGAATCGTTCCGGCCTTTCGCGCCCGCCGTTCTGCTCGATCACGTCGGCGACTATTTTGAGTTGGCCGAGGGTCAGACCAGCCCGTACATGTTGGTGGTCTGTCAAACGAAATCCGACGCGCTGCCGGCAGTCACCCACGTCGACGGATCGGCCCGAGTGCAAACTGTTGACAAGGAAAAGAATCCGCGATTCGAGGCCTTGCTGACGGAGTTCTACCGCCAAACCGGATGCCCCGTACTGATCAACACCAGTTTCAACGTCCGCGGCGAACCGATCGTCGGATCGCCGGACGACGCGTATCGATGCTTTATGAAGACACACATGGATGCGCTGGTGGTCGAGGATTGTTTATTGGTGAAGGATCGGCAGGGCGGTGGGAAGACAGAATGATAAGGGCAAGACAATAGCGGCAGAACGATGGAGGCAAAACGAAGGAGGCAAAACGATGGGGGCAGAACGATGATGTGGCAGAACGATGATGTGGCAGAACGATGATGTGGCAGAACGATGATGTGGCAGAATGATGATGTGGCCTCTGGGGGGCACAGGTCTTATTAAAATCTATCGCTCTGCACCGCACCGCTCCCTGTCTCCTTGTCTCCTTGTCTCCCCTCCCCCCGTATCATTCTGCCATCCCTTCTTCCGCGCCCTCTCCCGACCTAAAAGACGACTCAACACGGCCATGAAACCACCGACAGCCTCCCAGCAACGCTATTTCGGAATCGCCATCGCGGCGGCGTTATCGATGTTGGCTTGGATCGCTTGGCGTGCGGTCGCATCGCCATTGCTGTCCGGCGGATTGGTTGCCGCGGCGTTGCTCGTCGCGTTGGTGTATTATCTCGTCCCGGCGTCCCAGCCGAAATGGATGGCCTTTTTCCACGCGATCACGTTTCCGATCCGCTGGACCGCCACGATGCTGGTGTTGGCGATCGTCTATTATGGAGTGGTCACGCCGGTCTCGATTTGGTTCCGCGTGACGGGGAAATCGATCCGCAAGAACGCGTCCGATTCCAAAACGAATTGGCGGTCGATCGACTTGCCGTCCGATCCGCAATCCTATTTCCGAACCTTTTGATCCCGCGATGACGACACCCGACAAGCCCTCCGAAAAACCTGAAGACGAAGTCACCGAGTCCTTCGACTCGATGGCCGATGGGGCGGATCCCGGGATTTTCCGGGAGTTCGTTTGGTTCGTGAAGTACAACAAGAAATGGTGGCTGACGCCGATTCTGGTCGTGCTGTTGCTGCTCGTCGTGTTGGCCTTCGTCACCAGCTCGCCCGCCGCCCCGTTCATCTACACGCTATTTTGAGTCCGCGTCTTCGTCCAGGACGTCGCCGACGATCTCCTGCCATCGCTTGGCAATTTTCTTGTACTGGGCGTATTTGAGCTCAGCACTCTGGGCTTGCACCTTCGACTGTAACACTTGGGACTTCATATCGGATAATTCGGCGCCTGTCGTGGTGCCTGACGTATAAAGTTTTTCGGTGATGGCCAGTTTTCCTGTCGCTTTTTCAAGCAGGGATTGTTTTGAGCGAAGCTCGGTTTCCAACTGTTCCATCACGTCGGTGAGATAGTCCTTTTTGAGCTCAAGGCGAAATCGAACAGTCGCTTGTCCCGATTTAAAACCTGAGATGGCTCGACTAGCGTTGGCTCTCTCCTCAACCGGGACCCTCGCTGATTCAAGTATTTGCTTATAAGGGTCGATCTTCTTTTGCATAGATCGAAATTCTGCGACCAGCTCCCTTGCTTTGTCGAGCCGGCCGTAGGTGTCTTCGAATGACGCGACACCGGCGGTGACGGTCGATACCGAAGTGTTACCGAGCGGATTTGCAACGATCGTTTTCGGAGCCTCGTTTGTTCGAAGAGACGCTTCCGCTTTTGGGATCAACGTCAACAGCGGACGCGCCTTCCCGGGGCGGAGGATGTCGGCGTCGCGATAGTTTTTTGCGATCTTTTCTTCCGCTGCACGGACGGTCAGTCCGGCGATTTCGATCGGGTCGACCAGCGGCATCGCGATCGCGCCGTCCGAGCCGACGGCCAAAGGAAAGCCGGTGACCAGACGGCCCGAATCGAGCAACGTGACTTTTGGCGGACTCGGGCCCTGTTTGGCGGACTCAAACGGCAGGACACCCGGCAGATACACTGCGACGATGTCACCGATGCCGATGACGTCAAAGAGTTGCTCTTCGGCCGGAGTCTTCGCTTTCCAATCCGCCGATTGGCCGGACAGTAGGTCTTCGACTTTGCGATCGATAATTCGGTCCTTAATCACTTCACGGCTCTCGAGCGTTTCTTCCGCCCGGCGCAGCTTTTCTCGCATTTCCTGAATCTGATTGCGCTGAGCCGTCTGTCTAGCCTCGAAACTCTGTTGGATCAGAGACTTGACCTTTGATTTCAACTCCGACTTGGCGTCCGAGCCCTCTGCCGAGCTTCTGTATTGTGCCGCAATGGCCTCCGCGTCTCCAAGGAGTTTGAGATGGTCTTCGTCGGCCAAGGCATGGAGCGAGCCGCCAATGAGGAAACACAAAAAGACTGTCACTACGTATCGCATCGAAATTCTCCAGCTGGGTCGGTCATTCGGAGTCAGGGGGCCAACCGGCACATCCAGCCGGGAACATCGGGATTGAATTCGCTGATCGGTCGTGGTTGTTCTTCGACGATCCGACGCAGCACGCCGTAACAACTGTCCGATGTATACGGCGGACTCCCGGTACACATGGCGTACAGAACGCTTCCCAAACTGAACAGATCCGTTCGATGATCGATGGAATCTCCGCGAGCTTGTTCCGGCGACATGTATTCCGGTGTTCCGGCCAACGTTCCGCTGCGGGTCAAGTCGTGTTTCTGGAACGGGCAAATTCAACTCGACTGCTGGCGGGCATTGCGAAGCGGTAGAATACACGCAGTGAGTTGGGGAATCTGTCAGCAGAATCGGCGATTTCGAGACAAAAAGGCAGAATCATGCGGGGCAGAAGGATGGAGGACGGGATGATGGGGGCAAAACAATGGGGGCAAAACGATGACGAACCCATTCGCCATACCGGGGATCGACTGCCTCTCCATGATTCTGCCCCGAATCATTCTGCCATCACTCTGAGAGGTCGGCCAGGACGCGCGTTGGCATGACGAACTTGATTGCTATTTCAATCCCAGTCCGCTGCCGCGTTTGTCGAGGGCTCCCTTGACGCCCAACTGGCGTGGGTCGCGGGCGATTTTGTCGCTGAAGATCCGAACGTCGTCCAGGATCGGGCGAATCTTGGCGGTCGCCAGTTCGACGTTTTCAATGGTGCGTCGGATCTGCCAATAGATGTCTTCGTCATCGAGCAATCGGCGGATCGTTCCGTTGCTGTTGTTCAATCCGGCGCCGAACCGTTCCACTTCCAACAAAGTACGGTCCAGGTTGGCCAGGTTCTTGAGGACTTGGACGACCAGTTCGTCACTGTTTTCAGCGATCGGATCGGTGATTTTTTCGACATTCACGATCGCCCGCTCGGCGGATTCGATGGTGTTGCGGACGGTGTCGATGGTTTGGTCGACGTTCTGCACCGTTTTCTCCGCCGCGACGCCGACGTTCTCAAACCGCTGTCCGACGCGTTCAAAACTTTCAAAGGTTCGTTGGGTCGACTGCAGCGTGGTTTGGGCTTCGGTCAGCACGAGCGGAAGTTCGCGAAGCGCTTCGGCCAGACTGTCGCGGAGTTCGGGGTTGCCGATCACATTGCGAATGTCGCGCATCGCGCCCTGGAATTCGATCAGCGCGTTGCGGGCGTCTTGCGCGACGTCGCCAAATTGCCCCTCGGCGTTCTGGACCACACCGTCGGCATTCTGGACCAGTTGGTTGACGTTGTCACCGACCGATTGCAACGACCCGCTGGCCGACTGGACCGCCTCCAGCGTTTCACGGACTTCGTCTTCCAAATTGAACACCAAACTGAAGGGGTCGGACGCGGGTGTTCCGTAGGAGATTAACTGTTCGTGGGTGTACGTTTCGCCGCGAATCGTCTGCAACCGTCCTTTATGGACCGCCAGCAATTCGTCTTCGGTTCCTTTGACGAACTCCAGTTTCGCGTCCCCGGTGATGATCGATTTCGTTTTGATTTTGGGGAGGTACTCATGGGTCAAGTTGTTTTGGTATTTGGGATCGATCCCGATGGTCAGCAAGACATCGTTCTCGCGCAGTTCTTTGTCGATGACGCGTCCGATTTCAACGCCACGCAACAGCACCGGCGAGTTGGAGTTGATGCCCTCGGCGGTCGGGAATTGAACCAATAGTCGGACTTCACCGGTCAACACGCGTGGCACGGCGCCGAACAAGAACGTCAGGATGATTCCGATCCCGATGGCGGCGATGACCAGCACGCCGACGCCGAATTTCAGTCTGCTATCGTCCATGATTAACCCGTTATCTCCATCAGACGCTGGCCGGCTTCGCCGCGAACGAATTGACGCACCCGATCGTCGTCGCATTGATCCAGCCCGGCGGGCGGACCATCGTAGAGCACCTGGGGTTCGCCTTTGGCCAGTCTTGCCCGCGGGTAAAACATCAACACGCGGTCGGACACCTTTTGGGCCGTTCGCATGTCATGCGTGACGATCACACTGGTGACCGGATAGCGTTGTCGCACGTCCAACATCAGTTCGTTGATCACGTCGCTCATGATCGGATCCAGTCCCGTTGTCGGTTCATCGTAGACGACCAATTCGGGCTGTAAGATGATCGCGCGGGCAATGCCGACGCGTTTTCGCATCCCGCCACTCAATTCGCTCGGACGTTTCGAAATCACCGTCGGTGGCAATCCGACTTCTTGAAGATGTTTCAACACCCGTTCGTGAATCTCGTCCTCATCGGCGGTGGTCGATTGCCGCATCGGAAACGCGACGTTGTCAAAGATCGTCATGCTGTCGAACAACGCCGCGTTTTGAAACACGAAACCGAATCGTCGGCGGACGTCGCTGAGCGCAGCCGGCGACAGTGTCGAGAGGTCTTGCCCGTCAAATTGGATCGTGCCGCGAGTCGGTGGGATCAGCCCGACGATCGTTTTCATGAACACGGTTTTTCCGCAACCGCTTTCTCCGATCACCGCGACCGTCTCTCCGGATTCGATCGAAACGCTAATGTCTTTCAAGATTTTTTGGCCGTGAAAATCGACATGCAACTGCTGCACGTCGATCAGATGCTTCACCGCAGAATCACTCATAGGATGTTCGCTCCCGCGGGGTACATGGCGAAATAGATTTTGTCCAAGATGATGTTCAAGAACAAATCGATGGCCAAGATCATCACGAACGAATACACGAATGCTTGCGTCGCCGCTTTGCCGACGCCCTCGGCGCCCGGTTTGCAATGAAAGCCTTGGTAGCAACTGATCACTGCGATCATCCCGCCAAAGAAGACGCTCTTGAACACGCCGCTGAACAAATCGAATCCGACCACGCCGTCACGCGAGTGTGTCAGATAGGCCGCATGATCGATTTCCAGCACCATGACGCTGTAAAAGTAGCCGCCGACAATCCCCATGAAATCCGCCATGATCGTGAGCGCCGGAATCAAAAAGATGCAGGCCAAAAACCGAGGCACCACCAAGTAGTGAATCGGATCGGCACCCATCGTCGTCAGCGCGTCGATTTGTTCGGTCACACGCATCGTCCCCAACACCGCCGCCATCGCGCTGCCGACCCGACCGGCCAACATCGTCGCCGCCAACACCGGACCCAGCTCCCGGACCAGCGAGGTGTTGATCACCACACCCAGATGGCTTTCCAACCCGATCGCGTGAAACTGGTAATAGCTTTGGACGGCCAACACCATCCCGATGAACGTCCCGGTCAACGCCACCACCGGCAGACTGAGCACGCCGATTTGATAGAAATTGATCAGCAGGGTTCCACGCTGCGGTAGCCGTGTGAAAATCCAAACCACCATCTGCCAGGCGAACATCGCGATATCGCCAACCGTGGCAACGCCATCGACCACCGCCGCACCCCACTGAACCACCCAGGCGTAAAGCATGTCCCGAATCGTGACCGACCCGTTCTCGGGCCGTCGTGGCGCTGGATCGTTTTGTGTGGAAACCGAAAGCGACATCAACTGGGGCGGCGAAAGTTTGGGGCGGCGGAGCGTCGAAGCGCAGCTACACAAACAAGTTTATCGGCAAGGTTGACTTTGCGGATGAGTGAAAATGTGCGGGGGTCTGCCCGCCTGGCGGGCATTCAGGCAGAGATAGGACCAATGCGACCGATAGGACCCATAAGTCGTATGTGTCCCATTGGTCTTATTTCCCCTCTTGCCTCCACCGACCCCCAGGGGCGAGACCGACCCCGTAAACCGATCCGCGTTCCCCCAACACTCCGCCTACGTCAAACGCCGAAATCCCATTACAATCCCGCTTCGCATTCGCTCCGAAAAACCCGTTTCAGCTTCCCATGACAACGATGTCTGACTCCGCTGCCCCGTTTCGTGCCGCCCCCGCCAGCCCCAAATTTCCGGCTCTGGAAGAGCAAATGCTGGAGTTTTGGCAGCAAAACGACGTCTACAAGCAATCGCTGCAGCGCCGCGCCGATGCACCTCCTTTTGTGTTCTTTGAGGGTCCCCCGACGGCGAACGGGATGCCGCACCCGGGCCACTGTCTGACCCGCGCGATCAAGGACGTCTTTCCCCGCTACAAGACCATGCGGGGCTATCGTTGCGAGCGAAAAGCGGGCTGGGACACGCACGGGCTGCCCGTCGAAGTCGAGGTCGGCAAAGAGCTGGGGATCCACAGCAAAGAGGAAATCGAGGCCTATGGTGTCGAGCCCTTCATCCAAAAATGCCAGCAATCGGTTTGGCGTTACATGCAGGAGTGGCAGCGATTGACCGAACGACTGGGATTCTGGGTCGATCTCGAACAGGCCTACGTGACCTATCACCAGAGTTACGTCGAGAGTGTTTGGTGGAGTCTGAAGAATCTGTTCGATCGCGGGCTGCTCTACCAAGGCCACAAGATCGTCTGGTGGTGGGCTCAGGGTGGCACAGCCCTGTCCGCGGGCGAGGTCGGTCAGGGCTATCGGGAAGTCGCCGATCCGAGTGTTTACGTCAAATTCCCCCTGGTGGACGATGCCTCGCGCAGTCTGTTGGTCTGGACCACGACCCCGTGGACGTTGCCCAGCAACATGTACGCCGCCGTTCATCCAGAACTGGACTACTCGTTGGTCAAGCACGGCGAAACCGGCGAAGAGTTTTATCTGGCGTCGGCGCTGGTCGACAAAATCGCGGACAAAGCGAAGTGCGAATTCGAGCTGTTGGAAACGTGTCGTGGCACCGATCTGATCGGTCTGCGCTACACGCCGCCGTTTGACGGCTACCTGAAATCGACCGGCGACCCGACCGGAACGCTGCGGTCGCCCAGCGGTGACGCCCAAACGGAGCACCACTACTGGCGCGTCGTCGCGGCCGACTTTGTCACCACCGACAGCGGTTCGGGGATCGTCCATCAAGCGGCGGCGTTCGGCGAAGTCGACTATGAAGTCTATGACGAACAGCGACGACGGTTTGTCGAGGGCGAGCAACCCGAATTGCTCTGTGCGGTCGGCCCAGACGGAAAATTCAATGAAGCGGTGCCCGAAGCATTCCTCGGCGTCTGGGTCAAAGACGCCGACAAGGCTCTCTCACGCGACCTCAAAGAACGCGGGTTGATGTTCTTGCAGGAACAGTACCTGCACGATTACCCGTTCTGTTGGCGGGCCGATCAAGACCCGCTGATCCAATACCCGCGCCAAAGCTGGTTCATCCGCACGACCAAGTTCCGCGACTTGATGCTGAAAAACAATTCGCAGATCGGCTGGCAACCCGAACACATTCGTGACGGGCGATTCGGGAATTTTCTGGAATCGAACGTCGACTGGGCGCTGTCGCGTGAACGTTACTGGGGCACGCCGCTGCCGATCTGGGTGTGCGAAGAAACCGGGCGCATGGAAGCGGTCGGCGATTATGAGGAATTGCTGGCCAAGCCGGGGGTCCAAGGCACCGAAGTCTGGTTGGACGCCAAAGCGGCCAATCCGGAATTGGTCGACGATCTGCGGGTCCACAAACCGTACATCGACGAAGTCACGTATGATTCGCCCTTCGCCGATGGCAAACGGATGCGGCGGGTCAGCGAGGTCATCGATTGTTGGTACGACAGCGGTGCGATGCCGTTCGCCCAATGGGGGTGGCCGCACACCGGTGACCAGCAATTCCAATCGCAATTCCCCGCCGACTTCATCAGCGAAGCGATCGACCAGACCCGTGGTTGGTTCTACAGCCAATTGGCGATTGCGACGATGCTGTTCGGCGAAGGGGCATCGGTCGCCGAACCGGGCTCCGAAGCGGAAACACCGAAGGTCAAAGATCTCGACTATCCGCTGCCGTTCCGCAACTGCATCGTGCTCGGGTTGATGCTCTCCCAATGGTGGGAGCATGAAGACGACGAGAAAAAGAAAACGATCCTGTTGGAAGAGTCCGAGACCAAGCAGCATGCCGGCAAGAAATTCAACAAACAAGTCGGCAAGATGTCCAAGAGTCTGCGGAATTACCGCAGCCCCGAAGAGATCTTTGACCGCTACGGTGCGGACGCGTTGCGGTGGTACCTGTTTGCCAATCAGGCGCCCTGGAACTCGATCATCTATGCCGAGCAGTCGATCAAGGATTCGATCCCCGAGTTCTTGCTCCGCCTGTGGAACACGTTCAGCTTCTTCACCATCTATGCCGAGATCGACGGGTTCGATCCGCGTGACGCCGTCGCGGCCGACGATCAATTGACGCCGGCGTCGCTGGCATCGGCGCCGAAATACCGGCCGGCATCGGAGCGGAGCGAGATCGATCGTTGGATTCTGTCGGAACTCAACCAGGCGACCGCCAAAGTGATCGACCGCATGGACGCCTTGGATAACTACAACGCCTGCCAAGCCATCTCTTCGCTCTTGGACGGGTTGAGTAACTGGTACGTCCGCCGCAGCCGCGATCGGTTTTGGGCCGCCGACAAGGATTCGCAAGAGAAACACGACGCCTATTGGACGCTGTATGAAACGCTGTTGGAACTGGTCAAGCTGGCCGCTCCGTTCACGCCGTTTCTGGCCGATACCCTTTGGCAACGGTTGACCGAACCCTTCGGCGACAAGACGTTGTGCAGCGTTCACCTGTGTGATTTTCCCGAGGTCGACGCCGAGCGGATCGATACCGATCTGTCCGATTCGATGCGTCTGTTGCGCGAGATCGCTTCGCTGGGACGCGCCGCGCGGGCGAGTGAGAAACTGAAGGTGCGTTTGCCGTTGTCCGAAGTCACGGTGATTCTGACCGATGATTCCCAGATCGCGTGGCTGCAAAACCACGATGCCCTGGTGCGTGAAGAATTAAACGTCAAAGCGGTTCACTACACGACCGAAGGCGACCAGTACGTCCAATACACGGTTGTTCCGAACTTCAAACGACTCGGCCCGAAAGTCGGCAAGCAAGTGCCGGCGGTCAAGAAGGCACTCGCCGATGCCGACGGAAACGAATTGTTGAACCAGTTGCAAGCCGACGGTGTTGTGAAGCTCCAGCTCGGTGACAACGTGATCGAATTGGATGGGGACGACATCGAAGTCCGCTTGCAGGCCAAAGAGGGCTGGGCGGCGGCTCAGGGGCTCGGTTCCGTTGTCGTGTTGCACACCAAAGTCACGCCGGAGTTGCAGCGTGAAGGGATCGCCAACGATCTGATTCGCGGCATCCAGAATCAACGCAAAGCGATCGATTGCCAGTACACCGATCGGATCCGCGTCGCGATCGATTCAGCCAGCGACGAGGTGACCCAAGCGATTGAGGAACACCGATCGAACATCTGCAACGAAACGCTGGCCGACTCGCTGGAGATCGGCACGATCGAGGGCGTCGATTCGGCGGCGTCGGAGCACGGCGGCGTGTTCGTCGCCAAGGCGAGCGCGTCATGAGCGGCGAGACGACCAAACTGCCGATCGCCGTGTTTCTAAGCGGCGGCGGCAGGACGCTGGAAAACCTGTTGCGGCATCGCGACGAGCACGGCCTGCCGATCGATGTCCGGTTGGTGATCAGCAGTCGCGGCGGCGTCCGCGGTGTCGAGATCGCCAAGGTCGATGGCATCGAGACCCAGGTGATTCGCAAATGTGATCATGATGATGCGAGTTACAGTGACGCGATGTTCGACCCGGTTCGCCGCTGCGGCGCGAAGTACGTCGTGATGGCAGGGTTTTTGAAACACGTGTTGATCCCCGACGATTTCGAAAACCGCGTGATCAACATTCACCCGTCGCTGTTGCCGGCGTTCGGGGGCCAAGGCATGTATGGTCACAATGTCCACGCAGCCGCGATCAAGCGCGGCGTGACGATCAGCGGTTGCACCGTGCACTTTGTCGACAACCAGTACGACCACGGCCCGATCATCCTGCAGCGTGCCTGCGACGTGCTCCCCGATGACACACCCGACACGCTCGCCGCCCGAGTTTTTGAGCAAGAATGCGACGCCCTGCCGGCGGCGCTGCGGACGTTGAGCTGAGATGACGTCCGGTCACGCGGTGCGTGACGTCTGGCAAGCTGGAAGCTCACCCCACTTCAACCTCGTTCCAAGGCTCTGCCTTGGAACGTAAGGCCGGTGTGGCTCCCGCCACATGCCCGCGGCAGCCAGGAGGCGGGAGCCTCCGAGACAGTGTGTTCCCAGGTGGAGCCTGGGAACAAGGCTGGTGAGATGACGTGAGGCAAGCTGGAAGCTTACCCCACGTTGCTACCCTTCCATGGCGAATTGCAGTCTTGGATCGTCCAGACCCAGCCGCTTCATTTTTTTGTAGAGCGTGGTGCGATTGATTTCCAAGGCGTCGGCCGTTGCCGCTCGGTTCCAATTGTGGCGGCGGAGCGAATGCAGGATGATCTCGCGTTCGGGGCCTTCGAGTGCTTCGCGTAGACTCTTGTTTTGATAACTGGCCGGTGTCATCGCGAAGGGTTTGAGCGTGTTTTCGCCAGCGGTCTGTGGGATCGCCGATGCCAGCGGATCTGCCACGCGGCCCAAGATCTCCGGCGGCAAATCTTCCAGTGTCAGCACGTTCTCGCGAGACAGCAGCACCGCACGCTCGACGACGTTTTGCAATTGTCGAACGTTGCCGGGCCAACGATACGCTTGCAGGGTGGCCATGGCGTGTTGATCAAAGCCTTCGATCTCCCGGTCGCACGTCTCAGCGGCTTCGCGGAGGAAGTGATCGACCAGCAAAGGAATGTCGCCGACGCGCTCTCGCAGCGAGGGCAGCACGATGTTGACGACGTTGATCCGGTAGTACAAATCTTGTCGGAACGAGCCTTCGGTCACCGCGCGGGAGAGGTCTTCGTTGGTCGCCAGGATCACCCGCGTATCGACCGAGTGTGTTTGCGTGCCGCCGAGTTGTTCGAACTGAAATTCCTGAAGCACTCGCAGCAGTTTGACCTGCATCGCCGCGGTCGCGGTTCCGATTTCGTCCAGAAACAAGGTGCCCTTGTCGGCCAATTGAAACTTGCCGACTCGGTCGCCGCTGGCGCCGGTAAACGCACCTTTGACGTGGCCGAATAATTCGCTCTCGAGCAGATTGTCCGGTAGTGCCCCGCAGGCGACTTCGACGAACGGTTTGCCACGACGTGCACTGCGTTCGTGGATGGCACGGGCGATCATGCTTTTGCCGGTCCCATTTTCGCCGGTGATCAAGATCGATGCCCTGGCATCGGCCACGCTATCGATCACGTCGAAGATTTTCATCATCCGATAGTCGTGGCTGAGAATGTTCTCCAGCCCGCTTCGGCTATCGAGTCGCTGGCGGAGCTTTTGGTTCTCCAACGTGATGTCTCGTTGGGAAACCGCGCGGCTGATCGCCAGATTCAACTCGTCGTCGATCAGCGGCTTGGTCAATAAGTCGAACGCGCCGGCTTTGATCGCTTCGATCGCCGTGTCGGGCGTCGCGTAACCGGTCATCACCAGCACCGTGGTTTCCGGGTGCTTTTGCCGCGTGTGGTGGATCAGCTCGAACCCGTCTTCGTCACGCAGGCGAAGGTCCGTGATCACCAGGTCGAAACGATGTTCGGCCTGGCTCGCTTTGGCGCCGTTTAGACAATCCGCCACGTGGACCGTGTGTCCAATTTCCCGCAGCCATTCGGCCATCGACTGGACCAAGTGCCAATCATCGTCGACGAGCAAAATGGAGGCGGATTCATTCATGTCGGGCGTGGGGATCGTGCGAGGAATCGGGGCCGAGCGCGACAGCAGACGCGTTCTCTCTCACGTTTTCCTACGTTGCCGTTAGCGTCCGAGCAAAATCCAAATCGTGTGTTTCGCTGTGCCCTCCCCCCAGTCTTACTGCTGTTTTTGCAAATGTGCGCCCATTTTGGGGGGTTGGGCTAGGGGGATATGCGAAATATTCTCATATTAGACCCACACTTCAGTCGCAAATACGCCATTTTTAGGAGAGTCCGCTCCCAGGCGTCAGCTGGAGCGATTTGGAATCAAATCAGAAGCACGTAGGATCGCAATGTCGTTAAAAACGCTGGTCGTCGATGACCATGAAGCAGCTCGTCTCGGGCTCATGGAGTTACTGGTCGGGACGGCGGTTAGCGTCGCGCAAATGGTTCCCGACGGCGAGAGCGCGTTGCGGCATCTGGATGAAGACCGATTCGACGCGGTGCTGATCGATGTCCAGATGAAGAAGATGGACGGATTGACGCTGTTGATGTCGATACGCCAGTCGCATCCCGACTTGCCGGTCGTCTTGATCAGCGCGTACGACTACCCCGTTTATCTTGCCCGAGCGGTTGCCAACGGGGCTCATGATTACGTGCTCAAGAGTGATTCGGCAACCAAGATCGAACAGACGCTCAGCCATGCGTGCGAAAACGGATCGGCGTATCCGGGTGGCCGTCTGGACAACGTTCGCAAAAAGATGTCCGAGACGATTCGCTCGCAACAGCTTCCACCGGAATTGCCGGTGACGTCTCGCGAGGCCCAGGTGCTGCGTCACATCGCGTTCGGACTGAGCAACCGTGAGATCGCCAAGTCATTGGGGATCAGTGTCGAGACCGTCAAGGAACACGTGCAGAACATTTTGCGCAAGACCGGGGCCTCGGATCGCACCGACGTTGCGGTCCGGGCCGTTCGGTTAGGGCTGGTCGACTAGTGCTTTGTCAGCTTTCAATTTTCGAGCCTGCGTTTGTCGAGCGGAAAAGGGGTCAGGTACCAAAAACCAAATGGCCCGCAGGGTGCTTCGCATTTTTGGTACCTGACCCCTTTTCCGCGGTACCCTAAGAATAAAAGTTGACGCAGCACTAGTGCTTCAATAGACGTCGCGGACGTAGCGTTTTTCCTTGCTCAGCTTTGCGACATAGTCGGCGGCGGCTTGGTCGGAGAGTCCGCCTTCGGATGCGATGATCGATTTGAGCGTGCGATCGACGTCGACGGCCATTCGGCTGGCGTCACCGCAAACATAGAAGTGCGCTCCCGATTGCAGCCAGCTCCAGAGTTCGGCGGCGTTTTGTTTCATGCGATCTTGGACGTAAACTTTTTCCGTCCCGTCGCGACTGAAGGCCGTGTCCAGCCGGGTCAACAATCCGGTGTCGAGATACGACTGCAATTCCTGCTGGTACAAGAAGTCCGTGGCGGCATGTTGGTCGCCGAAGAACAACCAATTCTTGCCCGTCGCCTTGGTCGCATCGCGTTCTTGCAGGAACGCCAAAAATGGAGCGATGCCGGTACCTGGACCGACCATGATCATCGGCTTGGCGGGATCCGCAGGGACGGTGAACCCGCCGTGATTGGCTTGTGTGAATACGCGGAGGGTGGCACCGGGTTCCAAGCGATCGGCGAGCATGGTGCTGGCGGCGCCCTTTCGCAATCGACCGTTTCGATCGTAGGTGACTTTGCCAACGGTCAGGTGAACCTGGTTGCCGACGCACGCCTGGCTGCTGGCGATCGAATACAGTCGGGGGTTCAAGGGCGAAAGCGTTTCCAGAAACTCGGTGGCACTGATCGGCACATCGCCCGCCAACTGCAGGACATCCAAAACGTCAAAACCGTCCGGTGCGCCTTCTTCCAGCATTTGTGACAGTTGCGTTTTGGTCGCCGGATCGGAAACACGGCTGAGTGCCAGTTCCAGTAACTCGTCACTGGGGTCTTTCAGGCAGAACTCTTCGCCGAGCGCGTTGGCGAGTGATTTGGGGTCTCCCGCCGGTGTGACGGTCAACAGATTGGGATCGGCGCCGATGGCATGGACGATGGCTTCGACCAGTTCGTTGCAATTGGTCGGGTAGATTCCCAGCGCGTCACCGACTTCGTATTGGATGCCTGAATCACCCAGATCGATGGCGATGTGACGGGTGTCTTTGGCCGAGCCTTCACCGTTGAGCGGCCGCGACTCGATCAACTTGGCGTCGTACGGTGTTTTGCGTGTGTAGCCCTGTTGTGACGTCCCGTTGGCCGCGGCGCCACCTGCGGGTTTGCCCGCTGGTGCTGCGGTGTCACCGGATTCCTTCAGCACCTTCTTGATCATCTTGGACGTTTCTTTGCCGCCGGGACTGCAGAGCGTCAGGTTGGTTTCTTCTCCCGATGCGATGGCTTCACTGTAGGATTTGCAGAGGTAGCCGCAGGAGCCGCAATCCAGTTGTGCCATCGCCGCCATCAGGCGTCGTTCGACGGGCCTGCCTTCGGCCAACTCCATGCGATCGACGATCGGCAGCGAGTCGTCGTGCCAGGGAAAGTCTTCCTCTTCTTCTTTTTCCGGTTCCATCACCCCCGGCAAGGCATCGGCCGACAGTCCGGCGGCGTTCATCACGGCCGAGGCGTCGCCGCCGGGTTGCATGCCCATCATGCCGGAGAAAAATCCGTTCAGCCAGGCACGTTGTTCGTCGTTGAAAGGTGCCGATTCTGGAATAAAGCTGGTTGTCATGGCAGTCAAAGGGGGGAAGGAGTCGAATCTTCTTTGGATGTCAGTGGAATGCGGTTCAAACCAAGGCTCGGGCGAGGGATTTCAATTCGTCATCGGAGGATCGGGCGGTGAATTCAACAAACGTCTCGCCGTCGCGCCGTTGATCCAGGTAGCCGCCGATGATGGCGGAGATCAAATCGGGCATATCTTCGAAAGCGATCGATTCAAAGATCAGCCGAGCGATCCCCTGGCGGTCGCCCCAGCCGCCTCCCAGGTGCACGTGGTACCCGTCGACCATGTCGTCGCCTTTTTCGACTTTGCAGCCCAGCAAGCCGATGTCACCGATGTAGTGCTGGGCACAACTGTGGTGGCATCCGGTCAAGTGGATGTTGATCGGGCTGTCCAGTTTGAATTGGGATTCAAGATGTTCGGCCAGCGCCATCGCCTGGGTTTTGGTTTCGGCCGCGGCGTATTTGCAGCCTCCGCTACCGGTGCAGGCAACCAGCCCCGCTCGAAAGCTGCTCGCTTCGTATCCGAGTCCCAGTTCCGTCAGTCGTTCTTTAACGGCGTCGGTGTCGGCATCGGAAAGGTTGGGGATCAGCAGGTTTTGCCAAACCGTCAAACGGATCTCACCGTTCCCGTACTCGTCGGCAATTTGCGCCAGCCCGCGAGCCTGGTCGCTGGTGATCCGCCCGACCGGCAAGACGACACCGACGTAGTTTTTGTTCGCTTGGGCTTGCGGGTGAAACCCGATGTGGGCCAGACGATTTTCGGCGACCGATCGGGTCAATTTGGATTCGTCGAAACGGCCGAGCGTCCGACCGAGTTGTTCTTCGACGGCGGCGACAAATTTTTCGAACCCCCAATCGTCCAACACGTACTTCAGTCGCGCTTTCTTGCGATCGGTGCGATCACCGGATTTGACGAACACGCGAACGATGGCGCCGGCGACGGCAAGGCATTGGTCGGGGCGTAGCAGGACTCCGGTGGGACGGGCGAAATCTTTGTGCCCGGTGATGCCGCCGAGTGTGAGTTGAAAGTACACGCCGGCAGGGAAGTCGGCCGTCGCGTGTTGTTCGTCGATGCGGACCGCGTGAAAGCCGATGTCGTTGGTGTCATCCAAGGCGCTGATGGTGCCACCGCCGTCAAAGGCGATGTTGAATTTCCGCGGCAGCCCATACATTTCTCGACTGTTCAAGATGTAATGGTGCATCCGCTTGGCCAACGGGATCGTCTCGATCAATTCGCACGTGTCGATGCCCGAAAGCGGACTTGCCGTGCAGTTGCGGATGTTGTCGCCGCCGGAACCCAGGCTGACGATATCCAATTCGCGCAACCCATACAGAATGTTCATCGCTTGATCGGCGGGGATCTCGCGGTATTGCAGGTTGGCCCGCGTCGTCACGTCCAAATAGCCGCCGGCCGATCGATCGGCCAGGTCGGCCAGACCGGCCAGTTGCCAGCCCCGCAGCGATCCGCCCGGAATCCGCATGCGGCACATGTAGCTGTTTTGTGCCGGCGCGACGTAGAATAGTCCGTGGAATTTTTGCAGGAACACGTCGGTCCCTTTGGGAAACTCGCCGGCATCGCTGCGGGCCTGCATCTCGTCCCAGATGTCCAGCGGGTTCTTCTCTTTCTTGGCGAGTTCTTCCTTGCAGAGCGTTTTTCCGGCCGACTCGGTTTCTTGCTGGGCGATCAACGCGATCTTTTCGGGGCCGATCGGCAGCGTCGTCGTCGTTTTGCTGCCGACGGTGATCGATGCATCGCCGCCACAGCTGCTGCCGTTGCTGATGACCGGCAATCCGCTGACGGCGCGCGCCACATCCGCACCGAACGCGAATCCGGAAAGAAATTGTTTTTGTTCCTCGGTGAACGCTTTATCGTTGGACATGGTCAGACGGTGTCGTTGGTCAGTGGAAGTGATGGCGGATTAGGCTTTGCGGATCGCCACGGCGCAGTCCTTGAAACTCGGTTGCCGTGAATGGGGATCGAAATGCCGCAGTGTCAGTTCATTGATGATGTCATAGTGCATCGGGATGAACGCTTGATTTCGCTGGACGGTGGGCGTGACCATCGCGGTGACGAAGACTTCGCCCCGTCGTGAACGCACCGAAACGGTGTCGCCGTTGTGAACGCCGATCAAACTGGCGTCGGTCGGATGGATTTCGACATACGGCCGCTCGGGGTAAAGCTTTCGCAGAACCTTGCTCTTGCTGGTCCGTGTTTGCGTGTGCCACTGGCTGACCGTGCCGCGTCCGGACATCAACAGAATCGGGAATGCTTGGTCCGGCGGTTCGGGCATCGGCGTGATGTTGTCAACGATCAACCGTGCCTTGGCGTCCGGGTGGCAAAACGATCCGTCGGCGAACAGTCGACGTTCTTGGGGCGGCGTCTGCTGCGCCGCCGCGTCCTCACGCGACCACGGCCACTGGATGCCGCCGCATTGATCAAGCTGTCGATAGCCGTCGATTCCGGTGATGTCGCAGGGACGGCCTGCGCTGGCCGCTTGCATTGTTTCGAACACGGCTTCGGGGTGTGTCCAATCGGCAAACATGTCTTCGACGCCCCAGTAGGCTGCGACGGCGCGAAAGATCTGGAAATCCGCCAGCGCTTCGCCGGGGGCTTTGCGGACTTTCTTGAGCAGCCCATAGCGCCGTTCGCTGTTGATGAACGTGCCTTCCTTTTCGCCCCAACCCGCGGCCGGCAACACCAGATCGGCCAGCCGCGCGGTCTCGGTGGATGCGTACATGTCTTGCACCACCAGAAAATCGAGCTTGTCGAGCAAGACTTTGAAGTCGCCTCGGTCGATCCAGCTATGTGCCGGGTTGGTGGCGATCACCCACAGCCCTTTGATTTCGTCGTTGCGGATGCCCTCGACGATTCGGTCGTAGGACCAGCCGGTTTCTGTGGGGATGGTGTCCACGTCGATACCGAGGATGCTTGCGACGCGCGCGCGATCTTCGGGCGATTCGAATTTGTGGTGACCGAACAGGTTGGTCGTGTTGCTCCACAATCGCGACCCCATCGCGTTGCACTGTCCGGTGATGCTGTTGGCACCGGTTCCCGGGCGCCCGATGTTTCCGGTGATCAAGGCGATGTTGATCATCGCCTGGGCGGTTCGAGTCCCCTCGTAGCTTTGGTTGACGCCCATCGTCCACCACAACGACGCCGCCTTCGCCTGACCGATCGTTTCGGCGGCGCGGCGGATCTCGTCGGCGGAGATGCCGGCAGCGGGGCCGACGGCGTCGGGGGTGAACGCCGCGACGTGGGAAGCCAGTTCATCGTATCCGGTCGTGTGTGCCGCGATGAATTCGTGGTCGACCAAATCCGATGCAATCAGGTGCTGGGTGATCGCATACAGAATGGCCAGATCGTTCTTGGGACGCAGTTGCACATGCTGTGTCGCGGCCATCGCCGTTTCGGTCCGGCGGGGATCCAGCACAATGATCTCGGGTGAGTTCGGATTGCGGAGCACGCGTTCCCACATGATCGGGTGCCCGATGCAGGGATTGGCGCCGACAAACACCAGACAATCGCTCTGTTGGAAATCGTCATAGGTGTACGGTGGTGCGTCGAATCCGAACGATTCCTTGTACGCGGTCACGGCGGTTGCCATGCATTGCCGCGTGTTGCCGTCGCCGTGCAGCATTCCCATCCCGAACTTTGCCAGCGCGCCGAGAAACGCCATCTCTTCACAAGGGATTTGCCCCGTGCTGAGGAACGCGACCGAATCGTTGCCGTGTTCGGATTGAATGGCTTTCAAACGCTCGGTAAACGTCGTCAGTGCGGTGTCCCAGTCGACGCGTTTGAGTTCGCCATTGGCATCGCGCAGCAACGGGTGGGTCGCTCGGTCATCGGCGTCGAGCACCTCCAGGGCTTCCCACCCCTTGGGGCAAGCCATGCCCAGGTTGACCGGGTAATCGGTTTCGGGGGTCAAACCTACGGCTTGTCCGTCGCGGACGTGAAGACGCAATCCGCAACCGGTGGCGCAATAGCCGCATGCGGCCACGGTGGTTGTTTCGGCACGCAACGACTCGGGCGTCATCCCCAGCCCATGGTCGCCCGGGTTGAGCAGCAGTTCACGGGTCATCTTGCCCGTGCGAGCCTGCAGCAGCTGGGGAAGCTCAAAGGACCGCGGGCGACGCTCGTCGTTGATTTGGGTCAATGATTTGGTGGATCCGATGCTCATCGCGGTGGTCTCTTAAAGTGTGCCCGGCATGCGGTCGTAAACAACGCTTTGGAAATACAGCAGGCGTTCCAGGTTTTCGCCGGCGATCCAGACCGCGGCAGACAGCGCGGCACAGACCGCGCCGGCCATGGGCAACCACGGGCACAGGACAACTGCCAATCCCGCCAGCAGCGTGGCGACGACGGCACTGAAGTTTCTCATCCGCAACGTCTCACCGAGATGCTGATGGACCAGCCGCCGAGAACGCCGGTCGTACGGATCATCGGAACCGGCAGGGGTTCGATAGAGCCGGCGTTCACGCGTCCATTTCCACCAGCCGGCAGCGGCACCGGCCAGGCACAAGAGCGCCGCGGTGATGCCGAATCCGGCAAACGCGAACACGACCGCTGCGATGATCGGGCCACAAGTCAGCGAGGTGCCGAAGAAACGCGGCAACGTTCGCGCGCCGCGCCAGGGGCGTCGTTTGGTCGCGATGTAGATCATTGCGCTGCAATACAATCCCGCCAGTCCGACCGGAATCGAAGCAGCCAGCAATGCCCGCCCGGCCCACGCGGGGATCCATTCGGTCGGAATCCACTGTTGGATCGACGTCGGGATCCAGTCCCAGACCACGGGCAGCAGGAGCAACGCGATGGCCCCGGCCAGCAGTCCCATGAACTTGCCCAACACGACGGCTTCGCGACTGAGCCAACTGGTCTTTAAACCCAAAAAGACACGCCACATGCGAAGCGGTTGGCCGAGGTGCAGCGGAGCGATCCCAAGCCCGATGTTGCCGATCGCGAATGCCGAAAGTGCGGCGGCGATCGGTACGGCGTCCGGGACGCTGATTCCCACGGCGGTCAGCACCAGCGTGGAAAGCGATTCCGCGATCAGGATGCCGACGGAAATCTGTGTCGCGACCAACATCACCGCCAACGGCCAATGGCTCTCGGCGACCTCGTCGACGTTCTCGTCCTGGGGACGTGTCCGCGCGGGATCGAGCGGTGATTCGGCAACGTAGCGCGTCGTCGGACCGGTAAGGTTTGAAGACGGCGATGAGGGAACGAGTGTTTCATGCGAAGCGGATGGACCGTTGTCGGTCGGGACGACGGTGATGCGAATCGCCTCGTTCGGACAGGACTGAACGCAGGCCGGTGCTTCGCCCACGCTCAAACGTTGATGACACATGTCGCACTTGCGAACAATGCCCAGGCGATCGCTGTATTGCGGCACCTCGTACGGGCACATCATCGTGCAGTACTTGCAACCGATGCATTGGTCATCCAAGTGGCGGACGATCCCCGTGACCGGGTCTTTGTCGTAGGCTTTGACCGGGCAACCGTTCAGGCATCCGGGGTCTTCGCAGTGGTGGCAGGCGGTGGTGACATGCTGGATCGCGGCGGCGTCGGCATAATCGGGGTCGCCGATCAGCAGCGTCCCGACCCGCCGCCATGATTCGTCCTCTTCCAATCCGTTGAGCGTGTGGCAGGCCACCACACAGGCCTTGCATCCGCTGCACGCATTCAAGTCGACTTCGAAGGCGAATTGCTCGTTCGGTCCGGGGGCCGTCGCCGGCAACAGGCTGCGATAGTATTTTTCCTGCGCCGGTGCGGTCACGGTGTCGGCCGACTCGTGATCGCTGTGCCAATCGCTGAACTGTTCAACGGCGCTGAGCTGTTGTTGCTCGTGCAGCAACTGCCCGACCAATTCGGGCTGTCGGTTGACGACGGGAAGCATAGTGCTCATTGCGTTTCTGTTCCCTTACAGCAACAAAGTCAGGATGTTCGTCATGCGATCTTCTTCGAAGAACGGGATCGCAACACCTTTACAAGGGCCGCCGCGAAAGGGACGTCCCGAGTAGACGATGTCGGGATCTTCGCTGATCGTGGCGACACCGGAGGCATAGGCGAGCCCGGGCAGACTGCCTTCCAACGGAACGTTTTGCTCGCCCTGGTACATCAGCGATTGTTCCAGGCGTTGGTACGCGCGGGACTCCAACAGGAACCGGTCCTCGGCGCATCGCCAGACCTCGTAGCCGCGGGCGATCGGAGCGGAGTCGGAACTGATCAGCACGGCCGCGGCCAGGAAGTCGTCGCCGCAGACCGGCATGCCAACTGCGACTTGCAACGATTCAGCGGACGCGCCGGCCGCACGCAGGAAACCGGGATGACTGGGAAGGTTGTCGTGGATGGTGAAACTGAGGTTGCGCCAGACCTGGCCGGGCAAGCCCATGCCCTTTTCGAAACGCACAAACGAGCTGACGTTTTGGAATCGGTCCAGCGGGCCGTAATAGCCGTGCGTGAGGTTCAGGTCATCGAATTCACCGATCGGCTGCCAGATCTCCATCACCCCGACGGTATCGTCATTGGCGTTGCCGACCCAAGCGATCACCGAAGCGATCTCACCGGAGCGGTAGATCGGAACGCACATCGCGACCGCGTCCGCTTCTCCCTCGACGGACTGTTTGATCGAGGGCAATCCCGTCTCCAGCGAAGCAGCGATCGCGCGATCGGCGACCGGGATCGAGCAGGTCGGTGGCGAACCGCTGTCGTCGATTTCCAACACGATCATGTTGGTCATAAACGAATGATTGGATGTGGCAGTGATCATAGTGTTAAATCGGGTGCGCGATTAAACGCCGACCTCTTGGGGCTCCTGTTCGGCCTGCTTTTTCGCTTCCAAGGCTTCCGCGTCGGCCTTCAACTTCTTGTGGTCTTGATCTTCAAGGAACTGAATCATGTCGCCCCGCAGGTCGTAGTACTGGGGATGATCGAGGACCTCGGCGCGGACCCGCGGCCTGTCAAACGGCATTTCGAATACTTTGCCGACGCGTGCCCGCGGACCGTTGGTCATCATCACGACCCGATCGCTCATGAACAGCGCTTCGTCGACGTCGTGCGTGATCATCAGCGTGGTGACTTTGTCGCGGACGAGGATCTCCAACAGAATCTCTTGCAGCTCCATTCGGGTGAGCGAGTCGAGCATGCCGAACGGTTCATCCAACAGCAACATTTTCGGTTTCAGGGCAAACGCCCGCGCGATCCCGACACGCTGCTGCATGCCTTGGCTGAGTGCCGAGGCGCGTGTGTGGAGGCTGCTGCCGAGCCCGACCAACGTCAGGTAATACCCGGCGATGTCGCGCCGCTGTGCTTTGCTGCCGTGTGGATAGACCTGGTTGACGCCCAGCAACACGTTTTCCAGCGCCGTCATCCACGGCATCAGGCACGGCGATTGAAAGACGACGCCGCGGTCCGGGCCCGGCCCTTCGATTTCGTGGCCGTCGATGACGATCCCGCCGTCGCTGATCGGGTTGAGTCCGGCGGTCATGGTCAACACGGTGCTCTTGCCGCAACCGGAGTGACCGAGCAAGCAAATGTACTCGCCTTTCGCCATGTTCAAATTAAATTCTTCGACAATGACCGCGGGCCCGTTGGGCGTGTCGTAGGTCTTGCCGAGACGAAACATTTCTACATAACCGGCCATGGATCCGCCTTGTGGGGTTCTGTGGTTGTTCGTGTTCGGATGGGTGGTGGTGGTCAAGCCGGCCCGGGCGACACCCGGGCGGCAGGCCGAAAACCTGGCCCACGGGGTTAACCGGCCCGTCCGCGTGGAATTCGCAGACTTCGCGGTTGCAGGTCGGGTAACTCGATCGGCGGTGCTTCGGACGACAACGCTTCGTCGTCACGCGACTTTTGCCGCACGGCGACCAGGTAATTGGTGACCGCGTTTCGTAACCCCTTGAAGGTCTCGTTGTGATTCAGCTCCGTCTTGTTTCTTGGTCGATCCAGTTCGACCGAAAACGCAGGACCCAGTGACGCATTGGGCCCCGGGTTCAGCGGGACAATCCGATCGGCCAACAAGATCGCTTCATCGACATCGTTGGTGATCAGCAAGCAAGTCTGTCGTTCTTCTTCCCAGATCTTCAGGATCTCTTCCTGCAGCACGCTGCGGGTCAAGGCGTCGAGGGCGCCCAGGGGTTCATCGAGCAACAGGACGTTGGGTTTCATGGCCAGGGTTCGTGCCAGTGACACACGTTGGCGCATCCCGCCGGACAATTCGTGCGGTCGGCGATGCACGGCGTGTGACAAGCCGACCATTTCGATAAATTTTTCGACATGGTCGTGTCGTTCGCCACGCGACCAATGTTTGAACACTCGATCGACCGACAGGGCGATGTTTCCCCGCACGGTCAGCCAGGGCAGCAGCGAGTAGTTTTGAAACACGATGCCGCGCTCTTCGCTCGGTCCCTTGATGACCTCGTTCTCCATCACGATCTCGCCGCTGTCGGGCATCTCCAGCCCGGCCAGCAACTTGGTCAGTGTCGTCTTTCCGCTGCCGGAGAAACCGACGATCGCCAGGAACTCGCCCTTGCGCAAATTCAGATTGATATTGTTCAACACTGCGTTGCGCGTGACACCACTCCCATACCCTTTGCTGACCGCCCGCATCGAGATCAACGGATCGGGCGGCGCGGGTCTGGCGATCGATTTGGATCGGGGCCGTTGGAGGACTGCGACGCTCATCGTTTTGCCGGGGCTGAAAGGATTCGAAAGACAAGAAAGGGTTGATCGTCAAACTCAGGCGATGACAGGCCGGAAGCCTGTCTCAATGGCTAGGCGGCTTGTGGGTCACCGAAACTGACCAGGTTTCGCATGAAAATCATGATCCGATCGAGCACCAGTCCGATCACACCGATGATGATCACGCTGAATGCGATGCGGGCGTAGGTCTGGCTGCTGCCGTTTTGAAACTCGTCCCAGACGAACTTGCCCAGCCCCGGGTTTTGGGCCAGCATGTCGGCGGCGATCAGGACCATCCAACCGACGCCCAGACTGATCCGCAGCCCGGCGAACATCAGCGGCAGACTGGCCGGCAGAATGATCTTGAACAGCTGTTGGCTCCAGGAAAGTTTCAGCACGCGGGCCACGTTCATGTAGTCCTTGTCGACGCTTGCCACGCCGAGCGTGGTGTTGACCAGCGTCGGCCACAGGGAACACAACGAGACCGTGATGGCGGAAATCAAAAAGGCTTTATCGAAAAAGTTGTCGCCGGGTTTGGTCCCGGAATAGGCCCAGACGATGATCAAGAACGCCAGCGGCAACCAAGCCAGTGGGCTGACCGGTTTGAAGACCTGGATGAACGGCGTCAGTGCCGCGTTGCACCAGGGGCTCATGCCGCAGAGCACGCCGATCGGGACGGCGATCAAGGTGGCGATGGCGAATCCGACGAACACGGTTTTCAGGCTGGTGACGATCTGGTCGACGAAGGTCGGGGCGCTCGAGGGACGGTAGTTTGCCGCTTGAACCGCCTTCTTCTTCAAGACCAGGGCATTGGCCAGCAGCGTTTCTTTCCGCTCGCCCGTTGCCGATTCGGCCTGCTTGCCCACCGCGTTGGCTTGGGCGAGCAACTGGACGGCTTGCAACGTTTTTTCCTGCTTGACCTTGAGGTCCTCGGCGCGCTGAGCCGAATGCATCGCGAACAGTTCTTTGCCGGCCGTCCAGGTGTCGGTCGGGCTGGGCAGCCGCATGCTGTCGGTGACCACCGTGCGGGCGGCGGCCGACCACAACATCAGGAACACGGCGACGGCCGCGACCGGCAAGACCACGAACTTGGCAATCCCTTTGAGTTGCTCTTTGACGTCTTCGCCGGCGAGCAGTCTGACGAACGGTTCCAGGGCGGGAAGCCCGGCAACGTCACAGAACTTCAGTGCTTTTCCTCTCCAATTCATACGATTCGCTACAAGGTGGTTGGGGGGTGGAGTTCGGGTTGAGTGATTCGATGCGGGGTCTGTTTCGATGGGGGATCTGTTTCGATCCGGGGTCCACGGCCGGGTCGGACGTCTGGCACCGGACCGAGACGTCCGACCCGAATGGCCGCTTCCCGAACATGCAACGGCGAGGCGGTCACCGCGCATGTACATTCCAGAAGCTTGGCCGGCGCGACCGACGTCCGTGCCACGTCGATCGCGCCGAGGGGTCTGTTACTGCTTGGCCAACGATTCGGGATCTTTGTTGCCGATCTCGAAACCATTGACGTAGCCCACCGGGTCCTTGGCGTCGTACGGGGTGCCATCAATGAACTCTGTCGTGACGTCTCGATAGCCGTCGTAGTCCTCCGCGGGGAAGTCTTCGGCAGACGCCTTGCCTTCGGCGACCAACATCGCCGCGGCCTTGCGATAGATTTCCGGCTTGTAGATCTCCTGGGCCGTTTCCGCGTACCAACTCGCGGGCTTGCCTTCGGTGATCTGGCCCCAGCGTCGCATCTGCGTCAAGAACCAGATGCAGTCGCTGTAGTGCGGATAGCTGGCGTAGTATTTAAAGAAGACGTTGAAGTCGGGCATCGGGCGGACGTCGGTCTCTTGAAAGACAAACGTGCCGGTCATGCTGTTGTCGATCACGTCTTCGTCCGCTCCGACGTAATCTTTTCCCGACAGAATTTTGGCGGCTTCTTGGCGGTTGACCAGGACGCCGTTTTCGTCGGTTGCGTCGAGCCATTTGCCGGCGCGGATCAAGGCCTTGATCACGGCAAGGTGGGTGTTGGGGTGTTTTTCGTCCCACTCTTTGGTCACGCCGAAGACTTTCTCGGGATTGTTCTTCCAAATGTCATAGTTGGTGGTGACCGGAACGCCGATGCCCTTGACGACGGCTTGTTGGTTCCACGGTTCGCCGACGCAATAACCGAGGATCGTTCCGGCTTCCAACGTCGCGGGCATCTGGGGCGGCGGAGTGACCGACAACAACACGTCGGCGTCGACGGTCCCTTGGATGTTTTCTTCGGTGTACATCCCCGGATGAATGCCCGCGGCGGCCAGCCAATATCGAATTTCGTAGTTGTGCGTGCTGACGGGGAAGACCATCCCCATGTTGAAATCCTTGCCCTCTTGCTTGTACGAGTCGACGATCGGCTTGAGCGAGGTCGCGGGTATCGGATGCGGCGGTGTGTCGGACTTCAACGCCGGATCATTCTCCTGCATCTGTTCCCAGATTTCATTGCTGACCGTGATCCCGTTGCCGTTGTAATCCAGGCTATAGGCGGTGATCACGTGAGCTTGGGTGCCGAATCCGATGGTCGCACCGATCGGCTGGCCGGCCAACATGTGGGCGCCGTCGAGTTGGCCGTCGATCACCCGGTCCAGCAACACTTTCCAGTTCGATTGAGCTTCGATTTCGACGTTCAATCCTTCCTCTTCGAAGTAGCCCTTCTCTTTCGCGATCACCAGCGGCGCACAGTCGGTCAGCTTGATGAAGCCGAATTTCAAGTTTGGTTTTTCGACGTCCAGGATTTCCATCACCGCGGCGCCCGCGTCGGCGTCTTCGCCCGCGGTGGTTTCGAGTTTCGCCGCGGCGGCTTCCAGGTCTTCCAATGAGATGTTGGAATCAGAACAGCCGATCTGCAACGCACCGACCAACAGGAGCGTCAGCGGGGCGAGCGCGGACGTTGGCAGATGTCGCAGGACTTGCATGGAAAGGGATCGCAAAGGCACTTGGGCAAACTCCCAGAGGAGGGTGGTGGAAAAGGTGTGGCGTTTTCCGGTGCCCCTCCACTTGGTGCGGAGAGGAGACCAGGATGACCGGACTGCTCCGTCATCCCACAGACCGAGCGAGGCACGCCACGTGCCAAAGCCGATGTCAAGATCGGCCCGGACCGACAACGTGAGGGAGGTGCGACACAGTGGCCGAGCAAGGTAAGACGATTCACCGTAAAGCCAATCCGCGTGAATTGACTTGACAACGTGCGGTGATCGTGATCTGCACCGATTGCGGGCAGTCACTCCACCCCGCTGCACAGGAATCGTGCGAGGGGATTGCAGGTCGTCCCCCGACACGTGCATCACGCGACTTTAACGATTGTCGTGGCTGTTCACGGTTCGGGAAATTCTTCACGAATCGACGTCATCGATGAGACGATAGAGCACAACATGACGGTCGGATTCGCCGGAGCCGACGCGGATGTTCACCGGGATGATGGGGCGTGATGTGCGACAGGCGGTTGCGCACTGGCTCGAATCTCTCGGGGAACTTGCCATTCCATTAGTCGTCACCTCCTCGGTGACTAACCGTTCCGTAAGGAAGGAGTCCTACGTGATGCCTCCACATCAAAACACTCGCCGGCGCACGCTCGCGTTGGCACTGCTTGCCGGCTTAACCGCCGCCCCGTCGGCGCTGGCCGAAACACCACACGGCCTGGTCGAGACGGTCGTACTGGACGCCACCGACACGCCGCAAGGCAACGTCCAATTGGTGGCCGATACACAGTACGGCAATGTCCCCTACATCGCCTTTCAGGAGGAGCCCGCGCCGTTGGAGGATGCCCCCCAAGCGGACCCGCCACAGCCCGTTCCGATGGACGAGCCGGCTCCCGCGGCGACGGTCGATGCCGCTTCGATGGCCGCGCCCGTCGTGACGAGTTGCAACTGCTGCACGACGCCGTGCTGCACCAAGGCGAAAAAAGCCGCCGCGACGGCAGCGATGAAAAGCGCCTACGCCGGTGTGTTCTACGCCAACAACTTCAGCTATCTGAACGATCCCTGCTACGACGGCCCTTCGTTCTTTGGCGATTCGCTCAAGGGCATGCTGGGCGGCAAGCTGGACATCGGTGGCGAAGCGCGGATGCGTTACCACAACGAGAACAACTTTCGCGGCCTGGGATTGACCGGCGTCGACGATTCGTTCTTCCTGACCCGCTATCGGATGTTCGCGAATCTGCGGATCAACGAGTATTTCCGCGCCTACGGCGAGTACTTGTACGCCGATTCGGGCGGCGAGACGTTCAACAACCGACCGATCGAAGAGAATCGTGGTGAAATCCAGAACCTGTTCTTGGACACCAAGCTGACCGATTCGTTGAACTTGCGTCTGGGACGACAAGAATTGCTGTTCGGCGACCAGCGGTTGATTTCACCGTTGGATTGGGCGAACACGCGACGCTCGTTCCAAGGTGTCCGCGGAACCTACAAGGGCGATGCCTGGACCGTCGACGGGTTCTTTGTCAATCCGCTCAATCGAAATGCCGCCAACGAAAGCAAGATCGACGACGCCAACGAGGACGTGGACTTCTACGGAGTCTATGCCAGCAACAGCGGAACCGCGTTGGGAACCGTGGACGCGTACTACCTGGGACTGAACAACCAGGTGCTTGATTTTGACTACCATACGCTCGGTTCACGCGTCGCCGGGTCGTCCGACGCCGGCGTGCTGTATGCCATGGAAGGCGGCGTCCAGTTCGGTTCCAACAGCCCCGGGTATGGTGACCACAGCGCCGGATTCTTTACCGGCGGCTTGGGCAAACAGTTGAGCATTTGCACCGGCTGTGGCGAGTGGAAACCGACGGTTTGGTTCTGGTATGACTGGGCGTCCGGTGGCGATGACGTTCCGGCCGCACGCGGGGACGATAGTTTCGACCACCTGTTCCCACTGGCTCACAAATACTTGGGCCTGATGGACTTGTTCGGACGTCGGAACATCAACGACGTCAACGCCCAGTTCATCACGCCGATCTTGGGTGACAAGGTCAAGTTGCTGGTCTGGTACCACCACTTTTTCCTCGATCAAGCCACGACGCCATATGGTGTCACCATGGCCCCCTTCAACCCCGCCAATGCCGCCGGGGACAAGGAACTCGGTCAGGAGATCGATCTGGTGCTGACTTGCGGAATCAACCCGCGGACGAACGTCCAAATCGGTTATTCGCACTTCCGTGCCGGCGACTACTACGACACCACGGCCGGGGTTCCGACCAACGCCGACGCCGACTTCTTCTGGACCCAGTTCCAGTGGCGGTTCTAGGCGGAGCCTGGGGACAAGATCGCAGTGGGGTAAGCATCTTGCTTGCCACCCTCGCCGGCTCCGCCGGCGAACCTGCGATGTGTCGCTTCCGACCCATTGGCTCCCAGGCGGGAGCGCGATCGGGACGTCACGCGGTGCGTGACGCAAGGCAAGCTGGAAGCTTACCCCACTCGTTCCAAGGCTCTGCCTTGGAACGCGATGGGCCGGAGGCTCTGCCTCCTGGCCAGAGGCGGAGCCTCGTCAGAAGTGCGTTCCCAGGCGGAGCCTGGGAACGAGTTGAAAGCCTATCCCACCGTTAACCGGCTTTCGCTGCCGACGCGTCGCTTTCATGGGCGGCGTCGAGCATCACGTTGCTGAGCGTCACGTAGGTGATCGTCCAGGCCTGCTTGACTTCGTCGGTGAAGGCCTCCGCGAGCCCTTGTTGGAGCGTCCAGAGCAACGCCTCGCCGACCGTCTGGTAACTCTCGTCGGGGACGCCGTACTTGACATGTCGCCGCCCCAGGTCTTGGACCGCGGGCAGGATGTCTTCCAATTTGGTCAGTGAGGTGACGGCTAGATTTAATGTCGCCATCAGCTTCTTGCCCTGCTCTTTCATGTCGCCCTTGAAGAGCGGTTTCAGAGACGGATCGAGTTCAAACAGGCGGCCATAAAACAGTTCTGCGGCTTGCTCGGAAATCGGTTTTACCTTTTCCCAAGAAGACTGAACCAAATCGATTTGTTGGGGAGTCATCAGTCGTACGCTCGTGGTTACGTGTCAAAAAAAAGGAGAGAGTGGCATCCGTGCCAGGAAAACGGTGAAGGTTGTGATGGTCAGCGATTAAAGCGGGACCCGCACCAGCACTCCGCCCATCACGTCGTCTTTGGCAAATTCGGGGTAGTCGTCGCCGCGATTGGGGTGTTCGTTGTGGCACGACCAGCAGGCCTCGGCGACGGCACGGTCGGGATAGACGGCGACGAAGTACTTTTGGTCGCCGAGTTCTTCTTCCCCGTAGAAGTTCTCTCCGGGATTGTCGCTCAGGTAATCGAGTGCCGTCTGTTCCAGCTCGGTCTTGGCCTGGTGCTGGTCATTGAGCGGCCATTTGCTGCGCAGGGCGTAGGTGAAACCAGCTTCCGGGTTCTCGTCGACCAACTCGGCGCCCATGCGGAACATCTGCGCCGGCAACGGAATCGAGTTCTCGGTGTCTTCCCAGTATTCGAACGCTTTGACGGGGGCGTCTTGCTTGTTCAGATTCGTCACGACGTGCGTCGCGTAGACGGTCCGGTCGGCCATCATCACCGCATGCACGCCATCGGCAAATTGTTGGGGCGTGATCCCACCGGACGGTGTCGAACTCGCTTCGCTGTTGCTGCACCCCGATAGCGCCGCCAGGGGCAGCACTGCGCACACGGTCAGGGCCGCGGCGGCAAGTTGTTGGTTGCGATTCAATTTCATCATGAAAATCCTAAAGGGAACGTGGCGAAAAAAGAGAGAAAAACAGGGTCACGGTTTCTTGAGACGGGCGTCGCGTTTGGCCTGGCGCTGCAGGAACCACGCGTGCGCCATTTGCACGCTTTCAATGCGTTCGGTCGGGGCATCGCCGAAGCACGACGCGACGGATCGGGGATCGGCCAAAGCGCTGAGTGAATACTCCAGTCCGTGGCAGTGCGTGCAGACCTGTCGGGCCATCGTTTCGCTGGGTCGCAGGTTTGCGTTCTGGTCATGGTTGACCCAGATCCCGGTCTCGCCTTCGATCCGGGGCAGGTGACAGCTGGCGCAGGAAACGCCGCTGCCGACGGCGCCGCTGCCGGCCAGTTCCTCTTGCCACAGCGCCGCGTGCGCGCTGTCGCGGTAGGCCAACGAATGATCGTCCGCGTGGCACTGCAGGCAGGCCTCGGCGGCGGCGAATTGGGTGTCGAATCGATGACCGGGATGACAGGCGTTGCAGTCCAGTTGTGCATGGGCCTGGCCGGCATGCATCGGCAATCGGGCCTGGTCGGGCGTCATCGCGGGCAGCCCGACGGCCAGCCGCATCCCGTGCTTGCCGGTTTGAAAACTGGCGACCTGGCCGGCATGGCATTGCTGGCAGCTTTCCATGGCGACGGCTTCGGACCACGCCGTGTCACCGTTCCCGCCGTGGCAGTGCGTGCAGTTGACGCCCGCGCGGGCGTGGGCGGTTGTCGCCCAGTCGTCCAGCACGCGTTGGTCGACCGATTGCGTCGCGGGATGATCGGCTTGATCGATCGCCAGCGGGCGGTCGGGGCGAAAGACGCCCGAGAGCGACGCGGCGGTCGACCGCCGGGGCAACGACGCAAGCTCCAAATGATCCGGCTGGCCGTGGTGATCATCGAGATACTTTTCATAGAGCGCACGGTTGTCGTGGTAATTGTGACACCCGGCGGTGGCGCAACTGTCGTATGCCATGTCGCGGTGGCTGGGCCGCGAATCGGCGACCTCTTGATGACAGTGCCAACAGTAATCGGCCGGCAGGGTCAGCCCCATCGTCAACGTCTGTTCGGGGACGTGTTCTTGATGGCAACTCAAGCAGTTTTGCGCGTCGAGCACCGCCAGTCGTTCGGCGTTGGTCGGGTCGCGAAACTTCTTTGCCGGGTGCGTGTCCTTGGCCCGATCCAACTGTTCGCCGTGGCAACGGATGCAGGCATCTTGCATGACGTCGGATCCGCTCGGGCCGTCCGCCGAACGCCCCGGGTCATGGCAGGCGTTGCAATCCATTTCGATCTGATAGTGGCCGTGCGTCGTTTCACCGGGCAGCCAAGCGGTTTTGCTGACCGATGCGGGGGCGACCAGCCCGAAGCCGAAATAGGCGGCGATCGAGACATTGATCGCCGCCCACGTCAACCATTTTGGCGCGTGCGGAGACTGACGAAATGCGTTCCAGGCCGATCGGATTTGAATGTTCATGATCAATCGCTGAACCAATAAAAGCCGAGCACATGAAGCGCGATCAAGATCGGCAACGGCCAGGTCACCCAGAGGTGCATGCGGCTCAATCGGGGACGCCAGCGACGAATCCACATCCCCAGATTCCCCGACGCGCGACTCTCCAGGCTGCTTGTGATTCCCGCCACCGCGCCCAACGTCGCGGCGGACAAGAAACAAACCGCGAGCAAGAAATTCAGGTTGTGTCCCAGCCGCATCCCGGTGTGAAGGGCGACGCCCAGCAGCACCGCCGTCCCCAATACGCCGTGTGCGGCACGCCAGAACCCGTACGATCCCCAATGAAACCACGACAGGCGTTTGCGGAGCGAAAAGACGAGCCCCAGCAGCGTCAATCCGACCAGGGTGAATCCACTGACCTGGCGACCGAGATCACTCCGCCAAATCGATTCGACCGCTCGCCACGACGATTGCACGCTGTCGGTCAGCGGGATCGGCGGAACGACCCACCAAGCCAGACCGGCCAACAACGCCAACACGCTGGCCACCATCATGGTCCTCGCCCCGGGGACCACGACCGGTTCGGCCGTCGCGGCGCCGGCCAGCTGGCCGACCAGACCCCGACAGCTGCCGCACGCGGTCGAAGCACCGCATGCCAGCGCGATTTGTTCGACGTCTGGTTTGCCGTCGTCGATCAATTCGACGATCGTCGATTTGCTGACCGATAGACACGAACACACGATCGCGTCCGCCGGCCAATCGGTGACCGGCATCGCACCACCGGGCGACCAGGGGGATCCTGTGTTCAAGAATCGTTTGCGTTGCCAGGGCCACAGTCGCGCCCGTTTGGCGATCGCCTGTCTGACTTGTGGCAATTCATCCCAGGGGCCGACACAGGACGCGCCGACGATTCGGCCCCGTTCGGTCAACAGTTTTCGATAACCCGATTCGTCATGGTGCGTGACCACGTTGCCGCCGGCGAATTCACCGATCGTCGTGCCCAGCGTCGCGACTTGCACGCCCATCAGTTTCAGTTCCGCTGATTCGTCGGCACCGTTGAACGTGGTGTCGCCGCCGGCCAGCCGCTGTGCCAAAACATCGGCCATGCGAAAACAGGGCGCGGCAAGTCCGAAGACGTGGTCGTTGAACGAGGCGCATTCGCCGATCGCAAAAATGTCCGGATCGCTGGTCTGTAAACACGCGTTGACCTTCACTCCCCGACGCGGGCCGATTTCAAGACCCGCCGCTTCGGCCAGTTTGTCGTTGGGACGCACGCCCGCGGCGACCACCAGCAAGTCGACGTGCAGATCACTTGCGTTGGAAAACTCGATGCGTATCCCCTCGTCGACGACAGCGATCGATTCGGTGCGGCGGACCAGCTGGACATCAACGCCCAAACTCTTGATCTTGCGTTTGAGCAGTCCTGCGGCGTCGGCGTCCAGTTGTCGCGGCATCAATCCCGGTGCCATTTCGATCACGCTGACCGACAACCCCAGGTCCATCAGGATTTTGGCGGCTTCCAAACCCAACAGGCCGCCGCCGATCACGCCACCTCGACGCACGTTTCGTGACGCGCAGTAGTCGCGAATCGATTCCAGGTCGGCGATCGTGCGATAGACAAACACACCTTCGCTATCACAACCCCTGATCGGGGGCACGAAGGCGTGAGATCCGGTCGCCAAGACCAATTGGTCGTAGGGATAGAGCGACCCGTCCTGATCAAACACCATCCGTTGCTCGCGATCGATCCGCTCGATGCGACGCCCCGTCACCAATTCGATGTGATGTTTCTGGTACCAATCCCGCGGCGCCAACAACAGCTCTTCCGCCGAGCGACCCTCGAAGTAAGTGGACAAGTTGACTCGGTCATACGCCGGCAGCGGTTCGTCACCGATGACCGTGACGTCATAACCCTGGATGACACCACTGCGGACGAGGCGATCGCATAACCCAAAACCTGCCATTCCGCCGCCGACGATCACCAGCCGGGGGCGCTGTTGGGACGCAGTGTGACGCTGGGCGGTGGTGGGACCGACCTGTTGACGATTTGCGAGAGGGGCGTTCAGCGCGGTAACCATGTCCGGGGGAGGTGAAACCGGGGGAAGGAACCGTGGAGATCGACTTCGGTTGACCTCCCTGGACGGGCTTGCTGTGCCTCGCAAGGGCCGACCGAGTCACCTCCGCACGCAAGAGTTGCGCCAATCCGCACAACGGTGCAGGTTTAGCGGATCGGCGCTGATCGAATTCGACACAGTGCAAGGCGAAGGTTTTAAAAGTATCCCTTAGCGTGCAGGTTTTTATGTGAGACGCGGATCCGAGTCTGCTGGAACCAGCGCGAATCCGGTGCACGTCCGAGCCGATCTGCCTAAGTGCGCGGCAGCGGAGGATCGATCAGCGAACGATCTGCGAACGATGGTCGTGAATTCTTGCAAACTGATCTAGAAACGCGGGGGAAGATTCCGCTAGACGTGATCCTTGATCGTTCACCCGCTTGATTTTCGCACGAATCCGTCATGGAGGACTGTCGTGCAAACGATAAAAACCGCCGCCGTTGTCGTTCTGATGCTCACCGTCTTGTACGGCGGCTATGTGTCGTTGACCACTCCGCCCGAACCGCTGCCCGATGAGATCGAGGAAATCTTGGTCATTGAAGAGGCGGGCGGATCCGCCTTTGGGGCCGGCGAAGCGGTCGCCAGCGGATTGCAGCTCGACGAGCCGCCACCGGGTGTGCTGACCGCGTCCACGGAAGCCATGGTGCAACCGGCTCCGCTGCCGAGCCCGATGCCCAGTCCCCTGCCCAGCTCAACCGCCAACTCGGCGCCTGCTCCTGCAGCTCGTGCCAATTCCGGGACCTTTGGCAGTTCGTTTGCGGATTTGCCACCGAAACTGGAATCCTCGGTCGATCGCAATTCGGCCGCCGCGGCGACGATCACCAAGCTGCCCGCGGTCGATCCGGGCGCACCCGGTGTGACGCCCGGACCGGTGGATTCGTACGCTTCGACGCCCGGCGACTTTCGCCTGCCCGATCCCGACGCGGCCGCTGCGACCTTTGATCCGACGCGTGGCGCTGCGTTCAACGGCGGCCCGGCCGGATTCACGATGACCGACAACTCCCCGACGACGGCGGTCGAAACACTGGGCAATCCCCCCGCCGGCGAAAACCGTGGACTGATCAATGCGTTCAAGTCGGCCGATGCGATGTTCGTCAAGGGCCAGCTGAAAGAAGCCTTGGCCACGCTGAGCGTTTTTTACGGGATGCCAAACCTGTCGCCCGATCAACGCCAACAATTACTCAGCCGGCTTGATCCCCTGGCCCGCGAGGTGATCTATTCGCGACGGCATTTGCTCGAACCGCCGCACCGCGTGACCGCCAGCGAAACCTTGGTGGAGATCGCCGACAAGTACGAAGTGCCCTCGCAATTGCTGGCCAACATCAATCAGGTGGATGATCCGGTCACGGTGCTTCCGGGAACGGAACTGAAAATCGTCCGTGGACCGTTTCGCGCCGAAGTCGATTTGACGGGGCAACAATTGACGCTGTTCCTCGGCGATCTGTACGCCGGACGATTCGAAATTGGCGTCGGAAACGACCCGGCCCCCAAACCCGGGACCTACACCGTCCAAGAGAAACAGACCTCGCACGTGTACTATGACCGCTCCGGCGTTCCCGTTCCGGCCGGCAGCCCCGACAACCCCTACGGCAAGATGTGGTTGGACTTGGGGGGACAGATCAGCATCCACGGCAGCCCCAACACGGTGCAGCCGACCCAGGCCGGGTGCATCAGTGTCGCCGGCGACTACGCCGATGACATCTATGGGATTCTCAGCCAGGGTTCCTCTGTGACGATTCGCCGGTAACAATGCACTTTGGCACCAAACCGGGTGTTTATTGTTAGCGGTGGGGCGCGAGCCCTCCGGTCAGGACGTAGGCGACCGGACAGAACGTAGGCGGCCGGGCAGCAAGCTTGCCGGCGCCGAATCACGCAGGGAATCATGGCATGACGTACAACAAACAAGACTTGATCGATCTTCTGGGATCCGAAGCGCTCCAGCGTGGCGAATTCACGCTGGCAAGCGGCAAAAAAGCCTCTTACTACCTCGATTGTCGACGCATCACGTTGCATCCCAAGGGTGCGGGCTTGGTCGCCGCCGGGATGTTGGCGGAGATCCAGGCATCCGGTCCGCTGCCGGCCGCGGTCGGTGGGATGGCGATCGGCGCCGATCCGATCACCGCCGCGATCGTCACCGTGGCCGGACAACAAGATCTGCCGCTGAAAGGTTTCATGGTTCGCAAGGAACCGAAGGGGCACGGCATGGGCAAACAGGTCGAAGGGCCAGTGGAACCCGGCCAGGAAGTGGTGATCGTCGAAGACGTGATCACCAGCGGCGGCAGCGCGCTCAAAGCCGTCGAGGCGGCCGAAGCGTTCGGGCTCAAGGTCCGCGAAGTCATCGGGATCATCGACCGGCTGGCCGGCGGCGAAGCCGCGTTTGCGGCCCGCGGATTGAAACTCAAAACGTTGACCACCATTCGCGATTTCGGGATCGAGCCGGAATAGTGGAAACGTCGCTGCATCAACAGTTGAAACTCCACTACGCCTGTGACGCGTCACAAACCGAAGTCGTCGTCGGGCGTTATCGGATTGATGCGGTTCGAAACGATGAATTGATCGAAGTGCAATGCGCGTCCCTTTCGGCGATCAAATCCAAAATCAACGCGCTGCTGCATCGCCACACCGTCCGGGTGGTCAAACCGATCATCCTGCGAACTCGGATCGCCAAGAAGAAGACGGCGCGCGGAAAAGTGACGTCGCGACGGATGAGTCCCAAACGCGGCGACACGCTGGATCTGTTCGAAGACTTGATCTATTTCACGCGCGTGTTTCCGCATCCGAATTTGATTTTGGAATTGGCGCTGCTGCACGTGGAACAAACGCGTGTCCCCAGCCGCCGACATCGACGCCGCTGGCGCAAAGACTATCAAGTCGCCGATGTTTCACTCGAACAGATCGAATCGACGTTGGAACTTCGCAGTGCCGATGATCTCTTTGAACTGGTGGGACTGGATCGCCAGACCGAGTCGTTTACGACCGAAGACATCGCGCGGGTGACCGGCCGCCCGCGGTGGTTCGCACAAAAAATCGCGTATGTGCTCAAGCACACCCAGGCGATCGAGCCGATCGGACGCAACCGATCTGGCATTCTGTATCGCGCCGCGTAGCGGCCGTGGGGTAAGCATCTTGCTTGCCGTCCTCGCCGGCTCCGCCGGCGAACGCGTCCCCCAAGCAGAGCCCTGCGCCGTGAACGATTTTTTAGCGGCAGGGCGCGAGCCCTCCGGTGTTTTTGCAACGTTGTGGAACCGGAGGGCTCGCGCCCTGCCGCTAACACCTTGTAAAACACAGGAAAGAAATCGTTCACGGCGTAGAGCAGAGCCTGGGAACGAGACCGGTACGTCACACGGTGCGTGACGGATGGCAAGCTGGAAGCTTACCCCACGTCGCGCATGCCAATGGGGGATGACCTTGGACGGGGGCAAACCCACTTTCCGGCCGCGTCGCGGCGCTCACCTCCGGCTGACTGGCTGCTATCCCTCCGAGATCCTCAAACCCCAGCAAAATTCGGGTCTTAGGCGGGAAATGCGTATGAAATAGCTAGAAACGTCGAGTGAAAGGTGGGCTCTTTCCAACCCGTGAGCAACGTTTTGGCTTCTGACGTTCCATCGAGACCCGCCGTGATGACCGTTTTTATCGCAATCACCATCGTTTGGATCATTGTCACGCTGGTCGGTCATCTGTCATGGCTGGCCGTCGCGGCACTGTTCCACGCGATCGCAGGCGGCGACGATGCGGCGAGGAACGTTATCGATCGCGACGAGGATGTCCAGGCTGCAAACCGCGTGATCAGCCGGATGGCTGCGGCGCTGCTGATCAGTCCCGCCGAAGCGCAGAAACTCCGCACCAAGATCGACCAGCTCGGTCACGCCCCCTGGCAGAGCACTGCCCAACCGACCACATCCCATTCAGGGCCCGCATCCGATCCAGGGCTTGAGCGCCCAACCGCGGTCGTCGAAGCCACGCCCGACGACAACGTGGTCGGCGCTGCAGCCTCTGACGCCGCCGCGATTTACTCTCCGACGGCTTCGTCCGCCGATGCGATTGCGGCACACACCGAAGGCCACGGTGCGGCTGAACGCCAACCGACACTCGACGATTTTCTGGCGCCGCGTCCGACTGCCGCCGCCGCCACGCCGGTCGGCGAACCCTCCACTGCGACCGACCGACCGGTTTCATCAACGCCGACGATGCTGTCGCCACGTGCGTCGCTCGGCCAATCGCTTGCCGAATTCTTGGCGGCCCACAACATTCGATGGGGAGAGTTGATCGCGGGATTGCTGATCGTCGTCTGTTCGATCGGGCTGGTGATGAGTCTGTGGACCACGATCACGCAAATGCACCGCGTGATCCCTTCGTTGATCTTTTTGACCGGCAACACCGCGATCTTTGGCGCGGGGTTGTACACGCTGTTTCGCTGGCGGTTGCAGGATACCAGCCGGGCGACGCTTGTGATCGCGATGCTGTTGGTGCCCTTGGGCATCTTGACGGGACTGTCGACCGGAGGGATCGATGATGCGTCGGTGATGCTCAATGATCCGATCACCGTGTTGTCGATTCTGGGCGCCGCCGCAATCTACATCACGTTGATTTGGCAATCCAGTCGCGCGCTGGTCGGTTCGTCCGCGGCGCCGGCGATGACGTTGGGCGTCGCCGGTCCGGCCGCGGTGCTGCCGTTCGTTCCCGCTGCGGTACGTGTGTGGGACGTATCGGCCGGATTCGTCGCGTACGCGGGATCGTTTGCCGTCGCGGCCGCGATCACCTGGTTGATTCCGCGAAACGTGCACGGGAGACTGAAAGGCAATACGTCGTGGCGCCGCGCGCTGGTGATCGGCGTCTCCGCGTTCACCCTGGCGGTGCTTGCCGGATACGTCGCTTTCATGTTGCGGAGCTTTGATACCGGTTGGTTGGGGCTGGCCGTGTCGACGCTTCCCGGCCTGGTGTTGTTGGCGGCGGCAGCGGGATCGCTTGCGGGTGATCGTCGACGGCCGAAGCTGGCGCTCGGCGGAACGGTGATGGCGTCACTGGGGCTGTTGGCCGGCGGCACGTTGCTGATTCCGATGATGACGTCACCGGGCTGGCTTTGGACCTGGGCGGTTTCGTTTTCCGCCGCCGCTGTGTTGGCGGCGTTTGTTCTGCGAGCACCTCATTGGACGGTGATCGCAACGGCGCCCGTCTCGATGGCGTTCCTGCTCAGTTCGCCGGCCTGGGCCAATGATCTCGCCTGGTCCCAGTTTCCGGTCTGGAAGCGATTGATCGGTGGCGAACCGATGCTGGCGTCGTTGGGCATCGGTTTGGTCACGATCGGGATCGCGTTGCTGCTGCGTTCGGCAGATCAGCGCAAGGCGATGACTTTTACCGCGGCCGCCTGGCTGGCCTACGCAACCGCGAATGCCGCCTTGTTGACGGTCGCTCCGACGAGTTGGATGGGGGCGATTCCCAGCTGGGTGTTGCCCGTGCTGCTGGGGACGGCCGCCGTTGCCCTGGTCGTCGCTGCTGCTCGGATCACGTTGCCGGCCGATGCAAAGCTGGTCGCGGGAATCGGTACGGCGGTGATGTTTGCGTTCTGGTTGTCGGTGCTGAAACCGCTGGTCATCGGACAAGCGTTTCCGGGCTGGATACCCGCGATGTGGACGCTGCTGGCAACCGCGGTTGCGGGCATCGTGGCCGCCGAGATCTTGTGGAAACAAAACGCGTTGGCGCAGGCGTTTCGGGCGACGGCATCCGGGTTCCTGCTCGGTGCCGCGGCGGTTTCGATTCTGTTAGTGTTTGACGTGACGGAAGTTGACGCCGTTCACGATGCGAACACGCTCAAAGCGATCGCGGTGTCGTTTTCCTGTGTGCTCGCCTGGCTGTGGATCGGGCTGACCGATCGCAACACGTTGCATCTTTATTTTGCCCGTTGCTACCTGGTCGTAACAGCCGTCATGGTGGGGCACTATGGGTTCGATGATTCGTTGTTGACCGTAGCGGCGTGGCGCAGCGGCGAAGCGTTCTGGGCATGGTCGGGACTCGGTTGGTTGGTGGTCGCCGCGATCTCCGGCAGGGACGCCCTGATCGGAGCATTCCAAAACGTCGCGGAGGGATCACGGAGTTCATCTTTCGTCGCTCGCTTCAGTTGGTACAACTCGGCCGAACAGCCTTGGGACGTTCTGACTCGGGGGCTGGTGATTCAAACGTCAACGGTGTTGTTGGGGGTGGGGGCCGCACTGTCATTCGGATCACTGGTGGTCACCGTCGGTACGGGAACGGCCACGAGCCTGTTCAACGGATTGACACTGCCGATCGCGGTGCTCTTGGCCGGTGGGCTGGTGTTGCATTGGGGCGCCCGCGGCGAAGCGGTGTTCTTCGGCCAGCGATCGGTTTTTCCCTGTTTGCATTTGGCCAGTGGATTCGGTTGGATCGGCTGGCAGGTCGGGATTCGAATGTTGGTCGACCCGTCGGAACAACTCGTTTTGGCGACGTCCTTGGCGGCGGCGGGATGTTTTGCCATCGACTTGTTGCGACGTGAATCAGCATCCGGCGATCACGTGATGGTGTTGGGCGGTTCGACCGGCGGTGGTGTGTTGACCGCCATCGGATTGGCGTTCATCGCCGTGTCGTCGGGTTGCCTGTTGACCAGTGGTTGGGTGCCGATGGTGCAGCAAGGTATTCGGCCGGATCGGTTTGTCACGCTATCGGTTGCGGCCTGGTGGGCGACCGGCGCGATCATGTCCGGATGGCTCGGCCATCGTGATCGCTCCAGCGTGTTGGCCATTGTCTCGGCCTTGCTGGTTCCAGCGGTGGTGATTCTGTTGATGCCGTTGTGGGTGCCGGCCCAGTGGTGGGTCTGGATTCAATCCGCGGCGATCGCCAGTGGCGTGTATGCGGTCACGTTGCGATTTGTGCCATCGCGTTTACGATCCGAACCGGATCAACCGATGTTGCCACGGGCGATCGATGTGTCGCTCGTCGGCTGTGCCGCCGTCGCGTTGTCGACTGCCATCGGTTTGATCACGGGGGTCGTGTTGCGAGACGATTCGTGGATGCAGTTGCATCATCCGACGGGATGGGTGCTATCGACGATGGCGGCCTGCTGCATGCTGTTTTGGAATCGTCTTGTCGGTCCGGCACTGCGTTTGGCCGGTCCGATCTCATGGCCGATCTCGCTCAGTTTGATGTCGGGCCACATCGCGATGTGGCTGTCGCAACTCGCCGTGCCATCGATATTGCCGCATCAATGGTTACCGATGGTTTGGACGGCAGTGGCGGCGGTCTCGATTTTCGAAGTTTGTCGAGTGGCATTTGTGCGGGATTCATCCGTTCGTCTGGACCGGTGGCACGCGGGAATCTTGATCGTTGGGGCGACGCTGTTGTGTTTGTTCGACGGTTCGGTGACGCGAGATGCCACGGTCGGTTTGATCGCCAGTGTCGCCGCTGGCATTCTGGTCACGACACGGGCCGTGTTGGCTGATGGAGAGATTGGACGCGGGCGGTCGATCACGAAACGATCGACGGTGATCACTCGGTTGTTCAGTTGGTATGCGATCGCGAGCGGCTTGGTGTTTGTGTTCCAACTCGTCGAAGCGAATTCTCGATCGGAGTTTGTGCTTTGGACGATGCTGTTGACCTGGATCGCGGCCTGGGCGTTGGTCTGGCGTCTGGCCTGTCCCGACCGGGATTCGGACGAACCGGACGCGCGCCGGCGCCGTGCGATGTTGCCCGACAGCGAGACCGCGGTGCTGGTGCTGGCGGCGTTGTCATTGGAGTTGCTGGCCGTGACGATGTCAGCGGTCGACTTCGCCCCGCTGGCGGTTGTGGACGACCCCTTGCTGTGGCTGCGACTGGGGATCGGACTGGCCGTCGCGCTGTCGGTCAGTTGTCGGCCCGGACGGCCCTCGGCCGGCGAGACGGCGGTCGCGACTGTTCTCGTTTCGGCGACGCTGCTGGGCATCAGGATCGGGGTCGACCGGTTGGCCCGCAGCGAAACCTTGGTCACCGTGATGTGTTTGATCGCACCGATGACGCTGGCAGCGATCGTGTTTTCCGCCGCGGGGATTTGCCGGGCGATGAATCGGGTCGGTGCCTGGTGGACTGGCTTGATTGCCGATGGGAAGTTGTCCGCATCGATTTCGATTCAGCGGTTTGCCCGAGTGTTGACGCATGTCGCGGTGGGCACGGTGATCTTGGTCGTCGCGCTGACGAGTTACTTGTTGTTCGAATACAACTCCAGCACCCTGGTCCCGGTTGCGATCTGCGGCGTCGCCTTGTTGGCCGCTTCGCTGGGGGAATTGGCCGAGCGGACGGGGCGCGAGATCGTTCGGCATCTGGCGATGTTTGTTGCATTGACGTCGATCGCGATGTGGGCCAGTGTGAACGTGGGCGACGATCCCCATCCGATGGTTTCGCTCTCCACACGCTGGTTCGTGGGTTGGGTGTTTGTTGCGATCGGATTGTCGTTCGGCGTGCCAAAGTTGCTCGGCGCCCAGATCTTGGAACGATGGAAGAACGCGGTTCGAAGCGGATTTGCTTTGGCGATTTCGCTGGCGATGGGATCGCTGGTCGCGACGTTGGTCCAAGAAGGCGTCGTTCGTGTTGCCGGTCAATCCGACCAGTTGGTCAAGCCGCTGATGTTAGGAATGGCGGCGACGCTGGCACTGTTGAGCGTGATGTCGACGTTGGCGGGGATTTTGAGCGGATCGGGGTCTTCCTACCGCGACGCCTGGAAACTAACGGATCGGCAACGTGCCGGCTTGGTCGTGGCGGCGCAGGTGTTTGGCGGATTGACGTGGTTTCACCTGTTCCTGTGCAAGAGTCCGTTGGCGAATCTGGGGCTGCGGGCGTATTGGCCGTATGTGGTGATGACGTTGGCGTTTGCCAGCGTGGGAATCACCGAATGGGCGCGTCGTCGTGGCGATGACGTGCTGGAAAAAACGCTCAAACAAACCGCTTTGTTCTTGCCCCTGGTTCCCGTGATCGGGTTCTGGTTAAGCGGATCGTGGGTGTCGTCGCTGTTCGGCGAATCCGACGGCAGTCGATGGACCTACATCCAGGGCCGCGTGTCCTATCAAGGTTTGTTGATCGCGGCGGCCCTCTACTATGGCGTCGTGTCGTTCCTGTGGAAGAGCGGCCGGGCGCGACTGGTGTCGATCATGATCGGGAACGTGGCGTTGTGGGTGATCTTGGTGCAAACGCCGAATTGGGACTTCCTTTCGCATCCCCAGGCCTGGTTGATCCCGCCGGCGGTCTGTGTGTTGGTCGCGACCCATTTTCAACGCGAGTCGTTGGGGGCAAAGACCGCGGCCGCGATCCGTTATGCGGCGACGTTGACGATCTATGTGACCAGCACGGCGGACATGTTGGTTCAAGGGGTCGGTTCGACGATTTGGGGACCGATCGTCTTGATCGTGCTGGCACTGCTGGGGGCCGCCGCCGGTGTGGCACTGCGTGTCAAACCGTTCCTGTACTTGGGGACGACGTTTGTGTTGATCGGCGTGACCAGCATGGTTTGGCATGCCCAACAACAAATCGGTGCGGTTTGGCCGTGGTGGGTCTTCGGCATCAGCAGCGGCGTGATGTTGATGATCGGCTTGATGGCGATCGAAAAGAACAAACCCAAGCTGCGCCGCATCGCGACGGCGATGCAGCAGTGGGACGCCTAATCGATGAGCGATCCCGATTCGGCGGCGACGAGCGCTTCGTATTGGGCGATCCGTTCTTCGTCGCCCAGACGCCTCAGGTTTTCCGCCAACAGCACGTTGTCGGCGACCCGCAGAAACCGATCGTACTTGACGTTTTGCTTGGTCGGGTCCGGCTTGGGCGTGTCGGCCAGTTCACGATACCGTTTGTAATCACGATGCTTCTCGACCGCCGCGACAAACTCCGCGGCACGTGACGTCATCAATTCAACCGAAACGGGATTGAGGACATTGGCCAGTTCCGGCCACCTGCGTTTCAAATCGCCGGCGATCTTGCGTCGCAACTGTGCCGATGAAGATTCGGGGGCACGGCGTCGGGAACGTCCGCGGCGGCGTCCGTCCTCGAGTGCCTTCCAGGCGTCGACCAACCGATCGTTCCCGGTCAGGTTCAGTTGTTCGGAAAGGCCGTCGAGAATCGCCGCTTGGGTCGTTGTGGCCAGGCTGAGTACCAGGTCATACGATTCTTCGTTGGAGAGTAACTTGGAATCCCCGTCCGCGAATGTGCTGTACTGGCTCAGGAATTCCCCCGATGTTTTGATCGGCAGATCGATCGTGTCGGCGGTCAAGATCGTGTAGGCATGGGCTTCGTCAAACGAAACCACGCCATCGTGGTTGTAGTCCGGCGGATCGATCGGATCACCGGTTCGCGACCGGCCGGACAGTGCGGCCCAAAAATAGGTGCTGTATTCGACATAGCTTGCCTCGTCGACTTCCGGTGTGCAACCCGCTGCGGGACGATCATGGACGGTCGCAAAGAACGCACAGCGGCGCTGTGGAGAGAGTCCCCGATCGGGTTCTCCCGCGTTGTAGATCAGTTTGGCAAAGCCGCCGGAATGACATTGAACCATAACAGCCACCACGTCCACTCCGACCGCAAGCCCATCGAGCAGGCTGACGAATTCCCGCATCTTGATCGAAGAATTGTTCCACGTTGCGATCGTCGTGTTGTACGGGTCGTTCGAATCGGCACTCTTGTTGCCGTGGGCGGTGACGAACAGCAGCAGCCGATCGCCGGCGGTCATCGTGACGCCGACTTCGTCGAACCATTTGCGAATGTTTTCAGGTCGCGTACTGCCGCGGACCTCCGGGATGCGATGATTACGATACGACAATCCCAGCGAGGATCGACTGCCAAAAAATTCCGCCATCAATCGATTCGCTTTGGGGATCGATCGCGGATCCATCACCTGCACGTCGGGGCCGTCCGCGCTGCCGTCGGAGAAAAACACGTCGTTGTGCGTCTGATCCAGATTCGTTTCGTCCAACACCCGTTGAAAGAACAACACGTTGTTTTCCAGCGACGCTTGATTGCCCGACGGGGAGTATCCGCCGCCGATCGTTAGAAAGTAGTCGGCGGACCGCGCCAATGGTGGAGTCAGCAGTGTCAGCGCGAGCGTAAAACAAGCCAACGGAATCGCTTGAGTAGAAATTCGTCGCATCGCTCCGCCGTTTGGTGCATCGGTGAGGTTTCGAATCGGTTCATGACGGAAATCGCCAGACCGTCTTCATTGTAACCGCAATCGGTTGATGGAATTCGATTCAGCGGTCAGGTGCCGTTCCCCGACGCCGGATCCGCTTCACGGTTGAGCGGAACAAGCTGGATGGCGTTGAACATGGAATACGAACTGCCGTCCCGATGGCTGATGAACTTGATTTCGTTTCCCCGCCAAACGTCGAAGTCGAACGTCACGTATTGAACGCCTTCGGTCATCGGTTGCGAGCGGTAGCCGTGGGTGCCGTCATTTGCCGTCGCTTTTTTGCCTAGGCTTTCGCCGGCGACGTGCAATTCGATGTTGGCGTTCTGGTCGGGAGCGTCTCCGTGTGCGTAGACGTACGCCCGATAGCGTCCCGGTTCGAGATCCAGGATCGTTACCTCCAAATCCTTGCAGCGGCAATTGTCGTAGATGTAACCGTGGAAGATTCCCGATTGCCCGGCAATCCCCCAAGCTCCATCGTGTCGCGTGACTCGCAAACGCGCGGTGCTGCCACGAGTGTCACTCAAACGCATGAAATCTTTGGCCGTTGTCCCCACGCTGACGAAGTTCCAGACGTCTCCCCGCGCCCCGACGACACCATCGTAATGGTCGGCACCGGGATCATGGGCGAAGCCGATATTCAGCATGCCTGTCGGTCGCGACTGGGCCGTCGCGCCGGTGCTGCTGGCCAGCGATGCGATGATCGCAAGTCCAGCGTGTAACATGATGAAGCGTGGTTGGAAGGGAAACAACATTGCAACAACCTGTTGAGTATAGCGTCACGAGATGAAGGTCCGATCAACGATCCATGTCCCGACTCCTGTTTAAACTGCTTCCTTGATAACAAAGTGCATTCGGTCTGGCAGGGACGAAAGCTTCAAGATCAGAAAGCTTTTACATTTTGGCTCTGGCCCAACTCGTGATCGCAACCGGCGACAGCCCGCGAGCCGTCCGGTTTCCGTTGGAAAGACCGGAGGGCTCGCGCCCTGCCGCTAACAAATGCTTCTCAGCGTTGCCCGCCAGGATTTTTTCAGTGTCGTTTCAGCTTGATTCCCGAGAGGACGGGCGAGCCTTGCTTGGCGATGAATTTCAATTGCACTTCGTTGCGTATTTCTACGTCACGGAGCACCAGCGTGGACGTGACATGGTCCGCACCATCGATCGTCACGTTTTCGGCGACGCGTTTGTTTTGCAGGTGGACGTCAAAGACGCGAACACCTTGCTCGCCCGTGACGGGGGCCGCGAAGACGAGTTCGACGTCGTAGCGTTTCAATTCGGGTTCTTCCTCGCCTTCGCCGGGCGCATCGTTTTTGTCTCTCAGCGTCAGTGCCAAGCGAAGTTCCGTGATGCCCTCGGCTCCCGAAGCCGCGACCCAGGGCCGATCGGCGGCGGCGGCGGTGGACGAGTGACGCGAGAAATAGCGGGTTTCTGGATTGGTCGTCACGGACAGCGGCGGTGAATCGCCGGCGACGACGGGGTGTTCCAACCACAGCATGCCGTCTTCGTCACGGCGATCGCCGGGGGCGCCAAAGTTGATCGCCAGATTGCGAATCATTTCGCCCGACGGGGTGTCCGAGGCGCCGTTGTGCACACTCCAGGTTTCGATTGCCGGCATGTGAACGAGCGCCAATGACGTTTGATTTTGATACGCGCAGCTGCACGTGCGGGTGTAGTCGGGGGCATTCAAGACCCCGTTAGCGACGACCAGATTGGCCGTGCAACCCGATTTGAAACCGCCCAGATTTCCCGTGCCCGAATGGGTCAGCAAATCATAAAAGCCCGCGGCACCGGAGCGGAACGTCAGCAGATTCTCGCTGGCGATGATGCTGTTGCACCCGTAGGCACGGGTGATTTTCCACGGTTGCAATTGACCGGTCAGCGGATTTTCGACCAGCTTGGGTTGACCGGTTTGCAGAAAGAAGGCACCCGCGGATTCGGAGTAGGAGTTGGCGTTGGTGATGATCAAGTCGTTGTGCAAGATGCATGGTCCGGAGTACTTCAACGACGGGTCGCTCCATTTCACCGATCCGTCGTCGCCATGGTAGACCGCCATGCCCGCGGCGACTTCGTCGGCCAACCGGTCGCTGGCCTTGGCACCGGCCTGGAGCAGCAGGTCATGCTGCTCGGAATAACCGAGCCAGCTGCCGAAGATGTTGTCGTTGATTTCCCAGGTTTGCTCTCCGGTCTGAAAATCAATGGCCACGATGCGGTAGGTGTCGCTGCGTGATTGACCGCGACGCAGCAATGCGTCTTCGATTTGTTTGGGCGTGCGGTCCAGGCAATAAACTTTGCCGCCGCCGGCGACGATCCCGTTGTGCCAAAAACTGTGGCGGGCGTCGACTTTCCAAAGTTGTTTGCCACTGTGGCGATCAAAGCCGACCAGCGCGACACTGGCGGCACGATCAAAACTTTTGGATCCGAAACCGGCTTTGTTGGATTTCAGTTTCTTGTCGGAATCGAACGACAGATTGTTGCGTTGGCGGTACATCGCGAATCCGAGGCCGCCGATCAGCACGTCTTGGTAAACCCCCAGATAGCCCCATTGCTCTTGTTCGCCCGTCGCTGACATCGGAAGCTGGAAATCGTTGATCAACTCCCCCGTTGCCGGATCGAGCGCGTGGCAGACACTTCCTTCGACGATGTAGACCCGGTCTTCGGTGACGACGTAATTGGTGCCGCGAGCGTTCGCGCCGGGGATATGTACCTGGTTGTACTTCGGGTCCAGCGGCAGGTTCTCGTAGGTCTGGTCGTAGTAGACGTCAAAGGTGCCCAAGTCGGCGAAGTCGCGTTTCCAAAGCACGCGTCCGGTGTAGACGTCTCGGGCGCTCAGCGAGTTCATCCCTTGAATGAACAACCGGCCGCCGACCACTTGTTCCGGTGGGCCATGCCCGTGACGCGGCAGCACGTCCATGTTGCTGCTGCCCCCGAACCACAGCACACCCAACGGCAGCTTGACCCGGGAGTCATTGGATTTGACGGTGTTGGCGATGTCGCCGTATTGGTGGGTCCAATCGGCCGATCCGGGCAGGGCGCCGACGCGTCGCACGATCACGCCGTGTTCGCCGGTCGTGACGACGGCTTGTTCCAAATGCATCGCAACGACACGCCGTGCGATCGCATCTCGGTTGTCACGACCGAGCAGATGCATGACGCCGCCGTAGGGACGCACACATTGATAAATGGATTCGATTTCGGCTTCGTCCAGTTGCTCCGCATCCGCGACGAACACCATATTGGCGACGTAATTGGGCGGTTGGAACGAAAGGGGGTCGCTGTGGTGGATCGTGACGCGGCCATAACGGTCATCGGCGTCCAGACGCCGACGCGTCGGATCGATCGCGGTGGAATCCGAATCGACGATTGCCAGTTGCACAAAGGGCGACTCGGCCGCGAGGGCCAGCGCGGTGGGGTGGTCGCAGCGGCCGAACCAGAACGCGTATCCGGACGCATCGCCGGTGGCCAGCAACTCGCCGGCGGTTTGCCGCGCCGAGCCGGAATCGTCTATCGCGGTCCTGCGCGGCAAATCCAGTTTTGCCCGCTGCGGGTAGGTGTCGTTGTTGCTGCGGCGGCCATAGCACAGCAGGTGGCCGTCGATCGAAACGGCAAACAGTTTGCCATCGGCGACGATCAATCGCTCGATCGGTTTGTCGATCGGAATCGATTTGACGATCCTTGCGGGGCGGTTCTCGTCCGGCAATTGAATCACGCTGATCTGATTCGCCCCCGCGGCGACCAGTTGGTGGCCGGCCAAAATTAGATCGCCGCTGCCATCGGCGTTGATTTCCCAATCGAGTTTTTGATCGGCTCGGTAGGCACGGACAACGTTCTGTCTGTCTTTGGATTCCGCCGAATAGACCCTGCCGTGGTGCAGCACCGGTTCGTTAGGCATGAACGCGGTTTTGACGCCGTCGTCCAGCTTGAAGGCCCGTGTTCCTTTCTGCCGCGTGTGAACATAGAAGTGTTGGTCGTCGGCGGCGACGAAGGAACCACCGGTTCCTTTTCCACCGGCGTTCAATTCGAAGTAACGCATTTCGCCGTTGCGGCGTTCGAACACGGCCGGGACGGAGCGACCGCCCGGCACGATCAACAGCGACTCGGTTGCGACCAAGGCGCCTTGCGGTGCAACCCCGGCGAAGGACGGGGCGCTGTGCGGCTGTTTGATGTACTGGGAACCGGTGCGATCGTTGACCCAGCGGACTTCGCCCGTCTGTGCATCGAGTGCATAGAGGAAGGTGCCCATGAAGGGCCAAATGCTGGCGGCAAAGTACACGGTGTCGTCCCGCACGACCGGACCACCGCGGGCCGGCCAGGCCGAGGTCAGTCGCCGATTGCCGATCGCGTGTTGTGAATTCGGCGCGGCGTTGAATTTCCATTGCAATTTTCCGTCCGCGGCGTCAACGCAGTACAAGCAGCCGTCGTCGCTGGTGAAGTAGACGTGCCCCCGCGATCCCACCGGCGGCATGCGGACCGGGGCTTCGGTGTAAAACGTCCAAAGCTGTTGGCCGGTGTCGGTGTCCATCGCCACGACTTTGTCGCGGTCATTGAATCCCACGATCAGGCGACCGTCGATGACGATCGGTTCAAAGACCCGGTCATACGTCATCAAGTCCAGATTCAGCGGATCGTCCCAGGCCTGAGTTCGCGCAGAGAACGGTTTCTGCCACACCAGGCTCAATTCGCTGTCCAACTCGTTCGGACTGGCGGCCGAGCGGGTGGCGTCGTATCGCCACATCGGCCAGTCGTCGGCGGCCACCACCGACGCGGTCAGGATGCTGAGAAGGGCAAGGTGGGCGACGTAGTTCGCGAACCTGCGAGCGATCATGCGAATTCCAGGTGGGGTGAGTGGTGGGCACGCCATGGTCATGACGCTGGCTCTGGGTGTGCGTCCGTTGCCCCGGCATTCACACAGGGCTGGGGCGGAGAACGAAGGGAGGAAGGAGGGTTGGGGGGAGGGAATCGGAGACAGTGGGACGGGCGCCATTCTCTTGCCTGTCTCGTCTTCCCACCACCGATCTGCGGCATCTTACTACGCATCGACTTGGCAATCAGCGCGAAACCCTAAGAATGAGGGCAGCAGCGTTCCGAAATGGATCCCTTTTGACACGACAAGCGAACCCTCAGATGCATTTTTTCAGGTTAATTTTGTTCAGTGCCGTGTGTCTCACTTGGTGGCCGGTGCCGCTGCAGGCCCAGTCCAGCAACCAATCGGGCGGCGATTCTTCCACGCCGGCGGTCCGCATCGGCGATCCGCAAATCCCGATCGATCAATTGGAGATCATGGTCAAACCGATGACCAAGTCGGAACTTGAGCGTGAAGCGGACGCGTGGTTTGCTCTGCTGCGTGCCAAGGGAGGGCAAATCGCCAGGGCTCGTTTGGGGGTCAAACAGGTGATCAGCGACTTGGAAACCACGGCTGCGGAAGAGGCTGCCGACGAAGCGGCCGAAGCCGGTGCGGTTGACGTTGCTGCCGTAGCGGCCGGCACCAGCGAGGTGGAGATGGTGGAGGCCAAGCAGGGCTTGTTGGAAGATGTCAATGTGCTTCAGGAGGAGCGGACGGCTTTGAGCGACCGCTTGGAAGTCGTCTTGAATTCTCTTGAACGCAAGGGGGGCGAGGCCGAGGAGTATCGCATTTACATCGCCGCGGTCTCGGGAATCGAACTGGATACGTCCGATGTGCAAACCGCGTGGTCCGGATTTGTGGGCTGGTTGATGTCACGGGAGGGAGGTCAGCGTTGGGCTTGGAATCTGGCCAAGTTTGTTGCCATCTTGGTGATCACGTCCATCATCGCGCGGATCATCGCCAAAATCGTCAACTGGTTGCTCGATCGGAAAGTCAGACTCTCTCAGCTGGCCGAACGGATGATTTCCAATTCGATCAAGAACGTGGTGTTTGTGGTCGGTTTCGCCGTCGCGCTGACGGCCTTGGAGATCGACATCACGCCGATCGTGGCGGCGATCGGGGCGACCGGTTTGGTCATCGGTCTGGCCTTGCAAGGGACACTCAGTAACTTTGCCAGTGGATTGATGATCCTGGTCAATCGACCCTTCGATATCGGCAACGTGGTCACCGCCGGCGGTATCACGGGGACCGTCGACAAGATGAATCTGATTTCCACGACGTTTCGGACGTTCGACAATCAAACGATCCATGTGCCCAATAACTCGATCTGGAACAACGTCATCACCAACATCACGGCCAACGAGAACCGACGCGTCGACATGGAGTTTGGAATCGGCTACGGCGATGATTTCGAGCAAGCCGAACAGATCATTCTGGAGGTCGTCAAGTCGCACGAGTTGGTCTTAGAGGATCCCGCGCCGGTCGTCGTGACTCACGCGTTGGCGGATTCGTCGGTCAACATCGTCTGCCGACCCTGGGCCAAGACGAGCGATTGGTGGCAGGTCAAAACCGACGTCACGCGAGCGGTCAAACAACGCTTTGACGAAGCCGGCATCTCGATCCCGTTCCCCCAACGCGATATCTACGTGCATCAAGTCGGTGCGCCGGCGGAGAAGTCGTGAGAGCTGATCGGCCGGATGGTGCAATCAGAAACGGTTGAGTCAACGGTGAGCCGCTGGCCGTAAGGCCTCGGGCGGGCGCCGAAGTGCCCGGCCGCTTACGCGCCCGCGGCCCACTCAATCAACGGGGGTACGCATCGGGCCCGTTCCAAGCCGACATCATCGGATCCGGTTACATCGAATCGACGGCGCTAAGGAAATGACCCTCAGGCGAAATCTGGGTGGCAAGCTCGGGATACGCTCTCGTTTTCAATTGCGTGTAAACGGAATCATTGTCATCAACCAACGAATTCAAAAACGTCTGCCGCGTTGATTCAAAAACATCCTGAGTCCCGTCGGTGACCGACCAGCCGGACCTGATGAACATGTAGTAGCGAGCCAGTAATCGAAGGTTTTTCAATTGGGCTCGCGTCAGTTGACTATTCGAGACGTCAGAGCCTTGTTGATGGATTCGCGCAATCCATTTCAATCGTTTCGCGTCCTTTCCAAACCGAACGATGTCACGGCGCAACGTGTAGTTGACGCCGTCGGCTTCCTCGCGTCCCCAAATGTCGAACCGTTGGTCAGACCGATCAGGGCGAATCCGCTGTTTCAGCAAGGCACCGGTGATCTCTGTTGCAAGTCGAACGAAATCCGACGCCTGTTGTGCGGTCACCGAATCGGGGGACACTCGCACAATGGCTTGGAGTGCGATTCTTGCACCGCGCGGATCATCGGCGACACCGTCGTATCCGCTCTCGCCACCGTCGGCATAGTCCTTCAAGTGGACCACTAGCTGATCAGTCGTCAATCGAGACAGATCGTGATGGGCACGCTGGAGCGCGACGTCGACAAACCAATCGATGCCGGGGCCATCGGGCACCGACTGTTCGTATTCCCGCAACACATGCATGATTCGTTGGCTGCCGGCGAGTTCGGGTTGATCGGTCAGTTGCACCAGCGCGTTGGGAAGCATGCTCATCAGATGACGCGCCGTTTCGGCCTGATCTTCACGGGGGTTTTTGGCGGCATACTCGCTGACCGCGTCTTTCAGCGTCAGCCCAAAGCATCGCTGACGCAGTGCCACCAAGTCGTCGCCGGCGATCGGCGGCGCAACATACGGCCGGCTGCCGGAGATCGCGGCCCGGTAGAACGCGTCGTCGCTAGACAATTGCCACGACGCCGTTTCGCCGTCGACGGTCGCATCGACATGATGGAAGATCTCGTGATGAAACGTCAGCGCCAACTGTCCCTCGCTGTACAGCGCCGCGGCGATCGCGTCGGTGCCGTTGTAGACGCCAAAGTATCGGTAGCCCCCAAGCTGTTTGTCATAGGGTCGATTTCGGTCCGACGTTCTCTTCGACGCACAGGCGGCAAAGACCCCGACGGTCTTGAGACCGACTTCTTCCAGATACCTCGGCGGATACATCTTTGCTTCCTGCAGACAAATCGCCGCGGCGAGTGCCTTCCCGGACTCGTCGAGCGGTTTGAGCACGTCGTGGTAGCGTCCGGGAGGGAGTTCGTCGCGGTGAAAGACGAGGGTCGCGCCGGAGTACTCGTGGAACGTTTGCAGCAGAGTATCGAGCGTTGGTTCGCTCGCGATCGTCGACTGAAACGTCAGCAATGCAATCAGGATCACAAGAAAACAGCGTCGCATCATCGTTGTCTCGGCAGCCGGAATCCAACAGGTCACTTCAAGTTTCCAATGCATGCACCCTCAGTCCGCTGAAAATTATAGCCGATCTTTGATGCTCCAAACCGTGCATCAGGCAGCTGTTACGTCGACGTGCTGAATCGATTTGGACATTGCCGCTGGATTATTGGCCGCACACAGTCGATAAGTGTTATAGTGAATCGTGTCGTGATTTATGGCGAAGCGCGAAGTGCGGTTTGCACTGACTTCCCTCCGCGACCCAGGAAGATTGAGAGAGCTTTGGAAAAGTAGTTTCGGATAGTTGTTGTTACGGATGAGTTGGATTTTCGTTCCGGGCCGAGCTTTTTAAAGTTCTCTGTGATTGATCCTTTCGATTCTTCTGGCGCTCGCGGCTGGAAATATTTGGTGCCTCGCACCACCTTGCGTCCCCGATCCATCGATCGTGGGCCTCTCTTTTGACTCCTGTTTTGTTTCCGTGAACACGGAATCACCTCAAAAAGGAGTTCAATTATGAACATTTATGTTGGAAATCTAAGCTTTGACGCGACCGAAAATGACGTCGAAACCGCCTTCGGCGAGTACGGCGACGTGAAGTCGGTCAACGTGATCAAAGACCGCGACACCGGTCGTTCACGCGGATTCGGGTTTGTCGAAATGAGAGACCGTGAAGCCGGCCTGGAAGCGATCAGCGGAATCGACCAAAAATCGATCTGCGGCCGCGACGTGACGGTCAACGAAGCCAAACCGCGCGAAGAGCGTAGCAATGGCGGTGGCGGACGTTGGTAACGACCGCTGTAGGAAAATTGAACGCGATTTGAACGTCGCGTGGCATTCACGTTTTGGGCGCCGCTGGCGAAAGCCGCCGCCCACCACGTGTGCCGACCGCCTGATCACAACGGTGTGCATCGGCGGATTTCTTTTGTCAGCCCCGGTGCCGCCTTGGTGCACCGTCGCGACAACGAACGATCGCCGAGCCCGTCGTCCATCGACGCCTCCATCGCGACGTTTGACGGGCGTCTCCGATCGATCGCCCGCGACTTTTCCGTCATGGCTCGTGAGCCGGCGGATCTACCCGAACGAGAATCTTGGTCATGGCAAAATACCGCCACCGAACGTTTGAAATGTTTGAGTTCCACGACGAGGCCGCCGCCGCCCTGGCGCTTAAGCCGCGTGAACCGGTGCGTCCCCTGGGAAATCTGGATGGAGACCATCTGGAGAGCCTGAACATCACGGTGCTGGAGCAGATTCTCCATGTCCGTTTCGATCCCGACGTTTTGGGCGGCGAAGAAGAATCGGAGAGCCAATTGCGCGGCGACCTGACGCGGCTTGCCAAATGGCTGCAGAACGACAGCCGCGTGATCGTTGATTTTGAAGGGATCAGCCAATTCACTCCCGGGTCGATCGAAGCCCTGGAAACGTTTTATCAACGGCTGAAAGCCAAGGGCAGCCGACTGGTGCTCTGCAATCTGGACGCCGACGTGAAAGCCTCGTTTTATCCATCGCGTCTCCCACGCTGATGTCGATCCCGATCGAGTTGCCGGCGCGGCTGAGAAGGGTCTGCTAAAATCGGTTCTTGCTTTGAGTCCGATTTCCTTCGATTTGCTGTCCGTTATGGCAACTGGTACCCCATCCCAGGCGTTACTGTGTTTCAGGCTGCGAGATTTCTGGAATACTGCCGCGTGTCTTCTGCTCTGGTGCGTCTCGACACTCGGTGCCGCCGACGTCGTCGCCCAGGGACCCTCGATTCCCCAAGCACAGATCGTTCTGTTTACGCCGAGCGATGTTCAGCCGCCACCGCGGGCAGGCTATTTGGATCGGCTGAATCAATTCGGTTTATACGCCGAACAGTTTTTTCATGACGGGCTGACCGATTGGGGGTATTCGCCGGCTCGGAAGGAAATCTTTCATCGCGGTGACGACGGCAACCTCTCGGTGATTCACGTCAAAGGCGATCTGCCGGCCGCCGGTGGCGCCTACAAGAAGCAGTGGATCAGCCGGCAGGTGCACGACAAGCTGAAACGTGATCATGGCATCAAGATTGCCGGCAACCTGTATTGGATCTTTGTCTACGTTGGTGATCCGCCCGTCAGGCATGACAGCTATCGCGGTTCGGGGAACTCCAAAGACGGCGGCTGGGCCGTGCTGAACTACACCAACCTGCCGGGGAAAATTTCACCGCGCAGCCAAATGGTCACGCCGCTCAACGACAAGCTGACGCTGAAGGGGTGTATCCACGAGTTCGGTCATGGACTGGGCTTGCCGCACATCGGACCAAAAGTGGAACTGGGCAAGGGGAATACGTTGATGGGACCGGTCAATCGGATTTATCGATTTCACAAGATGCCCGACAGGACGAAGGCGTATCTGTCCGAAGCCAGCGCCGCAATTCTTTCCGCCCATCCAGTCTTTACCGGGGACCCGACGGCACGAAACAAGCTGCCCACGACGAGTTTCCGGCAAGTGACGGCGGACTACGATCGTAAGTCCCACGCGATCATCGTTCGCGGGAAACTGGAAATCGATTTCCCGGTTCACCGTGTCGTGGTGATCGATGATCGTGATGACAAAATTGGCGGCTACTGGGTCAAGGGCTTTGTCGCCCAAGTCGACTCGCAATCGCGTTTCTCACTCTCGATTCCCAATCCGGGTCGCAAGGGACAACTGAAGATCCTGGCCGTTTACAAAAATGGGGCCTTCACCGGTAACGGGACCAAACGCGGGATCGACAGCGCAACGCTCGTGCCCTATCGCTTTTAGCAACGCACGGAAACGAAGTGGGATAGGCTTCCAGCCTGTCGACGCTGGAATGACGAGCCTGGAAGCCTATCCCACTCGCTAGGTTGATTGGATCGGTCGATGGACGCGAGCCGAGTGCACCCGGCAGGTTGCAAGCTTGTCATCTCGCACGTTGTAGACGAAGTGTCTTGATCGTCGGTCGTGGAGCGGGTAGGTTGAGTTTCGAGCCGTCTGACTCTTGAATCAGAATTTTTCTATCCAGCCGGAGTTACGCATGCATCAAACACTATCGCCGTGGTTCGTGTCGGCCGGAGGTGTGGGGACTGGGCTGTGGGTCTTGGTCTTGGCGGTTTGCACGACTGGTCCTGTGAAAGCGGAAAATCCGAACAGCGATGCATCGGGGACCGAGGATCGCGTTGCCGATGCGCTGCAGATCACCACGGACGCGGCTCGCCAGTACGACTTTCAGGTCGCCGGGACGCCGCCGCGGAGCTTGCGATTGCATGACGAGTCAATTTTGAAATGGTCGAATCCGATTGCCGGAGAGGTCTACGGCAATGTGTTTCTGTGGACCGATCAAGGGCGTCCGCAGGTGATCGGGTCGATTTTTCAGTGGTACTCGCCGATGACGCACGGTTCTCACGAGTTTCATTCACTTGCGAGCGAGCCGCTCACGGGTGCGCGCGACGGGACCCTTGTTTGGAAGTCGCCGGGCGCGGGCATTCGCTGGCAACCGGTACCCGATTCAACCCCGCCGGCGGAATCAGCGGCGGTGCGTTTGCGGCAAGCTCGGGCGATTTCCCGCGCCGTGCAAATTGAAAAGACCGATCGGGCGGGCGTGTCGCGACGTTTGCGACTACTCGCCCAGCCCCTGTTCCGTTACAGCGATGCGAGTTCCAACGTTCGTGACGGCATGCTGTTTGTGTTCGTCCAAGGCACCGATCCGGAAGTGTTTTTGATGGTCGAGGCGATCGAGGCCAAAGCAAAACTGCAGTGGCAGTTTGCTCTCGTGCGAATGAACAGCGTGAAGTTTGTTGCGACCTATCGAGACCAGGAAGTCTGGCGGACTGAGATTTGGCCGTGGAACAAGGTCCGGAACAGGCGAGAAACGTACACCAGTCTCGGTCCCTTTGAACGTGAAACCGCCGGCAGGTGAGCGGACGCGGGAATACGAGGGGGCGCGGATCGACTTGGCGACGTCTGCGATCGGTTGTCGTTTCGTGCCGTTGTCGCCGCGCATGCGGAATTCGCATTCGGTATCGCCGTGCGTTAGATTGAAAGCGAGTCGCGGCTTTCTCTGGCTGCGAAAACTGCTGTTGCGAGACGGGTTTCGAACTCATTCCGGAGAAGAACGATGCAGTGCAACGATCGCCGTCGGTTTTTGGCCAAGGTTGGAAGCGGGATGTTGGTGGGCAGCCTGGGAGCGTCGCTCGCCGGGGACTTGGGGATCTCGTCGGCCTATGCGGAGGACCGCGATGACCGTCTGACCTTCGGCGACATGGAGCCGTTGGTCGCACTGATGCAGGAGACGCCGCTGAATCGATTGCAACGCGTGCTCCTTGATCGGATCAACGGGGGAACGGATTTGCCGACGTTGATTGCGGCGGGATCACTGGCCAATGCGCGCACGTTTGGCGGTCACGACTACGTCGGTTTTCATACCTTCATGGCGCTCTCACCGGCGCTTGAAATGTCGGCGGAGTTGGCTTCGGAACGACGTGCACTGCCGATTTTGAAAGTTCTGTATCGCAATACGGATCGGATTCAACAATTCGGAGGATCAAGCCGCGAAGTGCTCAAGCGTCTCGATGCAGTCAAGCACGAAGGGGCACGCGTTTCGGCAAAGGCATTGCAAGCGGCGACGCGGCAGGCGGACGTAGTGAACGCGGAGCGGATCATGGCATCGATCTCGGATCAGCCTGCCAAACAAATCTTCAACAAGGTCCAGTTCCCTGTCCAAGACGACGCAAACGTTCACCGCGTGGTGTTGGCGTGGCGGGCGTGGCTTGCAATTGATCTGCTTGGCCAGCAACATGCCGGCACACTACTGCGACAGTCGGTGCGATTCTGTTTGCAGGACTCAAAGAATCGTCTCGAAAAAGGGCGACCCGATCCTGAACTGTGGACATTGCTGCCGAAGTTACTCGACCAGTACAAGCTGCCTGGCAAAGCGATCGGAGCGCGTCAAGGAGACGACCAGTGGATCGACGAAATGGCGTGGACGTTGTTCCGAAGCGATCGTCGTCAGGCTGCCGATGCCGCCGCCCAAGCGCTGGCCGACGGATACGCGCCGGACCAGATTGGTGAAGCGATGTCGATCGCCGCCAACTTGCTGTTGCTGCACGACCCGGGGCGGTCCAACGATCAAGACGGCGACAAAGTCAAGGGCTCGGTGCACGGCGCATCGGTCGGAGTCCACGCGTCGGATGCCGCCAACGCATGGCGCAACATTGCCGCGGTCAGCAATCGTCGCAATACGGTCGCCAGTGTGATCGTCGGTGCCTACCACACCGCCGGTCAGAGCCCGCATGTTCGGCCCGATCGATGGCCGCTTGAGAACGACGCGGTGGAAGCGATCAATGATCCGTCAGAGCTTTTAAAAACGGCCGAGGCTGCGGTCCGCGACCGTGATCAGGCACTCGCGGCCGCTGCCACACAACGGTACGGAGAACTTGGCGGTTCCCCGCGGCCGATGTTCGATGTGCTGCTCTCCTTCGCAACCAGCCAAGACGGAGCGTTGCATGCGGAAAAGTATTATCGCACGGTGACCGAAGAGTTTGCGAAGACGCGACCGTCGATGCGGTGGCGTCACTTGGTGGGGTTGGCCAGGGTCTCAGCCAGCGAATACGGGACACCCGCACCGGGCTATCAGGAAGCTTGTGAACTGATGAATGTCGACGCCTGATGCTTTGTGGCCAGGGATTCAGCAAACGTTGGTGTATAGCCTTGAGGCGAGTTCGGGTCGCTGCCAAGCAGCGGCACTGGGCGGCTAAAGCCTGCACACCAACACTTACACCTGTGCCGCTTGGGCCTGACCCCAATTCAGCGACGCGTTGGTGTTGTCGCAATCCTACCAGTCGCAATGCGGCATTCCGAAGGCGTTGGCGACGGCCGCGTTGGTGATGGTGCGTTGGTGGACATTGACGGACTCTCGCAACGGGCCGGCGGCGTCGATCGCCCCCTGGCCGCCCAGTTCGGCCAATCGGATCACCCAGGGCGTCGTCGCGTTGCACAGGGCGAACGTGCTGGTGCGGCCCACGGCGCCGGGCATGTTGGCGACGCAGTAGTGGACGACGTCATCGACGATGAAGGTCGGGTTGCCGTGGGTCGTCGGGCGAGTGGTTTCGATGCAGCCGCCCTGATCGACGGCGACATCGATCACCACGCTTCCCGGTTTCATCAGTCGCAGGTCTTCCTTGCGCACCAGTTGCGGTGCTTTGGCGCCCGGGATCAGCACCGAACCGACGACCAGATCGGCCCGTTGGATTTGCTCCAGGATCGTGTGGCGATCGCTGTACAACGTGTTGACGTTGGCCGGCATGATGTCATCGAGATAACGCAACCGGTCCAGGTCGACATCCAGAATCGCGACGTCGGCTTGGAAGCCAGCCGCGATCTTTGCCGCGTTGGATCCGACGATCCCGCCGCCGAGAATCGTGATGTGTGCCGGCGGAACACCGGGCACTCCGCCGAGCAAAATCCCGCGGCCCATCTGGGGGCGTTCCAGGTACTTGGCACCTTGCTGAATACTCATCCGCCCGGCCACTTCGCTCATCGGCGTCAACAGCGGCAACCGCCCTTTCGCGTCACGCAAGGTTTCGTACGCGAAGCACGTCGCGCCGGAGTCGATCATCGCATCGGTCAACTCGCGGCTGGCGGCGAGGTGAAAGTAGGTGAACAGCAATTGGCCCGAGCGAATCAGTGCAAACTCTTCCGGTTGCGGTTCCTTGACTTTCACGATCAGGTCGGCCTGCTCGAACACGTCCGCACCCGACGCGGCCAATTCCGCTCCGGCCCGAAGGTAGTCTTCATCGGGCAGACCCGACCCGACTCCCGCAGACGATTCCACGATCACACGGTGACCGCGGGCTACCAGTTCTTCGACGCCGACCGGCAGCAGGGCGACACGGTATTCATCGGATTTCACTTCCTTGGGAACGCCAATAATCATCTATCGTCTCTGGAAAGAGTTGTCCATCACGCACGCCGCTACGAAAGGGGATCGCGGCAAGTAGTTTACACGACCCCAACCTCGTTCCCAGGCGGGAGCCTGGGAACAAGACCGCAGTGGGGTAAGCATCTTGCTTGCCACCCTCGACGGCTTCGCCGGCGACCTTTTGAGGCGGGAGCCTCCGAGGCAGTGTGTTCCCAGGCGGGAGCCTGGGAACAAGATCGCAGTGGGGTAAGCATCTTGCTTGCCACCCTCGACGGCTTCGCCGGCGACCTATTGCGGCGGGAGCCTCCATGGCAGTGTGTTCTCAGGCGGGAGCCTGGGAACAAGATCGCAGTGGGGTAAGCATCTTGCTTGCCACCCTCGACGGCTTCGCCGGCAACCTTTTGAGGCAGGAGCCTCCATGGCAGTGTGTTCCCAGGCGGGAGCCTGGGAACAAGACCGCAGTGGGGTAAGCATCTTGCTTGCCACCCTCGACGGCTTCGCCGGCGACCTATTGAGGCAGGAGCCTCCATGGCAGTGTGTTCTCAGGCGGGAGCCTGGGAACAAGATCGCAGTGGGGTAAGCATCTTGCTTGCCACCCTCGACGGCTTCGCCGGCGACCTTTTGAGGCAGGAGCCTCCGAGCCAGTGTGTTCCCAGGCGGGAGCCTGGGAACAAGATCGCAGTGGGGTAAGCATCTTGCTTGCCACCCTCGACGGCTTCGCCGGCGACCTTTTGAGGCAGGAGCCTCCATGGCAGTGTGTTCCCAGGCGGGAGCCTGGGAACAAGGCCGCAGTGGGGTAAGCATCTTGCTTGCCACCCTCGACGGCTTCGCCGGCGACCTTTTGAGGCGGGAGCCTCCATGGCAGTGTGTTCTCAGGCGGGAGCCTGGGAACAAGATCGCAGTGGGGTAAGCATCTTGCTTGCCACCCTCGACGGCTCCGCCGGCGACCTTTTGAGGCGGGAGCCTCCATGGCAGTGTGTTCCCAGGCGGGAGCCTGGGAACAAGATCGCTGCGTGATGTACGGCAAGCTGGAAGCTTACCCCACACTTCACTCCACCACTTGCCAGCGGACGAGCATGGCCAGGTGCGGCAGGGCTTCGCCGGAGGTGATGCTGGAGGTGGGACTGGTGACGGCCACGCTTCCGGCCAAGGTCCACTTGTCGGCAACGGTGGCGATGGATGTGGCGAGCTGGGCGGTTTCCAGCTCCACGCGGTCCATCGACTGTCCGGTGCCGAACGTCGCCGCGACGACTTCTTCGGGGCCCGAGGCGAGTTGGATTCCCAGGTGCAGTCGTCCTTTCTTGCCCTCCGCATCGATCTCCGGTTTGATTCTCCCGAACAGTCCCAGCAGCGGCGAATAGGTCTCGGGACGGTAGGCCGTCTGATTGCCGGTGTTGACGTCGATGGTTCCGTTGGACCCCACCACGGGAGTCAGTGAGACAACGTAGCTACGGCGCAATCCCGAGGAAACCTTGGCAACACGATGGTTATCGCAGCGGAGTGACAAACGTGCGGCGGAGGGATCATTGGCAAGTTTTTCCAGCGACGCTGCGTCCGAGGCGAGCGACGAGGCCGACTGGTCGGACGCGACTTCCACGATCCGCACGTCGACTTGAACCGTCGGGCTGGTGTTGTTGCCGACGCGTAACAGGTCCAGCAGCTGTGTCACCCTGGTGTGGACCGCTTGCGTGTGCGTGACGATCATCATTGAGGCGACGATCGACAGCTTGCCCCCTTCGCCGTCAAGGTGCAGCCACCGGGTGTCATCATCGGACAGATGGTCTAGCACCACTTGTTCCAGCGCTTCGCGGGTCATGCGGCTGGGGAGATACGTTTGCGCGGCTCCCGCAAGCCCTTCGCCCATGCCACCCATCCCTCCGTCGAGTTGCGGAAGGATATTGTCGGGGATTCGGAAGAAGCCCCCCATGCCTCCGGCTGCACCGCCCATGCCACCCATGCCACCGCCCATGCCACCCATGCCGCCACCAAAACCACCGGCGGACGTCCGGATGGTCTTGCCGGCTTCTTCCGCGTCATCGTCCAGCATGCTGGGGGCGTCCAGCAAATCGGCGATGTTGTAGACCTTGGTCACCAACGGTGCCGAGGGGCCATCCCCAACCGGTTGGGCGTCAGCCGATGTCGTTGCGAGTGTCAGCCCGGCGAGCACAGCGGTAGCTGTCCAGAGCATCCGTGAAGCGTTGTTGCGAAGTGTCAGAGCGTTCATGAGGGGTTCCTTTGGAATCTGCGATCCATTGTTGAAGAGTGGGTTGAATGTTGGCAAAGTGCATGCGGGCCGAAACCAACGCCGGGGTCAAATCCTGACGCGATGCGGCTTGTGCCAGAAACGCTCGGGCTTGCGGCGTATTTCGCGACAGCAGCACCAGGTAGGCGGGCTGGCGAAACCGGCCGCGCAAGATCATGGATGCGAGGACTTGATCGAGTTGCTCGCCCGGGACCGACGCCAAAACGAAGGCCGCTGCGGTTCGTACCGGCGCGTTTCGGTCTCGCATGCGCATGATCAATGTTTGGATGTGCGACGGGTTCAGTTCTCTCGATGCCGACCCGATCGCGGCCCTCCAACGTGCGTTGTGGGCCAGTTCCAGCAGTACCTCGACGCTTTGGGAGTCCGGCGAGGCCGCAAGCTGACGGCACAACAACGTTCGTTCGGGATCGTTCTGTGCACGTTGAATCAACTCGATGGTTTGTTCCAAGGTTGCCTCGGCGGCCAAGCGTTCGAATGCCATCGCACGGAGCGACGGATGCGAAAGCCAATGCAGCAGAACCGTTCGTTGCGAATCGGCGGCCGCGGCGCACACCAAGTCGAACGCCTTTTTCTTTTGCTGCGGGTCGGCCAGTTGTGGCACCAGCATGATCACCGTGCGCTGCGAGCGGGGATCTTGACGTGCCAGATAGTCGCATGATTGACGCCAAGTATTGCTATCGACCTTCCCTGCACGATCGACGAACGCGGCCAACTCGGCCAGTTGCTCAGCGTGATCGATGACGGGCTGGCTGGGGCGAGCGGTCGGACGAGCGAGTTTTGCAGGTGCCGGCACCGGTTTCGGTCGGGGCGGGACCGAGTCAGCCAGTTTGCCTGTGGGGCGCGGTGACTGAGACGGTGAAACCATGTCAGCTTCTGCCTTGGGTTCGTTCGGCACGACGATCGGACTCGGCCGTCGCTGCCGGGGCGCCGCGTCGGCCAAGTTCTTCGGGGCGCGATCGGTCGTCGAATCCGCCGCGGTGACGACGGCGAAGTGGGCGTCGTTTTGCCGGGGATGCATCTGGACCCACATCGCCGATCCACCCAGGATGGCAAACAGACCGATCGCGGCCAAGCAGAGTGTGAGACGCTTTCGCAGCACGACACGCCGCCGGGACAATACCGACCATTGTTGTTCGAATTGATCCAGCAACGGATCGACACTGTCGGATCGGTTGGGGGCGTCTGCCGGATCGCTGCCCCGAATCAGCTGGTCAAGTTTATCTGGATTCATGGTGGTCAATCCTGATCATCGCTAACGAAGGGGCCGAGCAATTCACGCAGTCGTTTTCGCGCGGCATGCAGATTGGCGTGAACGGTTTGCGGCGTGATGTCCAGCAACTGGCCGACGTCTCGCGCCGTCATGCTTTGCCAAATCATCAAACTAAAAACTTCCCGTTGTCGATCCGGAAGCTCTCGCACCGCCGCCGCGACGGCGTTTCGGATTTCTGCATCGAGCACTTGCTGGGACGGCCCGCGTTCCGGATCAACCAGGTTTTCGCACTGCCGCTCCGATGGGGCCTGTGGTTTGGGTTCGTTGTGTTCCAAATGCCGTCGCTGGGATGCCATTCCATCGCGAACGGCGTGAATCACGATTTTGGTGAGCCACGTGTCGACATGCGATTGGCCTCGAAACTTTCGCCATGATTTGGATGCTTTCAGCAATGCGTTTTGGACCGCCTCGGCCGCGATGTCCTCATCTCCGGACAACCGCCGTGCGATCGCGATCAGTTTTGGCAGCCCCGCCGAGACCGCTCGGGCAAATTCGGGTTGGGTCAATGATTTTTCCATCGACGCCCGCCGCGTGGATGTGCGTTGATAGACCCGACGATCTTCGAACAGACTGTCAAACGCGGCATCCATCATGAAACTCGGTGGTTAGCGACATACCCTTAGACCGGTCCGGGCGGGGAAACCTCAAAAAGAAAATCGACAACTCTGAATTTTATCGGATCTCCACGGCGAACGGATCCAACCAACGATCCCCGGTATCTCAGCAACGGGGAACACCCACGGATGGCAGCGCGAACCCACGGATGAAATGCAGCCAGGGATCCGTGGGTTCGCGCTGCCATCGGTGGGGTCATTCGAATCGGGCACGGCTAGGTAGGGCATGCTGTGCATGCCAACCGGGCTTTCCCTCTGAAGCTGTTAGCGGAACGACGCGAGCCGTCCGGTTTCACCGTGAAAGACCGGAGGGCTCGCGCCCTACCGCTAATAAAAAACATCCCGCTTGGCATCAAAGCAAGTGGCGTTGGGCGTGCGCCCCACCTTCAAACGTCAACCACTCTGGGCCAAACGCCGCCAGATCAGTACGACCAGCCAGAACGAAAAGACAACGGTCGGGGCGTCCCATTCGGACGTCAGGAGGTTGATCTTGCCGCGGCGGGTCAAGGGATGATTGGGCCGCATCGTGGCGATCGATTCTTCGCCGCGACGTAGCGTGTAGCAGCGAGTAAACGGCGTATCCGTGGCCAGCAACAGCGGACCGCCGGGCGCATCGATGTCAAAGGTTCGCCAGAAGACCGATTGCTTTTGCGCCGACGCGACTTCGTTTCCACCATGCTCCAAGGTCCACTGTCCGCTGAACACGCCCTGTTTCTTGACCGTGAATGCGATGCCGTCGACGACGATTGAACCCTGCTCGCTGGACACTCTCAGTGCGGTTTCACCATTGAAGGCTTCTCCCGATAGATGGTAGTTCCACGAGCAAATGCCTTGCGGCAGACATTGAATCATCGTGCTCGTCTGGTTTGAAATCGTGCTGGACATGGGCAACGCGCCGGCAGGGATGGATAACAAATGAGATTCAATATCGAGTTTTTGTCGACCGGCTGTTCTCGCTGGGGCCGATTCCGATCGGAAAGGGGGCGCAACATCGCAATGTAGCCGGGAATTCACTGCGCGATCAACCGCAGCGTGCAAGGCTGCGCCGGCACGCTCACGCCGTTAGAATGGTTCGGATACCAATCTATCGAATCGACCGTCGCAAAGCTGGTTGCCCCCATGGCGTCTGACGCATCACCAAAGTCATCATCAACAAGCAATCGAACCTTCATGGTGCTGATGGTCTGTCTCGGACTCGGCGTCTTGTTGTGCGGCGGTCCGCTGACGTGGTGGGCCGCACGACGTTCGGCCGCCAGCGGCGAGGTCGCCGATCGCCGTGAGGCAATCCGCGCGCGGGGGCTGCCGATTGACGACGCATCGATGGAAGCCTTTCGCGTCCAAACGATGGGGCACGAAAAATCGGAGCGTTGGATGAACGTCTTGGAGGAAATCGAGTCGACGGCGTTTCAGAATTCCTGTCGTGGCGTCCCCGTGGTTGGCGTCACCGAAGACGACGCCGATTACGTTTATGGGCAACCCTATCGGTATGACGATGAAGTGCGACAGTTTCTTGACCGGTGGGCGCCGCTACGTGAAGAGATTCACGACATCACCGAAGGCACGGGCCCGATTTGGACCGAAGTCCAGATGGACTCCTTCAACACCCTGTTGCCCTATGTCCAGTCATCGCGCAGCGTGGCGAGATTGCTGTCACTGGAGTTCGAAGATGCGCTGCGGCGCGATGATCGCCGCCAAGCGTTCGGCAGCCTGATGGCCATGCTCGGCGTCGCTCGGGCGCTCGAAAAAGAGCCGCTCATCATTTCGCAACTCGTCGTGACGGCGATTCATTCGATGACACTCAAACACCTGAAAGTGGCGGTCGAGCAGGATCTCTTCGATGATGTCCAACTGAAGTCAATGCTTGAGCAATTGCGCGCCCTGGACGACTTCGGGACTCGCTACCGGCTTGCGATCGTGGGGGAACGCGCCATGTCGCAACCGGTGTTCGATGATTTTCAGCGTATCGGGGAAGACATCAAGGTGCCCGCAGGAGTATTTCGTCAACGGCCGATCGATGCCCTCGCCTCTTTGGAGATCATGGAAAAAGCCGAATCGGTCACGACCGAGAACCTGTCTGACTTCTTTATTCAAACGGCCGCACTCGATTCGGATTTCAATCAGCAAATCCAACAGGCCGGCTGGCTGAAAAAGCTGGAAACGGTTGTGACCAGCTTGACCGTTCCGGCGCTCGGTGCGGCCGGCAAAGCGTTCGTGCGGTCGGCGATGGAAAATCGGATCGCCAAGATCGGCATCGGGCTTCGACTGTTCGAAAAACGTCATGATCGCTGGCCCGCCAGCTTGGACGAACTGACTGACGCGGACTCAGACGCGAGCTTGGGCCCGATCGATCCGGCCGGCAACCTGCCCTTCGGCTACCGTGTGGTCGACGGCAAGGCACAGGTTTGGGGCTTTGACCCGCAAAGCCCCGGCGACAGCACGCCGTCCGAGCCGATCGACGTCGACCAACTCGGTGAGCATGAGCAACACCTGAAATACTGGTCTTGGGAATTGCCCCCGGCCGAGTCACCTTAAATGCTGGGTGTTGATCCCATAGACTCGGATCGCATTGTCTCGCATGCCCTTCTTGAGCGCCGAGTCTCCCTTGGACGCTAAGAACTCTTTCACGATCCGAACCACATCGTCGACGCTGCCGAAGTGCGTGCTGACGCCCCAGTTGGTCGCAAAGATCACACGGTCTTCTCCGAAAGCCGCAAAGCAGGGTTCCAGCACCGGCAGATACGTTTTCAGGTCCGACGGTGCGGTTTCGACGAACGGCTTGGTGCCGGCGAAGTTGACGATACTGGAAATCTTCATGAAGACGTTCTCAAACTTTGCACAACTGGCAACCGCCTGTGTCCATTGTTCGCTCACCTTGCCGTCGACCATCGTCGCGCGAAAGCAATGATTGATCACGATCTTTAGCCGTGGAAATGCGGCGGCCAACTCGGCGACATCGTCTGCGTGGCTCGGTTCGATCAGCAGATCAACGACCATGCCATCCGTTTGAAGCGTTGCAAGGTTCTTTCGGGCGGTGGCATTGTCGAGGTAGCCGGCGAGTTCATCGAACCGAAACCGGTAACCGTTCAGGTAGCCCGTCTGTTTGTAGCGTTGATAGTGCGTTTGGAAATCATCGGACGCCAAATCGCCGCGCGCAACATAGCCGCAAACCAGATCCGATTGGGCTTGGTCGAGCAGCCAATCGTTGAATTGCGGCTGGTCCTGGTCGACGGCCTCGACGACCAAGGTGGATTGGATGCCCAGTCGATCGGCCAGTTCACGGTAGTCCTCGGGAACGACGACATGTCCGAGCGTGTTCTGGGGTTCGCGTTTGACCGTTTGGTTCTCCAAGGCGATCTGTTCGCGACCCTTGAAGTGCGTGTGCGGGTCGATGATCCAAGGCTGTTCGGCGATTGCAATGGTCGAAGCAAAGGTCAGCAGGAGTGCCGTGATTTTCGGTCGCAGAGATTTCATGGGAGGGCCCAGTTTTCGGATACATGCAAGACAATTGAGTTGTGACAGACGTCATCGTCACGCGAATTCGATGACGACTTGTCGACTCGTCAGCCGGACGCAATTCTACGGAACCTCAGCAGACCTATGGTGTTCTATCTTTAGAAGACCGCCTATCCAAACGAGCATGAAATGACTGTTTTGAGCCGATATTTAGGTTGTTCAACACTGATTCTGGCGTTGATTGCCGGATCGGGCATGGATTGCAACAAGGCTTGGGCGGAGGACCAGCGGCAGCCTTCGTCGACGGTTGCCAAGCTGCAAACACACCGGATTCCCGACGGATTCCCCGAGGACGTCTTGGCCCAATTTGGATCTGTCGTCCCTACCGAGAAAATGATGTATTTTCCCGAACGACGCCAATTGGTGGTCTATGGGAAACCAGAATTGCACTTGCAGGTGATGAAACGGATCGTTGCCGTTCCCCTCCAACAGCGTGCGCCGATGGTTGCCGCTGCGGAGCCTCGTGGTCATGTCAGGCCGCTGCCGCTGCCGCGCCGCCCCGTGAAAATCGTCCATCTGAAAGAACTGGATCTCTTGCTGATTCGTTTCGGTCGTTGACCACTCGCACCACCGGAGGGCTTGCGCCCGGCCGCTAAGGACCGTCTGAAGAATAAGTGGCGGGGATTGAATGTGGGATAGGCTTCCAGCCTGTCGTTTTCGCCATGACAGGCTGGAAGCCTATCCCACTTGTTCTTCCGATGGTCCTAAACGATCGTTCACGGCGTAGTGACAGCGGCATGCACAGCATGCCCTACTCGACTAGCCGCCCGATCGGCGATCGTTCACAATTGCGTTCATGCACGAAACATTTCGAATTGATCCGGATGTGTCCGAACAGGGACTCTGTGAGCAGATCGCCGCCGCTTGCGAGCAGATGGAGGAAACCTATGCCGACGGTTTCTATTCCAAGTTGACCGTTTATCGGCATTGGTCCAAGCACAATCCGGAGTTGTCCGGCAAGATCGCCAGGCCGCGCGCCTATCGCTGGTACTTGCGCCGCGAGCTTTTAAAACTGGCCCGCCGTGGTGCGGAGATCACGATCGCGCGGTCACGACCGCGGGTCGATCTGAATTCTCCACAGTTGTTGGAGATGATCGACGAGACCGATTTCGATTTGACTCGCAAGAAAGTCTTTTTGTTCGGCCCCGAACGCAGCGAGCTTTCGATCAAGCGGCTAGAGCATTACACCGGGACCGACGCGGAGGATTTCCAACGGTATGTGTTGTTGACCAATTACAACATGCACATCGCGGCGTTCATTCGCCAGTTTCCCGATTGCGAGCGGTCCAAGCGTGACGACGTGCAGATGCCGACGTTGCATCATCGGGAACCAGACAATCGCGGCATCAGCATCGTCAACATCGGGGTCGGGCCGTCCAACGCCAAGAACCTGACCGATCATTTGGCGGTCCTGCGGCCGGATGCGATGTTGATGGTGGGGCACTGTGCGGGCGTGCGGAACCATCAAGAGATCGGTGATTTTGTGTTGGCATCGGGCTACATGCGCGGCGATCACTTGTTGGACGAAGCCTTGCCGCCGTCGGTGCCGATCACGCCCAGCTTTTTGCTCAATCGCGCGCTCGCCAGCGCGCTCGGCGAAGCGGAATTGCCTTACCGGATCGGTGCGGTCTACACGACGGCGGATCGGAATTGGGAGCTTTCGCTGCGCAAAGCGGTGGAACATTTGCGGGTCAGCCGCAGCATCGCCGTCGACATGGAATCGGCCACGGTCGCCGCCAACGGTTTTCGATACCGAATTCCCAATGCCACGCTGTTGTGCGTTTCTGATAAACCCCTGCACGGCCAACCCAAATTGCCCGGCGCGGCGAGGGCCTTTTATGACGAGACGAAAAAGCAGCACTTGGCCGTCGCAACCCATGCCATCACCCGGATCAAGCAGGACTATCCCGATGGGTTGCCCAACAGTGACATCCGCGCGCCCGAAGAGTCGTTGCTGGAAGGTCCCGACGGGAATTCCAAGGAATGCTGGTGAGGAAGCCGCTCACTTGCGATTCTGGGCGACGGCCAAGTAACCCGCTGCGACCTGCAGACCGATGATGCTCCAGTTGAAATTCCGAAACGCTCGGGCCAGCGGGACACCGCTGTCTTGCGCGACCGATTGAACGACACCGTAGACCGGCAGCAGTCCGACCAGCAGCCCCAGTCCGCCGATCAACAGACCGCGTTGGGTGGTCGGCATCGCAAACGCGGCGGTGACGGGGACGCACATCAACGTCCAGTAGAACGCGACCACGGCGGCGGCAAACCAGCCGCCGATCGCGATCGAGTAAATCGCACCGCCGCCGGCGCAGATCAAACACGATGCCACCAGATTGGATCGCCAGATCATGCGGGACGTCAGCAGGTGGCGTCCGAAATGGTGGAAACGCAGCAACGTGTTGAAGATCGCGTCAGAGGTCCACGTCAGGACGGCAAAGACCATGTACGCCATCAAGATCAGCGGAATGAACGGCCGAATCCAGGGCACGCTGTCCCCGGCACCGCTGAGCACTTGGATCAACAGCCAGGCACCGAAGATGATCGCGAATTGATGTTTCCGTGAAAGTCGGCTGAGCGCGATGTGGAATTTCCGAACCGAGCGAAACAGCAGGCTGCGGCTGCTGATCGCGTCGATCATGCCTTCGCGGGCAAGTTCGTTGCTGGGGTCCAGTCGCAGCGCTTCGCGGAACGCATTTTGGGCTTCCTGGTATTTGCCGGAATTCAGCAGTGCCCAGCCGTGCGATGAATGCGCATAAGAATCTTCGGGGCTGTTCTGCAGGTTTTTGGCGGCCGATTGAAGCGCTTCCCCGGTGCGGCCCAGGCGTTCCAGCGCGATCGTGCGGATGTTGTTGCAGCCGGCAGCTTCCGGGTCGATGGCAAGGCCCTGTTCAGACAGACGCAGCGCGGTCGGCCAGTCGCGGATTGCCAATTTGATTTGTGCGGCTTGTGCGAAATAGTCGGCGTCGTAGGGATCCAGTCGAATGGCTTGGGAGATCGCCTCGTAGGCTTCGTCGAAATGGTTGCGTTTCCAAAGCACGCGGCTGCGGACGAAATGAACGAACGGGGCGTCCGGTTCGGCCGCGACGGCCAACTCGGCTTCGCGGGTTGCTTCCTCGTAGCGTGATTCGTCGGTGGCGGCGCAGATCGCCAACAATGCATGGGCGAGTCCGTCATCGGGATTGTCGGCCAGCACCTGACGGATCTCACGCTCGGCCATTTCAAATCGCCCTTGGCCGATCAGCAGTTGGGCGCGGTCGTAGCGTTGTGTCATCGCTTGATCTTCAGGTAATCCAGAATCGGGTCGTACGCACCGCCTTCGTTGGAATACAGCGCGTGGTTCCGTGCGGTGGAAAACCATTCGCCGGTGCTCGGTCGACAGCGTTTGACGGCCGTCATCAGATCACTCGTTGTGATCGGTTTGGGCAATCCCGTTTTCACCGCGTCCTTCAATTTGGTTTCGACCGCGGTGTCGACGACCGAGTTCAAATCTGCACCGGAAAAGTCGACGGTTTTCGCGGCGAGTTTTTCCAGGTTGATCTTCTCGGTCGGCTTTCCGGCGAGTGCCAGTTTCAAAATTTCGATGCGGGCTTCCGCGTCCGGCGGCGGGACAAACACGATTCGATCGAATCGACCGGGGCGGCGAAACGCGCTATCCAAATGCCACGGTGCGTTCGTGGCGGCCAGAAACAAGACGCCGTCATTGTCCGTCTCCACACCGTCTAGCTCGGACAAAAACTGGTTGATCAAGTGTCGACCGCTGCTGCGACGCATGTCCGATCGGCTGGCACCGAGCGCGTCGACTTCGTCAAAAAACACGACACAGGGGCGGTTGCGGCGGGCTTGTTGGAACAGGTTGTGGAGGTTCTTTTCGCTGTTGCCGACCCACATGTCCAAGACATCGCTGATTCCGACACTCAAGAACCCCGCCTCGATTTCTCCGGCCGTTGCCCGCGCGAGCATCGTCTTGCCACAGCCGGGCGGTCCGTACATCAAAATGCCTCCGCCGACTTTTTTCCCATAGGCGGCGAACATCTCGGCATGTTGCAGCGGATAGATGATTTTGACGCGGATGTCCTCTTTCACCTCGGTCATGCCACCGACATCGTCGAACTTGATCGACGGGGTTTCCAGATCCGCGAACGAATCGTCGTCGTCCATGTCCTGCTGGTCGAACCCCGATTCGGGAGCGTCTTCCATCCAACTGGCCGGTGTGCGCTCGGCGAAGTCGTCGGACTCGGATTCGAAATTCAATCCGAGCAGGCTTTCGAAGGCCGCATCGGATAGATCGGGGTTGGCATCGATCGCGTCTTTGTATTGATTGATGGCCGAACGGGTCTCGCCCTGGCCGTGCAGCACACGGGCGTGCAGCAGCAACGCCTCGGCGGGCGGTTTTTTCTCAGCGACCAACGTTTCAAGGATCGCCAGGGCGTGCGAGAGCCGATTGGCGCGTCGGTAGCTGTCGGCCAGCCCCAGTTGCAGCGGGGTGTTGCCGGGATGGTGATGGAGCGCATCCCGATAGACCTGGGCGGCTTCCTCGGGCCGAGACATTTGCAGCAGCGTTTTGGCAAGGTGGTCGGCCAACGCAATGTTCTCCGGTGCCAAGCCGACGGCTTGACGCAAGGCATCCAATGCGACTTGGTTGGGGTCATTCATGACGGTTTCCTTTGTGGTAGCGACGAAAGGAATATAACTGTCGGATCTCTTGAAGTGGGATCGGCTTCCGGACTGTCATTTCCGCATCGACAGGCTGGAAGCCCTATCCCACTTCGTTTCCGTGCGTTGCTCATTCACCCAGGCCGGCGATCGAGTGCACACAGGCGATCGTGGCAATCAATCCGATCAGGGACAGCACGATGATCGGCAGCCATGACGGGCCGGCTTTTTCGAATCGATCGAAGAGTCTTTGGGAAGCGTTCATGGATCGTCAGCGTCGGGAAGTTGCCGAGGAAAGGAAACTCGGTCCACGACATGCTATCAGTTGAGGATGCCAAGGACGACCGGCGGATCGCGGGATCGTCGATCCCAGGCGACGGTTCGACCGTTTTCCAGCTGCTGCCCATTTCGCGCTTGAGGGCGGCGGTTAGAATGACACGCCGGCAGTGCCCTTTCACTCGGTCCTGAAGTCTTCGAAGCGGCGCTGCGAACCAAGGTCGCTGATCGCCCCATGATTTATCAACGTCTCGTTCGTCCGCTGTTGTTTCGCTTCGATCCGGAGTGGACGCACGATCAGGCGATCGCCTGGGGGGCGGCGGCAACGCGAATCCCCGGTTTGCTTCGCTGGGCGTCACGGATGCATGGCGTCGATGACACGCGGCTGAACATCGACGTTGCCGGCATCCCGTTCAAGAATCCTCTCGGTCTGGCTGCCGGGTACGACAAATCGGGACGCGCGGTCGCGGCGATGGCGTCCTTGGGGTTCGGCCACGTCGAAATCGGTTCGGTCTCGGCGATGCCCTCGGCGGGAAATCCTAAACCGCGTTTATGGCGACTGCCGATCGATGATGCGATTTGCGTGCACTACGGATTGCCCAACGAGGGTGCCGCCGCGGTCGCGAAACGATTGCAGGGGCAGCGGATCGACGTGCCGCTGGGGATCAACTTGGTGAACACCAATCATGGCGTGTGTTCAGATGCGATCAGCCCCGATGAGATTCTCCAGGACTACGTCACCGCGGCCGAAACGCTGCGAGGGTGTGCGTCGTATTTCATGCTGAATCTGAGCTGTCCCAACACTTCCGACGGCCGCGAATTTTTTGATGCGCCGGGACACCTCGGCGAGCTGCTTGAGCGACTGGCATCGATTCCCATCGACGTTCCACTGTTGCTGAAGCTCTCGCCGGATTGGGACGACGCGGCGATCGATCGAATGTTGCAGACGGTGGATGGCTACGCATCGGTCGCCGGGTTCATGTTCAACCTATCGTCGCGGCGTCGGTCGGGGTTGGCAACGCCATGTGAGATTTGGAACGATTGGCCCGGCGCGATTTCGGGATCGCCGACGAAGGATTGGATGGACCGGCGAATCGTCAGCTTGTACCGGCAAATGGATCGTCGGCGTTATCGGATCATCGCAGCCGGCGGAGTGGCGACCGCCGAGGACGCCTACCGCAAACTTCGCGCGGGCGCGTCGTTGGTTCAATTGCTGACCGCGCTGGTGTACCAGGGCCCGCGCGTGGTCCGCCGGATCAATCGCGGACTGTTGGAATTGTTGGAGCGGGACGGCGTCTCACACGTGCAAGACATCGTGGGGGCGGATGTCAGCGGTGTGTAGAAGCTATGAAAAGCCGCGGCGATTAAGCTCTGAGAGTCAACATCACTCAACTTCAGAGGCTTAATCATGACCGCGACCGGTATTCAGTCTACTTCAATTTCCTCCACTTTGTTTGTCGCTTTGGAACTCAGCAAATCCGTTTGGAAGCTTGGTTTTGCTTGCGCCGAGCATCCGAGCCTTCGGATTCGAAATGTTGCCGCCGGCGACCTCCGGCAATTTGAATCCGAATTATTAGCCGCAAAACGCAAGTTCGCACTCGAGGACGACGCAGGGACCGTAACCTGCTACGAAGCCGGACGCGATGGTTTCTGGATTCATCGGGCGTTGGAAGCGATTGGGCTGACCAATCACGTGATCGAATCGGCATCTCTTGAAGTCGATCGACGCAGCAAGCAGCGCAAGACCGATCGTCTGGACGTCCAAAAAATGGTCCACGCGTTGCTACGGTATTACCGTGGCGAACGTGGAGCACTACGGCCGATTCACGTCCCGTTGATGGAAGACGAAGACATTCGCAATCTGCAGCGAGGCCTGCAGTCAATCCGCAAGGACAAACGGCGATTAACCAACCGGATCAAAGGTCTGCTGTTCGCCCAAGGCATTGTGCTCGGAACGATCGATTCTGAGTTCGAAGCAATACTTGAAACGCTAAAAACGGGTGACGGTCAACCGATCGGAGCGTATCTCCGAAAACGATTGCAGCTGGAGTTCACTCGGCTGAAGCTTTGTGTTTGCCAGATTCGAGAATTGGAAGAGCAACGAGCCGAGTTGTTTCGTCAGGCGAACGCTGCGGCCGATCAATGTGCCTCGCGTCAACAGATTGCAGATCGCCTGGTCGAACTCTGCGGGATCGGAGTGGAATGTGCGTGGACGCTTTCGACGGAGCTGTTTTCATGGCGTGAATTCCGGAATCGTCGTCAACTCGGAGCGGTCGTTGGACTCGCGCCAACGCCTTACAGCAGCGGTGCACTGAATCGTGAGCAGGGCATCAGCAAGGCGGGTCGCGGTGATGTGCGAAGCTTACTTGTTGAGGTTGGATGGTTGTGGCTGCGTTATCAACCTCAAAGCGACTTAGCTCGGTGGTTCCGGGAAAAAGCGGGGGGACAGAGCAGCCGCATGCGTCGAATCGCGATTGTGGCATTGGCCCGCAAGTTGGTCATCGCGCTTTGGAAGTATGCGATGCAAGGGGAACTACCACGCGGAGCGAAATTCAAATCACCCGCACAAAAACGTCGTCTGCGTAAGACCGCAAGTCTAGGCGCAGTGAACTTGCAGGAGGTTGCGATGGCATAATTTTCAATTCAGGCTCTCGTTGCTCTATTTGCGGGTGTCGACGAGCAGTGACGATCGATCAGATCGCTGGACCGAGCATGCCCTGGGCTCACTTCCAGTGAGACCGACCTTGTAGAAGGGTTTTGGCGATCTGTTCGACGTTTCCCCCTGATTCGGCTATCGAAGCATGCAGCTTTAGGTTCCCGGCCAGACCGGAACGGATAGAAGGTGGTTGCATAACGTTCACTGGGGAAACGTTGATCGGTTCACTACCTCGGAGCCTCCCCAACAAAGGCAACCGCTGCCGTCGTCTTCGTCCGGCCCTCGGTCGCCATTCGCTCCGCTCGTTCCTCGCTGCGCCGGGGTGAGCGACCGAGGGCCGACTCCGACGAAGGCAGCTAGACCGACTTTTTTGCAAAATTTAAAATCAGGGCTTGCAGACCGCGGCCTCATAGAAGGGCATGCTGTGCATGCCATCCGTCACGCACAGCGTGACCTACTGGTTCGTCTATCGACAAAAACCGACTGACGGAACCTACAAACGTCTACGAATCTTCAACTCACTTCATTCGCACCCAGCGCAGTCCGTTGAACATCTCGACCTGATGTGGTTTGACTCGCAGCAGCCAGCGTCCGTCGCGAAAGACAACGGTCGATCGCGTGCGGCTGATCGGTTCGTCAAAGGTATTCGTCTTGGTCGTCGTAAAAGAAACCCAGTCACCTCGACGGTTGGCCTTACAGACTTCCACTCGGACTCCCCGGCTCACTCGAAACGATTGCATCGCACATTCCTCCCTGGTTGATTGACGCGGCAATCATCCGACAGGTGTGCGACACCCTTGGTCAACCGCTATGATTTGGGCCGTAAAATGCACGCGATCTCCTTCTTTGGTTCTCAAATCATCACGATCAACCCATGACGCAAAGCGAATCCTCTCGGCCGTCGGCTGAATCCTCTGGCGGCGCCCGACGTTCCGGGCGAAAACGAGTCACGCGTTTGACCGTCTTGATTCGCCGGGTCCACTTGTACGCGGGGCTGTTTCTGCTCCCGTGGGTGTTTCTCTATGGCGTGACCGGTGCGATGTACAACCACAAGGGATTGCTGCCGGAGTTGGAAATCCATTCCGTCGGCGCGGCGGTCACTGAAGCGACACCGCTGGCGTCGTTTCCCACCGCCGATGAGTTGGCAAGTCGAGTGATCAAAAAGCTCCGTGAGGCGGCGCCGGATTCGGAGATTGAGTTGTCCGAGGAAAGTACTCCGCAATTCAACAACAATTTGATCATTGAGGCTGTCGGCGGCGAGCAGAAGCGGTCGGTGGAAATCGATCCGGTCCGTCGGACGGCTTGTGTGATGTTGTATCCGGAGAACGAGGAAGTGCTGGAGCCGATGCTCAAGGATGTCCGCAGCATCGCGCTGGATGAAAATCCGTATTTGCTGGCCAGGCAGGCGGTGCCGGAGATCGTGTCCGCCGCCGGATTTGACGCTCCGTCGTCTACCCAGCCGATGGGTTGGTGCAAGCTGAATTTCATTGCGACGGTCGACGGAGAACCGGCACGCGTGACCTACGTGCTCCGCGACGGGCACATCGATATCACTCGCTACGAAGGGCAGGATGGGATGTCGCCACGGCAGTTCTTTATGCGTCTGCACACGTCGCACGGTCAGCCGCCGCATTGGAACGGCAGGATGTATTGGTCCTTGATCCTGGATGCGATGGCCATCGCGATGGTCACTTGGGGATTGAGCGGGTTGGTCATGTGGTGGCAACTCAAACGTACCCGTCTGATCGGTTCACTCGTGATCCTCGCCAGTGTGCTTACCGCCTCGGGGCTGTATCTCAGCATGCTGGATTTCTACGCGACGACGAAGTTGTGATTCGGTGGCGTGCCCTTCGATGTTATACTGTTGCGACGGGAAACGAGTGTGTCCGCAAAGACGTCCAACAGGGCCGATCGATGAATGGTTTTCGCTTGCTTGTACTGGTTGTCTTGTGCGCAACGCGCGCCGCCGCGGATGAGCGACCCAATATTCTATTCATTTACACCGACGACCAGTCGTCACGAACCGTTGGTTGCTATCCCGATTCATTTGACTGGGTGAAAACGCCGAATCTGGATCAACTCGCCAAAGCCGGAGTCCGGTTCTCCCATGCCTACATCGGGTCCTGGTGCATGCCGTCACGGGCCACCCTGTTGACCGGATTGCACCAGCATGGCATCGAGTCGATGCGGATGGTCGGCCGATATCCCGGCAGCGACTACGACCCGAAGCAGTGTCGGTTCTGGCCCAGCGTGTTTCGTGCCAACGGCTACACGACCGCCCAGATCGGTAAATGGCACACCGGCATCGACCCCGGTTACGGCCGCGATTGGGATTATCAAATCGTTTGGAACCGGCCACGACATCCCGACAATGCGCCAAACTATTACGACAACCAGTTGATCAGCAAAAACGGCGGCCCGCCGACGATGACCAACGGGTACAGCACCGACAACTACACCGACTGGGCGATCGACTACATTCATGGCGAAGGCCGCGCGGCGGACAAACCCTGGTACTTGTGGCTCTGTTACGGAGCCGTGCACGGTCCGTTCACGCCGGCCGACCGCCATTTGGACGAATATCCCGATGTCGAGGTCCCGTTTCCAACCGATGTCTTTCCTCCGCGACCGGGCAAGCCGAAGTACGTGCGTGAAATGGAGTTCTGGGAACCCGGCCCCAACGGCGTTCCGGTTGAACGTAAGGTCCGCGACTTAGGCCCCGTCGGCATGAAGGACATTCCCGGACGTCCGCTGGCCGATTGGATCCGCCAATATCATCAAGGTGTGTTGGCCATCGACGAGGGTGTCGGCCGCCTGATGAAGGCACTCAGGGAATCCGGACAGGATGAAAACACGCTGGTCGTTTATACGTCCGACCAGGGATTTGCGTGGGGGCAAAAGGGTTTCAAATCGAAAGTCGCTCCGTATCAAGGCACGGTCGCAGCGCCGTTGATCATCCGTCCGCCGGGCAAGGTTGCCGCGCGCTGTGCCGGCCGTGTTATCGAGCAACCGGTCAGCGGCGTCGACTTGCCGCCGACGTTCTTCCGATTTGCCGGGATCGAGTTGCCTTGGGACATGCACGGCTTTGATCTTAGTGAATTGTTTCGATCCAAGGCGGAAAACTGGAACCATCACGCGATGCTGGTCCATACCGCCAAACAATACGGATCGGCGACCGATCAAATTCCGGCAAACGATGACCCCGACTTGTACCACGGCCCCGGAGTCCCCTGGTACGTGATGTTGTGTGAAGGACGCTACAAGTACATCCGCAATCTGGTTGCCGGTGAAACCGAAGAGTTGTACGACATCGAAAACGACCGCGAGGAATTGATCAACCTCGCGCACGACCCGGCAAACGATCACTTGTTAGAGCGATTGCGAAACGCGACGGTCGATGAATTGAAACGCACCGAAGCAGGTTTCGTCGATCAACTGCCGCCCGTCGGGACCGAGCAAGTCCGTCAATGATGAAAGGAGACCCGGAATGAAATGTAGTGTGTTGGGTGATCGATGCGGTGCCGGATTGTGGATGGTGCTGGTGATCTGTGGATTGGGACGTTCAGCGATCGCACAGGATTATCATCCGCCCCGATGCGAGATCGTGCCGCTGGCCAATCATGAAGTCTCCTTGCGAATCGATGGTCGCGAAAAGCTGCGTTGGCACTATGGACCACAGTACCCGCGACCGTTTTTTTATCCGTTCAACGGACCGTCGGGAGAAACGTTGACGCGGATGGGGCACCCGGGCGCCCAGAATCATGACCACCATCGATCCGTCTGGTTTGCCCACCACAAAGTCGACGGCGTGAATTTTTGGGCCGACGGCACCGGATCCGTCATCCGACAAACCCACTGGTATCGTTACCGTGACGGGGATGATGAAGCCGTCATGGCGACGCACCTGGTCTGGATCGACGGCGAGGGCGTCGAGCGAATGCAACAGGATGTCGTCGTCGCGTTGATGGGGATCGAGAACGACGCGGAAACCGCCGAGCACGCGGTCGAGTTTCAATTGACGTTTCGTCCGGGCGAGGGAAGAGGCAAGGTGACGTTGGAGCAGACCAATTTCGGCGTTTTGGCCGTCCGCGTGGCCGCCAGTCTGTCCGCCTATTTCGGAGGCGGACGATTGACCAACGACGCCGGTGTTCAGGGCGAACCGAGCCTGCACGAGAAACAGTCACGGTGGATGGATTATTCCGGCCCGATCGCCGTACCGGCCGCTGGGGGACGCAAGCTGGTCGAAGAAGGGATCACGTATTTTGATCATCCGAGCAATCCCGGCTTTCCGACGCATTGGCATGTCCGCCAAGACGGCTGGATGGGGGCGTCACCCGGGATGAAGACCGCGATCGAGATTACCGATGAAAATCCGCTGGTGCTTCGCTATCTGCTGTACGCCCATTCCGGAGCTGTTGATCTGGAACGCGCCGAATCGGTTCACGAAGCGTTTGAGAATCGTCCGGGGTTTCGAATCCGCAAGCCGAATCAAGAGGAACCGCACCGGCAGTATGAGGTGGAGCGGATGCGGTAGTAGAAGGTGTTGGGCAGAACGATGGGGGCAGAACGATGGGGGCAGAACGATGGGGGCAGAACGATGGGGGCAGAACGATGGGGGCAGAACGATGGGGTGGCAGGTGTGCCGGGATAAAACCGGTTTGGAATAGGAATTGAAAGTGTTCTACGAAAAAGGTTTAGCCTACCATTTCGGCCTCCAGCGGAGGTGCGACCGCGGTAACAACGTCCTGCTGAGCGTCCGCCCCGGAGGGAAACGCAGGCCAGAAATAGAGCTCCGAAATCAATGTAGTCTCGTGTGTCGACCTTGTCTGCCTATGGGGAAGACAACATCCGGTGCGTCGTTATCTCCGGCGAGACGCAACGGAACACGGCGGAGTCTGCGAACCTGTGCATGCGTGGATATTCCAAACGCGAGAACCGGGAGCTCCCAACAGTTCCTTGGTCCGCCCACGGGCGAACACAAGGACGGTCAGTTAACCTTTCCGAGGGTACGGCTGACATGAACGCTGATGGGAAGTCGGATGAGGGAAGGGATCTCACTGAAGGGAAGTATTGCCGAATTGTTACCGATGCTCCGGACTCAGAGTCGGGCCAAGCATCAATTAGAGTAACACGGGAAATCACGACGGGTTGCAACGTTCTGCGCTGTGATCGTTTGACCCAACGGAGGAGCCGTATGAGGTAGTTCTTCATGTACGGATCTGTGCGGGGGGCGGCTGGCAACAGCCGTCCCTACCGCGACAATGACACCGGGCAGGGTGGTGCGGTGGGGGAATGAGATTGTTTTGCCCCCATTGTTTTGCCCCGCCTTCGATTGAATCATTATTCTGCCCCGAATGATTCTGCCATTCCTCCTCCGCTGGTTCGCGATGCTGGAGACACGGGCCAAGTTTCCGCGACCGAAATTGTGGGCGCCGTTCACGATTTATGGGGTCGGGCATTAGCGGCTCGTTGGTGACGACGAGGATCGCAAGCTGGAAGCTTACGCCACTGGTTGGGGATCGTTGGCAAACGTGTTAAAAGAATGGCCGGTCGGATGGTCTGTCTTTTTTTCAGTGAGCACTTTGATGCAGCAACGTAGACTTGGACGCAGTGGAATCGTCGTCAGCGATATTTGTATGGGCACGATGACGTTTGGGCTTCAGTGTGATGAAGCCACCAGTCATCGCATTTGCGACACGGCCTTCGACGCCGGCATCGATTTTTTCGACGCCGCGGAAGTCTATCCCGTGCCGCCGTCGGCCGAACGATTCGGGGTGACCGAAGAGATCGTGGGGCGATGGTTGAGCAGCAAACCGCGCGAGTCGGTGATCGTGGCGACAAAGGTAACCGGTCCCGGGCACGGATGGTTCAAACCGCCGGTCCGCCACGGAAAAACCGCCCTGGATCGCAATCAAATCGTCCGCGCGTGTGAAGATTCGCTGCGCCGGTTGGGGACCGATTACATCGATTTGTACCAGACGCACTGGCCCGATCACGGGATGCCCTATGAAGAGGTGTTGGGCGTGCTGACGGAACTGCGCGATGAAGGAAAAATCCGTGTCATCGGTGCCAGCAACGAAACCAGTTGGGGCATGATGAAGGCCTGTTGGGCGGCGGACGTTTGCGATGTCGATCGCTATCAGACGGTGCAGAATAATTTCAGTCTGATCAACCGTCGCTGTGAAAGTGAGTTGGCGCAGGTCTGTCGCCGCGAAGGCATTTCGTTGCTGCCCTATTCGCCGCTCGGTGGGGGCGTGCTGACGGGCAAGTACCAGGATGGACCGCCACCGGGGGCGCGTTTTACCGACTACCTGACCGGCGACGGTGAACGTCAGAAACGGATGGCCAAGCGCTTCGTCAATGATCGCACGCTGGAAACCACGCGACGTCTGAGCGAGATCGCGGGCAGCATCGGTGTCAGTGTGACCGCGTTGGCGGTGGCCTGGAGTCGCCAGCATGACTTCGTCGCGTCAACGATCATCGGCGCCACTTCTGTCGAGCAACTAAACGAATCGCTGGAAGCACGTGATCTGATTCTGTCCGACGAGACCCTGGCTCGCATCGACGAGGTCGACTTTGAGATTCCCACGCCGATGACCGAAGACGGCCTGCGGCGTCTCTAGCGCTTCGTCAACTTTTCGATTGAGGGTGCCGCGGTCAGCGGACCGTTGTACGACGTCCTTTCTAGGTCGTCGTCGGGAGTCCCACGGACGACGGCCCGGAAGGGCCATCGTACATCAGAAAAGCGATCGCCTTAAGCTGGACGGTCTCTCAAGGCGAAACACCAACGATTGCTGATGCCCTTTTCCGCTCAATTCTCGAACGCGCCGTAGGACCAGGTGACCGTGGTCGGCGGATGAAGCACGGTCTGGCCGATGCCTTGATTGGCGAATGCTCCGTCGACTTTGAATGTCCATCCTTGACCGGCATCGGTTTTGACTTCGCCGATCGAATCGACAAACGCGGTCGAGCCGCTACCGGAAACGCTGACGGGGACTTGCTCCACCATCCGCATCACGGCCTCCAGTGTCGTGCCGTCGGCAACATCGGGGACCTGGATCGTTTCGCTGATCGAATCGTCTGGTTGAATTTCAAGAGTCACCTCGCCGACAGCCGCATCGGCGGCCGGTGGTGGTGGTGTTTGGCCGCAACCGATGGCGATCAACCCGATCAACAGGCAGATCGAAGACATGAAACAGGATCGCACGAAAACAAACTCGCTCATTCAGATGCCAGGGATACCGGTGACCGACTGGCGCAGACTTTAGCACATCTCAGCACGCCGCGTTAGCCAGTGGCGCGTGGTGCATGCGCGGTAACTTCAACGCGCCGCTCGCTAACTGGGCTGTTGATTTCGTGAGCCGCGAACGCGTAAGCGGCCGGGCATTCGGCGCCCGCCCAAGGCCTTACGGCCGGCGGCTCACCATTGACTCAGCAGGTCCCGAATCAATCAACAGGCCGCGGGCGCTTCCCGCTGGGGTGTCGCGTCAGTTCGTGTGAATCGAGCTTCCGTCGGAGAGTTTGCTGAGGAAATCGGGCAAGATGCCGACATAGCAATTGCAGTGTTTGCAAACACTGGCGGCGGCGCTGATGGCAACGCCACAGCGAGAACAGGGCCGCAGTTTGGGTTCACGCTCCGTCGCGGGGGCGGGGGGCGTGGGGCCGTCACCGAGAATCCGCACCACGGCCGTGTCCGTCACATCCTGACGCACTTGATAGCCGAATACGAATTTCTCGCTGCATCGCGGGCAACGCACCGTTTCGCCGATCAGATTCATGCCGCCGCGCAGCTTGTGTCCACGCGGGCATCGGCAGGTGATTCGTTCTTGATCGTCTTGTTTCATCTTTTTCATTTCCCCTCGTTGATGATGCGATTCCCTTCACACTCTTTACAAACCCCGATGACCCAGGCGGGTTCCGAAACAATTCGGGGCGCGAGCGATTTCGTCTTTCGCGTCGTCTTCTTGGCGGATTCAACCAAAACACACTGACAGCCTGCAAACCCCCGCTCGGGGGCCAGTTGCCCCTTTCTGTTATCGGTCGTTCGGCACTGGATTCTTTGTGGTGCTAAACTGAATTAAACTGACGGAAACTACCCTGCCATTGCACCAGCCGAGTCACGTGATGAAGACCCGAAATCGCACTTTACCCGTCGCCATCATGCTGGGTGGTTCGGTGCTCGTTTCTGCTCATTCGTACATTGCGTTGGGCGAAGAAAAACGTGCCCCGGCGCCAAAATTTTCTGCCGACGCGACCAAGGGCGTCTTCTTTGATTCGGTCGGGGATGCGATTCGCGGAGAGCGACCGACGTTGCAAGCGTTGCGAAAGAAGAATGCTCAGGCGTCGAAAGTGGTTGTCGACACGCCCCAGGACGGGGGTGATGCGAAGGCCGGCCCCTGGGACAAGTTGATTTCCCCGACCTCGATCGAAGACGAAATCAAACGGGTGAAATTGCACTACGACTCCGTTGTCACCCAGCCGGGACCGTTCAAGAGCGGAGGCTATGAGGAGGCTCGGTTGGATCTGATGGTGATGAGCAGTTTGTTTGCGATCATCAGCGAATACGACGGCGATGTTCGCTGGAAAAAGGATGCGGCGGTCGCACGTGACCTGCTGGGGCGAACGGCGTTCAACTGCAACGCGGGCACGAACCAGGTGTTCAACGAAGCACGGGCGCGAAAGGACGATTTGCAAGACCTGCTTTCGGGCACCGGTCTAAGAGGCGGCAAGGCCGCCGAGACCAACGACTGGGCTTCGATCGCCGACCGCGCCCCGTTGATGGAATACGCCGAGTTGCTCAAGGAGCAATTGCGGAACGCGACCAGCAACGCCGATGACGTCAAAGCGGAACCGAACGATGTCCGCCGCCCCGCCGAACTGCTGGCGATCTTGGGCCGAATCCTGGTCAAGGAAGGCATGGACGACTCGGACGACGCCGACTACGTGGCGCTCAGTGAAGCGATGGCCAAAGCCGCGCAGGGAGTGACGCGAGGGTTAGAACTGGACGATTACGACGCGATCGGCAGAGCCGTCGGTGCGGTCACCCAGTCATGCGACGATTGTCACGGCCAATACCGTTGATCAGCTTTTCTTCTTCAACGTCATCATGTATTCCACGATGTCGATCAAGCCTTGCTGGCCGGTGATGTGGTGCAGGTTTTCCGGCATGATGGATTTCTCGCTTTTCTTGATCGTCACGACATCTTCGGATGGAATGTTGCGATTGATCGCATCGGCCGTTCGGATCACCACTTCGTCGTCGGTCTGAGAAATCTTTAGCCCCGTGATCACCTGGCCTTCTTCGGTCAACACGCTGAAGTTTTCGTAGTTGTGGCTGATGCCCGCACTGGGCGCCAACACGGCCGTCAACATCGCTTCGCGCGAAAGCTTGGTTCCGATTTCCGACAGATTCGGGCCGACGTCCTTGCCATAGTTGTCGACGATGTGACAGTTGGCGCAGGTCGCCTCACCGCGAAACAGTTTCTGGCCTGCGGCGGCATTCCCGGACATCTTGGCCAACTCGTCGATCGGCGGTAACGGTTGGGAATTCTTTTGGGCCGGTTGCGGCAACACGCTCGCGGCGGCTTTGCGAATACCGGCGTCCTTGCTGCGCGACAACAACGCACCGGCAACCAGAAAGGTATCGCCGACGAGTGTTTTCTCAGTCGCACAATCGATCAACCGTTTCTCTCCGCCCTTGGATCGGGCCAACCCGGCGACCGCGGCACGACGCTGATCGTAAGGACGCTCGGCATCGGTCACGATCTCGGACAGAAAATGATTGGCGCGTCCGTTGCCGAGTAACCCCAGTGTTTCGATCACGCCGCGCGCCTGATCGGGCGAGGCAAGCAGCTTGCGGATGGCTTTTCGTCCGGCATCAAGTTCCAACAACAATTCCGCCGATTCCACGGATGCCGATCGGTCGTCACCGATCAGCGTTACCGTCAGCTGCGATTCAATGCCATCGGGTTTGAAACGTTTGACCAATTTCATGAACTCCGGTGTGCCCTGGCTGCGCCGGATCTGCCGCATCACGGCGTCCACGACCGCGGGATTGGAGCGGTAGTCGTAGCCACCGATCCGCTCGACCGCCCGCACGACGACGGCGTCTCGGCGAGCCAGCGCGGGGTTGTCGGCCGCCTGTGAAGCATTGTCGGCAGCCTGTGAACTCGTATGCGGGGTGAGGGGGACCAGACAGCTGACGGTCAGGATCAACGCGTGAAGTTTCATCGGGGGTGGGCAAAGTGGTGGAATGAATCGGGGATCAGCGAGGCCGGGGGCGTTTAGGGGAGCAGGCGTTTCAGTGCGGCGTTTCGAACGTCCGCATCATGGAATTCGAGACTGCGAAAGTAGCGATCCGTTTCACGCAGCGGTCGGTTCGGATCGGCGATCAACGAGACCATGGCGTCCGCTGCTTTGGGAGCCCGGATTCGCCACACGAGATCCCGGCCGGACGGCGTATCCCAGCGACCGTTGACGGCGTCCAGGTAGGCGTCGAAGCAGGCTTCGGGGCGAACGTCGCTGCCGATCCCGAGGGCTTCCAGGTACCAGCGATCCCGGCCGTCGTAGGCCGACGCCAGTTCGGCCCACAGCGCCGGCATGGCGTCGCTGGTGTCGTAGCGGAGCGCGACGGCCAACTCGCGACGCACCGCCACCGATTCATCGTCGGCCGCGTCGGCCAACCACCGTGACGGTTGGTCGGTCAGCTGTTTGGCCAAACGGATCGCCGTGATGCGAAGGTTCGGATCGGAATCGGCCAGTGCCATGCTCACATAGTGCTCTCCGCGTCCGTCGATCTTGCCGAGCAACCACAGCGCGCGGGCTCGCAACCGTGGATTGGAATCGGCATACAGCTCCAACAACTCGGCTTCGGCATCGCGGCCCATCGCGTGCAACGATCGCCAGGCTCGCGCGCGCACGGCCGAGTTCGGGTTTCGTAGCGCTTCGACCGCACCGCCGGCGGTGGTGAAGTCGAACGTCGGGACGGTGTAGTCGGAACCGGGAGGTGCGAGTCGAAACAGCCGTCCGCGATCCGAGTCGCCTTGATTGTGTCCTCCCACGCCGGGATCGTACCAATCGGTCACGAACAGCGATCCGTCCGGTGCCGTGCAGACATCGGCCGGTCGGAACCAGCGATCGGTCGTTCCCGTCATCAGCGGTTCGATCGTCGCGGTGTATCCGGCGCCGTCGGGTGTCGCGGGATAGGCGCGGACCATGTTGGGGCCGGGGTCACAGTGGATGATCTGGTCCCAAAAACGTTGCGGCAACAAACGGCCTTCGTAAAAGCAGATGCCGCTGGGCGACCCGGCGCCGGTTTGCAGCATGTTGGGGACGACACCGGGATCGTTCAGGTGCCAATGGCGGTGCATGATTTCGGCTTCTTGATTGATCCGTTCTTCGCGCCAGCCGCCGCCGGTGACTTCATCGCGATAGCCGTAGTTGCCGTGTTCCATGACAAAGTTGATGCGCGTGCCGCGGTTGCCGTCATCGTCGTTGTCGCTTTGCCAGAGCGTGCCGAACGAATCGACGGTGGTTTCCCAGTTGTTGCGAAAGTTGTGCGCCAGGACTTCGAAATTGGAACCGTCCAGATCGCATCGAAACGGCATGCCGCCGTACAGCGGTGCCCCGTTGTCGATGACGGGTCGGCCGTGAATGTCGATGACCGTTTCGCCATTGGGGTCTTTGACTTGTTCGCCCGTGTTGCCGAAGTTCCAGTAGAGTTTTCCGTCGGGGCCGAACAGGAAAGAGTGGCCCGAGTGGTCGTGTTGGGGATTGCCGACGCCGGTGAACATGGCGGTCTTGCTGTCCGGCACGTCATCGCCATCGGTGTCGACGAAACGCCAGACGTTGGGCGAGGCGGTGACGATGACGTCGGTGCCGGTTGCATTTTCAAGCACGCAGATGCCCATCGCCGAATCGATGTCGCGGCCCTGATAAAAGGTCTTCGCGTCGTCCATGACTCCATCCCCATCGGTGTCCTCCAGGATCATGATCCGATCGCCTTCGGGGCGCGCGCCTTGATTGCGGCGATAGTTCATCACGTCACAGACCCAGACGCGTCCGCGCGAGTCGATATCCAAGTTGGTCAGGCTGCGGAGCATCGGCTCGCTGGCCGCCAGGGTCGCTTCCAGACCTTCGGCGATCGTGATGCCGCTGATCGCGTTGGCGGGATCCCGTGGGTCGCCCGCGTTGGTGAGGGCGGTCGGCTCGGCGGACTCAGTTATCTTTTTTTTTTGCGCCGTCAATTGAAACCGCTTGGCGGTTGCTTGTTCATCAAAGTCTTTAGGGCGTTCATAGTCTTGGTCTTCCAGCAGACGCTTGATCCCGATCGGTTCGTCACCCAGTGAGGATCCGTCCGGGCCGATGGATTCGCCCGCGGTCCAGAGGATCGCGTTGGTCACCAAACGTCGCACGTCGTCGTTGCCCCAGTTCCAATGGTAGTGCCCGCCGGTGAAGCCGAAGGAACGGCCGCCGTCGGGTCGATCGTAAGCCCAGGCGACCGTTTGGGGTTCGCCCGCGGCAACACTCTTGCGAACATGGGGGTTGCCATGGTGTGGCCCGTCGGGACGTTTCATGGTGTGATCGGGGGCGACCGCGGAGAGGATCGGCGTGACTTTTCCGAGTTCCGTGAAACGCAGGTGAAAGTACCACTCGTCGTCGGTGGCGAAGGGCTCAACGCCACGTGTGATGGGGTGATCGGGCAGTGATTTGAAGTCCGCCACCCAGTGTGGATTGACGCTGTAGTTGATTTCGAAGTGGCCGCCGAGAAGCTCTTCCCAGTCTTTGCCCGATTCCCCTGGAAGCATCTCGACCGCGTAGTGCAAACACACCAATCCGGTCCCCTCGGCGAGACGTTTCCGCAGTTGGTCGCGATGGTTCATTGCGACGTGCCGCCCGCCGCCGTCGCTGTAAATCACGATCGTGTCGGCGGCGGCGATTTGTTCGTCCGAAGGCCAACCGCGCACGACGGTGACCCGGGCGTTGTCGCTGCTCTGTTGGATCGCGTCTTGCAGGATTCGAAGCCCCGCAAAGTGTTCGTGTGCGCCGTAGCGGTGCGAGGGCGGGCCGGCGACCATCAGGATCTGTTTGATCTCCGCATCCGCCGCGTCCGCCGGGGCGGCGGCCAGGCCGAGGGCAAGACAAAACGTCAAGGGTGCCAGGACGGGAACGAGCCATGATCGATGTCGACGCAGCATTACGAAAGGCCTCACGAGGCGGGCGGGGCAGGAAGTGGGCAGAGGGGAGCGATCCGACGACGCCGAATTAACGGCGCCGCAACCGCCCTAGTCTAGCAGCAACGGTCGGGGCCGGGGAGCCAGTTGAGAGTACTGAGTACCCAGTACCCAGTACCCAGTACCCAGTACCCAGAAACCAGAAACCTGAAACCAGAAACCAGAAACCAGAAACCAGAAACCAGAAACCAGAAACCAGAAACCAGAAACCAGAAACCTGAAACCTGAAACCTGAAACCTGAAACCCGAAACCCGAAACCCGAAACCCGAAACCTGTCTTGTGGTTGACTTGGGTGGCTTGATGGGTTCGAACTAATGCATGGAAATCGATCGACAACGCATTCAAGACGACTTGCGGGGCATCGTGCGCGGCGACGTGCTGTGCGATGCCGTGTCGACGACGTTGTACGCGACCGACGCGAGCATCTATGAAATCCAGCCGGTCGGCGTGGTTCGGCCGCGTTCGGCGGCCGATGTGGTCGCGTTGGTGCAGTACGCCGGCGAGCAGGATTTGCCGATCCACCCGCGGGGCAGCGGCAGCGGGGTGGCGGGGGAGTCGGTCGGGCCTGGATTGGTGGTCGATTTTTCGCGTTACATGCGACGGATGCAGTTCGATCCGCTCAAGTCGCTCGCGACCGTGCAGGCGGGCTTGCCGATCGCCGAGCTCAATCGCAATCTCAAACCACTGGGCCGCTGGTACGGACCGGACCCGGCGACCCGCAGCATCACGACGATGGGCAGTGTGCTGGCGATCAACGCCTCGGGCAGCCACTACTTGCGCAGCGGTTCGGCCCGCGACAACATCGAATCGTTGCGTTTCGTCACCGTGGACGGCGAATTGTTGGACGTCTCGAAGCATCATCCCGACGATCCGGGAACGGTGGGCCGACTGGCCCGCGGGTTGATGGAGATCCAGACGCAATATCAGGACTGTTTGGAAAAACTGAACGACGCACCCCCGGCCCGCGGCGGCTATCGATTTGATGGCCTGGTCGACGACCTGGGCCGAGTCGATTTGGCGAAGTTTCTGGTGGGGACCCAAGGAACGCTCGGGCTGATCGTGGACGCCACGGTTCAGACGGAGCCGATTCCGAAGCATCGCGGGGTCGTGATGCTGTTCTTCCATCGTTTGGAATCGGCGGCCCGGTGCGCCGTGCGGTCGCTCGGTTATGGACCGGTCGCGTGCGACCTGATGGGGCGACGGCTGCTGGGGATCGCGCGCGAAACCGAGCGGCAATTTGAAGCGGTCTTGCCGCAGGAGGCCGAAGCGATGTTGTTGCTGGAGCTTCAGGGAGACTCGCTTACCGAACTGACCGATCGGATTGAGATTCTGCGCGATGATTTGTCGCGTGGGCCCGACGCCGCATTCGTCGCCCATTCGGCGACCGATCAGGCCACCCGAGATCAGTTCTGGGCGTTGTGTCGTCGCGTCACGCCGCGGCTGAGCCGATTGAAGGGGCCGGGGATGCCGATCCCGTTCACCGAGGACATCGCGGTGCCGGCGGAGATGTTGCCCGAGGCGTTGGCGGCGATTCAAAAGACGTTGCGGGACAACCAATGCACGGCGACGGTGTTTGCTCATGCCGGCCACGGTCATCTGCATGTGCGGCCGTTTGTCGATTTGTCGTCCGCCGACGAACGCAAGAAGATCCGTCGGGTCGCCGAACAGGTGGCCGAAGTCGTATGGCGATTCAAGGGGCACGTCAGTGTCGAGCATGCCGCCGGGCTCAGTCGCAGCGCGTTGTTGCCCAAACAGTTCGGTGAGTTTTGGCCGGCGATGGGGCAGATCAAACGGCTGTTTGATCCCCATCATCGGTTGAACCCGGGAAAGCTGTTCGGGGCCGTCCTGCAACAGCCCAACGAAAACATTCGCCCGATCGGTGAGACCATCGAGGTCACGTCGGAGACGCGAACGCTGATCAAGGCCGCCGACCGAATCGTCCAGGCGGCGCGGATTCAAAATACCGCCGTCCCCGAGTTGCCGGTCCTGCAGCAGTGGTCGCCCAGCGAGATGATCGACGTGGTGGCCGAGTCGTGTAACGGCTGCGCCCGCTGCAGAACGACGGCGAGTTCCGAGCGGCAATGTCCCGTGTTTCGCACCACGCGTAGCGAAGAGGCGTCGCCACGCGCCAAGGCGAACTTGTTGCGCGGCGTGTTGAGCGGAAAAATTGATCCCGAAACCCTCACCGGCGATCGGGCCAAAGCCGTCGCGGACTTGTGTTTCAATTGCCATCAGTGCCGTTTGGAATGTCCCGCCAGCGTCGACATTCCGAAAATTGTCGGTGAATTGAAGGCTCAATATGTTGCGACCAATGGGCAACCGCTGTCCGACCGATTGATCTGCCGGCTCGATCTCATCGCGGCGATCGGCTCTCGGATTCCTTGGTTTTCCAATCGGTTGATCCGCAATGGACTCACCCGCTGGCTGGCCGACAAGTTGTTCGGATTGACGTCATCGCGCGAATTACCGCCGATCGCATCGAGCAGCTTCATGCGTTATTCCGCGCGCCGCCGCTGGACCAAGCAACCGGCCGGCGAAGGCGCCAAGGTGCTTTATTTTGTCGACCACTATGCAAACTATCACGATCCCGACCTCGGTCGCGCATTGGCCGAGATCTTGCAACAGAACGGGATCGCGATTTACGTCCCGACGTCGCAGTCCGGCAGCGGGATGGCGCGGATCACGGCGGGGGATTTGAAAGGCGCACGCCGCATCGCACGCAGGAATGTGCGGATGTTGGCCGAGGCGGTTCGATCGGGCTACCAAATCGTTGCCACCGAACCGGCGGCCGTACTTTGCTTGAAACATGAGTACCCCAATCTGCTGGACGACGAAGACGCCCATCTGGTGGCCAAAAACTCTTTCGAAGCCTGCGAGTTTCTACGCGGCCTGCACGCC